>JBATDG010000067.1:0-66356 GCA_049663345.1 Bacteroidota bacterium
CCTCCTAGCCCTTCTCCTCACCCTCACAATCTCCACCTCCCGCGCACAGGATGCCGCTAAGGACACGACCGAAGCAGGTTATCGCTTCACGATGGTGAAGGATCTGCCGGCCACGCCGGTGAAGAACCAGTTCCACACGAGCACCTGCTGGAGCTTCTCCGGGATTTCAATGCTGGAGTCCGAATTGCTGCGCATGGGCAAGGGCGAATTCGATTTGTCGGAAATGTTCATCGTACGCGATGTGTATGAGCGCAAGGCAAAGAAATACGTGCGCCTGCACGGCAGCAACGCCTTCGCCCCGGGTGGGGCGTTCAACGACGTCTCCGCGATTCTGCGCGACCTCGGCATGGTACCCGACGAAGCCTACCCCGGCCTTTCGTACGGAACCGAGAAGCACATGCATGGCGAGCTTGACGGCGTGCTCCGTGCGTATGTGGACGCCCTGATCAAAAACGGCAACGGAGAACTTTCAACCGCCTGGTTCCCTGGCGTGAAAGGCATACTCGATGCGTACCTCGGCCCGAAGCCGACGGAGTTCATGTGGAATGGAAAGAAATACACACCCCGCAGCTTCGCCGATAATGTGATGGGGCTTAATCCGGACGATTACGTCCTGTTATCCTCCTACACCCATCATCCGTTTTATTCGCAGTTTGTTCTGGAAGTCCCTGACAACTGGGATTTCGGTTCCGTCTACAACGTGCCGCTCGCGGACCTCATGCGCACGATAGACAACGCCATCGAAGGTGGATACACCGTTGCCTGGGCGAGCGACGTCAGCGAGAAGGGCTTCAATTTCAAGAAAGGCATCGCCATCGTTCCCGAGAAGGATTGGAGCGACATGTCCAAGGGTGAGCAGGACAGCGTGTTCCTCGCACCTGGCAAAGAAAAGACAATCACGCAGGAAATGCGGCAGACCGCCTTCGACAATTACAGCACCACCGACGATCACGGCATGCATATCACCGGCATCGCAACGGATGAAAACGGCGGGAAATATTATTACGTGAAAAATTCCTGGGGATTGAAAAACAGCAAGTACGATGGCTGGTTCTACGCCTCGAAAGCGTTCGTCGAGTACAAGACCATGTCCATTATGCTGAACAAAAACGCCATTCCTGCCGATCTCCGCAAGAAGCTGGGACTATAGCAGCGAACGCCTAGTGCAGGTACTCCCAACCATGGATATCCAATCAGTGAGGCAGGAAAACCGTGCTGTTTAATTCAATTGAATTCTCGGTCTTCCTGCCTCTTGTGTTTGCTATCTATTGGCTGATAGGGTCCCGCAGGATTGGAACGCAGAACTTCTTCCTCCTCATCGCCAGCTACGTCTTTTACGGTTGGTGGGACTGGCGCTTCCTCTCCCTGATTCTCTTCAGTTCCATGATCGATTTCCTCGTCGGCGTCGGACTCTCCTACACTGATCGCAGCTGGAATCGGCGGGGATTGCTGATGCTCAGCATCGTGGTCAATCTCGGTTTGCTGGGGTTCTTCAAGTACTTCAACTTTTTCGCAGAAAGCTTTTCCGAGGCTTTCACACTGTTCGGCGGACACATAGATCCCGCCCGCCTCGCCATCATCCTCCCTGTCGGCATCAGCTTCTACACGTTTCAGACACTCAGCTACTCGATCGACGTATACCGCCGCAAGCTCGATGCGTCCTACGACATCATCGCGTTTTTCTCCTTCGTCAGCTTCTTTCCTCAGCTGGTCGCCGGCCCTATAGAACGAGCGTCGAATCTTTTGCCGCAGTTCATGCGCGAACGGAAATTCGACTACACGAAAGCGGTGGACGGTACGCGGCAGATACTCTGGGGACTGTTCAAGAAAATCGTCATCGCCGACAATGCGGCGACCTTAGTTAATTACATTTTCCGCGACTATGCAGACCTCTCCGGCAGCACCTTGCTGATCGGGACCTTCCTTTTCGCATTGCAGATCTACGGCGATTTCTCCGGCTACTCCGACATCGCCATCGGCACTGCGCGTCTCTTCGGCTTCGATCTGATGCGAAATTTCGCCTTCCCGTATTTTTCTCGCGACATCGCGGAATTCTGGCGGCGCTGGCATATTTCGCTGTCCAGCTGGTTCCGCGACTATCTGTACATTCCCCTCGGCGGCAGCAGGGGCGGAACGAAGGCCGCCATCCGCAACGTGATGATCATCTTCCTTGTGAGCGGTTTCTGGCATGGCGCGAACTGGACCTTCATCGTCTGGGGGGCGCTCAACGCGCTGTATTTCCTGCCTCTGATGCTGATGAAGAGCAATCGCATCCACACGGACAATGCCGCGGAAGGCAGGCTGCTGCCGTCCCTGCGAGAGGTATTTCAGATCGGCAGCACCTTTTTACTAACCTGCCTCGCATGGGTGTTCTTCAGGGCTCCCAGCGTCGGCGATGCGATCGCCTACCTCGGCGGTATTTTCTCGACCTCCCTTTTTCACCTTCCGAAAATCGAACTTGGCTGGTATCCGCTCATCGCGATTTTCTTCCTGGCTGCCGAGTGGCTGCAAAGGGATAAGCAGCATGCGCTGGAGTTTAAAAACTGGAGGCTGCCTCTTCCTCTCCGTTGGGGACTGTATTACGGCATCGTGCTCCTGATCATGTATTTCGGCGGCGATCAGCAGGCGTTCATTTATTTCCAGTTCTAAACCGGAAGCAGCACTCACATGAAACGGTATCTGAAAAATATTCTGCTCTTCTTATCCCCGCTGCTGCTGGTTGTGCTGCTGTATTTCGTTTTCGATCCCTTCAAGGTGCTTCGCGATTACGACAGCTACTATGTCTCCGGCAAACCGGATTACGTCGTCCTGAATCGCGGATACGTAAGCACCGAGACCTTTGTCCGCCATTACCCCGCACAGCAATACAATTCCTTCATCTTTGGCAATTCGCGTTCGCTGTTCTATCAGGTGAATGACTGGAAACCGCATCTCGCGCCCGGCGCATCCTGTTTCCATTTCGATGGGTCCGACGAGTCATTGTTTTCGATTTACAAAAAAGTCCTGTTCCTGAAAAAGCAGCAGGTGAAGATCAACAACGCATTAATAGTAGTCGATCAGCCGGCGCTCTCCCGTGTGGAGAATCATCCGGGACATCTTACTATGACTCCACCGAGACTCATGGACAATGTGAACCTCATCCCCTTCCATTGGTCCTTTCTGACCTCCTATCTCGATCCGCGTTTCCTGCTCGCGTACTACGATTTCACGCTTACCGGACAGTTCCGCGACTACATGCGCGACCACAACGTACTCAACGCCGAGCCGATGGAGTACGATCTCGCTTCAAATGAAATCAGATACCCGCAATTTGAATCTGCGATTTCGAACGGAAGTTATTACCAGGGCCATCGGCTTTCGGTGTTTGAAAAACGAAGCGT
This sequence comes from Bacteroidota bacterium, assembly GCA_049663345.1. Lineage (GTDB taxonomy): Bacteria > Bacteroidota > Ignavibacteria > SZUA-365 > SZUA-365 > SZUA-365. Next base: position 3,381 of record JBATDG010000067.1, read on the forward strand.
AAATCCTCGTCCTTACTCCCCCTGTCTTGAACGCGAGCATGTACGCTTGCTAAAGGAAATGCAGCGCATCTTCACCGCAAACGGTACCGTCGTCCGCATCGTGATCAGTCCCTTATACAATCAGCGCGCCCTTCACCCCCGCGACCTCTCCACCCTCCAGCGCATCTTCGGCCCCGCCTCCATCTTCGACTACTCCGGCATCAACGACATCACCCTCGATTATCATAATTACTACGAACTCTCGCATTATCGTCCCTTCGTCGCAGCGCGCATCATGTCGGAAGTGTACAGGGAAGAAAAAACCGCGAAAACGCAAAAGCGCGAATGAAGAACACGAAAGTTTTTTAGAGCGCTGCTCGAATGTCCGCAGCTCGAATGCTCTAATGCTCCAATGCTCTAATGCTCTAATGCTCTAATGCTCTAATCCTCCAATCCTCCAATGCTCTAATCCTCTAATGCTCTAATCCTCTAATGCTCTAATGCTCTAATCCTCTAATGCTCTAATCCTCTAATGCTCTAATCCTCTAATGCTCTAATGCTCTAATCCTCTAATGCTCTAATCCTCCAAGAGGCGCGCTGGTGCGCGCCGTTCCCAGTTCTCTAATTTCCTAAGTCGCCGAGCAGGCGCTCGGCGCTCCTGTGTCTCGATTCTCTAAGTCGCCGAGCAGGCGCTCGGCGCTCCTGCACCTTTGTGCCTTTCCCCCCCTCTTCCTACCTTTCATTTTCCCCACAGCACGGAGCCCCTATCCAATGTCCAGCATTTTCATCTCCCGCCGCATCCCCGATGTGGGAATCGCATTGCTCAGCGAGCGTCACGATGTCACGGTGTTCGAACACGATCGCCCGATTCTCAAAGATGAACTTATCGCTGGAGTGCGTGAAGCCGACGGTCTCGTCTGCCTCCTCTCCGATCCGGTGGATGCCGAGGTGATCGCAGCCGGCGCGAATCTTCGCTGCATTTCCAGCTATGCCGTGGGCTATAACAACATCGATGTCGAAGCGGCGAAGCAGCGGGGAATCGTGGTAACGAACACCCCCGGCGTACTCACTGAAGCCACAGCCGATATCGCCTTTGCGCTGATGATCGCCTGTGCTCGCCGCATAGTCGAAAGCGATGCATGGCTGCGGAAAGGGAAATTCGAGGGTTGGGCACCGAAACTGTTTCGCGGACAGGATCTCGTCGGCCGTACACTCGGCATCATCGGCGCAGGACGCATCGGCCAGGCGCTCGCAAAGAAAGCTGCCCATGGCTTTGACATGCGCATTCTCTATCACAACCGGAATCGCAGCACGGAGTTCGAGCAGACATTCGGCGCCGAGTTTTCCACGCTGGAAACACTGCTGCGCGAAAGCGATTTCATTTCCGTCCACGTCCCGCTTACACCCGAAACGCGACACTTGGTCGATGCGCGGGCCATCGCACTCATGAAGCCATCTGCCATATTCATCAACACTGCACGCGGACCCATCGTAGATGAGCATGCGCTAATCGAGGCACTGCAGAAGCAGCGTATTTTTGCTGCGGGCTTCGATGTTTATGAAAATGAGCCGCAGATTCCCCGCGAATTGATTGATCTTCCCAACACTGTTCTGCTTCCGCATATCGGCAGCGCCTCTATCGAAACACGCGACCGCATGGCCGTCATGGCCGCCGAAAATCTGATCGAAGTGCTCGATGGACGCGAACCCGCACACCGCGTCGTGTAGTAGCGGAAAGAAAGAACCTTAGTCGGCCTGATCCCCATCCGACTGCGCAGATGATGAACGACCGCAATTCCTGCACAAAAATAATACCGCCCTCCGGGAATTCCCGAAGGGCGGTTTTTAATTCAGCTACGTCTGTCTTTTATTTGTTCGCTGCGAGGAAGCTCTCCATGAATCGGGCAAGCGCTTCGACGCTCTCGACAGGGCAGGCATTGTAAATCGACGCGCGGCAGCCGCCGACGGAACGATGTCCCTTGAGACCGAACATCTTGAGCGCCTTCGCCTCGGAGATGAACTTCGTTTCCAAGTCTTCACTCGGCAAACGGAAAGTCACATTCATGAGTGAACGGTCTTCCTTGTCCGCGACCGTAGCGGTGTAGAAGTCTGAGTGTGCATCGAAAATATCGTACAGCAGCGCCGCTTTTCTCTCGTTGCGTTCCTGAATCACTGCGAGACCACCCTCACTCTTGATCCATTCGAGCGTCTTGCCCACGACGAAAATCGGGAATACAGGCGGCGTGTTGAACATTGACTCTTTCGAAACGTGCGTCTTGTAGCGGAGCATCGTGGGGATATCGCTCTTCGCTTTTTCCTCGACCCATGCCTTCCGAACCACAACCAGCGTAACGCCCGCAGGACCCATATTCTTTTGAGCACCGGCATAGATCATGCTGTATTTCGAAAAATCAAGCTGACGGCTGAGCATGTCTGAGGACATATCGCAGACGAGAGGGGCGCCGTTGGCGTCGGGAGTCGTTTTGAATTCCGTTCCGTAGATCGTGTTGTTCGAAGTGTAATGCACGTAGTCAGCATCGGAGGAAAACACGATATTCTTCGGGATGTAGTTGAAATTGGCGTCCTCAGAAGAAGCGACGACCGTCGCGTTGCCGAGCATTTTGGCTTCTTTCGCTGCCTTGCCGGCCCATTCACCGGTATTTACATACTCGGCCTTATTTTGGAGAAAGTTCATCGGGAGCATGGCAAACTGCAGGCTCGCACCGCCTCCGAGAAACAGAACTGCGTATTCATCGGCCGAAAGACCCATAATTTCCAGCGCATCCGCCTGTGCTTTCTGCACGACGGCGTCGAATTCTTTCGAACGGTGACTGATTTCCAGAATGGACATGCCGAGACCGGCAAAATCAAATGCTGCGTCCTTTGCGGCTTCGATTACAGGCACCGGAAGGATAGCAGGGCCGGCAAAGAAATTGTGTGCGCGCGTAGCCATGAGGAACTCCTGAAATTGTATTGTGCAAATAAAATCGTAGAAAGGCCGGTTCAGGCGGCTCAACTACAAACATACATATCTTTCCCGACATCGCCATACAGTACTCCTGTTTGTGCCTCCAAGCCCTTTTCGCTACTTTTGTAGACAGTCGGGATTGAGACCTGAAACGACGGTATTCGTCCCTCGGGAACGGTGCCTGGTCCACTCCCCCGAAACATGCATTTCAATCACAGCACACGCGGAGTTCGTCATGAAAATCCTCATCACCGACGGAATTTCGGAAACCGGCGCTAAAATGCTGCAGGATGCCGGACATGAAGTCGTGCAGCAAAAACTCTCACCAGAGGAACTCCTCCAGGAAATCGGCAAGTACGATGCGCTGCTCGTGCGCTCGGCCACCAAGGCCCGTCAGGATGTCATCGATGCCGGTACAAACCTGAAAGTCATCGGGCGAGGCGGAGTTGGACTCGACAACATCGATGTCGCCTATGCCAAGAGCAAGGGCATCACGATTCTCAATACTCCGGGCGCCTCATCCATTTCCGTCGCCGAACTCGCCATCGCACACATGTTCGCCATCTGCCGCTTCGTGCATATCAGCAACGTCGAAATGCGCAATGGCGCATGGCCGAAAAAAGAATACAGCAAAGGCATGGAACTGACCGGTAAAACCCTGGGCCTCTTCGGCTTTGGCAACATCGGAAAGGAAACCGCCAAGCGTGCTCTCGGAATCGGCATGAAGGTAGTCGCGGTCGATCCCTTCGTCAAGGAAACGGACATGGACGTCCGCATTGTGAGCAAGGATGAATTGCTCGCCGAGGCGGATGTGATCAGTCTCCATATTCCTTTCATCAAGGAAGAAGGTGCAACACTCGCGGCAGCTGAATTCGCAAAAATGAAAGACGGCGTTCTCCTCGTCAACTGCGCCCGTGGCGGTGTCGTGTCTGAGACAGACCTCGTCGACGCTCTCAACAGCGGCAAGGTTCGTGCAGCGGGAATCGATGTGTTCGCCAACGAACCGGTTACCGAAGCGCAGTCCGCGCTTATCAATCATCCGAATGTCTCGGTCACGCCGCATATCGGCGCCTCGACTGTCGAAGGACAGGCCCGCGTCGGTGTGGAAATCGCCGAACGCGTCATTGACGCATTGAAATCCTAACGATCACGTAGCATAAGGCAAGACATGGCAACAGTTCGTCCCTTCCGGGCCTTTCGCCCGAAATCTGAATTTGCAGCGGAAGTGGCCGCGAAACCGTACGACGTCCTCAACTCCGACGAAGCCCGCGAAGAAGTGAATGGGCATCCCCTTTCATTCCTGCATATCGGGAAGCCTGAAGTAGATCTCGATCCATCGGTGGATATTCACGACGATCAGGTTTACGAAAAAGGCCGCGATAATCTGCAGGCGCTCATCAGTAAGGGCGTGCTCGTCGAGGACCCTGCTCCGTATATGTACCTGTACGCTCAGACCATGGGCGAGCATACGCAGTACGGCCTCGTGGGCTGCGCCTCTGTGGCGGAATACTGGAACGACACGATCAAGAAGCACGAGTTCACAAGAAAGGACAAGGAAGAAGACCGCTGTAATCACGTACGGGTGACCAATGCTCATACGGGTCCGATTTTTCTGACGTATCCTGACAATGCTGAAATCGATGCGATCGTCAACGAAGTCAGCAGCGCTCCGCCGACCACCGACCACGTCGCTGCAGACGGGATACGCCACCAGACCTGGGTGATCGCCGACAACGCAACCATTATGCGTCTGCAGGAATTGTTTGCCGCCGTGCCCAATCTTTACGTTGCAGACGGACATCACCGCTCCGCAGCAGCGGCGATTGTAGGACGCGAACATGCACAGGCCAATCCTGCGCATACCGGCGACGAAGAATATAACTTCTTTCTCGCCGTTGTATTCCCTGCGGGGCAATTGCGCATCATGGATTACAATCGTCTGGTCAAAGACCTCAACGGCCTGAGTGAGGAAGACTTCATGACGAAGCTGAACGAACATTTCACTGTACGTCAGGCAGACGGTCAGGTTCGTCCTCCTTCGAAAGGAATGTTCGGCATGTACATGGACCGCAAATGGTATCTCCTTGCAGCCTCGAATGAGCTGCTTGAAAATTCCGATCCCGTGCAGCGGCTGGATGTTGCTATCATGCAGAATTTCATTCTCAGTCCGATTCTTGGCATTCAGGATCCGCGTACGGACAAACGCGTTGATTTCGTCGGCGGCATCCGCGGCCTGGGCGAACTCGAGCGTCGCGTCGATTCCGGCGAAATGAAAGTCGCGTTCAGCATGTTCGCCACCTCGATCAATGAATTGATGGCGATCGCTGATTCAGGTCAGGTCATGCCTCCCAAATCCACATGGTTCGAGCCGAAGCTGAGCGACGGCTTGTTTGTGCACTTCCTCGACTGATCAGTCCGGTCGAAAAAACGAAGCGGTCCCATTTTGGTGGGACCGCTATTTTTTTGAGCAAATCGGAAATGGTTCGCTATTGCCGCAATGTGTATCGAATCGCAGAAGGTTCGATGCTCAGCACTTTGAGTTCGTCAGGAAATATCAGTGTGGGAACAATCGTACCGGACGTATCGGCCAGGATATCCTCGAATTCAATTTCCGCAGAAACATCAGCATTCGTATAGCGGGAAAGTGCGTTCACGCTGCCGCGAACAGAGACGTCTATCGTCTGCTGGCCCAGCAGGACTACCCGGTCAGCCGGAACATGCCTGACATGAACCCGGACATCCCGATACCACATGTCAGCAAGCTGTTCTGTTGGAATGTGCAGAGTCACTTTGTCAACGTTGTAGCGAAGCACGCCGGGCAGTGAATCGTCCACCGGTAATTCTTCAGTCACAGGCATAGAAAGATCGCTGTAGCTTCGTCCCTCCACAGGCCATGAGTGAATCCGGCGCAGTACGCTTTCCGCTCCGCGCAAGGCAATCGAATCAGGCGTAATAGTCGGTTCTGCTACCAGCCCGAAGCCATCTTTAAACTGCATGGTGAGATTGACTACGCGCAGCGGAACGATCTTGCGAAGAAACCTATCCACATTTACGAACAGGGTTTCCGGATACACCCGCAAGGCAGTAACCCCGGGAGGCAGCTGCATAGTCTCACTCAGTACTCGATTCGTCTGGATCACTCCGGCGCGAAGCCGGTTCCCGGGAATTTCATACGCGATCTGCTTCCCTGCATTCATAAAAAGGAGCTGCCAGCCGTCTGCCTCGATCAAGACATCGACATTCTTCGGCAGAGGAGTTACGAGTGCGATGTCATCAGGCATGTTGCTGACGGTCAGCTGAACGTCAAAATGCGTGCGAAACGTGCCGCTCATCGTCACGGAAAACCAGAACGCAGTCGCAACCAGGAACGATCCTATCAAAACATTATAACGGCCTTTCATCATGAGTCACCTCACATTTCTTCCCGCTGCAGAACGAGAAGCAGCCAGGGTACACCGTTGAGAGATTCCATTTTAAGCGTGAGAAAATACGACGTACGCGTCAGCCATGGCCAGATAATCTGCTCAGGGCTTTCTTTCACTACCGCTCCGATATTATCCTTCTGAACGGCTGCGACCCAATCGCGATATGTCTCAAACGCATCTGTCTTGTCCTTCGCCATCGGACGCTGTGCCAGCAATCGGAAAAGGCGCGGACGATAATATACATCGGCGTCATAGTCCAGCCACATCTGCCACCCCTCACCGCTCTCCGGATCGAGACGAATGCTGAAGCCTATCGGACGTTCATTCGCCCAGATCGAATCCACAAGCGATTTGCGCATTCCTGCGGGAGTATCGATACCATCCTGCCCATACATTTGATTGATAATCACGGTAGAAAAAAAGACCGCTGGATCGAAGCGCCTCGCAACCGCAGAGTGCGCAGCGCCGCCCGATTCTCCATCCGTGGGAGCTTGTGCGTTTGCGAGAGCAGGCAGCAGCATTGCAAGAAACAGGAGATATCTGAACATGATGTTTTCCGTCATTGGCAAGAACGCGAAAGACTCCGCGGGTACACAATATCAGATCGGGAGGAGAGAAACAAGTCGTTTGGGCGGAACAAATTTCTAGATCAGCACCTGAGAAACAATGCCCCCGATGGCAAGCGCAAGTACGAGGCTGCCAACCCAGATGATGAGTCCTTCGCGCAGCCCGCGTTCCTTGAGCATCACCATCAAAGACGCTACGCAAGGAACAAACAGAGTGATTGTCACCAGGGCGGATACGGTTTGAAAGGGGCTGAGTCCCAGATGGTAGAGGCCGGCGGCGCCGAAGTCGCGGCGCACGAGACCCATGACGAAAGCAGTGGCGGCCTCGCGCGGAAGCTGCAGCCATCGCACGACCAGCGGCTCAAGCGCGTCCATGATCCAGACCAGCGCACCGGTGACCTGCAGCACGCCCACGGTGAGAGCGCCGACAAAAAACCACGGACTTGCTTCCTTCATGAAGAACCAGGTCTTGTACAAGGTCTTGCGCACGACATTGTCCACCTGCGGAAGCCGCATGCGCGGCAGATCGATCAGCAGAGGCGAGGTCTCTCCCGGCATGCTGCGATTCATGACCGTTCCGACGAGTACGAGGAATCCGAAAATCACGCCGGAATAAATCAGTGTCGCCGTGACTCCTGCTGTCGCAAGCAATGCCGCAATGACGCCCAGCTGTGCAGAACATGGAATCGCGAGCTGTAGAATCGTCGTGGCGATTGTTTTTTCCCGCTGCGTCCCGAGAAGCCTCGTCGTGATAGTCGCCATTGTGACGCAGCCGAAGCCAAGGATGAGAGGAATCACCGCGCGTCCGTTCAAGCCGATAAAGCGAAGCAATCGGTCGACGAGCGTCGCCAGCCTCGGAAGATAGCCGCTGTCTTCGAGGATCGACAATGCGAAATAAAAGCCAAGAACCAGGGGCAGAAGAAGGAACAGCAAATATGTCAGAGTCATCGTGACAGCGCCGAATTCACCGAAAAACAGCACGAGCCAGATGTTGTCGTATGTGAATGTGTACAAGGCGTCGCGTCCGGATGGATAGTGCCGTGCCTCAGCCCATTCCGGATAATTTCCTTTAAGCCCGTGGTCGAAGCGGAAGGTTCGGCTTTCCGTTACCGCAGCATCGGCATCGAGAATGTCCACCAGAACAGTGGTCGCAGCATGTTCCGCCACCCAGGACTTTATGTGAAATTCCACAATGTCCCGACCGATCGTTTTCTCGGTAAAGTTCACCACATCCTGCGCAACGAAAACGCCTACGAAAAAATAAAGGGCGGCGAGAATGAGCAGAAGAATGGGAAAGCCGAAGACCGGGCTGACCGACCATCTTCCGAGCAATGACGCGATGCGCTTGCCGGTCTGGACATCAGAGACGACCATCTGCAGCACGCGATTGACGCGATTGCGGCGGTCAATGTAAATCTCTTCACGCCGGCTTGCATCGGCAGCGGCGACGCCATGACGAAGCGCAACGACCTCATCGCCTTCGAGCACCAGCAATGCCTCGGATTGCGAGCCGACTGTTGAAAGCATGCCGTGGAGTTCGGCATGCAGTTCACGGCTTTGCTTGCCTTCACAGGCGGTGACGACGAGTTCGTGAACAAGCTCGAGTCCCTTTTTCTTAATGGCGACGGTGCCTACTACAGGGATTCCGAGTTCATCTTCCAGTTTCGCGAGATCGATGGCCACTTTCTGCCGGGTTGCTTCATCGATCATGTTCACGATGAGTCCCACGCGTTTACCCATATCAATGAGCTGCTGCGTGAGAAACAGATCGCGTTCCAAATGCAAGGCGTCGACAATATTCAGAACGATATCGCTGTTGAGAATGATATCGCGGGCCACGCGTTCCTCGTCATTGAACGACGAGACACCGTAGATCCCGGGCGTATCGAAGAGTTCGTAATTGAGATATGAAGCTTTCGAAACCTCGACAGTGGTCCCAGGAAAATTTGACACGTCAACATACAGTCCACTGAGGTAATTGAATACAACAGATTTCCCTACGTTGGGATTGCCGACTAGGACTACTTTGGGTTTGAACGGGTCGGTGGGAAGAGCGTCCGTGCGGAGATGTTTATGCGGTTTATGTTGTATTCGTGTATCGGACATAAATCTGCTGCCGATTACAAGCGCGACTTGTTCACAATTGGCTGATTTCGATGCTTCGGGCAAGATCTCCGCTGAGCGCGACTTCCTGTCGGCTGAATTCCAGAACGATTGTCCCTCCCGGAAGCCTTTCCATACAGGAGACAATGGCGCCTTCGACGAGACCGATACGGATGAAGCGTGAACGTATATCCCCAGCCGGCAGCCGTTCGATGCGGGCCTGCATGCCTTTTGCCAGTGAAACAAGCTTCATTTCAGGCTCCGGCTTTCTTCTGGCAGTCGAGGCAAACGCCGTAAATATGCAGCACCGTATTATCGAAGCCGTAGTTCAGCGAGACAGCAGCCTCGCGCGCGAAGCGTTCGACACGCTTGTCGACGAATTCCTCAATCTTTCCGCAGGCACTGCAGATGATGTGGTGATGATGTTCGGTGCCGAACATGATTTCGTAGCGGGCAAGACGCTCTCCGAAACGATAGCGTCCTACGATTCCGCATTCGGTCAGCTTATCCAGCGTGTTATACACAGTCGCACGAGAGACCTTGCTCCCTGCGTTTTTCATCCTCAAAAACAATTCGTCGGCATCGAAATGCCCGTCGCAATGCAGCACCGTCTCGAGTATTTCAAAACGCTCGGGTGTGATGCGATACTTGTTTCGCTTGAGGTACTGTGTGAAAAATTCGGTTGGGTCTGTTGTTTTCATAACCTATTTAGATAAAATCTAAATAGAAAATAAAGGAATAATCCGTCCAGTGCAAGGAAAAAACTGATCTATAAGAAAATAAATTCGCGCCCGCGTGGGTCAGTCCACTCGGGTCCAGTCCTGACTGCGGCCGATCAGGCTTATGCCAATATAGCCACGCACATCGAGGGTGCGTCCGTCCTCACTCATCGTCATCTTGCAGCTGTACGTTTTGCCGTTTTTCGGGTCATAAATCTCTCCGTCTTCCCATACGAAATCCTCGTCATACACGAAGGACTTCAGCATCTCCAGTCCGAGCAGGGGACGGCTTCGAAGATTTTCCTCGGGGTTCTCCTTATCCACCTTGGGTTTCCCCTGTGCGTCGTTGGGTTCCTTCAGCCACACTAGCTTTCCGAAATACTGGTTGTTCTTCTTGAAGATCTGAACCTTTGCCTTTTTATCCTGCACGAGCCAGTTGCCGATCACACGATCTGCTTCGGAAGTTTGGGCGACTGCGGATAGTGAACCGGAAAGCAAATACACGAACAGTAGGAGAAACGAAAACCTGGACATACGCGACCTCCGATGAATGGAATGGTGTAAAAAGCACATTTTCACGTTAAAAATCCACCCTTCACAGGTACGCGGGACGCCATTTCTGATTAGCAGCTCCGATTCTCTTGCTCGAATCAGGATGCCGCCTTATTTTAGGTGATGCACGCTTTCGCAGATATCATCAATAAAATCAGGGGGAAAGGTCTGCTTGCACCCATGCTTGCGACCACCGACATTCCCTTCCGCGAGGTCTGCCGCGGCTACGGCGCTGCGCTGACTTTCACTGAAATGGTGAGCGCCGTTGGGATTCTCCGCGAGGCTGCGATTTCATACAGGAATGCAGTGTTCACACCGGATGAACATCCGATAGGAATTCAACTGGTAGCCGCTGATCCCGACATATGTGCCGCAGCGATTCGCGAACTCCTTCCGCTCAAGCCCGATCTGTTTGATATCAATTGCGGCTGTCCCAACGAACGCATCTGCGAAGCAGGCGGCGGCGCCGAACTCCTCGACGATCTCCCGCGCTTTACGCATATACTCCGCGCGGCTGTGGAAGCGTCCCAGGTGCCGGTGTCGGTGAAGATTCGAATGCGGGGCAGCGACTCGCGGCAGAAGGTGCAGGACATAGTCAGGGCGGCTGAGGACGGCGGGGTTTCGCTGATCACACTGCATGCGCGGACCCGCAACACTCCTTACAACGTGGCCGCCGACTGGGAGTATATCGCCAAAGCCGTGCAGGCGGCGACAGTGCCCATAGTCGGGAACGGCGATATTTTTTCCGCTGCCGATGCTCAACGCATGATGCGGGAAACGGGCTGTCTGGCCGTTCTTGTAGCCCGCGGCAGTCTCGGAACACCATGGATTTTTCGGGATATCGCTGATGCCGAAGACTGCGGTATTGAGACCAATGCTCCGCAATCGGGGGAGATGCAATCGTTGGTTACCAACCATCTGAAGAATATGCTTCGCGAATTCGGAAGCGTGCGCGCGCTTCCCCGACTTCGGAAACATGCGCTGTGGTACGCCCGGCACTACGAAGGAACATCCGGTCTGCGCGAACAGCTTTTCACCGATAACGATGCGGATTCAATTATTCAGACTGTAAGCCGCTTCTATGATGCCCCGTGCGTGCGGCTTGCTGCCGACCACCCCCTCCTGCTCGACGCCGAACGCCGTTTCCGGGAACGAGTGCTGTATTGGACCACCGGGATCGTGCAGCCTGAGGGCTAATCCTTTGACCCTGACACGTACCCCGTTTTTCCGTACCTTATAGATTGAATGTTTTTCCAATTGGAACGCTATGCTCCAGGTCGAACTATTACGAAAAGATTTTACCGGCATTCGTGCGGTGGATGATGTTTCCTTCTCCGTGAAGGAAGGTCAGATTTTTGGGATCATTGGTCCGAACGGCGCGGGAAAGTCGACGACAATCCGGATGATTATGGACATCATCCAGCCGGATTCCGGCCGCATTACGATCGACGGACGGCCGATGAGCGAGGATCAGAAAAATATTATCGGCTATCTTCCTGAGGAACGCGGGCTGTACCGCAAGAACAAACTCGGGAATGTAATCGCGTATTTCGGGTCGCTTAAAGGGATGACGCCTGAGGAGGCGCGTGAAAAAGCGCGTCCGCTCCTCGAACATTTCTCTCTCGGTGATTACGAGAAAAGGAATGTGGAAGAGCTTTCGAAAGGAAATCAGCAGAAGGTACAGTTCATCATCTCCATCCTTCATGAGCCCCGGCTTGTCGTACTCGATGAATTGTTTTCCGGGCTTGACCCGGTCAATCAGGTGTTGATGCAGGAAGCCCTTCTGCAGCTGAAAAACGACAACCGCGCCATCATTTTTTCGACGCATCAGATGGAACAGGCGGAAAGACTGTGCGACGAATTGCTCATGATTGACAAAGGGCGCACCGTGCTGCACGGGACGCCGGCGTCCATCAAACAGCAGTATGGGAAAAACGCCCTGCATGTCGAATTCACCGGCGACGGGACTTTCCTTCGCGACCTCCCCGGTGTTCGCTCCATCGACCTTGCGCAGAATTTCGCGGAAATCGAGCTTGAGCCCGATGTTCGCACGAATACAATCATCGAGGCCATGCTTCCCCGCCTGGAACTGCATCATGTCGCGCGCATCGAGCCCTCGCTGCAGTCGATCTTTCTCGACATCGCAGGCAACGGAGCTGACCCGAGGAATTCAAGGTTGGAGGACGCCCGATGAAGATCACAGGAAAAGCCCTTCGCGTCGCGCGATGGGAATTCATCGAGCGCGTCAAAACCAAGAGCTTTCTGATCGGCCTCTTCCTGACGCCTGCCATCATGGGCATTTTTGTGGTGGGTCCAGCGCTGCTGCAGGGCACACTGCAGGAAAAGGAAGCACAGGTAATCGCGGTATACGATGGTACCGGCGTAGTTCTCGACTCGCTGGAGGCTTCTCTGCTTCGCGGTCCGCTGATTGCACGCAATAAACCCCGCTACAAAATCGAACGTGTAGAAGCTGCGGGACGCAATCTTGATGAGGTGAAAGCCGATATCGACAGCTCCCTGCTGCGCAACAGCGTATGGGCTGCGATTATTATCCCTTCCGCTGCACTGGATTCGCATGAGGTGGAATACCGGTCGCGCAACGTATCCGATATCGAAGCGACCTCAATGCTTCAGAACAGGATTTCCGACATTATCAGCGAATTCAAGCTCACCCACGCCGGCTTCGATCCCGAGCGCGTCGGTGAACTCACGCGTTCGACGGACCTTCGCACCGTACGGGTTTCAGAAAAGGGTGAAGAGGAGTCCGGATTCCTCGAATCTTTCGGACTCTCGTATGTATTCCTCATTCTCCTCATGATCATGATACTGAGTTCCGGGCAGATGCTCGTGCGCAGCATGGTCGAGGAGAAAAGCAATCGTATCGTTGAAATTCTTATTTCCTCCTGTTCTCCGATGGATCTGATGTTCGGCAAGATCATCGGCATCAGCATGCTCGCTATCGTGCAGGTGCTGTTCTGGGCTTCGATTGGTGCCGTCCTGGTTCTGGCCGCGGATCTGAGCAACCTGCCGCTCGACAATATCTGGCTGATGCTGCTGTTCTTCATACTCGGCTTCCTGTTCTACGCGTCGTTGTTTGTGGCTTTCGGTTCGCTGGCCTCGACGGAGCAGGAAGCGCAGCAGATGACCGGGTACCTGAGCATGCTGCTGATGCTGCCGATCGTCATCGCTTTCATGGCTTCGCAAAGTCCCAACAATCCGATACTGACGGTTCTGACAATGATCCCGCCGCTGACCGCACAGATGATGTTCATGCGGCTGCCGATCACTACCCTTCCGGTATGGGAAATTGCATTAAGTTTGCTGATCCTTGTACTTTCAATCGTCGGCGTTACCTGGACTGCGGGCAAGATTTTCCGGACGGGCATCCTGCTCACCGGAAAGCGGCCCAGTCTCGATGAAATTTTTCGTTGGATTCGTTCATGAGGCAATTATGAAGCATCTCCTTTTCATCATCGCACTGATCATTGTTATCATCATCGCCCTTCGCGTTTTCTTCTGGGCATTTTCAAACGTACTCATCCTCGCAATCGCGGCGGCGGTGATCTATTTTGGATTCCGGGCTCTTACGGGCAAACGGAAATCCAACAGCAGCCAATAACATGAACAAACCCATTGTAGCCATTGTGGGACGTCCCAACGTCGGGAAGTCCACCCTCTTCAACCGCATCGTCGGCGCACGTCAGGCAATCGTCCATGACGAATCCGGCGTGACGCGTGACCGCCATTATTCCGAGACCGATTGGTCGGGACACGAATTCGTGCTCATCGATACCGGCGGCTATGTCCCTGTTTCGGAGGACGTCTTCGAACGCGCAATTCGCGAACAGGTCCGCCTCTCGATCGAGGAAGCCACGGTCATCGTGTTTCTTGTTGACGGACAGCATGGCCTGGTTCCGATGGACAGAGAACTGGCTGACTTGCTTCGCCGCAGTAAAAAGAAAGTGGTGCTTGCGGTCAATAAAATTGACAGTCAGAAATGGGAAATGAATCCGGCCGAATTCTACGAACTCGGTCTAGGCGTCCCACAGCCGGTCTCCGCCATCAGCGGACGTGCATCCGGCGATCTGCTTGATATAATCGTCGAGGGATTCCCCGAAGCGGAGGAGGAAGAAGAGAGCGACCACATGCGGCTCGCAATCATCGGCCGGCCGAATGTGGGCAAATCTTCGATTACCAACGCCCTGCTGGGCAAAGAGCGCTCCATCGTCACCGATATTCCCGGGACCACTCGCGATTCGATCGATTCCACTTTCGATTACGGTGAACACAAGGTGACTCTCATTGACACTGCCGGACTCCGCCGCAGAAGCAAGGTAAAGGAGAACATCGAGTTTTATTCCACCCTGCGCACGATCAAGAGCATTCAGCGCTGCGACGTCGCCCTCCTCCTGCTCGACGGCAGCGAGGGCATGAATCATCAGGATATCGATGTGCTCAGTGAAGCGGTGCGCTTCAACAAAGGCGTCGTTATCGCCGTCAACAAATGGGATCTCGTCGAGAAGGATGAAAAATCCGTTGATCAGATCACGAAGGAAATTTACGCACGGGTAAAAATGCTCGACTATATCCCGGTGATCTTTGTTTCGGCCGTGACGAAGCAGCGTGTAGTCAAGGCGCTGGATCTCTGCCTTGAAGTGTACCATGAGCGCAACAAACGCATTCCCACTTCTGAACTGAACGACCGGATCATCGAGATTCTGCGTGCCACGCCTCCGCCCGCATCGCCTTCGGGCAAGGCGGTGAAATTTTTCTATTCGACACAGGTGCGTGAGTCTCCACCGGTCATTGTGCTTTTCGCCAATGAAATCAAGCATGTGCCTGAAAGCTACCGGCGCTTCGTCGAAAGACAGATACGAAGCATCTGGGCTTTCAAGGGCGTGCCGCTGACGGTGCAGTTCCGCAAGACCAAGCCCGACTGATCATTCGCGCCGCCGCCGCATGGTGTGGGCGCCATTATATTTCATCCGGATGAAATTTCCCGGACCGCTTTGTTGTTAGGGAAAAAGCGGCCGCTGCAGCAAGTTGGCGGCACGCAAACCGTACGACCTGGAGCACTTATGAGTAATGAGAACGAACAGCAGAAACCCAAGCAGCCGCAGCAAGGTCCGCAGTCCCTGCTGAAAAACCTGGGCAACTATCGCTGGATCTTTTTGATTTTCGGCGTGATTTTCGCACTTCAGTTATTCTGGAATTGGTCCCGTCAGGAATCATCGATTCCCTACAGCACCTTCAAGGAAATGGTCGCCGATGGCAAAATCACCAAAGTCGAAATCGACCAGGGAACACTGACCGCATACGGGAGAAAGGATGACGGGAAAACGGCCGCGAAAAGCGGACCGTCCTACACGATTATCATTCCGACCTCCGTGCCGGATGAGTCGCTGATGACACTGCTTGAAGAAAAGAATGTCACTGTCGTTGCGATACAGGACACTTCAGAGATGTGGAACACAATCATCTGGTTCATTCTCCCTCTCGTGCTCATGGTTGGCTTTTTCATGTACATGAGTTCCCGTCTGCGGGGCGGTGGCGGCGGCGGACTGCTGTCGATGGGAAAAATGAACGCCGAGTCTTATACAAAAGAAAAAGTGAAGACGACGTTTGATGACGTTGCCGGTTCGAAGGAACAGAAAGAAGCGCTGTACGAGACTATCCATTTTCTGCAGCGCCCGCAGGATTTTCACCGGCTGGGAGGACGAGCTCCGAGAGGTGTTCTGCTTGTCGGTCCTCCCGGAACCGGAAAGACCCTCCTCGCCAGAGCGGTCGCAGGCGAAGCCGGAGTTCCCTTCTTTCATGTGGCCGGCTCGGCCTTCCTGGAAATGCTGGTGGGAGTCGGCGCCAGCCGCGTACGCGACCTTTTCGCCACTGCAAAAAAGAGCGCTCCCTGCATCGTGTTCGTTGATGAAATAGATTCCATTGGACGGAGGCGCGGCGGCATTCAGGGCTTCTACGGTGGCGGCGCAAGTGAAATGGAGCAGACGCTGAATCAGCTGCTTTCTGAAATGGACGGCTTCGAACCCAGTGAAGACGTCATTGTCATGGCTGCCACGAATCAGCCGGATGTGCTCGATCCTGCCCTGCTGCGTCCGGGACGCTTCGACCGCCGCATCATGGTCGATCTTCCGAATCTCAGCGAACGTGCAGACATTCTCGCCGTGCATGTCCGCAAGGTTCCGCTTGGCAAGGACGTCGATCTCAAGGAGATCGCTCGCTCCACTCCCGGAAACTCAGGCGCGGATCTTCAGAATCTCGTCAATGAAGCAGCAATTCTTGCATCGAAGCTGCGCAAGGACGCTGTCGAAAGAGAAGACTTTCTCAATGCCCTCGATACGATCGTGCTTGGCCATGTTCGCTCGAGCCTGATTCTCAAGGAAGACGAGAAGCGCAGAACAGCCTTCCACGAAGCAGGACATGCACTCATCGCCAAGCTGACCCCGGATTCTGATCCGGTCACCAAAGTATCGATAGTGCCGCGCGGACGCGCTCTGGGCGTCACGATGCAAACGCCATTCGATGAGCGGCACAACTACACAGTAGAATACCTCCGATCACGACTCAACGTGCTCTTCGGGGGCCGCGCCGCTGAGGACATTATCTTCGGGTCCATTTCCACTGGCGCAGAAAACGATCTGATGCATGCCACGACGCTCGCCCGGAACATGGTCGCCCGCTACGGCATGAGCGAAAAGCTCGGACACATGTCATTGATGGATCCATCCGCTGAGTCCTACGTCGGAGACAATCCCTACAGTCAGCGTAATTTCAGCGAGGAGACTCTGCGGCTGGTTGATTCCGAAACGCGACAGTTAATCGAGACAGCGTATGATCGTGCAAAAAGTTTGCTGAAGAAGCATCTCAGCACGCTCGAACTGATAGCAGAAGCATTGCTGCTGAAAGAAATCCTCGATGGCAGCGATCTCGATACCATCGTCCGGGAACAGCGCATCCCTGAGCATTTACGAGAGAATGGGCACTGAGAATGAGAGACAAGACCCGGGATGGCTAATGGCTGATGGCTGATGGCTGATAGCTGATAGCTGATAGCTGATAGCTAATGGCTGATAGCTAATGGCTGATGGCCTACTCCGTGCTGCGAAGCATGCGTGCGCCGAAGGCGCCGTCCATGCGGTGTTTTTGCGGGAATGTAGCGAGAAAGCCTTCTTCATCCACCACACGCGGCGGTAGGTACTGTCCGGCATGCTCGAGGGTGAACTCCGGGTGATTTGAAAGGAAATCCCTTACGATGAGCTGATTCTCTTCCGGTTCGATGGTGCAGGTGCTGTAGACGAGCACTCCGCCCGGGCGAACGAGCCGCGCGGCGTTGTCAAGAATGGCGCGCTGGGTCGTGTTCAGCTTCTGAATATCCTCCATCTCGCGCTTCCACTTGATATCGGGCTTCTTGCTGAGCGTCCCGAGTCCGGAACACGGGGCGTCGACGAGCACCTTATCTGCAGGCTCCATCTCAATCTCGGTCGCATCGCCTTCCTGAATCTCGATAATACTGACCCCGTTGCGCTCAGCCGCCTGGCTGATCAGGTTGAGGCGAACGTCGTATTTGTCCACCGCGATAATGCGTCCCTGGTTCTGCATGTGCTCTGCCGCGTGGAGCGCTTTCCCGCCGGGAGCGGAGCACAAGTCGATCACAGTCTCACCGGGCTTCGGAGCCAGCAGGTCGCCAACGAGTCCGGCGCTTTCATCCTGAATGGTGAAGAGTCCTTCGGTGAACAACCGGCTATGGCGGATATTCGGCAGATTGCGAACGGTCACATAATCGCGCATGTAGAAACAACGGCGATAGTCGATACCCACTTCCACAATTTCATCCACGAATTCCTTGTAGTCGATGCGCAGCGGATTGGGACGCAGCGTAAGGAAAGGCCGCATATTGTTGGCCTTGCACAGGGACTCGGTCTCCTCAAAACCATACCGCGCATGCCAGCGCTTTACGATCCAGGTTGGGTGCGAATGCACCACGGCGAGATATTGCAGTTCGTCATTCGTCGAAAGCGGATAGCGGATATTTTCAACATTGCGGGCGATGTTTCGCAGCAGACCGTTCATCGTGTCCGCGAGCCGCTGCCCGCGGTATTTCTTCACGAATTCCACCGCCTCGTTTACCGCAGCGTGATGCGGAATGCGCGTCAGGAACAGAATCTGATACAGAGCCACTCGCAGCGCACTTCGCACATTCGGCGCGACCTTCGAATACTGTCCGTGATAAAACCCGGTGAGCACCCAGTCAAGCTTGGACTGATTGCGCAGCACCCCGTGCACCAGTTCATTGAGCAAACGCTTATCCGGAGGATTCAGATCGCCGGTCTCAAGCTCGATATCGAGCAGCTTGTCGAGATAGGCGTCAGTCCGCTCGACGCGCGTCAGAATTTTAACTGCAATGCCTCGCACGCCGATATACAGCGGCGGAAGGGAGTTTGAATCGTTGTTCATGGCGATAATGCTGTCCTGGGTTTTACGATGCGAAATGACGCTGCCGGGAGGTTTCGACGAACGCGTCGCGGCAGAGACGACGTTCGCATTCTGAGAATTGACGTTCCCGGCGCTGCATGACTACGGAGGCTGTTTCACAGAAGCGATCGAAATCATATTCCTGCAGGCCGCCGGCCCCGCCCCATGTGAAATTCGGCAGGAACTTGGGCGGAAAATCACCGCCGTAAATATTGCAGCCCACACCCATCACAGTGCCGGTGTTGAGCATGGTATTGATGCCGCACTTTGCGTGATCGGCCATGATGGTGCCGAGAAACATCCGACCGGTGTCGTGCTCTCGTCCGTCAAGCGTGATGCGGATCGGGGAATAATTATTTTTTAAATCGCTGGTATTCGTGTCCGCCCCGAGATTGGTCCATGACGCGAAATAGGAGTGGCCGACGAAGCCATCGTGCTGCTTGTTTGAAAAGGAATGGAAAATGACGTCCTCGACTTCACCGCCGACCTTGCACCAGGGACCGATGCTGGAGTTTTCATAGATCTTCGCAGCGATTTTGATACGGGAGTTCTGACCAATATATGCTGGTCCGATAATCACCGCCTGCGGCATTATGACAGCCCCGGTATCGATGACGATCGGTCCGCCGCTTGCATCCAGCACCGCGCCGGCACCGATGCGGGCCTCTTCTCCGATGAAGATATTCTCCTTGTTGATCAGCTCCGCCGAGACGGCGATCTGCGCCCCTGAGGCAATCGAACCGAGCGCAAAGCTCTGCGCATCCACTGCGATCATCGCACCGTTATGCTCGATCAGATCCCACGGAAAACGAACCATATCGCCTGCGACCTGCGTCACGGGCGTGGTGAATTCCTTAATATCCGGACGGCTATGGGGACTTGATGAAAGCTCTTCACGGAGGAGACCGGCTTTGAGCCACTGGTAGATTTTCTCACGCAGCCAATCCGAAACGACCGTAGCCGCGAGCAGCACTTCACCTGAAGCGAAGAACATGTCCTCGTTGCGATGGTTGCCGATGGCCTGCACAAGTGCGGGAGAAAGCAGCGTTGACCCGCTGATATATAAATCAGCCGCGTCGTTTGTGTTGACGGGCAGGCCTGTCCGTTCGGACATAGCTTCAACCATACCCATACGTGTGTACAGGATCAGCGGCTCACCCGCGAAATACTGCTGTATCCGTTCACGTCCTGTGAAGATGCCACATCGCAGGTCGAAATCAGGATTGAGGTGCGTCAGGGGTAAGAGCGTGGAAATCGAAAGATCTTCGAAAAGACAAATTGCCATAATGCACTTAGCTGAGGTTCTGGATAATGTACGATTCTGTGCATCGAATGACAACAGCCGCAGAGGTGCACGGCTATTTGAGAAGGTATTCCTCTTCCGCATACATCTTCATCTGGAAGAGCAGATTGCGAAGCATCTGACGGTATTCTTCCACTTCCGGTGCGAGGCGGACCGTCTCTTTGTATTCAAGAAATGCGTTGGTGTACAGACTTTTGCGCTCGAAATAAATAGCACGGATCAAATGCAGCGTGACTTCATCGGCGCCCATCTTGGTGAGCTCTTCGTCGAGGTTCGCAATCTCTTCAATCACTGCGGCGATGGTGTCCGCAGGAAGAATCCGGAAGCTCTGAATATCGCTTTCCATGCCGTCGGACATCCTGGTGATCCGCCAATGATACTGACGGTCGTTGTCAAGCGCCGGCTTGCTCCCGCCGTCGTAGCGGAAACTGTGGTCCTCGAGGGTTGCGCGCGTCACTACATCAAACGAATCGTTGAGCAGTACAAACTCATAGTTTTTGGCGTCGTCGGCGTCGACCCATTCAAACAGCGGCTCGGTAGTCATTACATAAGACTTAGGGAAGACGGCGGAAAATACTTCAGTATTTCCGCGCACAGCACCGAATACCGGCTCATCATTTTTTGAACGTGAATTCTTCACCTGCTTTGCAGCATACTCAAGAAGCCGTCCAGATGCGCTGGCGCTGATTTCACCGCGAGATTTCCGGTTGAAGTCAGTCAGTTTTATTGTCGTTTTTTCGTCGATGCTGACAAGCCGACTCTCGCCCATCATCAACTTCACGTAGCTTGCGAAGGATGTACGTACCGTCGTTTCCTTCCCGAGCACCTCTCCCACCTGGACCGCCTGCCATGAGGACTTCTTACCGGGCTTTTTCACTTCGACCTTGCCCTTCAGGCTCATGACTACGAATCCATTTTGCGCAGCGGCGCTGTTGAGGAGAAACAACATCAATGCCGGAATCAGCAGCAGACGCAGATGTTTCATGGGGAGCTCCTTTCTATCGGTAAAACATTTTCTTCAATTTCATTCAACGCGGCGACGCTCCATGCTGGCAGCGCAGCTTCGCAATTGGGCGTCGGTCCGAAATATGCTGGAATTCGCGGCATTCCGTGCTGCTTCTGTACGAGTCCTGCGAAAACAAACAATTCGCTTTTCCGATGGAGCTTACACTCTGCCCACTCGCATAATGGCGACAACCGAATGGGGGCGAAAGAATGACCTGGGTGCATACTGTACAAGCCAGGTGCGGGTTCCCCTTCGAGCTGCCGGGCGGGTTCCCCCTCGAGCTGCCGGGCGGCTTCCAGAGCTGCCGCGTCGCAGCCGGGCAAGCCGACGATCTCACCGCCGGCCGTCTTTACGACAAGAGGCATTGCGAGATATGCTCGCAGGGTGCTCCACCAGAGTCGAAGCATGTGGGGCAGCATGAGCTCCCATTCTTCGAAGGACACGAATTCGTTGAAGCCGCGCAGCTCGGTGGTGAAATAGGTTTCGCGCACAATCGCATCACGGAGTTTCTCATCCTTTTTTCCGGACAGAAAACGCATAAAATACCGCAGTTCGCTCTCCCGGGCGCTGTTCCCTTCGCAGATAGCCGCGATTTCTGGGACCACCGCTTTCCACGCTTCCACACCGGGAAGCAGATCGTTGGCGGTGAAATGGCGTCCTCCCAGCCTCGCCTCCGAGGCTCGCACGGCCCAGGCGAATTGCATCAGCACTACGCCGCTGTGAATCAGCCGTACGCGTGCAGGAAAAGCCTCTTCGTCCCGAAACGCTGAAGCCAGTATTTCCGGAAGTGGGTTCACGCTGTCAGAAAGTTCGCGCGCGGCTTTCCGCTCCAGCATCCAGAAGCGGATTCGTGTGGTGAAGGCGCTCGCAGGAATAAACAGCAGCACGGCCGTCGCCATGAGATTGTAGCTGATCTTAATGTTGAAGTAGAAAAACGCGATGAGTGGAAGAAAGAAGACGATTATCGCTTCGGTGAACATCATGCCGGTTATCAGAACGCCGACCTGGAATCTGCTGGTAGGTTTGGTCCGGAACACCCTATAGGCCATGATGCTTATGTACGAAAGCAGGAAAACAAGCAGCCAGTCTCCCCATGCAGGAATCGGGGAGATGAAATCTCCTTTCAGCAGCATGTTGATCACATTCGCATGAATCAGGATGCCCGGCATGTCAGGACCCTCCACGCCGATCTTTTTCCCCATCGGAGTCTTATGGGTGTCGCCGAGATAAAACAACCCGCCTTCGTTTACGAAGCCCACAAGCACTATGGCGTCTTTGAAATAATCGCCGTCGTACATCGTGCCGAAAATGACATCCTCGATGGGCACGCTTTCAAACTGAAAATACGTGCCGGTGTAATAAATGATCTGCGGTTCGGCTGGCAGGCACAGCAGCGGTGCTATGGCTTCGGGCTGCGCGATGGAGAGCATTTTCACCGGCAGACTCTGCCACTCCTCCCCTTCGATCGTCTTGCGCGGAAGGAAGCGCCGCACCACTCCGTCGGGATCAGGGGCAAGATTTGCAAATCCATACTGCGCCTGCGAGGACAGTATCCGCTCATCCAGTGCGAATGCCGGTTTGTCGGTTGTTTCGTCAAAGCCATCGACGACGACCACATTCGGCACGTCATGCAGAGCGCTGACCAGTTCTTCTATCTCCTCCTGCCTTTCAGGCGGAAAGCGTTCGAAATGCAGGTCGTCGAAAATCACATCGACACCGACCACCCGCGCACCGAGAGAATGCAGCTTGCGCAGCAGAATGGCGATCATACCGTCCGGCGTAGGGGCAACCTGCCCCACATTGACGATCTTGATATGCTCATCGGGAAACTCCGCATCCTTGACGGCGAAAATCGCGTCCAGGCTGATATCCGCGATATTCAGAAAATCGATACGGCCAAGGATGGGGCTGAGAAATGAAGTATCATCGGCTTCGGGAAGGTTGTCTGAGATAACGATCATCACCTCAACCATTCCCATAACCATCAGGGAAGCGATCAGGTATTCCAGACGAAAAAAGTACTGGAACAGGCGCTTGCGCATTGTTCGTGTTCTGAATTTAATTGAGTTACAGTGCCGCACAGTATAGAATTTCGTCGGCCAAAAAACAAGCCGCTATCCGGGATCGGCGCCATCCTGGGATCGGCGCGCACCAGCGCGCCTTCGGGGATAGGGGCCCTCGGGGATCAGCGTGCCCTGCTAGTTCTGCCCGCTCTGGTATCGACGCCACGCCGGGATCGGCGCCATCCTGGGATCGGCGCGCACCAGCGCGCCTCTTAGAACCCGTCGTTCAGATCGAAGCCGAAGAGCACGCCGAAGTACCAGCGCCATTCCTTGCCGTAAGTGACGTCTGCAATCTGGAAGGTGCGGGTGAATTCGTCGAGCCCGTATGCGCCGGTAAAAAACACGCGTGTCGGATACATCGAGAAAGAGAAGCTCTCCAGACGCAGTTCGAAGCCGACATCCTTCTTCAATCCGCCGACGGTGAACTGGTCGGGCGCCATAACGGCGTCGCCGATGTCGAAGAAAAATCCGCCGTAGAGTTTATCAAAGAAAATGTGGCCGAGGCGCAGGTCCATCGACGGAATGATCGGGAAACGATAGGTAAGCTGTGCGGTCGCGAGTTCGTTGCCGCCGAGCGCATAGTATGTGTAGCCCTGCATGCCGGTGATGCCGCCTGCATAGAAATTGAAGAAGTCGTCTACCTCTTCACCGAGAATCGTCGCAGCCCGTAGGCGCAGCGAGATTGTGTGTCCGCCGATAGGCAGCGCAGCGGCTGTCATCATATTCGCATCAAAGCGGTGGAAGTTGAAATCCTGATAGATCGGAACCCGCATTCCTGAACTATAATCAGCATCCCCGTTGGGGTTGTAGTTGTTGAGTTCATAGTCGTAATGCAGCGAGAAACGGAGACCCACGGGATTTATATCACGGTCGCGGGTTGGTAATATCTGCCGGAAACGGAAAGCTACACTGATGTCGTTGCCCACGAGATAGAGATTATCACTCGCCGGTATCAGGCGATCGTTTTCCGGAAGACTGAATTGTCCGAGTGTCGATGTGTAGCGATTGTGCGTAAAGCCGACTTCGATACGCATATGATTGCTTGCGATGTTATGGCCGAGACGAACTGCGAATGCCATCAGGTTGAAATCAACGTCCACACCAACGGTATCGAGGGGAAACGGCAATTCCGCCGTAGTGCTGCGGGTGACATTGTACACCTCAAGCGCGAGATCGGGATACAGCCCGAGAGAACTGAATAACGGAAGCTTGTCGCGGTAGGTCACATTTAGGTACAGATCGCGTTCCCCTCTCAAATTTATCGAGCCGCTTGCCATGAACTCGAGACGGTTAAGAACATCTGTGCCGTACATCATGAGTCCCGGCTTCAGCAAATCCAGTCCCTTGTTGTCGGGATTGTATTCGTCTATGCGGATCGTCGGGAAATACATCATGCTCTGGAAGAGCCGCAAATAAGACGGAGTTTCGTAGACGGGTGTCTGTTTATCGTCGAAGGCGTTGAGCGCATCCCAGTTCCAATCTCCTGACGATTCGATCGGAGAAGAATACATCATCGAGGGAAGATAATCATTGCCCTGCAGCAGCAGCGGCTGTGGGTTCTGCAGCCTTGCGATCTTGTAGCCGTTGGCGGTATACGACGAGTACACAAGATCGCCATCGCTGTTGATGTCGGGCATGAACGCACCGCCAACGACATTCGTAAGCTGCGCGTCGGCATTGTTTCCCTGAAGTTCATGTCTGTAAATATTGAAGATTCCGGTCCGGTCTGAGACGTAAAGCACTGCCGTCCCATCGGGTGTCATGCGCGGATCCCGGTAGTCGTAGAGCAGATGAGCGAGTATGACTTCGAAGCCGGTGCTGTCCGGATGGACCCTGGCGATCTGGCGCTTGGTGCGGCCTGAGAATGCAAAGAGAATCCACTTGCCGTCGGTAGACCATTTCGGCGTGAAAACCTGTTCGCTCTGAGTAAATGACGTGAGCGCCCGGAAGCCGCTGCCGTCTGCGTTCACGAGACCGAGATTGATCGTGCCGTCGTTCGCAGTGGCGAAGGCGATTTTCGATCCGTCCGGAGACCAGGCGGGATTGAAAGCGCGAAGACCATGCGTGAGCGGCTCCTCCTCTTCCTTCTCCAGATCGTAGACGTAGAGGTCGTAGTAAAGATGTCCGTATACAGAGGGATCGTTGTATTTCGAATACACGATTTTCTTCCCGTCGGGCGACCACGACAGCGTCGAGCGCACTCCCGGTGCGATCATCTTTTCTTCCGTGGCGGAGGTGTCGCGAATATAAATAGCGGACTGTCCGAAATAATCGGAGGTCTTGTTCGACACATACGCGAGCTTGCTTCCGTCGGGTGACCATTCGGGATGGAAATTGCCGAAACCGACCTCGCCGATCAGATCCCCTTCGACGCGCTGCTTCAGCACGGGAGCAATGCGTGAGTCATACTCGCCTTTCAGCGATGCAGCCCACTCATTGTACAGTTCTTTGCCGGTTATCCCCAGCACGTTATCGATCGCAGCGTCGACGGTAAACACAAACGGCTTGCTCATTTCATGTGTGATCGCGGGCAGCTTATCCTCACCGTATTTCTTCGCGATGTAGCGTGTGAGATTGTAGCCGGCGTTGTACACGCTCTCGTTGCCGAGACTGGTTTTCCCGAAGGCGCTCATCTCACCCCAGCTGAGCATGGAATCCGTCAGCACATAGCTGCGAAGAATCATGTCGCGATGGGCATCCCAGTGCTCGTAGCCAAGCAGGCCGCGCTGGAACTGCGCGGTGCCCTCGGCGAACCAGGGCGGCACGATCACACCGGGGAAAGGATAGGAGACAAGAAGGTTCGGAAATCCGTAAAGCACGTCCTTGCGGCGCTCCTTCTCGTAGCCGAACCACTGGAAGGTCAGCGCAGGGACCCTGCGGCCGAACTTCATCGCCGCCTGAATCTGAATGATATGCGTGAATTCATGCGCGATGACATTGCGCAGCCAGTTGTGCGTGCCGCGCAGTTCGAAGTCCAGCGGCGACGCCCATATCTCGATCTTGTTGTTGAAGAAATAGGCCGCGCCGTTGGAGTAATCTGAAATGTCCTTCATGATCAGGCTGACGCGCGTATCCGGCTCGTGGTTGTACAGCGATGTCACCGGACCATACACATCTTCCGCAACCTTCGCGGCCACGCGTGCGGTATGTTCCGCTCCCTCGTGGTAGTGCACGTAGAAATGCTTCGTCGTGATGGTAAACCAGTCCTTCTCGGGCGCAGAATAATTATCCGGCTGCGCGAAAGCGGGAACGGCTGCAAGAATGAAAATTGCGGCTATGAGAAAGGGTGCGAATGTTCGTTGCGTCATGGGTTCCGTGTATCGGGTATGAACTTCGTGTATCGGGTATGAACTTCGTGTGTCGAATAAAAGATGGAGATGTCGGTTGGTTCTTGATGCCGGCTGCGTTGCTTCGCGCCTCGCTACTTCACAACCGCGATCTTGATGATCTTCTCGCCGGTGTTTGGTCCGGACGTGACTTTCACATGCGCGATATATGTATCGCTCTGGATGTCGGTAACGTTCCACGGGATGTCCGTATCGGTTCCGCCTGCAGCGTTTGCCGTTAATTCATCCACCTTGTCGCCTGCAAGATCGTAGATCTTGATAGTGACAGTCGCCGCCTCCGCTGCATATAGACGGATGTAGGTCGTGTTGTCGTACACAGGGTTCGGCCAGTTGTAGCAGCGCTCGAGCGGGAAGAAATCCTTGATCGGCGCCGATGCGACGAACGGGCGTGTTACGGAGAATGCATTGCGCTCGTCGCAATTGCGGGAACGCCAGATCAACTGCTCCGGCGTGATCGAATTGCCGGTCTGATAGATGAAGACCGATCCCTCGGGAGAGGCGGCTGCAATGGAAAGACGGTTGTCGCGGGACGCAAACAGCACAACGTCCGCACCCGTCGGAAGCGGAATCGGGAACCCTTCCGCTTGCCTGGCGCCCGTGGTGAACTGCCAGATCTGATCTTCACCGACACCGAATACCGCATGCCCATGACCGGAACCGAGATCCGCTGAGAGGGCATATTTTACGGGATAAGGAACGGGATAGTCATCGATGGAAGAAAGGCTGTAATTGAGTGCTCGCATGCTGCTGCCATTGCTGAGCACGGCGTCCAATCGGCCATCGCCATCAACATCGGCCATCGAAGCGTGCATGCCGGTCCAAAGCCCATCAGTCAGATCCTGGTCTCTGAACTCGAATTCCTGCGTATCTGCATCGTCCGCAGCACTGGCAACCGCGAGATTCGCACCGGAGAGCACCGCCTCGATGGCCCCGTCTCCGTCCATATCGCCTGCAGCAGCCGCGACGGCATTCGTCGTCGAGGAAATCCCGTTGCTGTTGCGCACGGAAATGTGCGCTGCCGTGCTCTGCCCGTTCGTCAGATCGACGAGGACCTGCTCGGTAGTGATGCTGAAATCCGTCAGGAGCACCTGATGATCATTCATCGCGACAATCCGACGCGCGAATTCGGTTTCGTCCGCAAGGGAACTTCCGTCAATCTGCTTGAGCTGAAATTCCTCCGTCGTGACGGAGAACACCACGAGCTTGTCAAACGCCCCGTTGGATGCG
This sequence comes from Bacteroidota bacterium, assembly GCA_049663345.1. GTDB lineage: Bacteria > Bacteroidota > Ignavibacteria > SZUA-365 > SZUA-365 > SZUA-365. Next base: position 31,123 of record JBATDG010000067.1, read on the forward strand.
CGCAGCACCAGCTTGCCTCCGATTAGTGCAGGCATGGCAAACAGTGCATCGTACTCACGCCGATCCTGCACATCCATCGCGCCATCACCGTTGCCATCCGTCGGCTCAAGAATCCAGAGTCGGGTGGCAGAACGCACAAGGCTGTCGCGCGTAACAAGGGCGAGATCAGTCACACCGTCCCTGTTCCAGTCCCCTATCACAACAGGCGAAGCAAATCGTGCGGCGGGATCGCGAAACACAAGTGGCCCGGAAGGCAAAAAAGGTGTGCCGTCCTGATGAAAGATATACAATGAAACAGTGTCGACGATGGTCAACTCTCCGAAGTGATATCCGAGTGAGTATGCGGTACCCGGACTCGAATACGTAACGAGAATTTCCTGCTCCCCGTCGCCGTCGAGATCAGCCGTCTGTACCGCCGGTCTGCGAGCGACGCTCGCGGGGGATTGCGCGACATCCACCGGCCAGCCAGCCACTGGTGCGACGCTGTTGTCGCCCATGGCGATATCAAGCGTCATGATGGGTCCAGCGGCGGAGAAATTATCCATCGCCACATGTGAGAACGCTCCGCTGTTCGCGCGCGAATTCGGAAAGCTGTAGGCGTCGAAGCGATTTTTATAGACAGGTGAAATATTGTCGCGGAGCCAGTAGTCGAGCGGAGATCCGGTGCCGGTTTCCGTGCCGAAGACGGTCTGTATGTCGACGCCGATGTCCTGCGGACCTCCCGCCTGCTCAAGATCGAGTCCCTTGATCTTCCTTCCGGTATTGACCGTGTTGCTCGCGAGACTTTCTTCAATAATGTTTTCGTCGACATGCCAGATCAGAATGCCGCCGTTGATGCGGGTTTCCTTGTCGTCGACGAGGACGCGTCCACCGGGCAGCGCCCAGTCGAAATCTTCCACATCGATGATCACACCCTTGAGCTGCTGCACATTGCTGTTTTCAAAGCCAAGAGTGTCTTTCGGGAAACGAACCTGCTGCACCTGTCCGCCGGATACGAAGGTCACCAGCTGTCCGTTGCCGCCGAGGTCGCGCTGCCGGTTTTCCAGCAGCCAGTATTCGCGGTTGGTAATCGGCACCCGCAGCACGTCAGGCGTGGAAAGCGTGTCCGAAGCAGTCAGCAGATAGTTCTGCTTCCCCGGCATCACTTCGCGGGCGATGGTCCAGCCGAGCTGCTGCTTTTCCCAGGCGCTGGGTGCGGGGGGACAAATCCCACCGTACGCAAAAATTCCTTCGCCGTCCATCAGTCCGAAACGCCCGATGCCGGTCTTCCCGGTTTTGGTATCGAAGAGGTCAGGGAGTCCGGCATACGTGCCGAAGCTCGCGGCGAGCAAACCGTTGATCGTGATTTCCAACAACCCGCGCGAGCCATCGATGTAGGGAATCTCACGAATGTCGGTTGTGGGCAGCACGGAGCAATTATCGATGCGCGAACCGTCGGGCATCGCGATTCCGTCGAAGGAGGCGCCGATCAAACGGCGATAGCCGTCCATAGTAAATGAGAGCGAGGGAATGTCATACGGCGTCGGATCGTAGCCGTAGCTGTTGGTCAGATCGATGTCGCGCCCGCGGCCCGCATGAAAAATCACAAACATGTCGTAATCTCCGAAGCGCGCTGTGGGGAACTGCGTTCCTGCCAGGGTCCACGCGTCGATGGTAAACTGCGCGACGGGACTCTCCGATTCCCCCTTGCGGAAGCTGTAGTCGGCCATCTTTCCCGGCATGGTTACGACGCCATCAAGCACCTCGGCTTTCAGAATCGTCTTCCACCCGGAAGCCTTCCGCACATAATTTTCGAGGAACTGCAGATGCTGCTGAAAATAGGTCCGGTCATGCGGCAGCGGATCGAGAATCTCTGTCCCGTAGTCGTATTCGTAGATGGAACCGAACTTGCCGGTTCCGCTTGTGCGCGTGTCGTCATCTTCCTGAAAATCGACCATCAGCGCGAGCACGCGTACGGTGTCGGGCAAAGCAGCGCGGAACTGCGACGGAGCGGACTGCCGCGGACTGAAGCGGTGATCGAGCCGCAGCTGCAGCGATGCTTTCGCTTGCGAGGACTGCTGCGCCTGCAAAGCTGTCGCGGCGATGATAAGAACTGTGACGATGGACAAAAGCCTGATGCTGGACATGGAGCTATCCCTTGCAATGATCGACGATACGCGGGTAATACATTAAAAACGGCTCACCCTCTGCAACAGAGGGTGAGCATTTCGTCAGGTCTGCCATGGGGCGAAGACGGAAGCCGCTGTTTAGTTTGCGGCGTCGTCGGCCGGGATGCGTGTGCCGTCGTCTGCAGGTCCGGTTCCGCGATCCCAGTTCACGGTCAGCGTGAAACGGAGCGTCTCGGACAGCGGACTCGGTGTGTCGTCGTCTGAAATGGCTGTTGAAATGTAGCTGAAATCAAATCCGTAGATGTCGTAGCGGACGCCAGCGCCAAATGTGAGGAAGCGGCGGTTGCCCTGTGACGGATCTTCGTGGAAGAAACCGAAACGCAGGGCGACGAGCTGCGAGTACCAGTATTCGAAACCAGTGCCGAGCGTGAAGCTATTGACGACATTGCCGCCTTCCCAGCTCTTGGTGACCGCCGTGAAAAATGGATCCGCGGTTTTATCAGTGCGGCTCACAAGCAGCTTCGTCACATCAGTGGTGAAGGTCAGCGTGTTGTATTTCTCTTTCACTATGTCGTAGGAGAAGCCAAGCCGCAAAGCCGTGGGCAAGGGATCCGACTGCGCTTCATCAATGTAGCTGATGGAGGGACCCATGTTGGTGATCGAGGCGCCAAGCGAAAGCTTGCCGCCAATATCGGTATCACTGAAAGGGAGCGTCAGCTTGGAGGGACGATAAAGCACGCCGATATCGCCGGCGACTGCAGTGGCAGTACCTGAGCCCTGTTCGCGCGCCGTAGCGACTGCAGAAAGACTGGAATGAATGAGGCGAATTCCGATACCCAGGGAGAGATCCTCATCGAGGCGCATGCCATAGGCGACCGAGAATGCAATTTCATAACTCTTGAATTGGCCGAGCGAAATGTTGGCCTCATCGCGACGCTCAAACTGCCCGAGATTCAGATATGTAAGTGCGGCGCCGATCGTTCCTCCCGTCGAGGGAAGGTCCATTTTATAACTTGCGTACTCGAAATAGAGATCACTCTGCTGGAACTGGGGAAGCCAGTTTGAGTGGTTGAGACTGAATTCCATGCCCTTCTGGAAGCCGAGACCGGCCGGATTCCAGAATACGGCCGACACGTCGTTGGCGACAGCCACGCCTGCCTCACCCATGGCGCTGTTGCGCGAGCTGGGTGAAATTAGCAGAAACGGAACAGCCGTACTGGTCTGCGCAGCTGCATCCTGAAAAATGGACAACAGCATCAAGCACGCAGCACCGGCATAGAGAAAGGCTTTGCTCTTGCGAATCATGTAAATCCTCATCATATCTTAAGACAGAACAGTTAATTTATCTCGAAAATCATGAAATTTCAACTTTTTTACTGAAGCAGAATCAATCGGCCCTGCGCCTCGCTGCCCTGCAAGCCATCGATGGTGCGGCAGACGATGCGGTACAGATAGATGCCCTTCGACAGGTATTGGCCCTGCGAATCCATGGTGTCCCATGGAATTTCTACGATGCGGCTGTTGACCTGTCCCGCGCGAATGCGCCGCACGAGTGCGCCATTGCTCGCGTAGACGAGGATGTCCACGTCCACAGGATCCAGCACATTGTGACGAAAACGGAAGGTCGTCTGACCGGAAACAGGGTTGGGATAGTTCTGCACATCCTGAAGAGTGAGCTGCTCTGCCACGGAGAAGCGCGTTTCGACGGTAGTCGAATTATTGTAAATATCCCATGCACGCAGGCGCAGCGTATGGCTGCCTGCTGTGAGATTGCGGAATCGGAACTCCACGCTCCCCCGCTGATATGAATCAATATCTCCGGTGTAATAATCATTGAGTACAACGCTGCGGTCATCGCCGTCGAGCCATGCCTCGAGATCGTGTCCGATTCCGATGCCGGTCGTATTGATTCCGCTCACATCAAAAAGATCAGCGATAAGCAGCGGGTCTTTTCCTACCAGGTTGCCCGGGATGAAATCCCGGCCGTCGACGAACAGTTGAATTTCCGGCCCTATCGCATCGGGCGACACCGTCGAATCGGATCCACCCACGCGGAGATTCAGGAAATATCCTGCACCGTCAACTTCGTCGTTGCTGAAATAAATCGCGACGCGTCCGGGACTGTTTTCGTAGGAAATATCCTTCGGCACGATGAAGGTCACCGCGAAGCGTCCCGCGTCAATATGCGCCTTGCCGCGGTACAGCAATCCGCCGGGCATCTGATACTTGTAGTTGTTCCATTCCGGCACGATCATGAATCTCTCGGCATCGAAAAGACTGACCTCAGCGGTTCCGGCGAAGTCATTCCAGACCGAACCATCCGATTTCCTCACGCTGCCTTCAAGCGTCACCTTGCTGAACGCTCGCAGCTGCACAGTATCGCTGGTGACCGCCGCGTCGTTGACGAGAATGCGCTCGAGGGACGCAGTGTAGCGAGGGAGCGCGAGTCGCAAGCCCGGATCCGCGAATAAGTGGAATTTCTCAAATCCGGCAATTCCGTTGTGGCGCTGCTTGGTCGAATAGATGGCATCGCCGAGACGCCTTGCACGGCCGTCGGCTTCGCGGCCTTCGCTGAACACGTAGTTGAAGAACTCCTGATTGAACGCACTGTTTTCTCCGGAGTACACCACCCGAGGCGCGGATAATCCACCGACTGCGCCGCCATTTTTCTTGAGGATAAGCAGTTCGGTACCGCTGCGCACACCAGGCGAATCATACAGACCGAACGTGCAGGTAGCGGCTGCAACGAAGGTAAGACGGTCGGAATTTTGCAGCTGAGGGATCGTCACATCGGAAAGGAAAATTCGCTCATGCGCCCATACGTCATGCGCACCGTGTCCGGTATAGTTGACGATCAGCGAGCCTTCGTTGATCTGGTTGATGATCGCGGCGTTTGCATCAGGTTTGCGTCGTCCCTGCGCCGTGTTTTCAGTGCGATACGAAACGATATAGATTTTTTTCTGCTCGATATTGCTGGGAACCAACCCCGAAAGCCGTTCGCTCTGCCGCGTATGCTGATCTCCGTCGGTGTCGGAATAGCCGGTATATCCGTCGTCGGCGACGAAGGTTATTCTGTTCTTCCAAGGGTCGAAATCAGGGTCGGTTTCATAGCTGATGATTTTATCCACCACGGTATTCGCTTCATCGAGGTTCTGCACCGGGAGACGTCCGCCTGCAAGATCGACTCGCGGGTCCGTGCCGACAACCTGAACATAGTAGTCGTCGGTAACATAGGACTGGATCCGGTTAATGGAATTCTCGGTTTCCCACACAGGCACCATGCTGGGCTCCGTGGTGCTGTGGTTGCGGTAATCAAAATGACCGTCGCCGAAAAACAGCACATAGCGCGGAGGGACGCTCCAGTTTGCCATCGCCCACGCAAGGAAATCGCGAATGGCTGTCGGGTCCGTGACGCCGGCATTGCATTCGTTGTAAATCGACTCGAGGGTGACAACCATCGAAGAGAGTTGATCTTCACCCGGACGTTCGCGGTGTGTCTTCAGGCGGTTCGCAGCCTCAATTAGATCCTTGTTCGTGATGATCAGGTAATCGGCGCCGCCGGAGGCAAGCAAGCCCGAGTTTGGAATGGAGACGGCGTTAGCGGCAGTCTTGAGAGCGGGCGCCGCCACGGCGAGGAACTGGCGGGGACTTCCCTGCGTGTTCTGCACCTGGAATCGAACAGTACCGCCGCTGACCTGAGTTTCCATCACCGCAACCTGCTTGTAGTCCGTGACGTCATACACAACCACATCGCTCATGGTGAATCCGTTCAGCACAAACTGAATAACCGCGGTGGTGTCAGGAGCGGAGAACAGGAGTTCATCGCCGACTGCTTCGAAACGGCGTGCGTAAATCCATTCCACCCAATCCACATAGCCGTCGCGTGAGTTTTGCGGATTCGTTGAATTGTATGTCACTGACAGAGTAGAGCGATCGTCGGCAAGATCTCCGATTCCTGAGAAGCTCTGTGTCCCGGAGATCTTGGCCATATCACCCGTATCGGAGCTGAAGTCAACCGTACCCATGTTAATGATGCCAAGGTTCGCATCATTTCCGCGCACGGTGAAGCTGTTGACAACTTCGGAACTGGAAACAGTCTGCAATCGATAGGTGATCGGCTGACTGCGAACGAGCCCCGGGAGTTTCCGTGTGTAGGCGATGGAGGAGGCGCTGCCAGCTGCGGGGACGAGCCGCTTCCCGACCCACATTTTTCCAGAGTTCATGAGGTTGAGTACTTCGTCTTCCTGGAATTCGCGACCTGTAAAAGCCGCTGGTGTGTATGTGTTGGATTCGCTTAGTGACGGCTGCGTCTGCATTCGCAGGCCTGCGCCATTGCCCCATGTAAGCAGGTAGGAATTCGCATCGTCGTAGCGATGGATGTAATGCTCATAGGTGCGGGTGGACGGATTCCACGCAAAACCGCTGAGTCCCTGCCCATAAAATTGTACGAAATCACCATCATCGAAGCGTCCGTCTTCCCCGCCGACAACTTCGATTGCGATTTCCTGCATAGGATCAGGGCGAGCATCGCTGAGCCGGGTCGCACGTTCACGTCCGCCGTTGCCATAAATCCTGATCGTTCCGGGATCAATATTTGCGACGTCCATTCCAGCGTCTGCAAACCAACGGCGGGTGAATCGATAGACTCCGGTCTGCTGTAAATCGAAACGGTACCAGCTGCCCGATGCGAGCGTCTGTCCTGCAGCTTTCGTGATTGCACGCTTCCGCCCGATAGCCCACTTACCGGCCATTCCATTATTGAGCAGGACGGCATCCGCGGCGTTAAGCTTGGATGTGATGAGTCCGGGAATTGCTTTTCCGAAAGTGATGCGGCAGACGATGCGCGAATGAACACGAGCGATACGAGTGATCGGATTCCATTGCACAGGTGTGAAGACAATTTCGCCGATGATGCGGTCGCGTGATATTCCAAGGTTCTCGATACGTGCAACATCGTTCGGAGAAAGCGCATCCGCGGCGTATATCTCGCCTCTTTCGTAGACTTCGGATCCCTGGCGCATCCCCGGAATGGGTGCGATGTTCACATCGTGAAACTCGCGGTAATCTACTTGCTCCACTGTCAGCAGATTGCCTTCCGTCGCGGGAAAGGCCAGCAATTCCAGGCGGGAGCGCAGGTCCGGCGCACCGGCGAAAGCGCTTCCGGCTGACGCTGATCTTTCGAAATCATACACCACTCCCTGGAGTCCATAATCCAGGACCCGATACAACGGCCGATACTCAACGATGAGTTCGCTGGCATTAGATGAAAGTATGGTGATCTGCTGTGCCGAGATCGTCACCGACATACAAAAAGTCGCGGCGAACAGCAGCGCGGCAGAAAGTAAAACGTGACGAGCTTTCATAGAGGGGGCGCCAATTGAATTGTGGATATCATAGATAAAGTCCTCAATGAAACGATATGACGCAATTCCATTTTTCATCCATGCACCGCTTCATCCGATGCAGTTCCCACGAGGATTGACTGACGAAAACGGCGGTAAAAATACAGGTTCATCACGATGTTCACTCCGTAGGTCGCCACGAATGCGATTGCGGCGCCGGTCATTCCAAGAAAAGGAATCAGCGCAAGATTGGCTGCGATATTCACTGCAGAAGTGCTGATCGACATGATCCGTATTGCGCGTCCCTGACGGCGTGCCGCGAGGAAAGAATGATACGGGATATTGAGGCCTGCAAGCGCGAAGCCTGCAATCAGCCAGGGCAGCACCGTCAGCGCATCCGTGTATCGCGCTGTGTAGAACAGCGGAATCAGCAGCTGACAGGCCGCAAGCAGTACGACAGCTCCAACCGTGCACCAGAGCAGATTGATCGTCAGAAGACGGCGTGCGATGCCTTCATCGCTTACAAACCGTTTGTAGGCGCTCTGCGAAGCCGCCTTGCTGAACATGCTCAACGGCGTGCTCATGGTCATCGCAATGGAATAGAAGCCGACAGCTGCCATTCCATGGAATGCGCCGAGAAGCATTTTATCCAGCCCGGTCGTCATTCCGTCGACCACCCGACCGAGATACACCTCCCTGCCAAATTCCTGCACTTCCCGGAAGATCAGACGAAATTCGTCACCGAGCTGCGAGAATGCCGGTCGCAGATACCCTGCAGCCATACCGACAGAAATACCCATTGCCGCAAGTGTTGAAAGAACCGCCAGCCGCGCATCCACGTCGCCTGCATACAGCAGGATGCTGAGGATTCCGATCAGAAGAACACGCGGAAGGAGCAGAAACACCGACATCAGCTTCATTCGGCTGCCGCCCTGGCTGATCGAGAGAATCATCTCCGTGAGCGGGAATACCAATGCCAGTGGAGCTGCTATCAGAAGAATGCTGCCTACGTTTTTATGAAAAATCGCATCGACAACAAACGACGCGCCGAGGATCACCAATGAGAACAGAACGCCGATTCCGGCAGAGAGCAGCAGCAGGGCCCCGATGCGTCTTGAAGAGTCCTGTTCGGGCCTCAGCAGCGCCATCAGACGCATCCCGGCAGGTGCGATTCCGAAGTCGAAGAACATTCCGGAGAAAAGAAACAACGCGATGACGTAACTATACGTTCCGAATGCGACGACGTCCATCGAGCGCGTCAGCATGATGTACACAACGATTCCGAGCAGCGCGTTGAGAATGAGCGCGGAGAAATACAGCGACGTTTTGCGGCCCAGTTCCGACCGAAGCATTTCGCGGATTTCGTTTCGGCGGTTCATCGCCGTGGCACTAGAATACAACGACGAAATCACGCCCCTGGGCGTGCTCGTGACGAAGCGAAATACATTCGATGGTAATGCGTGGGTAAACGACATCCGTTCCAGACGGTATACTTGATGGATACTGCAAATGGTAACGAATGGTTTATAGCACGCCTGGTTGGTGAGAAATACAGAATATTGAAATCTAGCTTATTCCAGCGGCTTTGTCAAGAAGGAAATACCGACTTGTTGCCGATACGCGAAAGAAAAATTTCCGCAGTTTTTTCGAGAAAGGACTGTGTTTCATCATCAAAGCGGGCAGCTTCGGGACTGTCAACATCAAATACTCCCCACAGTTCGCCATCGAGGACCAATGGTATAACCACTTCGGAGCGTGAGGCCGAATCGCAAGCGATATGTCCGGGGAAGGTTTCCACGTCTGCGACGTTCAGAGTTCTGCGTTCCCTGGCGGCGGTACCGCAGACGCCGCTGCCCAACAAGATGACCGTACACGCTGGTTTCCCGTGAAAGGGTCCGAGGACGAGACGTTCACCATCGCTTAAATAAAATCCCACCCAGTTGATTCCCGGCAAAGACCAGAAGAGCAGCGAAGCAAGATTCGCCATCAGCGTCAGCGGCGGTTCTGACGGATCGAGGAGGATTTCAATCTGTGCCAGAAGCTGAATGTGAGTCGGTTGATCGATAATTGAAACATCAGCCAATTGCGTTCCTTCCAAAGAATGCATGTGTTGTCCATTTCAATGAATTTAGCTACGTTGAGATATTAGAACAACAACTCAAGAGGGCCAAAGAATATGAAACACCGTTTTCTCGTGTTTACGATCGCAATCCTTTCCTTCATCACCCTGAGCATGATGCAAGTGCACGCGCAGGACGGTGGGAAGAAAGGCTATTACACTGAACAGCTGCGCTTCGGCGTCGGAGCTCAGGCAGGACTCATGTCAGGCATGGGCCTGGGTGTGCGAATTCATCCAATTGGACGTATGAGCGTTCAGGTTGCAGGCGGCGCACTCAGCGGCGGCGAAAGCGTCATGGCATCTGCCGGTATTGAAGGACAATTCGATTTTGACTGGCGCGAGCGTTCCCGCTTCTACGGTTTTGTCGGCATGGGTTATTATACCAATGGCGAGGAAGAACTCACCGTCGCGGCTAAAACATGGGCACCAGGAAAAGAAGATCCGAGATTGAAGAGTCCTTTCCGTGCAGGCGTTGGCATTGGCTACGAATGGGATATTTCCAACGTACTTATTTTCAGTGCGAGCGTGGCGTTCACCTATTTCTCCGAAGGGGCGTTCATTCCTCTCCCCCAGGTAGGCCTCTACTACATGTTCGACTGACCCGAAAAATTCCGCATCAGAGCTTCCGCTCTGAACTGTGGATGATCTGCAGAATTTCCCCGAAGGCGCTCACGGCTTGGTCCGGTTCGAGCGCCTTCAGTTTTTCCGCCGACTGAAAACCGTACAATGCTGCGATCGTGTACATCCCCGCCGCTTTCCCCGCCTCCAAATCATACACAGAATCTCCGATGATTGCGCATTCCCCCGCGTTCACTCCCATGCTCTCCATCACCTTCTTAAGAGGAACCGGAGATGGCTTCATTTCTTCGAATGTGTCTCCGCCGGCAATCAGGTGGAAGTGATCCGCAATGCCAAACGCTTCGAGAATTTCGCGTGTCGCCAATTCCGGCTTGTTGCTTACCACAGCGAGACGAAAATCCAGCGCCGCGCTGTCACTCAGCACGTTGAGCGTTTCACGCACGCCCGGATAGAGCTGCGTGGCATCCAGCGCATGCTCCCGGTAAATTGCACGATAGCGCACGAGGAGGGGACCGGCATCAGACGGAGTATGTCCCGCTGCAGAGAGGATTCCACTCACAAGAAATTCTACACCGCGTCCTATGCAGGGACGGATCTCCGCATCAGGAAGCGGCTGCGCACCGATCGATGCGAGCAGCAGATTGCATGAAGCGGCGATATCGCGGAATGAATCGACGAGGGTTCCGTCCAGATCACAAATCAATAAACGCAGATTCATCAGATCATCACCATGGAGCATGAGAAGGATCGAATTACAAGGAAGCGGAACATCGAGTCCATCTGGCCGGTTGAAACAGACTGTGCTGCAGTTTGAACAATTTTCATCAAAAAATGAAGAGAGCGCGGTGAGAGTCTTGCACTGCAGCAATAAATTCCTTAGCTTAAATGACCACTTTTTGTGGAGGGGCTGTAGCTCAGCGGTAGAGCATCTGCCTTTTAAGCAGAGGGTCGATGGTTCGAGCCCATCCAGCCTCACAAAAAAGTGTGACGACAAATATGCGGAAGTGGTGAAATTGGCAGACACACCATCTTGAGGGGGTGGCGCTCGAAAGGGCATGCGGGTTCAAGTCCCGCCTTCCGCACAAGTCTCATAAGCCCGACACTAGGCTCGCCGCAGTCTCTCTTCTAATGTTCCACCGAAAATCTCAGGTGCAAGGAGTAAGAACTATGCTCAAGAAGTTTGCTTTCTTGTCCGTTCTCACTCTGCTGTTGTTGGCTTCTACGTCGATGGCTCAGAGTAACAACGACGCAAAAAAACTTTTTAACGACGGCAACGCACTTCTCAAGTCCGGCGACTTTGAAGGAGCGATTGTCAAATATAATGCGGCTCTCAAAATAGAGAAGCACGAATACTATTATTACCAGCGTGGACTAGCCCAGAAGAAAGCGCGCAAGATGGATGACGCTGTCGCTTCATTCCAGGCTGCGATCGAAACCAACCCCAAATGGGCTGTGGGTTACGTAGCGCTCGCAGGCGCGGAATTTTCTGCCGGCGCGTATGACAAAGCCATCACACAATATGAAAATGCTTTGAAGGAAAACCCGACGCTGGGTCCTGCAAAGAAAGGTCTCGCCTCAGCGCAAACCGCTCAAGCACAGGCATTGTTGGGACAGGGCGATGTCAACGGCGCTATTGCTCTGTGCGAAAAAGCTGTTACGAACGATGAGAAGTACGACAAGGCCTACCTCGTACTGGCCATGGCACAGAATAAAAATGGAAAATACGACGAGGCCATCAAGGCGGCGCAGAATGCTATAAAGCTTATCAAGTCGCCACAGAAGGGCGCTGCATATTTTGAAATGGGACTCGCCTATCGCAATCTTGGCAACACTGCCAAAGCGAAGGAGGCCTTTACAAGCGCCAAAAAGGATCCGGGCTACGTACGCAATGCGGATTACGAATTGAAAATGCTCAAATAGAGCGCGTCCACTGAGATGTGAAACCCCGCAGCTGCGGGGTTTTTTTATGCGCGATTTGCTGTCTAGAACATCGCATCCAATGAAAGGCGGTAGCTGCGGATCGGTGCGATATTGGCAACGACCTCGGAATAATTGTACTGGAAGATGTTGTCCACAAAGAAAGATAATCGCAGAGGCAGTCCAACTGAGGCTGCAGTCCAACTCGCCCGCAGATCGGTAACATAGGCGGCGACGCGTTCCTCCGAATTCGGAATGATAATTGTCAGCTCACGATCGATGGCTTCAATCCGAGAGAGATGGCGAAAATCAGCTCCGATCGAAAACCCGGCGTAATGCGCATCTGCGCTGAGATAAAGCAGATGTCTCGGACGATATTTCAGCACACTGCTTGTGCTCAAATCGCGGGGATAAAGGTAAGTGTAGCTGGCCGAGAACAGCAGCCAATCACCGAGCGGACTCCCGCCCAGCGACAGTTCATATCCCTGAATTCTTGCCTCTGTGATGTTGCGGAACATGATTCGGCCGTCCGCCGGGTCTATCATCGGCTCGACCAGGTTCTCATAATCGTTCCGGAACACCGCCGCATCGAAGGTCAGTTCGTACGGAAGCAGCTGCTTGAAACCCAATTCAAATGAAGTACTTCTCTCCGCCTTCAGGTCGGGATTCGGCTTGGTAATGATGCCGCCCGAGCTTGCAGTGGCGTAGCGTTCTGCGATAGACGGACTGCGGAATCCCCTTCCAACCGACGCACGAAACACCCCTTGCTCCCACGGCTGATACGTCATGCCCACACGTGGATTCATCTGCATGTCTGGATCAAGCGTGTCCACAGTGGTAAGATCGAACCTCGCCCCCGCCGAAAGATGCCACACTGAATTGAGCGCGACCTCGTCCTGCGCATAAATCGCTCCTGACCATCCCGTACGCATACCGTAGGTTCGCGAATCAACCGTGGTGTAATTCGCGTCGGCGCCGAAGGTGAGCAGATTTTTCGCGGTCAGCGTGTACGATCCCTGCCATTCCATTCCGAGAAGCCATGCGGTCGATTGCGTTTTGTCACTCGGACGGAAAGAAAAATCGGAAGTATCGCTCGACGTTTCGTAGCTCGTACGGTACATGTTGACGCGCAGCGACGAAGCGAATTTCGCACTGTGAACCTGACGGTATTGAGCCGAGGTTTGCGTCTTGACGGAAAGGATTTGTTCTCCGAGATCCTTCGTGACCGGCGCCTCCAGCGCGTGAGCGAGATTGCGCCAGTACACCCAATTGCCGCGATCATTGGAACTGTGATTAAAGGAGATGCTCAGATTCTTATCCGATGAAAAACGATACCAGGCGCGTCCATTAACATTCCATCTAAGATAATCGTCGTTCTGACGGTAGCCCTGATCGTTGTGCACACCCGCTGAAAGCAGATAGCTGAACGCGCCATGAGCATCGCCATGCTGTATATCGAAACTGTTACGGAAACGCGGGCTGTCGCCCCACCACTTCCATTCCTCATAGTACGGGTAATCCCAGATTCCCGAGCTGAGGCGCACACGAGTGACGCTGCTCTTCGGCTCCCGTGTTATCACATTGATGACTCCTCCAAGAGCGCTGGAGCCGTAGAGAGCGGAGCCCGCGCCTTTCACGACCTCGATGCGTTCTACTGCAAACATGGGAACGATATCGGACTTGATTTCTCCGGCATCTCCCGCGAGCACCGGTGCACCGTCTATCAGCAGCAGTACGCGGGATCCGAGGGCGCGGCTATAGCCGCTGGATCCGCGGATGTTCACCTGATCTTCGGCAACGTTCACGCCGGATATTTTTCTCAGTGCATTCTCAAGCGTCTCGATGCCGCGTGCTTCGATTTCGCGTCCGCTCATCGTTGAAATGCTGACGGGAATTTCCTCGAAGCTCTGCGCATGCTTTCCCGCCGTCACAATCACTTCACCCGTGCGAATGGTCGTTTCCTGCAGCTGCAGATCCAGTGTCTCATTATTCCCGGCAGAAAAAATCACCGTCTGACTTTTTTTCTCATAGCCGATCATCGAGCACACAATAACGCGGTCGCCTGGCGGGATACGGGTGATTGTGTAGCGGCCATTCCTGTCCGTCGCGGCTCCGAGCACAGTGCCTTTCACGATAATGTTGGCGCCTATCAGAGGTGTACCGTCGGTATCGCTGACGCGGCCGCTCAAGCTTGCATTCTGCGCAAGAGCGGTGGATGCGGCGAGAAAGGTGGATGCAGTGAGAAAAAGAACAGTCCAGACGAAGGGCCGGACTGCAGCAGGAAAAGCACGAACAATGATCACAGGCTAGCCTCGTTTGTTTCGAACGGCGTGGTCAATTTGATAGAGAACCTCTTCCTGCTTCTGCATATCGTGGACGAAATCGGCTTCGTCGGAATCAATGATCAACAGAGGCCCCAGCGAGTAGCGGTGGATCCAGTCCTCATACAGCGTGTTGAGCTGTTCGAGGTAAGAGACCTCGATCGTCTGCTCAAAGTCGCGTCCGCGCAGATGAATCTGACGCTGCAAAGTGGGTATGTCGGCACGCAGATAAATCAGCAGATCCGGCGGCTTCAAATAGCTCGTCATCGCGGCGTAAAGCGCCTGATAGTTTTCGAAATCGCGGTCATCCATGCGGCCGATACTGTGCAGGTTGTTCGCAAAAATTTCAGCGTCCTCATAAATCGAGCGATCCTGTACTACAGTATTGCCGCTTTCGAAAACCTCGCGATGCAGAATAAAACGCTTCGAGAGAAAATAGACCTGCAAGTGAAACGACCAGCGCTTCATATCGGCATAGAAATCGGGCAGGTAGGGATTGTCGTCTACCGATTCGAAATGCGGGGTCCATCCGAATTTCTGATGGAGAAGCGATGTAAGAGAGGATTTGCCGGAACCGATATTACCAGCTATGGCGATCAGCATGTTTTATTCCTGCTGCCAAGGGACATCACCTGTGCCCTGCAAGTGATTTGCATAGCGTGAGAGCACAAAGAGAAAATCCGATAGGCGGTTGATATAGCGTAGGTCGAATTCGTTGATTTCTTCCAGCGTGGAGAGCAGCACGATCATCCTCTCGGCACGGCGGGCGACGGTGCGGCATACGTGAAGACGTGCGGCGGTTTCGCTTCCGCCGGGGAGAATGAAGAACCGTATCGGCTCGAGTTGTTCCTCCAACTGGTCGATGCGCTCTTCCATCATCTCGACATGCCTTGCTCCGATACGAACGATCGAGGAGTTCCGATTGTCAAGCAGCGTCGCGAGATCGGACCCGAGCACAAAAAGTTCGTTTTGGAGAATTGTAAGGAACACAGAGATTTCATCAGGAGCGGCTGCGTTGGCGAGACCCAGAAATGCGTTCAGTTCATCCACTGTCCCATAGGCATCAATGCGCGGGCTGGACTTCCCTACACGGCGGCCGCCAAACAACGCCGTTTCTCCCTGGTCTCCGGTTTTAGTATAAATTTTCACTTGTCCTCGGTTATTGAGCTGCAGACTGTAATGCCTGAACAACAACAGCAGGGTTGGGAAGTTCTGACCAGGTGTGCGTCACCACCCCATTTCGGAGAATAAAAACACGCGGAAGAGCACGATAGAGCGGACGCGCAAAACGCGGTTCAATCGCAGCCACGGGAAACGACGCTGCATATTCAAACATCAGCGTAGTCAGATGCTCCGTTCCATCGATAATCAGACCCACGGCGGATTTTACTTTTTCCTGCTGGGCGATCTCACTCATTTTCTCCACTTCAAGCCCGATTTTATCGCTCTCTACCGTAAACAGAAACACCACGTGCGTGCCTTTGTTGAGGTCCTTGCCGTACAGTCCGTCTACCGGCCATGCGGTGAAATGCGCTCCAGGACGAAGCTGTGTGACAAAATCGTCCACAGGCAGATAGGGACTGAATGCTGTAACAGATCCGGCAATGGCGGCGGCCGCAACCACTACAGCAATGCGCCATGGCTGCAGCGTGCTTTGACGGGACCAGATCACAACCGAAGCGAAGATCAATGCAATTATCATCAACGCATCTTCGATGATGACCTGCTCAGGACCCCGATGGACAAGATTGCCGAAGCATCCGCAGCTCTCGCCAAGCCCGACGGCCATGCCGTAAAGAGTGATGCCGATAAAAAATATCAGCATCGCAATGGTGAGAATCGGAACAATCCGTGGATAGAAATTGACGATCAGTCCTGCTGCGAGCGCCACTTCAACGATGATGAAGGTCCATGCGGCAACCATCGACAGCGATGGAAATATGCCGAAAGAAGCGATCTGCTGCTGGAATGATTGCGGGTCGAGCGCCTTCATGAATGCGGCGAGGAGAAAAACCAGCCCGACGATTATTTCAAGGACGCGGGCGGTCGCGAAAAGAACGCGGTTCGATGAAAGCTGCATGTGTGGTTATTTCAGAATGTTGACAAAGGCGTCTTCAATGGCACCGGGGGGATCGCCAATAATACGGTCGACTTCCTTCCCGTTCTGATAGACAATAAGGGCGGGATAATCGTGTCCGTACCGTTCGAGTTCCTCAGCCGGCTCATTGCCGCCCATGGCGATACCGATGTAGCGAACCGTGAACTGAGGATTATTTGCATCCCCGAGTATGCGCATGATCCGCGGAAGCACGACCTTGCAGGTCGAACACCAGGTGGCAAACATGACCACGATGTCCGTTTTCTTTTTGTAGGATTTGAGAAAGGATATGGCTTTCGCTTTTGGCGTGTATGCTTTTTTACGAAGGACGTAATCCGGACTATGCGCAAGAATGATCTCCGGTGCGACTTCGCCGACGAGCGTCTGACGGATGGTGATCGAAACGGTTTTTCCCTGCGCCTTGAAAGTCGTCACTCCTCCCTTCACCGTGTAGCCGCCCGCATCCTTTCCGGCAGGAATTCCGCTGGACTTGAGAAAACTTCCCTCGATCTTCACGGCAGAGGATTTCAGCGTCTGCACGCGTTTTTTTGAGAGATCCAGCAGCAGCGGAGTGGAAAATTTGTCGGACGTCAGAATCATAAACCGTTCGTAGCTCAAGGGCTGAAACACTTGCGCGCTCAGATCCGGTGCACCGCCGACATCCACGCCGAATTGTGCGTTCTCCTCCCATTCCTGCGATTGCGCCATCGCCAGATGAGCAGTGCACATGAAAAGAATGATGAAAATGGAAATTGCGGGGGATGTTGATTTCATATCGGTAAGCCTCATCCGAAAAGTTACGAAATGCCCGGTGGCTGTGCAATGGAAGAAATAGCCCGAGCCTGCATGAACCCGGATTTGTGTGCCGTTGTTCCGTGTGGCATATTTCAAACCGCCTTACACACAATCGGAAGTCCGCCATGAACGATGCCATAAGCACACTGCTCTCTCATGATCCCGCCGCTGCAAAGCAAAGCGATTTTGATCTTCTCGACATTGTCTGGCAAGCGTTGCGCGAGGGACGGCTGCGTTCTGCTTCCTGCGTCGAAGGCCGGTGGATCGCAAACACTGATGTCAAGCGAGTCATCCTCTGGGCCTTTCGTGCGGGAATACTATCTGATGTCGGAAACGACGGCGTGTTCAGCTTCACAGATAAACACACATTGCCGGTGCAGAAGTTCACTGCTGCGAGCGGCCGACGGATTGTCCCCGGCGGAAGCACTGTGCGTGAAGGCGCATATATCGCTCCCGGCGTGATCGTCATGCCCCCTGCCTACATCAACATTGGTGCGTATGTCGATGAAGACAGCTTAGTGGACAGCCATGCTCTGGTGGGATCCTGCGCCCAAATCGGCAAGCGGGTGCATTTGAGCGCTGCTGTACAGATCGGCGGAGTGCTGGAGCCTGTCGGGGCTGTCCCTGTCGTGATCGAAGACGACGTGATGGTCGGCGGAAACAGCGGTATCTACGAAGGAACGATCGTGCGGCGCCGTGCAGTGATCGGCACCGGGGTTATTCTCAACGCATCGACTCCGGTGTATGATCTGGTTCACGGACGCATACTTCGAAAATCTCCGGAATCACCGCTGGAAATCCCTGAAAACGCTGTCGTGGTCGCGGGAAGCCGTCCGGCACGCGGCGACTTCGCCGCTGCGGAGGGCATTCACATTTACACGCCGGTCATTGTTAAATATCGCGATGAAAGGACGGACGCAGCGACCGCTTTGGAAGAAAGTTTGCGCTGAGTCCAGGAGCGCAACTCGACGCTCTCTTTCCGGTGATCCGCACATATCGATCCTGAATTTAAGGCGATTATCGCCGTATTGGGGCATTTTTTTCGTGGGACTTGCGATTCTCACGAACGCTTTTCATATTGTGAATTCAACAACTTATGCGTAATTTATAGATTCAGCACTGGTGTGCGGGCCGGATGGAGAAATATACTCACCCGTAACAGCAGTGACGACAGCATTGACAACGGCACGGTGTGCCTGATTCTCTCACCATTCGCGGAAACCACAATGACGAACGAGCCGACCAACAACGAAAATCCCGAGACTCTCCCCGGCAATCCCATCGAAGAGGCACAGCCCACTAAAGAGCAAGGGACAACGGAAGCGGCATCAATGGAAGTGCAACCAGAGACCGGGCTGCCTGAAGTAACTCCTGTAGAGGAAGCTCCGGCTGAAGAAGCTCCCGTCGTGGAAGCTCCGGCTGAAGCAGCGCCGGTCGTGGAAGCTCCGGCTGAAGCAGCGCCGGTCGTGGAAGGTGAAGCGGTTGCAGAAGCGGCCGAAGCCGAAGCAGCAGCCGCTGGCAAAGGCCGCCGCAGGAAGAAGATGGATGAAGCTGAGGCACAGATTATCTGGGAAGAAATCAAGAATGCCTACGAGAATAAAGATCTTTTGACTTTCCATCTCAGCCGGAGCATCCCCGGCGGCGGCATTGTGAGCTATAAGGGCATCGAAGGATTTGTGCCGCGCTCGCAATTTGAAGTTTCAGGCCGTGCGGAGCAGGCCGAAATTGACGCCATGGTTGGACAGGAATTAGACCTTGTCATCATCGAGATGACCGACGTTGCCAGACGCAAGTTCGTTTGCAGCCGCAAGCGTGCGCTCAAGCGGCACATTTTGATGTCGTTGGTGAAAGGGAGCATCGTCGAAGGAAAGGTCACATCGATCACTTCATATGGCGCCTTTGTCGATATCGGCGGCGTGGACGGACTGATTCATGTTTCGCGACTGAGCAAAATGCGCTCCAACGTCCCAACCGATGTGGTAAAGGTCGGTGAAGTGGTCAAGGTCCGCATCGTCGACATAAACGAAAAAGAAGAACGCATCGCACTGAGCATGAAAGAATTTACTACCTCGCCCTGGCAGAGTGTGGAAGAGAACTACAAAGTCGGAGCAACGGTTAAGGGCAAGGTTCGCAATATCACCGACTTCGGTGTCTATGTGCAGCTGGAACCCGGAATGGTTGGCATGATACACATCAGTGATCTTTCATGGACACAGCGACTCCAGCACCCGAGCGAAATGGTAACTGTCGGCGATGATATCGAAGTGATGATTCTGGAAATTCGTGCGAAGGACCGTCGCGTTTCCCTGAGTTTGAAAGCGACGCAGCCGGATCCCTGGCCTCGCCTCGCGAATGTATATCCGGCAAATACCGAAGCCGACGCCAAAATCAAATACATCATGGATGCCGGCGCTATCGTATCCCTTGAGCACGATATCGATTGCTTCATCCCCCGCGGCAAGATGGGCGGACACCGCCGTCCCGCTGGCGATACTTCTGAGACCCATAACATCGGCGACACCATTCGCATCAAGATTGTGGAGATGGATCCCGACAAACACTCGTTCATCGGTGCCGTGCCAAGAGAAGAAAACGAACAATCTTCCCGCCCGCAGCGCCGCGGCGGAGATCGTTCCGAACCCCGTTCGGATTTCAAGATGCCCCAGCAGTCCTCCTCCGACAGCGCCTTCAGACTCGGCGACCTCGAAGGTTTGCAGAAACTCTTCCGCGCCAATGCCGAAGCGGAGGCCGCTGAAGCAGCCATAACCGCTCCGGTAGTGGAAAAAGCTCCCGAAGTCGCTGAGACTCCAGTGGTGGATGAAGCTCCCGCAGTCGCTGAGACCCCGGTAGTGGAAGAAGCTCCCACAGTCGATGAGACTCCGGTAGTCGAAGAAGCTCCCGCAGTCGATGAGACTCCGGTGGTTGAAGAAGCTCCCGCAGTCGAGGAGACTCCGGTAGTCGAAGAAGCTCCCGAAGTAGATGAGACTCCGGTAGTCGAAGAAGCTCCCGCAGTCGAGGAGACCCCGGTGGTTAAAGAAGCTCCCGCAGTCGCGGAGACTCCGGTAGTCGAAGCAGCTCCCGAAGTAGATGAGACTCCCGCGGTTGATGAGGAAGCGAAGGAAGACACCCCTCCCACCGTCTAAGTCAAGAATTACCTGATCTGAAAAAGGCGAGCACAACGGCTCGCCTTTTTTTTTCTTCGGTCATCAGGTTTCTCAAGGCCTGATCACCAGTCGCTAGAGCAAATTCTCAACCCGGTCGAGCAGATCATTCATCAAGTTAGCAGCGGCGGCGATGGGCTGGGGACTGCTCATATCCACCCCGGCATCGCGGAGCAGGTCGATGGAATAGCGTGAGCTGCCGGACTGCAAAAATTTCAGGTAACGGGGAAGAGCGTCGGCTTCGCCTGCAAGTATGCGCCGTGAAAGAGCAATGGCGGCGGAGAGTCCTGTCGCATACTGGAACACGTAGAAGCTGCGGTAGAAATGCGGGATGCGTGCCCAGTTCAAGGCGAAGGCATCGTCCATCTGAAAATCGGGTCCGTAATACTTCTGATACAATTCACCCATGTGTGCGTTCAGCCAATCGACGGTGAGCGGCTTCCCTGCTTCAGCGCTGCCGTGTGCAAGCTCCTCGAATTCGGCGAAAAGCGCCTGATTATACACGGTGCCGCGAATGGTATCGATATAGTGGAACAGCAGATGCTTCTGCAAATCCTTTTCATTTCGTGTGCGCAGCATGTGATCAACCAGCAGCATTTCATTGCAGGTGGAAGCTACCTCAGCACAGAGAATTGTGTATCCGCCATACACCGGCGGCTGATGTTCCCAGGTGTAGAAGGAATGCATCGAATGACCCATTTCATGGGCGAGTGTGAAGACGTCTTTCAGCGTGTCGGTGTAATTGAGAAGGACGAAAGGATGCACGCCGTAAGTCCACGCCGAATAGGCGCCCGAGGTCTTTCCCTGGTTCTCATACACATCGACCCACCCTCCTTCGAGGCCGCCGCGCAATTCACGGTTGTATTCGGGTCCGAGCACCTCAAGTGCGTCGCCGACGAGCCGTACGGATTCTTCATACGGGAAATGGAATTTGGCTTCCGAGACCAGCGGGACATAAAGATCCCACGGACGCACGGCATCGATGCCCAGAATTTCCTTTCGCAGAGTGATGGACCGATGCAGCGGTTCAAGATTCTCGTTCACGGTGCGCACGACATTCTCATACACCGAAACGGGAATGTTGTCTTCGAATAGCGCCATTTCCTTGGTGCTGGAATAACGCCGGGCACGAGCGTAGAAGATTTCGCGCTTGACCTGACTGCCGAACGTGGCAGAAAGGGTGTTTTTCCAGTTGCCGTAGGCCGAGTACATAGCACGATACGCGTCCTCCCGCACGCGGCGGTCGCGGGATTCCAGAAGCTGTATATAGCGCCCCTTCGTGACTTCCACCTCGCTGCCGTCCTCTCCGATGATGGTTCCGAAACGGATATCCGCATCATTGAACATCGAGAAGATTGTTGAGGAGGCGTTGAGCGCGTCGCCCGAGAGCGCCAGCAATTGCTCCTGTTCGGAGTCGAGAGTATGCGCCTTCCTGCGAAGGATTTCGTCGAGATGATGCGCGTAGAGATTGAGTCCCGGCGTTTCTTCCAGATATTTACCGACAGTCTCCTCCGGAATAGCGAGCAGCTCGGGAACCTCCCATGCCGACTCGGCCCCGAGGCGTGCATGCTGGGAGAGCACGCGGTCCATCATTCCCTGATAGGTTGTGTTGGCAGTGTTTTCATCGTAGCGCCGGAAGGCGTAGTTGCCGAGCTTGCCGACGATGACATTCAGGTCGTCGCCGAAGCTGAGCCAGCGCAGCAGCTGCGCGCCGGATTCGCCCAGAG
Source organism: Bacteroidota bacterium (assembly GCA_049663345.1). GTDB lineage: Bacteria > Bacteroidota > Ignavibacteria > SZUA-365 > SZUA-365 > SZUA-365. The sequence continues at coordinate 53,290 of JBATDG010000067.1, forward strand.
TGCCGCGGAATTGGGCAATCTCTCCGATCATCCGTTCGACTGCGTTGTATTCCTCCTCCCATTCCAGATCGGAGGAGTACAAATCTTCCAGCGACCATTTGTAGCGGGAATCAATTTCATCGCGCGTGGGAAGCGCTCCGTGAATATTCATTGGTCATCCATTTCAGTTGAAAAGCAAATTGCAGGCGGCGGCGAAGATCATCATCGGAGGTTCCGCAGCATCTGCCTGGCGATTCCGATATGTTCGCTGCCCGGAAATTCACGGAGCAGGCGGTCGAGATCCGCGCGCGCTGCGGATACATTTTTTTCGCGTGCATACACGGCCGCTCGCGAGATCAGTGCATCGTCAACTTTATCGGCCCCATGGTAGCCTATGACGGTGGTGAACAGTTCGATTGCCCGGGCGGGTTGTCCCTGCTGCACTGCCGCTTCCCCCATCCAGTAGACGCAGTTGTCGGTCATGTCATTCGCGCTGCTGCCTGCGAGAAGAGCAGTGAACAGGCGAACCGATTCCGCGTAGTTTTTATCGTTGTAGGCGTTGAGTGCGGCTTGATATTGCCGAAGGAATTCAAGATCGGTTGGGACGCTTCCGTTATACCTCGGGGTCGGCATCGCAGCAGCAGCATTCACTGCCGCAGGCACCGCTGCTGTGCTGGCGACGGGTTCATCGCTTCCGGCGGACGATTCTCCAGCTTCAGATTGAACCGCGGCGGCGTCAGGTGAAGCTGCCGGTGATTCATCATTGTTCTCAGCAGGAACAACGGTTCCCGTGGCTGAGCTTTCGTCATCCTCGTATTGCACCTCCACCACGCGGGCGCTGAGTTCCCTGTTTCTGTCGTCGAGCTGAAGGTTTTCGGTTTCGATTGCGGCGAGGCGCTCCTGCAGCAGATCGCCCTGCCCGCGGCATTCCGCGAGATTGATCTCGAGCGAATCCACCCGCGAGCGCAGGGCTATATTCTCATCTTCGAGTTCTACCAGCGGACCGCAGGCAGTGACAAACAGAAGCACGATTGCGGAGAGAATCAATATCCGATGCATGCGACCTCCCGGTTCAAAGTTCGGTGATGCTGCGCGTGCGGCCCTCATGCACGGCTTCTGCGAAAGCACGCAGCTGTGCACGGTTGCCGTCTTCCTCAAAATGATTTCCTATGATGACGATGGATGCGCCCGCGGCGACTTTTTCCGCCGCTGCTTCAGGAGTACGAATTCCGCCGCCGACAATGATTGGTATGTCGACCAGCGCCCGCACCATGCGCACCATAGATGCAGGAACGCTCTGCGGCGCTCCGCTTCCGGCTTCGAGATAAATCAGCTTCATACCCAGCATTTCCGCGGCGACCGCATGCGCTGCAGCAATCTCTGCTTTCTCCCGCGGAATGGGCTTTGTATAGCTCATGTACTCGGTGGATGTGACTGCATCGGAGGACACGATCATGTATCCGGTAGAGATCGCTTCGAGCCCCAGTTCCCGCAGGATCGGCGCTGCGATCACATGCTGTCCGATGAGCTGCTCGGGGTTGCGGCCGCTGATGATGGATAAAAAGAGTATTGCGTCGGCTTCGCCGGATATCTGATGAATGCCGCCCGGGAAAATCACGACCGGGACCCGCGCACTCACTTTCATCGCACGAATGCATTCTTCGAAACCCGGCAGCAGCGAAAGACTGCCGCCGACCAGAAAGCCGTCGACTCCGGCATCCTGCGCCTCTGCTACGAAGCCTGGAAGTTCGGCCAGGTTCGCCTTGTCAGGATCGATGAGCACGAACAGCTGGGGACGACCTTCATTGTGGGCGGCGAGCAGGCGCTGATATACTGCGGTGCTTTGCGTCATACCGCAGTGGCCTCGCGGATGATGGAAGGAGCCTCGGCAAGCACAGCGTCGAGCCCTTCGGTATCCTTCGCACCTGCGGTCGCCATGTGGGGACGTCCACCGCCGCCGCCGCCGAGCTTTTTCGCGATGATGCCGATTATCGATCCGGCCTTGACGCCTTTCGCGACAAGATCATCGGTCACGACGCAGACAAGGAGAACTTTTCCGTCCAGCACTCCGGCGAGAAGACCGACACCCGATTTGATTTTTTCCCGGAGCACGTCGCCGTATGCCTTCATCTGTTCAGCGTCATCAGCCTGCACTCGCGACACGGCGATGCGGCTGCCGTTCCACTCTTCCGCGCTGTCGATGATGCTGTCGATCTGCGATGCGCCCTGCTCCAGCGAGACTTTCGAAAGCTCCTTCTCCAGACGCTTGATTTCTTCCTGCAAAGTGGACTCATGACGGCGGCGGTCATCGAGCTGCTGCTGCATTCTGTCGATGTACAGCGCGACGCCGCGTCCTGTCACTGCTTCGATGCGGCGCGTGCCGCTGGCCACGGAGCCCTCGGAAGTGATCTTCATCAGACCGATCTCCGCGGTATTGTGCACATGCGTTCCTCCGCAGAATTCCATCGAAAAATCGTCGACCTGGAGCACGTTGACGAAGTCTCCGTACTTGTCTCCGAAGAACATGTGAGCGCCCATGGTTTTTGCATCATCGAAGGGAACGCTGCGATGCTGCTGCACGGGAATGCCTTCGAGAATTTTCTCATTCACAATCGCTTCGATGGTCTCGAGCTGCTCGTCGCTGACTTTCTCATAATGAGAAAAGTCGAAGCGCAGGCGATCAGGATCGACGAGAGAACCGGCTTGCTGCACATGCGTCCCGAGCACGCTGCGAAGTGCGGCGTGGAGCAGATGCGTCGCGGTATGGTTGCGCATCGTGTCCCGCCGCGACCGCTGATCGACACTCGCACGTAGGGTGTCGCCAAGCTTCGGCATGAATTCGCCATCGGCCTTGACAACGTGAATGACGCCGCCGTCGGCCTTGATGAGTCCGAGCACAGTCGCCGCGCGGCCGTTCCAGATCAGCTGCCCCTGATCGCTCACCTGGCCGCCGGATTCTGCGTAGAAAGGCGTGCGGTCGAGGAGGATGAAAAGCTGTCCGTCGCTGGCATGCAATCCGGTGACCACCGCATCGGAGGCATCGGCATCGTAGCCGGTGAATTCACTGGCGGCGTCCGCGCCCTCCAGCAGATCGAGTTGGATATCAGCTGCTCCGCCAGCGGTGGGGAATACGATATTCTTTTTGGTCACTGCGCGGGAACGCTCTTTCTGCTCCCTAAGCAGCGCATCGAAACGCTCTTCGTCAATGCGCAGCCCGTGTTCCCCGGCCAGCAGATTTGTCAGATCGAGGGGGAAGCCGAACGTATCATACAGGCGGAAGACATCCGCTCCGTCAATACAATCGCTGCCGGCTTTTTTCGTGCGCGTGACGATATCTTCAAAAATTTCGAGCCCGCGGTCGAGCGTGGCATTGAAGCTTTCTTCTTCCGCACGGATCACCTTTTCCACCACATGGCGATTTTCAACGATCTCGGGGAAGACTTGTCCCATGGTTTCGCAGAGCGTTCCGACGACGCTCCAGAGGAACGGCTCATGCATTCCGAGATTGCGGCCGAAGCGCGCGGCGCGGCGGAGAATGCGGCGGAGGACGTAGCCGCGTCCGTCAGGACCCGGTATGGCGCCGTCGGCGATGGAGAAGGTCAGCATGCGCACATGATCAGCGATAACGCGCATGGAGATCTGCTGCTGCTCGCCTTCGTACGGCTGCTGCGTCACTTCTGCGATGCGGTTGATCACCGGCATGAACACATCGGTGTCGTAATTGGAACGCTTCCCCTGCATCACGGCACAGATGCGTTCGAAGCCCATTCCCGTGTCGATGTGTTTTTTCGGAAGGTCGTGAAGCACGCCGTTTTCATCCCGATTATACTGGATGAAAACCAGGTTCCAGATTTCCATTACCTCGGCGACGCCAGCGTTTACCAGCGGACCACCGTCCCCATTCTCCGTCATGTCGATGTGGATCTCGGAGCAGGGACCGCATGGACCCGTTTCACCCATTTCCCAGAAATTGTCCTTCGCCCCGAAGCGATGTATATGCAACGGATCGATGTCGGTGATTTCCTTCCAGAGCTCCAGTGCTTCGTCGTCATCCTGATACACAGTGGCGTGCAGGCGGTCCTTCGGAAGCTTCCAGACGTCGGTGAGGAGTTCCCATGCCCAGCTGATGGCTTCGCGCTTGTAATAGTCGCCGAAGCTCCAGTTGCCGAGCATCTCGAAAAACGTGTGGTGGTAGGTATCGCGGCCGACCTCTTCGAGATCGTTGTGTTTTCCGGAAACACGGATGCATTTCTGCGTATCGGCGGCGCGGCTGTACTCGCGCGTTCCGGTGCCGAGGAATACATCCTTGAACTGATTCATGCCCGCATTGGTGAACAGCAGCGTCGGATCGTCATGCGGCACGACGGGGGCGCTGTCTACCAGGCGGTGCTGTTTCTCACGGAAAAAATCAAGGAAGCTCTGACGAATATCAGCTGAAGTCATAAAGTGATGTCTGTGTCAAGGTGAATGGACTACATTTCGATCTGTGTATGCAAAGCAATTTCTTCGAGCACGCTGCTGATGCGCAGGCATTGATCCATTTCCCCTACGTACACGCAGGCGCGTCCCCGGGTGTGGACTTCCATCGCAAGCGCCTCGCCTTTGCTGCGGGAGCAGTGGATGGCCTTTTGCAGCTGGGTTATCACATCCTCGAACGTATGGACGTTATCGTTGAACAGAATCACCTTCGGCGGACTATCCGTCGCCGTGCCGTCGGTGACCTCTTCCTCGACTTCCGGCGTCGAAAGAGGTGCGCTCGATATGATCGTGTGCATGCTTCGCATAAGAAGGAAAAATACGGAATTATTGGGAGGGGTTGCAAGGAGGGAAAAAATGTCAGAGCATCATCAGCACGCCGGCGATTTGTCCGATGATTTCCTTGCGATAAAGGGCTGTTTCGGCGGATTCGACGTAGATCTGAATACGGTAGGAAGTAAAATTCTTTTTGGAGGAAGGACGTTCCTGAATAGTGTACGACGATTCTCCCTGAAGTTCCTTCAGCGTCGCATGCAGCAGGGCATAAAATTCGTTGCCGCTTTTGGCGAAAACAGTGAGCTGATATTCTCCGGGAAACACGTGGTTTGCCCGGAGAACCTCTAAAAGTTCAATGCGGGTTAAAGGGCGGCTGCCAGGCTCCGGGAGTTCCATTCAGTTCCTTTCCTGTATGAGGATGATGTCGGGCATCATGCTGTCGACGCGAAATCCCCTGCCCCGGGTTTTCCCGCCGATGAAGAAAAATCCCAGGTAATATACAGCAGTGAGTCCAATTCCTACGAGAAAGGACCAGAGTTCTGTCGCCATTATTCCGGGATCGAAAAAATAACTGCCAAAGAGGATGCCGGCAAGAATGAGAACCAGCGGAATGCCGTAAAGCAGAAACGCGGCTTTGAACATATCTTCGCCGTGCACGACAATTCGTACATGATCGCCGGCATGTACACCGAAGGGATCGCGTACCTCGACAGTATTTTGCTTCGCTTCACCCGCCCGGCAAAATATTTTGGCCGTGCATTCTTCGCAGGTGTCCCCGAAGGCTACCGCAACCGTGGCCCTGCCGCCGCTGGCGGAAAGCACAATTCCATCCTCGAAAATATCCTCACCGCGCATGCGGTTTCCTTTCGTTCAATTACTCTGTTCCGGAGTGATTTCGGCGGCCGCCTGGACCGACTCCCCGTTGTGCTCGACAAGCGCATCGCGCAGGAAACAGATCGCGCTGGTTTTGCATTTGTCGAAGGGAATTTTAGCGGGATCGAAGCTGTCCCACTGGATCACAGCCAGGCCATTCTCCATGATCACTCCGCCTTCGGATTTGCGCACACAAATACCACAGCCGCTGCAGGCCACTTCGCACACTTCCTTCGAAGTCTTGGGATCGTCGTGGCTTTTGCAGAAAACGAACACCTCGCGGTCGGCGGAATGCAGTTCGATGATGCTGCGCGTACAGGCCTTCACGCACATGCCGCAGCCGGTACACAACGCATCGATCACGACGGGAAGGCCGTTGTCGTTGAGGTGGATCGCATTGAAAGTACAGGCGTCCACGCAATCTCCGCCGCCCAGGCAACCGTACTGACACATTTTCTCGCCGCCGCCGACCAGATCCATTGTCGAACAACTCTGCGGCCCGATATATTGCGCCATCTTGCTGGCGGCTTCGATATTTCCGCCGCGGCAAAGAATGCGGGCTACGATCTTCACCGCAGTGCCGGCTTCAATGCCCAGCAATGCTGCGACTTCGTTGGTGACGTCCTGTCCGCCGACGGGACAGCCGTTCGGCGCGACGCTTCCATCGACGACGTTGACGGCGAAGTCATAGCAGCCGGCCTTTCCGCAGGCGCCGCAATTAGCGCCGGGCAGCACCTCGTTGACCTGTCCGATGAGCGGATTTTCTTCCACACGCAGTTTTTTGTCGGCGATAGCAAGAGCGCCGGCGAAGATAAAACCAAGTCCACCCATGGTGGCGATTGCGATTAAAATATTCAGATCCATTTCGTATTACCTCGTTCGATATCGTTCGAAACCGGGAGTGCTTTGCTGCCCCCCCTTATCGTCGACGATAAGTGCTTCAATATCAGGATACTGTTTTAATAATTCCAGGCCGGCTTTCGGTCCCAGCACGAATACGGCAGTGGCCAGTGCATCGGCGGTCATGTCGTCGCCGGCAATGACCGACACGCTCTGGCAGCCCCGCGCGGGTGCTCCGGTCGAAGGATCGAAAATGTGATGGTAGCGGACGCCGTCCTTCTCAAAAAACTGCTCATAGTCGCCGGAGGTTGCAATTGCGCGTCCGTGCAGATCGACAACGGCGAGCAGTTCGGACGGAGAACGCGGGTGCTGAATGCCCACTTGCCATGAACCACCGACAGCCCGAATTTCTCCGCCGGCATTGACGAGCGCATCGGTGATTCCGCTTTCGCGCAGCACAGTAATGGCCCGATCGACAGCGTAGCCTTTGGCGATGGAGCCGAAATTCACTCCGGCACCCGCTGATTTTTTCACAAGGCCGTCAGGCGTAAATCCGATATGCTTCCATCCGCTGCGCAGCAGTGCGGCATCGAGAGCCCAGGCAGCCGGAACCGATGGATTTTCACCATCGAAGCCCCAGGCTTCAATCAGCGGCTGCACCGCGACATCGAAAGCGCCTGCGCTTCTGCGCGAGATGGTATCGCAGTGGAGCATCAGGTCAAGAACCTCGGCGGGAACAGTCACCAGCGTATCGTCGCCGTGGTTGAGTTTCCACACAGGACTTTCAGGCTTGTAGGTAGAGAAAAGCGTGTCCACCCGGCGCACTTCAGCGAACGCGGCATTGATGGCCGCATCGGCGTCGGCGCGTGCGAGTCCGCGAACCTGGATTTCAATCAGCGTGCCCAGCGCGATTTGCGTGCGCGACACCGTTTCGTCATCCTTTTTCGCGAACTGCAGCGCGATGTAGAATCCAACGCTGAAAAACGCGAGGACATACATCGTGATTGCGATAGGTGAACGTTTGCTCATGCGCTTCCTGCGATCAGGCTTTCTCCACGCGCAGCAGCACGCGGTTTGGAGCGCAGGCGATGATATCGCCCGGACGGGAGGCCACTCCTGCACTGCGGCAGAGTCCATGACGACAGCTTGCGCTATGCACGTGCGCACCTGCAGCGGATATGCTCACTCCGGTCACGCCCTGCGCTCCGCGCACTTCCAGCTTTCGGTTGCGGCCGTCGAGCGCGATGCGATCGACAACACCGCGGTCATTCTCAACGACAAGCACATTGCCAGTGCTGAACAACGAAGCGAATGCCGGCTCTTCGACGTACTCGGCGCTGATCATGTACTGTGCGTCGCTTTCCTTCAACCTGGCGCGCAAGCCGTGCAGCGCCATGCTGAAATCGCCTTCCGGATTATAGATGCGCTTCCGGTCATCGGCGACGAGGACGTCCCCCGGTGCCGGCTGACCGAGACGGATCAGACGAACGGAAACGCTTCCGCTTCCCTGCTCCATTCCGGCGCTGCGGGAGGTATTGCGGAGCGCGCTGCGAATAACGCCGCTCCAGCGTGCATCGGCGGTTATCGCGGGGGCAGCCGCGCCCGAAGGGAGTTCCGCTGCAAATAGGCGAAGAAGTTCGCGCACCGCGCGATCATCGTCTGGGACAAAGCCGTGCATGGCGAAACGGCGCGATTCGCCGCCCTTAAGCATGCTTCCGGTTCCGAAGCCCGCGCCGGTGACGACGACCGCCAGGCCCGAAAGTTTCAGAAACGAACGACGTGAAATCATGTGTATACTCCTGACTAAGTCTGTTTTTCTAATGTTCATTTTTCCGTGAGAAGGCATTTGCCCTTCCCGATGACGCGGAATTTCAATCCTGAAATCCTGCTCGAAGCTGCATCAAGTGGATCAGACCGTTATCATTCCGGCAAAACCCATGAAGGCGAGGGCTAGGAGTCCGGCAACGATCAGCGTAATCGGAGCTCCGCGGAAAGCCTTTGGCACGTTGCCCAGTTCGAGCTCTTCGCGAATGCCTGCCATGATGCTGATCGCCAGTGTGAAGCCTGTGCCTGCGCCAACTCCGAAGAAAATGCTTTCCACGAAGTTGTAGTCCTTGAGCACCATGAAGAGCGCGAGTCCTAGAATGGCGCAGTTGGTGGTGATCAGCGGCAGAAAAATTCCGAGCGCGCGGTACAGCGGCGGACTGACCTTCTTGATAACCATCTCGACGAACTGAACCAACGAAGCGATGACGAGAATGAACGCCACGTACTCAAGGTATTCTACATGATACGGAACGAGAATGAGATGGTAAATAAGCCAGGTCACGATTGCGGTAAGCACCAGAACAAAGGTGGTGGCGAGTCCCATCGGGAATGCGGACGAAAGCTTGTTCGAAACGCCGATGAAGGGACAGATACCGAGAAAGTACGCGAGGACAAAGTTGTTGACCAGCGCGGCGGAAACGAAAATGAGAATGAGTTCCATGGCTTAGCCCTCCTGTCCAGCTGTGACGGCAACCGTGGATTTGCTCATGTGCTGCGCCAGCACTGCGGCTTCGTCGCGGCGCTTGCGGCGATCGACAAGACTGTTCAGAAATCCCATCATCAATCCGAGCGTGAGAAAAGCGCCGGCGGGAAGGATCATGATCAGCCACGGCTCGAAGGCATCGGGCAGCACCTGCATGCCGAGAAGCGTGCGGGATCCGATTATTTCACGGATGCCGCCGAGGGAGGCAAGCGCGATCAGAAATCCCGATCCCATGCCGAGTGCGTCGAGCACTGAGCGGAGCGGAGAATTTTTTGCGGCGAATGCTTCGGCGCGTCCGAGGATCACGCAGTTCACCACGATGAGAGGAATGTATGGACCGAGCGCCTTGCTCAGATCCGGGAATTGCGCGCGCATCACGAGATCCACGATCGTTACGAAGGTCGCGATGATCACGATATACGATGCGATGCGGACCTGCGAAGGAATCAGCTTGCGGATGAGAGAAATAATAAAGCTTGAGAATACGAGTACGAAGGTCGTGGCCAGCGCCATGGCGATGCCGTTCATTGCCGACACGGTAACAGCGAGAGTCGGGCACATGCCGAGCACCTGCTTGAACACAGGACTCTGTTCCCAAAGCCCTTTCGTGTATTCACGTGCGAGGGAAACCTGTTTTTTCACTGTGCACCTCCCTGCGCCAGATCCTTGCGGATATTTGCCAGGCCGTCGTTGACTATAGCCACCATCGCCTTAGACGAAATCGTCGCGCCGGTGATGGTCTGGATTTCATTGTCCTTTGTCGGCGGCACGCCCTTGATCCAATCAACTTGCGGCACTGCTTTCAGGCCCTTGAACTGATTGCGGAAAGGATCCTCGGTCACCTTGGTGCCGAGTCCCGGGGTTTCAACTTGCTCGAGCACTTCGATGGAAGTGATTGTGCTGAGATCGGCGTTGAGTCCGACCATCATGCGGATCTTTCCCTGGAAGCCGTTGCCTTCCCACGGAAGAGCGTAGCCGATCGTAGTCTTTGCTGTGTCAAGAACGCGGTACAATTCGTACTTCACTTCCGAAACGGGTTCGTAGCCTTTGCCTTCAGGCTGGACGAGAAAGATCGCGCGTTCGGTGTCCGCTTTCTTATTCGCGGCTATCAGCGGATCTGCCCAGCTGCTGAGCATAGCCAGTCCTCCGCCGGAAACGACGCCGATGAGACTGAGCGTCAGAAGCATGGAGACGATGATTTTCATGCCTTGCCCTCCCCGAATATTGTGGGTTGGGTATACCGGTTGATCAGGGGAACGAACGCGTTCATGAAGAGAATCGAATACATGACGCCCTCGGGTAATCCGCCGTAGACGCGGATCAGCACGAGAATAAGAGATATCCCCATCCCGTAAATCCATATACCTTTGGCCGTGATCGGGGAAGTCACCATGTCCGTGGCCATGAATACTGCGGCGAAAAGGAATCCGCCTGCGAAGATGTGGAACATGGGATTCGGCGCTGCGGGATCGATCAGCCACAGTGCGCCGCCGAAGACAACCACACCCACAATCATGGCTGCGGGTACGCGCCAGTTGGCGACACCGGTGACCACCAGGAAAAAGCCGCCGATCAGCACAGCAATCGCCGAGGTTTCACCGAGTGAACCGCCGATATTTCCCACGACCATCGGAGTAATGTCCGTGAGCACGCGATCGAATTTGAACGCCGCCAGCGGCGTCGCTTTTGAAACGGCATCGACGGCGAAATGCGGGATGGTCCAGGTAGTAATCGCCACGGGGAACGCTGCCTGAAGAAAGGCGCGTCCGGCGAGAGCGGGGTTGAAAATGTTATAACCGAGTCCGCCGAAAACCATCTTCCCGATACCGATGGAGAACACGGACCCGAGGGCCGTGAACACGAGGGAGAAGTTCGGCGGAACGATCAAACCGAGCAGAAGTCCGGTGATCACGGCGCTGCCGTCCATAACGGCGATAGGTTTCTTCAGCAGATACTGAATCAGCGCTTCCGTACCGATGGCAAAAACCACGGCGGTAGCGATGACGAGAAGCTGGAAGAAGCCGAAATACACGACAGCTGAAATCACGCAAGGGACCAGGGCGAGCACGACAAACCACATGACCTGTTTTGTCGTCCATCGCGAATGCAGGTGAGGCGAGGTCGAGAGCAGGAGCTCAGACCCAGTTGGTGCCTCGGTCACTGTTACGCTTGACATGAATCTGTTCGAGTTCGTTTATAATTCGTGATAGAAGGCGGATGATCCGCGGTAGCTCTAGGACTACCATCTCCCGGGTTCAACTCCTATTAGGATTTTACCCGGATATTATTCATTTGATATTTTATCCGGGTAATAACCGTTTGGCTTTTTACCCGGGTATTATCGTATGCGATCAGGCAGCGGTTGATTTCCGATTGCGCTGGAGTTGAATCACACGCTGTTTGCCTAGTCGGAGCCACTGCACGAGAGGAATATTCGCAGGACAATTGAATGCGCAGCTGCCGCATTCCATACAGACGGTGATGCTCAGCCGCTCGGCTTCCTCGATCATGTTGAGCTGGGAAAGCCGTGCCAGGCGCGTCGGCGTCAGGTGCAGCGGACATGCGTCGATGCATTTGCCGCATCGAATACAGGCAGTTTCTTCCTGCTTGCGAGCTTCGTCATGCGTGAGTACGACAATTCCCGAAGTAGCTTTCATGATCGGTGCGTTCAGATCGTACTGAGCGATACCCATCATGGGTCCGCCCACGACTACTTTCGCCGCGTCTTCGGTTAGTCCGCCGCAGAAGGCTATCACTTCCGAAATCGGCGTACCGACCGGAATAATGAGATTCTTCGGGTTGCGGATACCCCGGCCAGTGACGGTCACCGCAGCAGTAATCGAGGGCTCGCCTTTTGCGATGGCATCATGCACGGCAACGGCTGTCCCGATATTCTGAATAACCACACCGACGTCCAGCGGCAGCTTGCCGGGAGGTACCTCACGACCTTTCACCGCCTTGATCAGCATTTTCTCCGCACCCTGCGGATACTTCGTCTGCAGCGCGCAGACTGAGAGTCCGGATTCTCCCGCAACCGCCCGTTCCATCGCAGCGATGGACTGCGGTTTATTGCTTTCGATTCCGACCACGCCGTTCTGCACACCGAGGGCGCGCATGATCAGCTTGAGACCGGAAACGATTGCCTCGGGACGCTCGAGCATGAAGCGGTCGTCTCGCGTCAGGTAGGGTTCGCATTCGCAGCCATTAAGAATAACCGTGTCGATGGTCTTTCCTTCCGGCGGCGTCAGTTTCACGTATGTCGGGAATGCCGCGCCGCCCTGACCGACAATGCCGGCCTCTTTGACGCGCAGGCGGATTTCCTCTACCGTGACGGTATCGGGATTGAGCGACGGCATCATGATGGGCGCCGGTATTTCCTCACCATCCTTCGCTTCCGCGGGAACGATTACCAATGCCTCTTTCATATAGCCGCTGCTGTTGCTCTCGCGTCCGATGCTCTTTACTGTCCCTGTGATGGGACTGTGCACCGGCGCGGAAATAAAGCCGTCGGCCTCAGCGATGACCTGTCCTTGAGCTACCGTGGCGCGTTTTTCCACCAGCGGCCGTGCCTGCTTGCCGAGGTGCTGCGACAGCGGCAGCACAACCATGCTTGGAGCGGGCATATACTCGAAGGCGCAGTCCTCACTGAGTTCTTTTTCTTCAGGGGGATGTACCCCGCCCGGAAATGTCTTGAACTTCATTGTGCGCAAATATGTGTTGTGAACGTGATTGCAGGAGGGTTTCGCGATGTGTAGAAGAATGCGGTACAGCCCTCGCATACTCAAATGATCGTTACTAAAATCACGAATTCCTTTGTCTTTTCAAAACCACCTTATCCGGAATGAATAAGCGTGAGGACGTGAGGACGTGAGGACGTGAGGACGTGAGGACGTGAGGGCGTGAGGACGTGAGGGCGTGAGGGCGTGAGGGCGTGAGGACGTGAGGGGGTGAGGGCGTCAGGACGTGCATGGACTGCGGAGCGCCTGCTCCGCACCTTCGCGCTGAAAGTCGAAGACTCGACGTGGCGAGCGCGACCTATTGCAGCCCAGGACGTCAGGACGTCAGGACGTGAGGGCGTCAGGACGTGAGGGCG
>JBATDG010000068.1:0-2512 GCA_049663345.1 Bacteroidota bacterium
CCGTTATACAAATCCTTCGTGTTCTTCATTCGTGTCTTCGTGACTTCGTGGTTTTTTCTTCACGCGAAAGCGATTAGCAGACTCACAAACAGAATCCACTGCGCTGCGTAGACGATGAGGAAATTCCGGCGGGGATAGAGGTCGCCCACGAGGCGGCGGTAGAATGCGATATCGCCGTGCAGCCAGGGGAGTTCGGCAGGGAGGAACTCCCGCTTCTCGGTTCCGCCGAAGGCGATCCAGGTGAAGACGTAGTAGGCGATGTCCTCGGTGGAAAAGATCAGAACGCCGAGCAGGATTTGCCAGGGACCCCCGAACACCAGCACCTGCACGATCAGCAGCACGACCCAGATGCTGGTGATATACCAGTGCCAGCCATGTTCATGCAAAAGATAGGCGGGCATATCGGCCCAGCCCTTCCCTTCACGGTACAGCCGCCGCTTCGTGCGTTCCTTGATCCAGAAATCGACGAAGCCCGAAATGAAATATGGTGCGAGTATCGCAGATAGAAGTATGATCATTGGGTAAAATACCGTGAAGAGAAGAATAAACCACAAAGTCACTAAGACACGAATGAAGAACACGAAGGATTTGTATAATGGATGACGCCCGTCAAATCTTGAGGGCGTCGTCCGTCTAAAAAACCTTCGTGCTTCTTGCGCGTGTCTTAGTGACTTTGTGGTTTATTCTTCCCCCCGGGTTTTTGCTTACACGTTGCCGGTGAACATGAACACCAGTACCATGAGCAGGAAGGCAATGAATAAAAGTACTTGTCGCATGATGTTCTCCCTAAAATGTTGGTGATCAGATTGTTCAGTTGCTTGAGCCGCTGGGACACAATGAACGGATGTATTCAACGACATCGTTGAAATACAGCAGCGCTGCGACGATGAGGGAGACGGCGCTGCCGGAGACTATCGCGGCTTCGATCTGCTTGAGAGGACCCAACGCCGCAGCGGCTTCCCCCGCTGATGTCGCTGCCATGATGTCGGCCGCAATTACAGTCTCGGATTTCGTGACCAGGTGGATCAGCAGTTCAGTAGACTTCGCGAAACAGCCGGGCGATCCCGAGTTGCCGAACTTCGAAAGTTCTGATGGATCGGCTCCGGCGGCAACGAAAAACATCCTTTTCCAGTAGGCGCAGGAATGCTTGGCCACGCTGATCGCGATGCGTGCATACATTTCCTTGCGATCACCATCGGGCCATTGCTCAGCGAGGATATTCCTTTCTATGTCGAGCAGTCCTTGCTCGAGTGCGGAGAATGTGGCAGCGTTGCAGAGGAGCGTCCCGATACGGCGAATATACCCAAGCTCTCTCGCGGTGTACCCCGGCGCCGCGAATTCAGCCAGCTGGTATCGTGCGCTGCTGTCGATCTGCAGAGCGAAGGCGGTTTGAACATGTCCGATGCCGCGCAGGCGTGGAACATCCATTGCCGCTTCGCTCCATTCCGGAATGGTCTTCCGGAAATGAGCAAGCATTACCGGAAGACTGAGAGTGTCCCAGGGCTCAGCTGCAGAGATGGCGGCATGCACGAGGTCGTTATGGCGCAGACCGACATACTCGAACGGATTGGATTTGTTCACCGGACCGTACATAACCGGCATTCCTGCCGGCATCGCCAGGGCAGAGTAGACCGGTGTGGTGTTTTCGACGGGCGGATTGTCGCAGGCAGCGAAAACAAGCATCGCCGCACTGATGATCGCAAGAAAACGTAGTGGCTGCGCGCAATACGCACGCACAGTGTTACCATTCATGATGGCTCCCTAAATAATGTTGTAAGAAAGTTTTCCCTATCGCCATTCAGGATGACGATGTGCGAAATCTAACCATCGCCTCCATATCGATGAAAGGGAAAAATCCCTCCCTGCCTGCCCGCGCTTGATGCAGAGACGTGGGAGCACAGAGACACGAAAGCACAAAGACAGAAAAAAAATAGGCGGCCAAAGGCCGCCAAAAGAAACTCGTGTTTTCGTGACTTCGTGTCTTTGTGTTACCCCTGTATGGAGACAAGCTCGATTTCGAAGGTGAGGTCTTGTCCGGCGAGGGGGTGGTTGGCGTCGAGGGTAACGAGCTCCTCGGTGACTGAAGTGACGCGCACTGGAATGGCGCCGCCGTCTTCCTGATGCATCTGCAGATCCATCCCTACTTCCACGCCGATTTCGGGCGGAATGTCCGAAGGCGGTACTTCAAGGACGAACTGTTCGTTGTATTCTCCGTACGCGTTCGCTGCAGGAATGGTTACTTTCACCGAATCACCCACATTCATGCCGTCGACGGCACTGTCGAATCCGGCGATCACCTGTCCTTCACCAAGGGTAAAGGACAGCGGCTCACGCTCGCGGGAGGAGTCAAAAATGGTACCGTCGGTCAAGGACCCGGTGTAATGCACTGCGACGGTGTCGCCGGTTTTCGCTGTAGCCAATGGATGCTCCGAATTTCTAAAAATGTCATGAACACTAAATTTAGGGAGAATGGTGGAGCGATGCAAAGACGTAAGAACGTAAAGAGGTAAAG
>JBATDG010000069.1:0-10626 GCA_049663345.1 Bacteroidota bacterium
GTCACGGAGCTGGCGCTCCGGGCTACTGTCCCGGAGCTGGCGTTCCGGGCTCCTGTCACGGAGCTGGCGCTCCGGGCTACTGTCCCGGAGCTGGCGTTCCGGGCTCCTGTCACGGAGCTGGCGCTCCGGGGTCCTGTCCCGGGGCTCGCGCCCGGGGTCCTGTCCCGGAGCTGGCGCTCCGGGCTCCTGTCACGGAGCTGGTGCTCCGGGCTCCTGTCACGGAGCTGGTGCTCCGGGCTCCTGTCCCGGAGCTGGTGCTCCGGGCTCCTGTCACGGAGCTGGCGCTCCGGGCTCCTGTCACTCTGCGGTAAGTTCTTCTTTCACGGTGCCGCACTTCAGCATTTTGCTGCCGAAGTAGGGGTTGCGGATTTCCTTGAGGGGGCTGAGCCAGTTGGCGCCTTTGTCGTCGAAGGCCATGGGGCAATGCTGCCAGTAGACAGTGCTTCCTTCGACACCGTAGTGCTTCATGGTTTCGTAGAGTACGTTGCTGAGCTCCGAATAGCGTTCACGCTGCTTTTCGAGATCGCGCGTCGCGGCGATGGCATCGAGGGTTTTGCGCAGACTCTGAGACTGCTCCGCCCATCGGGGACGCATCGCTTCACTCAGCAGCGACACATCGACCCCCTCGAGAGCAGTGCGCGCGGTCTTAACAGCATCAGGCACCGCCTTCGGGTCGGATGCAACAAGGGCTTTCGTAATCGCATCGTAGCGGTCGAAGAGATTCCGCAGCTGCTCGCGGAATTTCTTCGGCACTTCCATCTTCATCTTTGCAGCGGGGGCGGATGAGTTTCCGGACTGCTTCGCACCGTGATCATGTCCGAGTGAGATCTTGCCGCCGGCGGGATTCATCATACTGGTATTGCCCTGCAGCTGCGCCGCGGCGTCCACAGTCATCGGGTCGCGGGAAAATAAGTTGGTCTGCCAACCGAAAGGCGCGGTCATGACTCCCCAGCCGATGATCAGCGCCAACAGCGTAAAGGTCACAACCTTGTTTTCAAGAAAGAAGCGAATGAGTGAATTGAGCATGATGACAAATCCGAATTGATGATACAGCTTCCGTCCGATGGAAGAACGGCGACGTGAACATACTCCGGCGCAGGCATGACGATGCCTGTCCGGTCAAGTGGACTTGTCGGAAATCAGATGAGGAAGGAAGAAATGAGAATGGGGATATCGGAACCGCCGGTCACGCCGGGTGGTCCGAGAGCATTTGCGATTGGTTGAGTCAGAATGGGCTCGACCGGTGCAGCGGAATTTTCCTCGGCGGTCATTCCCATCACAGGAAGATCGACGCTGCCGCTGGTTATTACCGCAACAGTCGTTGGCGTACTCATGACATTGCTGCTGACCACATCCATGCATGAAGGACAGGCAGGCATATCATCACCGCAGCACGAACTGTGTTCGCTATCCACTGCAATCGTCGAATACCGCGCCGCGCCATTGCAGTAATGCGTCTGCACCGTCACTCCCGTAACGGCGAGCATCAATAGAATGCTCAATACAATATGTGTGGTCGAGCGCATAAAAATATAAATACGGGGAAATTCAATGACATGCAAGGGGGGAAAAATGGACAGGGCGTTAGGACGTTAGGCGGAAGGACGTTAGGGGGAAGGGCCTGCCTGGACCGCGGAGCGCCTGCTCCGCACCTTCGCATCAACGTTTCGTATCAACGTGGTGACGAGCGTGGGGACGGCGCGCCCCAGCGCGCCCTTTTCACGCGAACTTCGACGGACGAGGGTATCCAAGGGCGGAATGCGCCGTACTACAAACAAACCGGGCGTTGCCGTCCGGTTTGTTCATGTTACAACAATGTTGCGCGCGTTAATCCACGAGCACAAATCTCTCGGCTTTCACACCGCAGGTGGGACATTCGGCTGGCGGTGTGCCGAACTCGATATGTCCGCAGACCGGGCAAAGGTAGAAGCTCACTTCCGTGAGATCCTTCCCTGCTTCCGCCGCTTCGAGTGCCAGAGCGTACAGCTTCGCATGCACGGCTTCGGCGGTCAGCGCGAAGTTGAACATGCGGGCTGCGGACTTATGTCCTTCGATCTTTGCCTGCTCGAGCATGGGCGGATACATTTCCGTGAATTCGTAGGTCTCTCCACCGATGGCTGATTTCAGGTTCTCGGCGGTGGAGCCGATACCTTCCATCGATGCGAGGTGTCCGGCAGCGTGAATGCGCTCGGCTTCCGCGGTGGTGCGGAACAGCTTCGCAATGTTGGGAAGTCCTTCCTTCTCGGCTTTCGCCGCAAACGCGCGGTATTTCTGATTCGCCTGGCTTTCTCCCGCAAACGCGGTTTTCAGATCTTCAGCTGTACTCATGGGTGCTCCTATATTTCGTTTGATCTACCCGAGTAATGTACTTCCTGACCGGATACTCTGCAACAATTGGATGGCTGATGGCTAATAGCTGATGGCTGATAGCTAATAGCTGATAGCTCATCCTCTAAAAATCCAATCTGTGTAATCCGTGAAATCTGTGGTTACTCTTGGACGAGCCGCCTGCCTCGGCTTAGTAACGCACTGCGGGACGGAGACGGGATGGCTCATTCTCTAAAAATCCAATCTGTGTAATTCGTGAAATCTGTGGTTACTCTTCGATGGGCCGGGAGTCTTGCCCACCCACGCTGTTATTCGAACAGTGTTTCCTGCGCAACGGCTTCGCGGGCGAGGAGCAGCTGCACCTGCCGCAGCGGGATGGATGTGCGCGAGGCGATGGCGTCCTCTTCCATTCCCTGCCGGGCAAGGCGCACAACCACCAGAGGCATCGGTTCGCCGATCTCGACAATCGTTCCGTCTGGATCAAAAACGCGTATCACGCGCTGGGCCCAGGGCTGTTCGCGCAGCGGATGCACGAAAGGCACGCCTTCCGTGCGCAGACGTTCGTCGACCGCCTCGATATCCTCGCACTCGAAGTACAGTTCCATGTCGTAGCGGTGCGTTCCGCCGTTCTGCCGCTTCACGGCGGACGATGCGAGCAGCCGGTGAAAGTGTTCCCGCTGATGCAGCGCGAAGCCGCCTTTGAAGGATACGTTCTCTCCGAAATCGTATTCCACCTCCTGTCCCAGCAGCTCTTCATAAAACCGCCGTGCGGCTGTCATATCCGCCGTCGTAATGAGCGTACTTGTGAAGCGTATGGGTGCTGTTGTATTCATTGCGTATCTCCGTTTTCAAATGTCGCTCTTCGCGAATGCCGCCCTTTCAGGGCTCAGAATGACGGTACTTTCATCCTATATCCTATATCCTATATCCTATATCTTGCTTTTGCTCCAGCACGCTGCCGTAGGTGATGGCGGATTTGCCGAAGCGGCGGCGGATGTCGTCGAGTCCGGCATAGAGGCTGTCGGATTTTTTTTCTTCCTCATCGAAAAGGAAAAGCTGTCCGTAGTCGTCGATCAGGTCGCTGGTGCTGATGCCGAGCAGGCGCACGCGCACACGGCGGGTGTAGAGGGCGCGGAACAGCCGCTCGGCCATGCGATACAGCACGTGATCGGCATTGCTGTAGTCGCAATGCAGGGTCTTGGTCGCGGTGATGAAGTCGGCGTAGCGCAGCTTCAGCGTGATCGTGCGTGTGAGGAATCGCCGTTCGCGCAGATCGCGTCCCACCCGCGCCGCCAGCTGCTTGAGCGATGCCTCCATCGCGCGGGGGTCGAGCACATCTTCATCGAAGGTATGCTCGGCGCCGAGGGACTTCTGCCGCCGATACGGGAGAATGGGTGAATGGTCGATGCCGCGGGAATGCTCGTGCAGCGAGCGTCCGGATTTGCCGTACATGTTCGAGAACAGCCGCAGCGACAGCGCGGCGATGCTGCCGATGAAGGGAATGCCCATGTTCAGCAGGTCGCGCTCCATCACCTCCCCCACACCGGGCATGATGCGGATCGGATGCGGCGCGAGAAAATCGGCTTCCCGGCCTTCGGGCACGCGCATGTCGCCCGCCCGCTTGCCGACGTTGGTCGCCACTTTCGCTACCAGCTTATTGCGCGCGATGCCGTAGGTGAGCGGCAGGTGGAGTTCGCCGAGAATGGTATGCTTGACGCGCACGCCCCAGGATTCCTCGTTGCCGAGAAAGCGCGAGCAGCCGCTGAGATCGAGATAGAATTCGTCGATGGACGCCTTCTCCATCACCGGCACGAAATCCTCGAGCAGTTCGGAGACGCGGTCGCTGTATTCGGCGTAATGCGTGAAGCTCGGATGCAGGAACACGGCCTGGGGACAGAGCTCGTAGGCCTGCCGCAGCGCCATGCCCGAATGCACGCCGTAGCGCCGCGCCTCGCGCGAACAGCCCGCCACCACGCCCCGCTGATACGGCGTACCGCCGACGATCACCGGGCGTCCGTTGAGAGCCGGATCCATCAATCGCTCGACGGACACAAAAAACGTATCCATATCCAGATGCATGCAGCGCGTGGGCGCTGCTCCGGGTTCAAACATTGGGATTCTCCATTCCTTCCAAAAGCCATATCAGCCATTAGCCATCAGCTATCAGCCATTGGTTAGACTTCTGTCTAACCAATAATACAAAAGCGCGGAATGGATGTCAAGTCCCCTGTTTCTGCAGCTCCCAGAACTGCCGGGGCGAGAGGATGCGCAATTCGCTTATGGCAGAGGCCATGTCGAGCAGATCGGGATCCCCTGTGACGAGTATCTCGCATTGCGTGTGGATGGCGGCATCATCCGTATCCCGCACCTCATGAGGAAACGGCGGCTGCGGTATTGGAACGATATGCGATTCATCGAAGAACGCGGTAAACTCTGCAAGCAGAGCATCGCGAACTCGGAATTTCATTTTCAGCACCCTGTGAAATTCCGTGATGACCTGTTGGGAGAGGATCAATTCATGCTGCGAGAGCACGAGACGCAGCACGTCGGCGCAGAGTCCCCGTGATGCGAATGCGCTGACAAGAACGTTTGTGTCGAGAAAGACGGTCACGACACCTCGCGATAAATATCCTCATCCGTGAGATAGCCGTTCGCCTCGGCGAAGGGCATCAGACGCTCCCGCAGCTGCTCGAACTGCATGATCGCAAGATGCCGCCGCAGCGCCTCGCGTACGATTTCACTGCGAGACTTCCCGGACAACTCCGTCATTTTTTCCAGCCGCTCGTCTAGTGCCGCGTCAAGTCGGATTGTCACCGCCGTTTTCATGTCGCTGCTCCGATGTATGACATTGTCATACATAGTACGAAATTCCCTTTCTGTTTTCAATGCGATTTTTCTCCCGGTGTCATAGCCCAAGCTTGCCGAACATATCATCGATGTCTTCACAGACTATCAAATTGCGCCCGGCGTCGGTGTCGTTAAAGGTGTGCTGTGTGGATGACAGACTCCCGCATTCCGGACAGGGGACCTTCCCACAACCTTCCCCGAAGAGCCATGTTTTGTGGGTTTCCGTTTCTATTGGTTTTTCAACCACTTCCGAAAATATGCTTTCGTTAATCCCATGTTCTCGAGTGTAGTCCATACATGAAAATCAGGGATGTCCTTGGTATTGCGACGGAGAGTGACAGGACGGTCGAGAGGTTTCTTCTTGCTGTTGTAGACGTTGTGTCTGCAAGTGTGGCGGACAAGCTCTATGTCATGGTCTTTTAAGAATTTCAATATCAGTTGACGCGAGTACTCAGCCATACTGCAACGTTAGTGTGCGTACTGTACGTGGTATTCGTGGCGCACGGAACGGATCACATCCGGCTGAGTTTGCTGCTTCTTTTTTAGCTCAAATCGCGAGACTGGGATCTGATGCGCCTTCCAGCCTAGCTTAGTTAGGACGCGGTCGAGAGATCCCATCGTATGGGTATCCTTGAAGAATATCTCCACAGCGTCCTCGAAAGCAGACTGTACGTCATCCTCGTTGTCGCCATAGGTGGACAGGTTCAAACCTGGACAGTAGGCGACAAAGACCTTTTCGTTCTTGAGAATCAGTACATCCAGCACAGCACGGATTTCACCGTCGCCTTGTAAAATATACGGGGCCTGTGGATTCATGGCCACTTCGCCTTTCTTAATCTAGCGTTAAAATGTTTGGTTAAGCTGATTATTACTGAGGCGGGACGGCACTTATCCTCTGTGATGCGTGCCACTTCTACTGCCTCTTCTGCGTGCTAAAACTCAACGTGGTTCGATTACAATTCGTTCCGAAGGAAAAATTCCTGTATCAGACACATGCATTATACCATATAGAAAAATGTAGCGCAATGTCTCGTGAGAGGCCGGAAAATTAATTATCTCCTGAATCCGTGAGTTCAGCATATCTTCTCGCCCAACATACGCAATTCGGGCAATGAAGTAAATTTATCAGCAACGACAGGCCATGACCGAGAGGCTATCCGCGGGAGCACCGCGGGCGTCCCTGCTGTTTCTGAATTTCGAGGACGAACGGCTGACCGGATTGGATGGCGCCGGATTGCAGTGGCTGCTCGAGGAATATTATCTCCTGCACCCGACATGGCGTGGCAGCCAGCCGGTGCCGTTGCTCATCACCCTCGACGCCATTCCGCCCCGCCGCGAACTCCCCGCTCCCCTGCAATGGAGCTGCGTCGTGGATTGGCTCCTGGATTTCTCTTTTTGAGAAATATACTACTTACTGTTTTCGACTTTTTACAAAAGAAGGTTACATCCGGACCATCACCGCCAGCCGCAGTCGGAGGGCATCAGACGCTCGCGCAGCTGCTCGAACTGCATGATTGATAGATGCCGCCGCAGCGCCTCGCGTACGATTTCACTGCGAGACTTCCCGGACAACTCCGTCATTTTTTCCGGCCGCTCGTCGAGTGCTGCGTCCAGCCGGATTGTCACCGCCGTTTTCATGTCGCTGTTCCCATTTATGACATTGTCACACATGGTACAGATTCCCCCATCGGATTTAAATACGAATTTCCTCCCAAAGCATCCGTTGAAAATCAGCGATTACTTGCCGAACAAATCATCGATATCGGCGCAGACTATCAGATTGCGCCCGGCATCGGTGTCGTTGAAGGTGCGCTGCGTCGTTTTCGTCGGGATGACGATGTCGAAAGGCAAGCCTTTCCGTAATTCGACCTGTTTGTAAAACAGCGTGATAGCCTGAGAAGCAGTCAGTCCCAATTTCTGAAATACCGCCTCCACCTCTTCCTTCAGACCGGGTTCGATGCGTGCGTGAACCGTAGAGGTCTTGCTCATGGTTAGCTCCATTGTGTTCTCCCTAAATGTAGCACATATGTTACACAAGTTCAATGCCGCAGCATGGATGACAAAATCTCTGTGGCATGCATATCCGTTTGTTCATCACCGCACAATCACGAAGGGACGCACGGCGGAATCTCCTGCCTGCACCGTGCAAATGTAGACTCCGCTCGCGAGTCCAGCGGTCGGGAACGTGATGCGGCGCAGACCGGGAGCGAGCATACCGAAATCCACCGCACGCACTTCCCTGCCCAGCAGGTCGTGCAGCGTGGCACGCACGGGCGTATCTTCTCCAAGCGTGAAGCGCAATGTGGCTGCACCCGCCGAGGGCATGGGTGTGACATCGAAGGTGAAGGTCTCCGGGAGTTCCACTGCACGCGATGGCAGGCGCAGCATCCGCAGACGAACGTTGTATCCCTCCCCGGGCCGCTCATTGCTTTCGTGAAAGAGATAGAGTGTGGAATCGATAACCAGCACGTCATGGGCGAGATGGTCGTTGAAAAACTCACCCTCGCGCAGCGTTGCGCCGTGAAGCAGCATCAGCCACTCCCGCTGATAGGCATCGTCGATAATCACGCCCTTGAAATAGTTGTTCTGCGCCCAGGTGGCCAGCAGTTCCGAGCGGCCCGTCCATTGCAGGGTGGTGAACATCGGCCACATCTGGGCAAGATCGTAGGCTGAGGAATCCCTCGCCACGGCGCTGCCCTTATCATGGCGCTCGATGCGAAGCAGATGCCGGCCGGTAGAGAGCAACTCGTTCCACAGCACCGCGATGGTTCCATCCGCCGCGATGGCATTGCGGAGCTGACGGCCATGCTGCGGTACGGCATTGATCTGCCGAAGAGATTCGTCGAGCACGACACCGTTCCGGTCGAACACGATGGTCACCAGGGTATCGGCGGGCAGCGGATAATAATAGTCGGGGTGCGGTCCCGAAAAGATGGACACTACCGCGCCGGCGTCGGGATGCATCGAGATGGCAATGCGGTTGAGATGCTCCGGCGCAGGCGCTGTAAAGGAGTATATGGTCTGGTTTTCCTCGAGTCGTTCAAGCGTTTCGGAGAAAAGGCAGCGGTGGAGCTTGCCGTCGGTCGTCAGATAGAAAACGAGGATGTTTCCGTCAGCGTCGATCGTCATGCTGGCTTCCAGCACTGAGGCGTCATTGTCGATCGCAACGGGACCGAGCATGTTGCTGCCGTCCCGACCAAGCGTGGCGAGGCTGGGGCTGTTGCTGCGGAGCACCGAAAGTTCCACACGCAGCACAACAAAGCTCCCTCCCTGACCCGGGAGGGGAACGGCGCCGAAAAGTTTTACTGGCTGGGAATCCCCTTTCGGCAGCTTTCTCGGCAGCATGCTACTCTGCCTTCCACTCGGCGTGCCGCTGAGATCACAGGTCGTCGCCCCGATCGTCGGCGCGACGGATCCGGAATGTTCATAGGTGACGAGAATATCGTCTCTGTCGTTGCGAGCGACCAGGGGACGCAGTTCGTCCTTGCTGCACTGCTCCGTACTGCAGAGAGTGAGCGGCGTCAGACGCGTCATAGCCGTGTCGAGCTGCTGCAGTGCGAGCTGCCGGGTCCAATGTCCCGGTCCACCATGTTTTGAGATGGATAAATGCATGACAGCCGTGAGTGTCCCAGGAAGTCCCTCAGCCATGACGTCGGGTCCGGCTACGTACTCTGCAAATGGCTCGGGTAAATGTGAATATATCCACTCCTGTCCATCACGGTAAGACCCGTCCTGTTCAAGAACGAGCAGCCGCCCTTGAGGCACGAGCACGCGGCCGTTACGCAGTATAGCGATCGCACCCCAAATTTCGCGTTCGGGGACGGAGTCCCGTACGAAAACAGATCTGTCGCCGGCGAAACGACACCAGACCATGCGGCCGAAGACGAATCCATGGATATCCTCCTGCCAGGCCGAGAAAAACGCCGGGCCGCCCGTGCTAAGCACCGTGGGATTTCTTCTGAACATCCAATTCTCTTCCTCTTCACCGCTGAGCTTGAATGCTGTCGATACCGATGCGTCCCTTCCATCGATGACCGATGCCATGACTCTCGAGACGTTGTACCCGAGAAAATCAGACCATATAACGCAAAATCGTCCGAGAGAATCCACGGCCGCATGCCGGATGTTGTCGTTTCTGCTCCAGTAGCCCGAATCATAACCAAAAAACACCAACCTTGGCGTGAACGTCGACACCACCAGCGCCTCACTCGCGGGAGTGGCGTCGGCATGGAAGAGTCTGGCACGGACGGCATAGCCATCACTCTGAACGAATTCTTCCCACGAGACCAGGAATCCCCCGTCAGGAGCAACGGCCACGGACGGCGAGCCGATGAAGGTTGCCCGAGAATTTTCAATGTAGCTTCCTTCGATCGGCAGCAGCGCACCATCGGTGCTGAAGCGCCGGATGCGGATGCGGTTTGTGAATTCCAGCCAGACGATAACACCCTCTCCACTGGAGTTACATGCCAGGGCCGGCGCGGCCTCCACGGCTCCCTGCGGCTGATCATTGGCTTTCATATCGCGCGTGGTGAACGTCCCGCCGTCATAGAATCGGATATATACATCCCGTAACCCGTCCCGTTCATCCAGCCATGCCACCGCTCCGCGTCCGAGCGTATCGCCGGCGATGGCGGGATAGTACTTTTTCGCCTGTAATAGCGGATCGCAGAAGCCCGCCACGTCGACTTCACGAAGCAGCGGAAGCGGCGTGTACTGCGAGCTGCTCTGCGCCAGGATACTCCCGGATACGAAGGCAAGGATCAATAAAATGTAAAGGAGAAACGCTCGTTTCATCAGTACCCCCAATGTATAGCGCCTGAAGATTATGGAATCCTGAGGGACACAAGATCCCAAATAGGAGGAACAACGCCATTATTGCAAATCCTGATGATATTTGCAAGCCCATTCCTTTCTCCATACCCGTAGGGGCGCAGCTTGCTCCATAACAGGAAACCTTTCTTCATACATGTAGGGGCGCAGCTTGCTCCATAACAGGAAACCTTCCTTCATCCCTTTAGTGGCGCAATTCGCCGCGGCGGACGCCCCTACAAATGGTTATGACTAGCAAACAGGCTGCAGCGTCATAGCCCGAGCTTGCTTAACATATCATCGATATTTTTGCTACTTCGATCTGAACGTGCCGACGAGACTCAGGAGACCGAGGAGGAAGGTCGCGATGCTGTAGGCGGAAAACAGACCGAAGCGGAAGCGCGAAAGCCAGAGGGTACCGTCGAAGGTGAAGGCCCAGTTCTTCGCTAGGAGGGCGGAAACAAACGGCCAGAGTATAGCGCAGACAAGTGCGATGATCCCGAGAAGATTTGCCAGACGCCATTGGGGATGCGGGGCATCGGGTACTGCTTCAACGGCAGTGTCCGAGGTTTCCCCGGGATGCGTTTTTCGATGATGCTTCTCCACCTCTTCGAGATAGGGCTGATCCGCGCCGTGCAGCAG
>JBATDG010000070.1:0-9018 GCA_049663345.1 Bacteroidota bacterium
GCAGCGACGGCCCTCATTGACGAACCGAAATCGCCGAGCACGAAGTACTCCTAACCTCCCTCACAGACATCATACAAGACGATGAGGTCCAATATATGTGTTTATCTGACGATGTCAAGTGAGATTCCCTCCCCTCAGTAAATAAAACCCCCTCAAGTCAAAGTAACTCAAGGGGGTTAGAATTGCGGAGAAGGTGGGACTTTTAGCCCTTGTTCTGTAAAGTGCATCATATCATCAGATTACAGGGATCACCGTTTCAGACTTTCCACTTTCTTTCCACAGTTGAATTCCGTTTTCTTCACTTATTCAGGCATATTGAGGGATAATACTCCTGTTTGACGTATAGCTTAGGCCATGTAGTCCAAGACCTCGAAGGCATTGTGCCGATTCCTGAAGATTGATGAAAGGCTCGACCAGTAATGGCCGGGCCTATTTTTGTTATGGTCTCGGAAGTACTTGACAATGGAGTCGGAAAATCCAAGATTACGAGAACAATCTGACGGGGCCGGAGGAGGACGCACCTGACCCACACAGATTGCGGAAAGTTTCCATTGTACTGGACATCGGCATATATGCCGGTGGTCGTGTGTTGTACAATTATTTTGGAGGTTCAACATGAAGGACCAGTTTTACGTGCACCCTCCGCCCGGAGCGTGTTCTCAATCTCTGGACAGGAAAGGAAGCGTGGATTTCCTGCCGATCGTGCGTCGGCTTGCACGCCTGCCCTTGCTCGCGTTTCCCGTATGCCTGCTGCTGACCGTCCTTGCAGCATCACCTGTCTTTGCGCAATCGTCTGATACCACCTGGCCGGCGCAGATCACGGGTGAGAACGATGCGCTGCAGATACTCGAATGGCAGTCTGTCTATCATTTTGAACACCCGGGCTTCTCGCGCTGGTGCTGCGCCCTCGGAGATATCGACGACGATGGCTTCGATGATTTTGCGATGGCGTCGTCATATGATACCACATTCATTTTTCTTGGTGGTGATCCGTTCGATCATGAACCGGCCTTTTTCCTCCTCGGAGGGTCG
The DNA here is from genome assembly GCA_049663345.1 of Bacteroidota bacterium. Classification (GTDB taxonomy): domain Bacteria; phylum Bacteroidota; class Ignavibacteria; order SZUA-365; family SZUA-365; genus SZUA-365. The sequence continues at coordinate 1,033 of JBATDG010000070.1, forward strand.
ACCGGTCTCGTATCGGCGGATTTCAACGGCGATGGGAGGCGGGATCTGGTAACTGCTGTGGACTTCAAAAACAGTGAATTGGATCCCGAGAGCCGGGGACGTATCTATGTCTACTTTGGAAAAGACGCTTCACCCTTCCTGGGTCCTACGGCGGACCTGGAACTCCGTGGTGAAAGTGGACAATATTGGGGAGCCGAGAGTTTGGCGGAAAACGGCGGTCACCGCAGTGGCCTACAGGCGTTCGATTTCAATGGTGATGGCTACGATGATCTGCTCACTCTGACCTACACCGGTCTGCGCGTGGCATATAATCCAATCATTTTCCTGGGCGGCCCCGGCTTCGACAACGTTCCCGATGCGGAGATACTGCCCGTGGATCGCGGGAATACAAACAGCTACCCGTCGGATTTGCTGACAGGCGATCTGAATGGCGACGATTGTGACGATGTGCTCATCTGTGGATCATACATCGAAGGGCCCATCCGCATTTACTTTTGGGATCTCTTTCTCGGTAACAGACAGGGGCGGGCATCCCCACCAGACAGGACGCTGAGATCGGATATTGGGTGGAGCCCAGATAAAGGCGGTCGCTCCGCGATGTTTGATGTCAACGGTGATGGCATCGATGATATTGTAGATGCCGAGGAGCACCGTGACTACGGCGACCCGCTCGTGTTCCTCGGCTCCCGTGATCTGCCGGAGAACATCGAACCGAATGATTCCATCGCGAATCCCTGGCCAGAATTTGGCGGCATGCCTGGTGCTATGAGCATCCGTCCCGTGGGAGATATGAACGGCGACGGCACGCGCGACCTGCTGATCAGCTGGACCACATACTTCGTGCGAGACGGCAGTCTCTACTATCTGTACCCGATGCGTCCGGGAGGGCTCGTACGCGATCACACCGGATATATCGGAACAATACCGGATGCGGATGATGTCGTCGACGGGGCATACGACATTGGTGATGTGAACGGTGATGGCTTCGATGACATCGCGATGCTCGGCCGGGGATTCGCGGAGCCTCCGGCCATCGGGTATCAGCAATCACGACATTTCAAGATTTTCCTTGGCGCCAGTTACCTGCGCACCGCCGTTACGCCGCTTGCGACGGCACAGTCTGTATCCCTGGAACTCTATCCGAATCCTGTGCTTGCCGGCGCCTCATCGGTGATGCTGCGTTCCCGTGGCCTCGAGACCGGTCCGGCGACGATTGAGATCCATGATGCCCTCGGTCGTCTCGTCATGCGATCCGTGGTAGACTCCAGCGCCGGATTGGCGGAATATCCACTCCAGACCTCCGGCCTTCGTCCGGGCAGCTATTTCATCTTTCTGCGTCAGGGAAACACCGTGACGCGGACAATGCTTACGATTTTATAAAAACTCGACGGGAGGTTTTATGAAGCACCTTTTTCTTTTACTTATGCTATGCAGTTTCACCGCGAACGCACAGGATCCCGATTTCTGGATTGGCGCATGGGGCGTGTCTCCTCACTGGGATGCTACCGTCCGGAATGTCTATCCTGTTCGCGGCGCGCTCCATCTTGTCCCCCCCCCCCCGATGCGGGTGCTGAAGCCCGATCACTTCTGAACTGTCTTTCGGACAGCGTTTTCTCCCAGGCAGAACTGATGGAATTGAATCTCGTTGGTGTGAATATTCGCACGGATGATGACCCAGCACACCCTGCTCGCTGGGATTACGCACACCCCGATTCGAATTGGTGGAATACCAGTGCCGTCCGGGAAGTCTGCGAGCGTGCAAATGCCTACGGATTGAACGTGCTCATTAATGATGCAAAACTCGGTGGCCGATTCAATGGTGAACGAATCATACTGCATCCGGAATCATCTGATGACTTTGGGACACATGGGGGCTATGACACAGACACCAGAACCGAATTCAGTTCATTCTCCACAACCCTGTTACAGCGTGACGGCGGCACCAATTGCATAAAAATGGACAACAATGCTGGTACCGTGAGTGGATTGCAGCTCAACAGAATTCAGGAACTCTCGGTATACCGTGACTGGACCGACGCTGATTCGCATCGTGTTTCCGGGATGTATCAGGTATCGGTGACCGTTCTCTGTGCGAATAGAGTGGCTCCGCTACCAACTAATGACGATCTCGGGATCCTTCACGTTGATATCTGGTACACGCATCCTGTATCACATACGCGGGAACGCATTCGCTGCACACTGGAACTCGGGCAATTGTTGGATACAGATCCTTCAGCCCCGCGTCAACTTTTCGCAGGAGTGCAGGAAATCGTGATTGGCGAAATAGAGATTCAGCAGGCCGGATCAAATGATCGTGTGATATTTGTTGAACCTGGCGACCACACGGATCTACTCAGACCATGGTGGCAATTGAATGGACCACAGCATGTGAGGGGGACCACACGCATGGCAGATCAGCCTGGTATCCTCGCGAACGTTGTAGGGGAATTCGATATCGAGATTTCATACGGAGCGTCGGATGTACAACTCTGGCTTGATGCAGTCTGTCTGACGAATCCTGCGACGTTCGGGCTCTGGCATCCGGATAATCCCGGGACCTTGGCGATCCATCAGAACCACCGCGCGGCGATGGATGAAAGAATTCGCTTTGTGTGCAAGGCCGATGCAGATGAACATGCCGCCGTTCTTCCCGGCCTGCGCTTTCTGATGGGAAGCGAACAGGTCTATCCTGGTGGCACGTATTGGACCGCCTTTCTTCTTGACAAATTGCTCAAGTCGGAGAGTGGCGGGCAAGTGGAGCTGTTCTCAACCTATGGTGCGGATACAAACACAGAGCTTGCTCCGGTTTTGGGTATGGAGTATCTCTCAGGACCGTACTGGTATCCACTTCTCACCTCTCAAGATCGGCCGACGCTGTCGACGACGACCCCGAATGAGTATTGCGAATCTCTCTATGATGCACCAATGGAAGGATTTCGAAGGATGTGGAGCCTGCTCTATCGCAATATTCAAACCCGAGCAAGCTTTCCGGGCGTTACTCCATGGATTCCTTACATTCAGAATCACAGCAATCTGCTGACCACTAATCCGCCTCCAGGATGGTGGGACAGGATCCCGAATCGCGAGCCCTCCGCCTCCGAACTCCGTTTTCAGTGCAATACCGCTCTGGCCTTTGGTGCTGGCGGTGTTCTTTTCTATGCGTTTTCATCGGTACCGTATACGCCGGATGCACCGACGTCACCACCGACGGTCATGGTTGAAGATCGCATTCTTCCCGACCCGGCCAATGGAGTACCATGGACCGCTGATCTTGACATCGACATGGGCACCATGGGATTTCTGGGAAGCGAGGGAGTAGAGGATGTGCGACGAACGCTGGACTGGAATGGTGAAAACAAATGGGATTCGACGCAGGCGTACATTCACGACTTTCTCCAGCCGGTCGGTTCACTGATCGCAAAGCATCTCAAATGGAAAAATTGCATTCAGTGGTATCTTCGCGGTCAACCAGGCGATGAAGCGGGCGCGAACGATCTGGTTTCCATGATCGTCAGCCGCAGGCAGGATGTCGCTGGTGGCATCGATTCACAGGAGCAGACATACGTAATGGCGAGCGAACTCACTCCGAACATCGCCAGTCCGCCAGCCGAAGGTGACGCTACAAGTCGTTATCTCTTCGTCCTCAATGGGAACACGTATGATGGTCCTGTACATGCAGGTGTGCATCCGATCGGACAGAGGCATATCACCGTCAAACTAAGCAGCTTCGGACAAACAGTGGACGAATGGCGTGTGACAAATGTACTGACGAAAGATGTGTGGATAGTGAGGGCTTCTGATACACCAGACGAGACATCGTACGCTAATGGGTTCACGGAGTATTTCGCACCGGGTGCAGCCGCCCTCTATCGACTTGATCCGATGGTCAGTGAGACGACGGACTTCTCCTTTTCGGCTGCCGGTGAGTGCGAAAACTACGACCGAAGTATCTACATCGAACCTGCGGCAACGTTGAGATTAAAGGATGTTGATAAACTTGCATTCTCATCAGGCAATGGGATCTTCTGTGATGGGTATCTCTATGCGAACAAAACCGAATTTCATCCTTGCGATCTCGAACAGTATTGGGAGGGTATTCTCGCCCGCAATGGGGGGACGGTCGAGCTCGAACAGGTTAAAATCTACAATGGCAGCGCGATCGCTGGCTCGGCTGGCAGTATCAGTCTCGATGAAGCATGTAAAATCTATTTCACGGATTGTGCATTGAAGAATCTCGGTGGTACGCTTACGAGTAACTCCACAGAATCCTACTTCGTCAGTAACCACCTGATCCATGTCGGATCGTCGATTTCCTCCCTTTATCGTGACCACGCATATGGTCTTTCGAACTATGGTTCGACCGGAGTTTCCGTGCATAGCAACGTCCAACGTATCCGTGTCGATGAGTCAATCTTTGAAGGATTCTGGCGAGGCGCATACGCTTCGGGTGGGACGTTGCTCGGGGATAGCGATGGCAATCCTCCTGCAGATGGCGGGAATAACAGTTTTCGCACCTTGCAACACGGCCTCGTCGCGGATAACCATGGTTGGATCCTACTTGGCGCTTTGTCCGATACTACGCAGGACAAGTGCGAACGCAATGAAATCATTCTTATCGATCCAACCGGCTATCAGGCTGAAACAGATGCCTCGAGTTGGATCCTGGCCCGTAATTGCTGGTGGGAGCCCGCAAACATGTCAGCGGCTCCTCCAGAACCATCACGGTACACTGGAAACGTCGAGTTCGTCCCGCTCCTCGACGCGGATCCTATTCCGTTCGTCGGGTCTGGCGGAAGTTCGATCACTAAATTACATACGCTCAGCAAAACTTCATCAACGGCGTCTCCCCCAAACGGCCGTGGCCAGATCATTGCAGCAGCGGCTGCACACAATCACGGTGCGCTCAGGCACCTCATTGGGCAGTTTCTCAATTCATCAGAGGCAGCGACGGCAGATTGTGGAATGCTCGGTTTTCTGCACCGCTCCTTGAGAGATGCTAATGCTCCAAGAATGGTTGATTCACTTCTGAATCTATGTTTGAACCGAACCGATATGGGATCGAAGCTTCTTGCTGCGGATATCGTCGCTGAGGATAGTCTCTTCTCCGATGCAATCCAGATTCTGAATGCCTACAGTTTTGTTGGAAGTGCTGATTTATTGAAAGGTTCACTTATTCGTAAAGCTATGTTTTACCCCCGCGCATGGGACGGTGGGTATGCTGAGGGAATTCTTGCGATCGATTCACTGCGGTTATTGCAAGACAGTCTTCTGATACGAGTGATAGATTACTATCCGGTCCTGTACAGTAGATTATCCGAACCTTCAGTACAGATTCCGAAGGTTTACACAGAGAAGATCATTGAACGATCACTCCCGACCGGTATTGATGTCTGGCCGAACTACCCGAATCCCTTCACCGACGTGACATCCTTCACATTCAAACTCAGTGAAGCCACGCATGTGCGTCTTGCGGTGTTCGATGCGATGGGTAGAGAGGTCGCAGTCGTAGCCGATGCGGACTACGAACGCGGCGTGCATTCGGCAGTGCTGCGCTCGGGCTCATTACCGAACGGACTCTATTTCTACCGGCTCATTACCAATGTCGGAGTGATACAGCGGAAGATGATGCTGATGCGATGAACCTTTAATGATGCTTATCTCAGCCCGCTTGGCAACAGGCGGGCATTTTTATATTCTATCGAGCTTTTGGTTGTATCCCGCGAACATCTGTCGAATGTAACTGTCCCAAAAGTGTCCCAAACTGGTGATATCAGAGCACACTACGTAGTGCCGCGTGTTCACCGGACCCAATAAAATATCATGCTAGCCTCTAAGAGAAAGTTTGTGGACTTTCCCTATGTCGTCAAACAAAAAAGAGGCCAGCATGAAATGTATTCGGAAAGTATCCCGACTGGAGTCCTTTGTCAAGGGGTATGAGCCGGGGGATTGGTGGATCGGCATTGATGTTCACAAGCGCAGTTATGCCATCGCTCTCCGGCGGAGCGATGCTCAGATCCACACCTGGACCAGCCCGGCGGATCCGCAGGGCTTTATCGAGCAACTCTCCCGGCTTGGTATCCATCCGTGCGGCGTTGCCCAGGAAGCCGGTCCCACGGGATTTGATCTCGCCCGTGCGCTAACGCGCGCAGGCATCCGTGCGATCGTTGCCGCACCCAGCCGCATTCCCCGTCCTGTTCTGGCCGACGCGAAAAGTGATCGCCTGGACTGCCGCCGTCTCGCTGAGTATGCCGCTCGGGGAATGCTCAACTGCATTGCCGTTCCCACCGAGGAGGAAGAAGCGTTTCGCGCCCTCGTTCGGCGACGGCAGGCCGTGACTGACCAGATACGGCGCTGTAAGCAGCGGATCAAAGCACTGTTTCTCTATCACGATCTGCCTGCCGCTCCGGAGATTGCTTCCTGGAGCGCGGATGCGCTCGATCGAGTAGCGAACTGGCCATTACCAGCAGAACTTCGCGCCGTCTGCGACAGTCTGCTCGACGAACTGTCGGCGCATACTGCAAACCAGCGAGGGATCGACCAACGTCTTGAGGAATGTCTGTCACGCCAGACCGTATGGCACGCACAACTCCAGGCGCTCTGCACGGTACCTGGTGTTGGACCACGCGTCGCACAGACGTTTCTGGCTGAAGTGTTTCGTCCCGAGCGTTTTGATTCTGCCGGAGAGGTGACCAGCTATCTCGGTCTTGCACCGATGGTGCATCATAGCGGGGAAAGTGCTCCCCGCGGCAGAATCCGACCGGTCGGGCAGCAGCGCTTACGCAGCTTACTCGTGGAAGCGGCCTGGGTTTGGAAGGCGCGGGATGCCGGTGCGCAGGATCTCTATGCTCGGCTTTTAGGTCGGATGGGTATCTCGCAGAAAGCGATTGTGGCGCTGGCACGGCGGCTGACGGAAATTCTCTGGCGGATCGCGATGGAACAGCGGCCGTATTACCCGATGAAGAGTTATGAGAGTTGACGATGGGTTCGTATAGTCGCGAGGCCTGTTTGGCCGTGAAACAGCGGCGGCAATAAAATGGCGGACTGTATCCGTGTACCGGATGTGTACTTGGCGCAGCAAGGCGCGAATAAGAAAAGGATACCTTGGGTCCCCGAGCCGGTCAGATCGCGGCTGTATTGATATGACAACGGGAGTCAAACTGAATCGAGGCGATGTCCTTCTGGCAGGCCCACGCTTCCCTTCGGCCGGCTTCGCTTGAGCTCTCTGGGGGGCTCCGCGGCCGGCCTCGGGAACGGCGCGTGCCTTGATGCAAAAATTAGGGGGGCGAACCGAGTCTGGTGAAGAATCAGAAGCGCCGAAACCACAGGGAATAAAGAAAATGCTGTATTGGCTCTTGATTTTGGGCTACATAAGAAAACAGGCTAGGCGATACTACACCTAGCCTGATTGGATCTTTGGCGGAGAAGTCCGCCTACGTCCCGCTTCGCGGGGCTACGGCGTGACAGGGTGGGATTCGGATCTGCCGGTGGACACGATTCTCATCTTCAATGAACTGAGCCGCTTGAGGAGTCTGTTGGCAACTGCATGAAAGCAGGAATTACTGTGGTATGAGGAAACTTCAATTTCCCAGATGCTCAAGAAGAGGAGCCTCATGGTCGGAACAATCGGATGTATCACGATCCACAAGGGTCTCGGTCTGATCCCAACTGTTAATTTTCGGAAGACGACCCTTTGTACGTTCATACCGCAGGTAGAAATTGTACGAGAGCTCCTTGTAAAAGTCATGAATGGACTCAATAATCTCCGGATCGTCGTCCATAATGTGTGCAATTTCAACGATCTCATCGAGTAACTCACCAATTTCGATGACACGATTCTTGATGCGACTTGCAGCCGGCAGACTTGGATCATCGAGGACAAGCGCTGATTGAATGCCGATCGCCTTTGAGTAATTGCCGATTTCTGACCACCGCAGCTCAGCATCGGTACCGGATTCCAATTTAGAAATCGCGCTCGCGGAACAGCCC
>JBATDG010000071.1:0-13773 GCA_049663345.1 Bacteroidota bacterium
ACGCCGCTCCTTATCGTCAATGCCACGGAAATCGATTTCGTGAAACATGAAGACCATCTCGACGAGCTCATACGCGAGATTCTCAAACCCACTCACGTCGCCGTCGAATATTACACTCCCATGTCACGACTATCCCGGGATTCCTGATGTTCTTCCGCATTCTTCTCATCAGCTTTATCAGCTGGGCAGCGGTCAAACTGTTCCGCATTCTCACCGGCAAGAAAAGACCCGCAGCGGCGCCCTTTCGGCAGAATACAAGCCGTAAATCCTACGACGGCCAGGCGGTCGATGCCCAGTTCGAAGAAGTTGACGATACTTCCGATACACGCCATGACGACTGATTGAAACAGGTCAGCGAATGAAGTTTCTTGAGAAATCGTTCAAACGCCTGCTGTTCGGCTTTTTCCGCCTGTTCGTGCATTCGCGGACGGTCAAAACTGTCCCGCGTGATTCCGTGCACAACGTGCTCGTCGTACGTCAGCACAATCAACTGGGCGATATGCTATGTGCCGTTCCACTGCTCCGTGCATTGCGTGCGACCTATCCCGCTGCGAAGATCGCTCTGCTTGCCCGACCGCTCAACAGCGAAATACTTCGTGGGGCGCCGTGGCTGGATGAAATCATCGTTTATGACAAAGCTAAATTTCTCCGCAATCCTCTGCAGGTCTGGCGCTTCGGCCGGGCGCTGAAAAAGCGCAGCTTCGATCTTTCGATAACCCCCTCGACGGTTTCGATGTCCGTGACCAGCGATGTGCTGACCTTTCTGTCGGGCGCCCGTCGACGCATCGGACCCGGCTCGATCAATGGGAAAAAGAATCATACATCCTATTTCTACAATGTGCAGGCCGATCTCGACTGGCGGCAGGATCCCACGCGGCATCAGACGCTGCGCAATCTTGATATCGCCTCAATTCTCGTACCGGAAAGAGTCTCCATTGAACTCGAGATTGGACTCTCCGACGAAGAGGTGCAGCGGGGTGCGGAGAGCATAGCCCGCAAGCAGGGCGAGCCGGGACTCGTGGTCGGATTCCACCCCGGCGCGGCCAAGCTGCCGAACAGGTGGGACGCCCTGCGCTTTGCCGAGCTGGCAAACCGCTGCGCAGAGATCTTCGGCGCCTTCATCGTAATCACTGCCGGACCCAATGACGACGAACCGCTGAGCGAAATGATACTCAACATGCCCAACAACTCGCTCGTCCTGCATAACGAACCCATTCGGCAGGTCGCTGCAGTCATCCGCAATTGCGATGTGTACGTCACCAACGACACAGGGATGATGCATGTGAGCGCCGGAGTCGGCACCCCAACACTGAGCTTGTTCGGGCCCACCGACCCGCTGCAATGGGCGCCTCCGGGCGATGCGCATCATTTCATACTCGGGTCCGCGCAGGATGTAAACAGCATTTCCACCGAGAAGGTCTGGCATGTGCTGCTGCAGCTGCTGCGCATAGCCGAGCGCCGTCGCAAGGAAGCGAAGCAGGACTGACCCATGCCCAATACCATTCGCAGACTCGCCGCCATCGATATTGGAACGAACTCGTTCCATCTCGTCATCGCTGATGTAAAGTCCAACGGGAAATTCACCGTCCTGAGCAAGGACAAGGAAGTCGTGCGTCTCGGAGAGGGCATGACCGACATGAAGCATCTGAGCACCACCGCCATCAATCGCGCAATGGAGACGCTGCGGCGCTTCAAGCAGCTGGCGCAGAGCATGGATGCACCTTTGCGGGCCGTGGCTACAAGCGCGGTGCGCGAGGCCCTCAACCGCGATGTCTTTATCGACCGCGCACGCAATGAACTAGGGCTTGAAATTGAGGTCGTCAGCGGCTTCGAGGAAGCGCGCCTCATTTATCTCGGCGTACTGCAAGCGCTGCCTGTATATCAGAAATCGATTCTCCTCACCGATATCGGCGGCGGTTCCACCGAATTCCTCGCCGGACAGCAGGGCTCAGTGCAGTACGTCAACAGCCTGAAAATCGGAGCCGTGCGTCTGACGCGGCGCTACTTCAGCAGCGGCAGCATCAAGACCAAATCGGTAGAGGAATGCCGTGCCTACGTTGCAGGAGCCATTACTCCGATCGTGCGTGCGATGAAAAAACAGCCGGTGGAAATGGTCGTGGGTTCCTCGGGCACCATTCTCAACAGCGCGTCCATGATACTCGCTGCACGGGGAATCGAACACAGCGGCGATCCCAATGCGATGAGCATCAAGAAACAGGATCTGGCAGCCCTGGTGGAAACAGTGCTCGCGGCGAAGACCGTCCAACAGCGCCGTGAAATTCCCGGCATCGATCCGGGCCGGGCCGATATTATCGTCGCAGGCGTGCTGATCCTCGAGCAGATTTTTTCGGAACTGAAGCTGAAGGAAATGGTCACGAGCGTCTACGCACTCCGCGAAGGAATTCTGCTCGACAGCATACAGAAGCTCGCGGGGGAGGATCGCATGGTCGATCATCTCACAGATATCCGCAAGGCCTCGATTTACCATCTCGCAGAGTCCTGCCATTACGAACCGCGGCATTCCGCGACTGTGAGGCGGATGGCGCTTTCGCTTTTCGATCAGCTGCGCGACCTGCATAAGCTCGGCGGTGCGGAACGCGAATATCTCGAAGCCGCGGCCGTGCTGCACGACATCGGCTATCACATCTCGCATTCACAGCATCACAAGCACAGTTACTACCTGATCCGGCACAGCGAACTTCTGGGATTTACGGATCGGGAAATCGAGATCATCGCCAACGTTGCGCGCTATCATCGCAAAAGCCATCCGAAGGCCAAGCATGAGAGTTTTCCCGAACTCGCCGAACGGGATCAGTCCCTCGTGCGCGCGCTCTCGGCATTGCTCCGCATTGCCGACGGACTCGACCGCCGGCATCAGGACATCTTCGCTGCGATCGCGGTCGAACGCACGAAAAATAGCATCGATCTCCGCCTCGCACTCAAGCGCGACACCGATCCCAACATCGAACTCTGGGGCGCCGAGCGCAGGAAAGAACTTTTCGAAATACTCTACGACACTAGCGTCCGCCTCATCGTCGAACGCGGATAACAAGGGTTTTTCGTATCTTGGGATTTTGTCACACTTCACACTGTGGAAATTATGGTAGACGTTTATATTCAGGATCTCACCGGGCATATCGGCAAGGAAGTCACGCTCAAGGGCTGGCTGTACAACGGCCGCGAAGGCGGGAAAATCATGTTCCTCATTCTGCGCGACGGAACGGGCCTATGCCAGTGCGTGGCAACGCAGGACAGCGTGTCGGAAGAAGACTGGCTGAAGGCGAAATCGCTGACGCAGGAATCCTCCTTCACCGTTACGGGCAGTATTCGCGCGGACGAGCGCGCCCCGGGCGGCTTCGAAATGGATGTGCGCACTCTTGAGGTGGTCGGCATCGCACAGGAATATCCCATCACCCCGAAAGAGCACGGCATCGAATTCCTCGCCGACCGCCGGCATCTGTGGATCCGCTCCCGCCGCCAGGTCGCAATCCTCCGCATTCGCCACACCATCATTCGCGCGATCCGGAATTTCTTCGATGACCACGGCTTCACTCTCTTCGATGCACCGATTCTTACACCGAATGCGGTCGAAGGAACGTCCACCCTTTTCGAGACCGAGTACTTCAAGCTCGGCAAGGCGTATCTCACGCAGTCGGGTCAGCTCTACGGAGAATCCGGCGCGATGGCGCTCGGCAAGGTGTATGTCTTCGGACCCACCTTCCGCGCGGAGGAATCCAAGACTCGCCGGCACCTCACCGAATTCTGGATGGTCGAGCCCGAAATGGCCTGGTTCGATCTCGAAGACGACATGAATCTCGCCGAGGAATTTGTTTCCCACATCGTTCAGACGGTGCTGAAAGAGCGTCCCTCGGAACTGGCGGAGCTCGAACGCGACACGACGATCCTGGAAAAAATTCTCCCGCCCTTCCCCCGCGTCTCCTACGACGAGGCGGTGGAAATGCTGCACAGCGACAAGACGGCGCAGATGGTCGACGACCGTATCGCCTCTGCTGAAAAAGAAACCGAGGAGTTGACTGCCGAACTCGCGTCGAATAAAGAGCAGTACGGCAAGGTGAAAGAATGGCAGCGGAAGAAATTCGACACCCGGGAAATCCAGATCAACAACCGTCTTGCTGAACTCGAAGAACAGCTGCGCAACCTGCCGAACTGGAAGGAATCCGCGCGCAATTTCGAACACGGCGGCGACCTCGGCGGCAGCGACGAAACTCTGCTCACCTGGTACTTCGACAAGCCGGTGATCGTGCACCGCTATCCCGCTGCGGTGAAGGCGTTCTACATGAAGCGCGATCCGATGGACGAGACGAAAGCCCTTGCCATGGACGTCCTTGCTCCGGAGGGTTACGGCGAAATCATCGGCGGCTCACAGCGCGAAGACAACCTCGACTTCCTGCTCGAGCGCATCGCAGAGCACAATCTGCCGAAGGAAGTGTTTGAATGGTTCCTCGACCTCCGCCGCTACGGTACTGTCCCTCACGCTGGCTTCGGCCTTGGCGTCGAGCGCACGGTGTCATGGATCTGTGGACTGGATCATGTACGCGAGAGCATTCCCTTCCCGCGGTTGATTCATCGCAACCGGCCTTAGGGAAAAACCGCGAAATCGCGAAAACGCAAAAAAGAAACGCGAAAGATTTTTTAAAGGCGCCCCATGCGGGGCGCTTTTTTTACGAAGTTGACGGGAGAGTAAATGAGAATGTACTGCCCTTGCCCACCTGACTTTGTACGCGGATGCGGCTGTTATGCTTTTCTATGAATTCCATGCAAAGGATGAGTCCCAGTCCGGTACCCTTCTCATTCTGGGTTCCAACAGTCGTGTAGCTGTCATCTATGCGGAACAGTTTGCCGATATCCTCGTCGGAAATTCCTACACCGGTATCTGCGACCGAAATAGTCACCTGATCATTCTCTGCTACAGCAGATATCACGATCCTGCCCCCGGGATTATTGAATTTGAGGGCATTCGAAATCAGATTTCTCAATACCGTGCTGATCATCGCTTTGTCTGCAAATACCGGGGCATGAGCAGGTATATTCTTTGAAATTACAATCGATTTTTGGGAGGCGATGTCGCTGAATAAAAGCATTGCATCGTTGATAAGACTTACGGTTTCAAAATACTCAGGATTGAAATGCATTCTTCCAGTTTGCGAAAGAGACCAGTCCATCAAATTGGCAAGCAGATCCATTGCCCGGTGTGAGGATTGAAGAATGATGTCGGTATATTTTTCGATTCCCTCGAAGTCCTTCACCGTCACCTGCTCGGCAAGGAGTTCACTCATCCCGACGATAGAGTTGAAGGGACTTTTCAGATCGTGAGCGATAATGGAAAAGAACTTGTCCTTTTCCGCGTTGAGTTTTTGCAGTTCAGCATTCTTCAATCTGATATCCTGCTCAGCTTTCACTCGATCGCCGATGTCCCGGATTACGCTGATTATGTGGGGCAGACCATGAAGCTCTATAACGCGCGCTGACATGAGTCCATTGATGACATCGCCATTCTTCCGCAGAAACTGCACTTCGCGGTTGTCGCAGCGTCCCGCTTCCCTCAGCGTTTTAACTACACTATCGCGGTCCGCCGGATTCTTGTAAATATTTATCTCCAGCGACGATCTTCCAGCGACCTCTTCTTTTGTGTATCCCGAGATTCTCGTGAAGCCGTCGTTGCACTCTATGAACAGACCGTCACTGGCGCGTGTAATGACGGCCGCATCGGGACTTGTATTGAATATCTGTTCAAAATGTGCTTTCGCCTCCAGAGTTTCCGCATTCAGCCGCTGATTGATCATGATAATAAAGCCGAAGGTCCAAAGCAGACCCACAATCAGTGCATCGAAATACTGAAGTAGATTGAATGCCGAGTTTGAGAACACATCTGTGACCGGTGTTCCCATTGCGATGACGACAGACCGATATGTGAAAATCGCGGCATGAACGAACAGCACGGCTGCATTGAAATTCGCCGAGGATGCTATGGATAGTGTTTTGTGTCTGTAGAGAACGAAGCCGGTCGCAATTCCGATGACCGAGATACCCACGTCGAGGAGGAGTGTGCGAATCGATATATCATCGACGATGAATGCAAAGAACAGATGCAGAAGAAAATAGGCGGCGCCGAGAAGAAAAATAATTGGCCAATGGACCGGTCTTTCCAGAAAACGCAGAATTCCTACGTAGACGAAGACCGTGCCCGTGAGAATGATAGGGCTCTGAAGCGCTATTGCGATGGGCAAAAACGCAGGAATACCGCGCAGAAGAAGGAGGCTGAAGCCCACCACTTCGGCAGCACTCCAGGCGAGCCACCATCCCGGCCCCACCATCGCGGAATTCGCTCTGTACTGATGATAAAACACAGCCATCTGCATCAGATGGGCGATGCCGATAATCAGTATGACGGTACGAAGGTCGATTGCCATGAGCGCCGGGACTCCACAGTTCTGTTCATTTCAGGAAGGAAAGCACCTCAGCACAAAATTCCTCGGGAAATTGGAACATGACGCCATGTCCCCCTCCATCCATGAGCGTCAATCGCGCATTCGGGATGTGCTGGCTAAGATAACGGGAGTTGTCTGGGACCACCAGCACATCTTCTGCGCCGGAGACCAGCAGCGTCGGCGCTTTGAGTTCAGCGAGGCGGCTGCAGCACCCTTGCCATTTTCCGATGGCTGCAGACTGTTTTCCTATATTCTCAGGCGGAATATTTCCCATGGGACGGAAAAAGATTCCCCTGACGCGACTTCCATTGCTGGCAAGCCACAGTTCAGGAAATAGTACTGAGATGAAACGCATTCCCCGTTCCTGTGGAGTGCCCGAAGCATCCGTGATTTTCTCCATTACCTCGGATGAAGGTGGAAACATTTCCGCATCGCATTCTGCCGCATACAGCACGAGCTTCTGTACTTTGTCGGGATGTTTCAGCGTCAGCTGCTGGGCGATCATCGAGCCCATTGACCACCCGAGCACATGCGTTTTCTCAATCCCGAGGGCATCGAGCAAACCAGCGCAATCATCCGCAAACTGTTCGATGGTAAATTCGGCGCTCCCGGCCTCCGTCTCGCCCATTCCCCGATTGTCGAAAATGATCACTTTATACCGGGCGGCGAGTCTATCGATCATACCGCTCTCCCAGAGATTCATCGTACTGCCATACCCCATGATCATCAGCAGCGGATCTCCGCTCCCGTAGATCCGATACCCTGTCCGGATGTCGCCCACCTGAATCCATTTATTTTCTCCGACCGAATCCACCGTGCTGATTTTGTCTGACATATTGACCGTCTGGAATGAAGTTGTGTGTGCCGCCAATGAACATCCTCCGCTAAGCGTTAGGAAAGCAGCGGCAATGATAAAACGTTTGATAAAAGTCCTTCTATGTTGCCTGCAGAACATAGAAAGTATAGCCGTAGCTATAGCCGAAGCGTTCGAAGAGATCGATCTCAGTGTCTGTTTCATGAATCACCGTCTGCATGACATGATCAGAAGTTTGCCGCAACGATTTGATGCGCTCTTTCAGCGGATTGTAGTAATTGTCCCACCATGCCTGCTGCGAAAGCCGGTGTGTCTGCAGCAGCTTGAAAGCACAGCTGCTGGCATGCACGATATTCTCTTCCTCACTCCCCATACCGGGGTAGGCAAGGTCCCAGAACTCACGCGCGTTTTCCGGTGCGTCAGGCGTGTACCAGTTCATTTCCGAAATCACTGCCACTCCCCCGTCAGCAATAATCGGCCGCCAGGTTTGAAGGGCGCGTTCGAAACCCAGATTGTAGGCGGCCCCTTCCGACCATAGCAGATCGATGGATTGCGCTTCCCAATTCAGCGCAGCGAAGTCCGCCTCGAGCGTCATGATAAGATGGTCGAGTCCGCGTGCACTCGCTGTGTTCCTGAGCTGTGCAAGAAACGGTGCGGCCTGATCCACAGCCAGCACAGGACTGTTGAAATATTCCGCTAGCAGCAATGATGCAGCACCTGCCCCGCAGCCAAGATCTGCTATCCTGGGATTCGGCGGCAGCTCAGGAATATCAGCCAGGATCTGGCGTAAAAGAGCCTCGTCACCGGGGCCCTGCCTTTCGAGACCTGTATACAGATCAATGAGCGCTGAGATGTAGTCTTCCGGATTTAGCATAGCACGAGAAAGATACGATTATCCTAATTTCTGATGTACTGTATTTCTGACCAACTCAAAAATATTTGTTGCCGGTTTTTCGAGTATATTGCGCACGCGTATTAATTGCAGCATTCTCATAAAGGAACCTCTGCATCGCGCGCCGTCAGTGCATTATTGACTGCCTCAGCGCCTGACAGGATTCCAGATGACATGCGGCAGCACACTGTATCACCATCTCCCATGAGGAATCGCCATGAGTAAAAGTCAGGACACGAAAAAGACCTCGAAAAAGGAACCGGCCATGACGATGAAAGAGAAGAAGGCCGCAAAGAGAGACAAGAAAAGCGACAAGCAGAATCCTCCGATCATCGAAAAGAAGCCAGCGAAGAAATAAAAGCAACCTCAGAGAATATGGGCGGCTGCCGTCAAGGGAGGCAGGAGTCACAAGCTGCGTGACAAGTATTCCCATTCCGTGTCACAAATGCGTTTCGTGTTTGATGACTCTCCCCAGCCGCTCCAGTTCTTCCAATCCTCGAATTGTGGCCGGCGCCTCTTCCGATCGGATGAGTGTGTACGTCCAGCCAATAGGCTTTCGGGCCTTTTTCACCCCGATTCTAGGGTACACGGGATCTTTCTTCACCTCAATAATATCCTTCCAGGGAATGGCCGTTTTGCCGCGCCAGGTTCCCACCATCAAGCCTCGTTCAAATACACCGACTCGGTGCTTGATATGCATGAAATACAAGACACCGAGCGCCGACGCCGCAGCCAGGAATACTGCTCCGAGAATGGCGGCGATTATGAGAGCTTCTGTTTCATTGGGAGTGACAGCGAAGCCTTTCGGGAGATTGAGATATTTCTGTATTGCACCGCCGATCTCCAGCGCGCACATGACACCGGAGAAAATGGCAGCACCGAGTAGGATGCGTCCGGGAACGATGCGCGGCAGAAAGTCCTGACGATGTGAGCCGAGAGACAAATGTTCACCTTTTGGGAAAGACGTAAGATGAGTGGAAGTGGGTCTGTCGATCATGAAGAAATGAGTCGGGTAGATCTGAATCGACGGGGTCTCCGCCTCACTAATCTTTTCTTATGGGAATGAGAATCGTTCCTCGCAATGAAGCGCGTCATCACTATCCAGGTAATCCACCCGAACAGAACCATGGCGGCCATGAAGAGGGCATACGATATTCTCCAGTCGAGTCCTTTCGTGATCATGCTCCATTCCGACATCCCTCCAATGCTCGCGATCAGGTTGAGCGGCAGAAAAACGATGTTGATCAGTGTAAGATTCTTGAGAAGGACGTTCATATTGTTGTTGACTATCGTACCTCGGGCATCCATAAGACCGGTGAGCACGGAACTGTAAATATGCGCCTGACGCGATGCCTGCTGATTTTCGAGAATAATATCATCCAGCAGCTCAATATGCGTTTCGGAGAAACCCAAACGTCCCGAAACGTTCTTGAGCTTCGCAAGAACCGTGGCGTTGCTCTCGATAGCATCGCTGTAATACACAAGGCTTTCGCCTAAGGCAAACATCTGAAGCAGGTAGCGGTTCTCCATGGACACCGTAATTTTCTTTTCAAGATCAGTACTGATTTGTTTGATCACCCGCAGATGTCCGACATAGTGACGTATGGTATAGAGCAGAACACCAAGAAGAATATCGGGTGCGTTGCTTGCATTGCGAAACTCCCGTGCCGAGAATTCCACCCCGCCTTCGGCCATGATAAAGGCCATGCTGCTATCAGTGATGACGATCCCGACAGAAAACACTCCAAGCTGAAATGGATCCTGACCCTGCGCATTCTGGGGAGCCTTCCAGATAATGAATGTTCGATTCCCGGTGGTTTCATGACGCGCGACCTCCTCCGCGTCAAGTGCCGAGTCCAGGTCATAGGGATCTAGATGGAACTGTTCCTGGATGAGTGTTTTCTCAGCCTGGTTCGGCGCAATAAACAAATGGAGCTGTGCTTCCCCATCCGCGTTTTCCCGTATCCCCTCCGCATGATCGATCGTGAATCGTGTGTGCATTTTCCTGACGATTCTCCCGAATGGAAGTTCCATGAAACGTGAGATGGAAAGTGAATTCATCTCCTGAGATCGCATTCTCGCACAAAGCGTTGCGGAATTTCCGGTCCCAAAAATGTACGTGCTGAAATATACGACAAAGGGTCCGTATTACCCGCGCGAAACTGCTGCTGTAGCCCCACCCCGGCATATTGTTGCCTCAGCTCAAGGATTACGGATTGGATTCCGAATTTACGCCCGTATAACCCGAATCGTAATGAGCAGCACAAGCGTCACTAAGCCGCTCAGGTAGATCGACCGGATGTACTTTCTTCGATCCGCTATTCGTTCATCACGCAATTTCACAACGGAATACAGGATCACGGCATCTGTCAGTAAAACGGGCAGGAGGTAGATCAACTCAAACCACTTCAGAAAAAAGGGAACGCTGCTGACTGCGACAACCACCAGGAAAATGATCGCACTGAAATTCAGTGCGCGTTCGCGACCGAAACGTACGGCGAGGGAGCGGGAGCCAGCGTGTCGATCTCCCTCGACATCCATCGCATCCGCCGCAATCTCTTCTCCCAGATCAATCAGCAAAACCCAGATCGCGAAGAACCAGACGATTGTTTCAAAGGGCCTTTGCACGACAACGCCGCCTACAATGAATGTCATGCCCACTGAAAAGCACACCATCAGATTTCCGATGATACCTGCGTTTTTAAAACGCCAATTGTAGAGAAACCCCACTGCCCAGACTATAACTACTGCAGCGAGCACCTCAAAACTGATAATGGCGGCAGTGATGAATCCGAGTATCGTAATGGCAATCGAGAGCACAACGACATCCCGCTCCGTCACGAGTCCCGATGGCAGCGGTCTCTGAGGCGCGTTTATTCTGTCATGCTCGATATCGAAATAGTCGTTCAGAATCAGAGCGCTGGCTGAAATGAAGAACACGCTGAGAAATCCCAGCGACATTTCGCGCAGCGGGGGAAGCGCTCCCAACGCCAGAATCTCGCCCAGAATGACGCAGACACCGGCGGTGAAGGGCAGTTCAAAGCGAAAAAGGCGCAGCAGCCCTCGCAGTTTTCCTCGCGACATCGGTGCTGATCCGGATTAGTCCAGAGGAATTTTCTCGACCACTACCGCGGTTCCGTAGCACAGCACTTCAGAGACACCCTGCATAATCTCGGTTGCGTCGTAGCGCACGCCGACGACTGCATTTGCACCGATGTCTCTCGCATGCTCCATCATCATTTCGAATGCGTCTGAGCGCGTTTTTTCGCAGAGCTCAGACAACAGGGAAATATTTCCACCGAATATCGTCTGCAGAGAGGCGCCGATCGTCCCGAAAATCGAACGCGAACGCACAGTGATTCCTCTGACAATTCCATGATTCTGAACTATTCGATATCCATCCAGCGTGAACGCCGTCGTTGTCATCGCGTGCTGCATGTGAGCTCCTCAGTGTGTGATTATAAAACTCCAAACGCAGAGATAGCTGCGAATCCGATCATCCATATCACGATGATCAAGTAGGTGACGAATGTAATCCAGTACCGGACCGGTTCGTCGTAGCGGCTGTACATTCGCACATTAAACCCCCACCCTCGGGCCAGAATTTCGCCAGAGGCCACCGCCTTCCAGAGCAGCACGGAAAACAAAATTCCAAACATCAGAAATAATATTGCGAGCATTTGTAATCCATTGGTTGCCGGTATGACTTGCCCCTGCTCCCTCACTTATGCCATTGCGCGATTTTATCCAGCACGCAGTGTGGTTTGATCTGAAGATAGGTCCCTGCCGCGTAGAAAGTCAATGCACGCAGGACCTTTGTCCAAAATATTTCGGAGCCGCGGATCGGCAATGATGCCGCGCAGTGCAGCTTGCTCGCTTCAGGCGGGACCTGACGACAGGTCAGAACCCCGGCTTTCTCCGTACAGCGCGCGAAGCACCCTTTCTCTTCTCCCAGTAGGTTAGAACGTCCTGGAAACACACTCCAGGAAGATCCTCTGCCCTGGCAGTAAAGTAGCCCTGCGCATCAGAGACGCCCCGGTTGTATGCAAACGGTGCAATCTCCTGAAAAATATAGTCGAGGAAAAAACCCGCCTGCAATTCATTAAGTTCGTAGTCGAAATTATCGGTGAAATACCGCTGCAGCGATGAGATGATTTCTGCTTTCTGTTCGAGAGTAAAGGACTCCTGCATCTGATTTCTGCCTTTTCTTTTTTGCTTTTCCCCGGACAAAAAGGTTGCTCAGGTCAGGGGGGGGTGTTGATCTGAAAATAGGACAAAACGCTGAAAACATCCCAACCGCTTCACGTCTCTTTTTCCCTGAACTCGGGTTCGCTTCCCGCACGCACGCCTACCGATCAGCTGCCGGTGTTGGCCTGCCAAGGAAATACAGCCAGAGAAATCCGAAGCTTCCGGCAGCAAGAGAGGCGAAGAGAATGGCGATTTTCGACGCGCTGATCAATGACGCGTCGCCGGTGAACGCGAGGTTGGTGATGAAGATCGACATAGTAAATCCGATTCCACCGAGAATGCCGGCCCCAAAAATCTGGCGCCAGTTGAGACCGGAAGGCAGACTGCTCAGCCCCGTAGCTACTGCGATGAAGGAGAGCAGCGTAACTCCCAGAGGTTTGCCGAAAATCAGTCCCGCAGTGATGCCGAGGCTGTTGCTGCTCGCAAGACCCTGCATCCAATCGGCGCCGAGAATCACCGCAGTATTGGCCAGTGCAAATATTGGCAGAATCACGAATGCGACGGGCCTGTGCAGGAAATGTTCGAGCTTGTACGATGGCGACTTTTCATCATCAGCCTTGTTTGAGTAGGGAATCGCGAAAGCCAGCATGACGCCGGCTATAGTGGCATGCACACCCGACTTGAACATGAAAAACCACATCAGCGCACCGCCAAGCAGATACGGCACGAGTGACATGACGCGGAAGTAGCGGTTCAGCGCAAAGAGCAGCGCCCAAACAGCCAGCGCTCCGGCCAGATACAATACCGAGACCTCGGCAGTGTAAAACAGCGCGATCACGATGATCGCACTCAGATCATCGATCACCGCGTAGGCCACGACAAACACCTTGAGGGCGGTGGGGACTCGTTTTCCCAGCATGGCCAATACGCCGAGCGCGAAGGCGATATCCGTCGCCATCGGGATCCCGATGCCGGCCTGCGTATCTGAACCGGCGTTAAGAGAGAAGTGGATAAGCGCCGGAACAATTATGCCGCCCAGTGCCGCGAACAGCGGCAGCAGCGCCTGCCGGAAATCGGATAATTCACCGCTGTACAGTTCGCGTTCGAGTTCCAGTCCTATCAGCAGAAAGAATACTGCCATCAACGCGTCGTTAATCCAATGCTCAAGGCTCATTCCGCCGATATACAATTTCCATATCGCTTGGTAATCAGAACCGAAGGCAGAGTTCGCGATGACGAGCGAGATGACCGTGGCAATGATCAATACGATTCCACTCGATTTTTCCGAGTTGAAAAATGCCGTGAACATACGGGTTAACATTGGTTTCGCTGACTTCATGAATAGATCTCTCCGATATCAAGTATTCGAATCTGTGTACTGGCTTGAACGAACGAACCCGTCTGCCACGGCCCCCCCGCCGCGCCGAAGC
>JBATDG010000072.1:0-171775 GCA_049663345.1 Bacteroidota bacterium
GACGAAGTCCACGGGATTCTGCAGATTGTCTTCCACCAGCAGCGCACCTTCATACATTTGCTCAACTGCCAGTACCAGGTTGGGATCGTCGTGATTTTCGCTGTTGAGACGAGCAAGATTCTTCATCAGCGGATGCCGCATATTCACTTCAAGGATTTTCTTGCTTGAGGTAAAGCTGCTGTCCATCATTTTCATCATGCGCTCCATCTGCGCATCCATTCCTGTATCGCCGACGACCAGCGTCGCGACGCTGTCAACCAGGCGTTTCGATTCGATTACGTCCTCGACGCGGTCGCCCAGAATCTCCTTGCAGCGCTTCAGGATATCCTTCGCTTCGCTGCCTTTCAGAGCGTCCCCGGTCTCGTCATCCTTTTCCTTCACGATATCGATGTTGGCCTTTTCAGTCGAGACGAATTTCTTTCCATCGAAATCCGTCAGCGTCGTGAGGGTGAACAGATCCACCTGACCGGTCAGAAACACTACCTCAATATTGTTCTTGCGGAAGTATTCGAGGTTGGGATTTTTCTCGACCACTGCACGGCTTTCGCCGGTGATGTAGTAGATCTCTTTCTGATCCTCTCCCATCGCGGCGATGTATTCCTTGAACGAAGTCATCTTGCCGGGCTCGGTTTTGCTCGTCTCGAAGCGCATGAGTTCGACGAGGCGATCCTTGTTCGTGAAATCGCTCCCCAATCCCAGCTTCATATAGTTGCCGAATTTCGTAAAGAACGTCGAGTATTTTTCTGCGTCTGTCTTCGCCCAATCTTCGAACATACCGAGCAGACGATTCGTGACTATCTCCCGGATTTTAGCGGTGACGGGACTCGACTGTGTGACTTCGCGCGAAACGTTCAGCGACAGATCCTCGGTATCGACAACGCCCTTGACGAAGCGAAGGTACTCCGGCACGAGCTCCCGGCAATCGTCCTGAATAAACACGCGGTTGACATACAGGTGCAGACTTTTTTCCTCACGCGGATCGAAGTAGCCCATCGGCGGTTCCGAAGGAACAAAGATCAGCGCCTTGAAATTGACGCGGCCTTCGATGTGGAGAGAAAGGGAGTCCATCGGCTCGCGAAAATCTCCTGCGACGAACTTGTAGAATTCGTCGAGCTCCTCTTTTTTCAAATCTTCTTTCTTCCGCTGCCAGAGCGCGCTCACGCTGTTGACTTTCTCTTCGCCGACGATGATCGGGAAATCGACGAAGTTGGAATACTTCTTGATCAAATCCTTGATGCGGTAGTCATTGGAGAGATCCTTGGATTCGTCTTTGAGTTTGAAGAAAATGCGCGTCCCGCGATTTTCCTTTTCAATCTCCTCGATGGTGAACCTGCCCTCGCCGCTTGATTTCCATCGCCATCCTTTACCTTCAGGATCCACCGACCGAGTTTCGATAGTCACCTCATCGGTGACCATGAAAACGGAATAGAATCCGACGCCGAATTTTCCAATCAGTTCACCGCCGTCAAACTTCTCTTCGCCGGATTTCGATCGAGTAAGAAATTCCAGTGTACCGGAACTCGCCACCGTTCCAATGCGCTCGATGAGGTCTTCGCGCGTCATGCCGATGCCGGTATCTTCTATGGAAACGGTCTGCTCTTTTTCGTCAATTTCGATCTTGATGTGAAGTTCCGCTTCCGGCTGCAGCACGGGCATATTCCGAACCTGCATAAAGCGCACTTTATTAAGCGCGTCGGAAGAGTTTGAGATGAGTTCCCGTAGAAAAACCTCAGGGTGCGTGTAGAGAGAGTGAATGATCAGGTGGAGAAGCTGTTTCATCTCCGCCTTGTATTCGAATTCCTGCACGGGGGTGGGGGTCGCTTCTGTCATTGCTCCGTCCTTGATAACTGTTTCGTTTCAGACAACATGTAATGTAAAAAGAAAGTCCTGCACGGGACAACATCCTTAAAAGTACCCTTTCAAATCGGATGTCGCCCTCGTACTTCTTGAAAATGCCATCCTTGCCCTGCTTCGGAAAAATATTCCTTCCAGTTGGAATTATTTCACCTTCGCCGTGCGTTTCTCTTATATCGGGATTATTAATCAATCCTGATCAACATTATCCGTTCTGAACTCTTGAACCGTCAACAACGTTTTTCAACTACATTTTTTATTGGAGGACTCTCCCATGCTTACAGTCGGAGATAAGTTTCCCGAGTTTAATCTTCAAGCCTGTGTCAGCCGCGAACCTGGCAAGGAGTTCGCAGAAATTTCCAGCAAAGCAAGCGCTGGCAAATGGCAGGTCGTGTTTTTCTGGCCCGAGGATTTCACCTTCGTCTGTCCGACGGAGATCGCCGAGTTCGGCAAGCGAAATTCGGACTTCGAAAAGTTGAACACGCTGCTTCTCGGCGCAAGCACAGATTCACGCTGGGTACATCTTGCATGGCGCAACACTCATCCGGATTTGAGGGAACTCCCTTTCCCGATGCTCGCAGACGTGAAGCAGGAGCTCACTTCCTCTCTTGGCATTATTGACAAGACGGATGGTGTGGCTTTGCGTGCGACATTCATTGTGGATCCTGATGGCGTCATCCAGTGGGTAAACGTCAACGGTCTTCAGACCGGCCGCAACATTGCCGAGACACTGCGTGTGCTTGAAGCCCTGCAGACCGGCGAGAAAACCCCCTGCAACTGGGAGCCGGGTCAGGCAACCCTGTAGTATTTCCGCGTTCGAAGCGCATCAAGGAACGCGTGTCGACCCAGGATTTGATTTTTGAGAGAAAGGCCAAAGGCCCACCAGACGGTGGGCCTTTTCCTTTAATATGAGGGATGAACTCTCAGACAGTAATAAGCGAGTCATCGCTTCCGTGATCGTTGGCGGCGTAGGCTTCAGCTTCCCAATCGTTTTCCCAACGTTCGCCATCAAGAAGAAAGCGATAGCGATACGTTTGCCCTGCGTCGAGGTAAAGCGATGTGTAGAATGTCCCGTCTTTCTTTTTTCCCATCGGATGCGCAGCGGGATCCCAGTTATTGAATTCGCCGCAGAGGGAAACAGAATTCGCGATGACCGCGGAGGGCAGAT
Source organism: Bacteroidota bacterium (assembly GCA_049663345.1). Classification (GTDB taxonomy): domain Bacteria; phylum Bacteroidota; class Ignavibacteria; order SZUA-365; family SZUA-365; genus SZUA-365. The sequence continues at coordinate 3,023 of JBATDG010000072.1, forward strand.
AAAATGTTACGCGGCACGAGCGTCCGGTCCTGGTGTAGTTTTTCTTCATCATGATGACTGTGTCAAACGAAATAATGAAACGTGTTTGATGACCTGTACAAAGATACGAGTTCGATGCTTGAGAATCACGCGCGAACCTCTCAACTCTCAGAGCCATTTCTTTTTTCTGAAGAAATAGAACATTCCGAAAGCGATTGTCAACATCAAAAGCAGGGTCATGGGATACCCCCACCACTTGTCCAGTTCCGGCATGTGCCTGAAATTCATTCCGTAAACGCCGGCGATAAATGTGAGCGGCATAAACACTGTGGCAATGATCGTGAGCACCTTCATCACCTCATTCATACGGTTGCTCTCATGGCTCATGTACAGTTCGAGAAGTCCGCCAAGCACCTCGCGGTTATGTTCGACGCTGTCGAGGACCTGCGTGAGATGGTCCAGCACATCGCGGAGAAAAACACTCACATCGTCGGAGATCAGATTCCCCTCGTTCCGAAGAAGCTGAATCAACGCTTCCCGAAGTGGCAAGACCACCTTGCGTGTGTGCAGCATCTGTCTGCGCAGCGCGTGAATGCGATGAACTGTTTCACGCGTGGGATTTAGGAGCACTTCATCCTCAAGCTGTTCGATCGCTGCGTCAAATTGTTCCACGATGACAACGTAGTGATCCACCACGGAATCGATGAGCGTGTAGAAAAGGTAGTCCGCTCCGCGCGCACGGAATCTCCCGTTTGCTGAATCGATACGGTCGCGGTTCGGTTCAAATACATCCTGTGCATGCTCGCTGAAGGAGAGTACCGCTGATCGCGTGAGCACCAGCGCAATGTTATCCTCGCGCAGTGCATCGCCGTTCTCGATGCACAGATGTTTGACGATGAGGAACGCGTAATCGTCATACTCATCGCACTTGGTTGCATGCTCGGTATTGACAATATCTTCGAGAGTGAGCATGTGAAGTCCATAGCGCTCACCGACAAGCTGTACGGTTGCGATATCGTGCACGCCCTCCATTTGCAGCCATGTAACGACCTTTTCATTCAGCGCTGGAATTTCGCTGTTCGAAATATCAAGCTTCTCCATTGTTTCCAGATCGTAGGTTACAGCGCGCATACGTGCAGGTCCATCTACCGCATCGCCTACGTAGAACAGTGTTCCCGGTGGGAGACTCACTTTTTTTCGTTCGCTTCTCTTTCGATGTTTCGACATACTGTGTTAGGAAAAATAAATCGTGAGTGAAATGTTGTTTACGTTAAACGTATTATTACGTAAATTGCGTTCGAAAAAAAAACAACTGTTCTCATTCTGCTCAACTCATTGCATACAACGGAACTGCGAATGCAAGCATGGAGGATAAAGCAACTTGGTGATGTCTGCGCAAACGCAACATGACCTTAAGCTGTCAAGGCCGCTGGCATTTTTCGATCTCGAAACCACCGGCATTCAAACGCAGAGCGATCGCATCGTTGAAATCGCAGTGGTGAAGTACCTCCCGCGCGGAACCGTCCGAGAATTCGAACACCGCATTAATCCCGAAATTCCAATTCCCCCTTCGTCGACAGCCGTACACGGGATTGCCGATGCGGATGTTGCGCTTGCTCCCACCTTCGCCCAAATCGTACAACGTCTGATCGAGTTTCTTGCTGACTGCGACCTCTCCGGTTTTAACGTTCGACGCTTCGACATCCCGCTTCTGCAGCAGGAGTTTCGGCGCTGCGGATTGGAGTTCGACATGAGCCAGCGAAGGATTGTTGACGTACAGACTATTTTCCATATGAAGGAACCGCGCGACCTGAGCGCCGCGCTGAATTTCTATTGCAAGCGCGACCATGTGGGCGCTCACGGTGCGCTGGCGGATGTCCGCGCGACCGCTGATATTTTCTTCGCGCAGCTGGATCGCTATGACGATCTCCCGAAAAACATTGAAGAGCTGGAGTCTGTAATTCATCCGAAAGATCCTTCCTGGGTTGACGATGAAGGCAAGCTTGTGTGGGAGGCGAATAATGTTATAATAACGTTTGGCAAGTACCGAGGCACTCCTTTGCAAAACGTTATTCATCGAGACCGCGATTACATTCAGTGGATCATTGACGGCAGCTTTCCAGAATCGACAAAAGACATCATCCGGAAGATGATGGACGGCGTCATGCCGAAACAAGCCTCAACCTGATTGCGAAGCATTATGTCTCTGTGACACAACGTCACTTTTACCATCATCTCACTTCAAGGAGAAATAACCATGGCAAAGAAGGCAGCACCCGCCGTAAAGGCAGCACCCGCCAAAAAAGCCGCGCCCGTCAAAAAGGCTGCACCCGCTAAACAGGCCGCACCCGTAAAGAAGGCCGCGCCCGCTAAAAAGGCTGCACCGGTGAAGAAGGCCGCGCCCGTTAAAAAGGCTGCACCCGTGAAGAAAGCCGCGCCAGCCAAAAAGGCTGCGCCAGTGAAGAAAGCTGCACCAGCCAAAAAGGCTGTCGCAGTGAAGAAAGCCGCGCCCGCCAAAAAGGCTGCTCCGGTAAAGAAAGCCGCACCAGCCAAAAAGGCTGCTCCGGTAAAGAAAGCTGCACCGGCTAAGAAAGCACCCGCAAAGAAAGCGAAGTAATTCGCTCGTCTATAAAAAAGCCGGAGCAGTCTGCTCCGGCTTTTTTTTTCCTGTTGCTGTTCTTATCCCTAAAGCGGCATGCCTATCGCAATACTGATTTCATTGGGTACACAGGTGATCCGCTGTCCCGGTGTAATAATCGCAGGATGCGCTGTACAGGTTTGATGCTTGCATGCCGACGAGACAACCTTCAACCGCTGTCCAGCGACCACCACCACCATCGTTCCCAGAGTTCCTTCGATTTCATATTTCCCGTCTTCATGCAATGCGAGTGCCTGAACGAGACGGTTGCGGTGAAACACATCCGCGCTGCGCGAAAACGCCGGCACGATATTGATATATCGAAGGAGTACGGGGTCCGTCTGCAGCTCGCGTAAATTCAGTCCTTCCTCTAATTCGCGCAGCGAGGCGTAGAGCATGGAAGCACCGTCGTTGTAGTCGCGGAAGCGGCTCTGTTCAAACAGCAGCAATCCGCCGGGAAACATACCGCTGAGACGACTCTGCTTCAGCCGCAGGAAGCGCTCGCCGAAGTGCTCAGGCAGCAGATCATCTGCAAGCAATTCGGCACGCTCTGCCTGATCGGTAAGAATACTGACATCAATGACGACAGGAGATATTTCCTTGCGTATTATTTCCGGCGCGGATTTTCTCGCATGATCTTTTACCTGCAGAAAACCGAGCTTGAAAAACTCTCTTCTATCCATAGTGTCTCCGATTACTCCTTGCCGCAGGTCAGACAGAAATTCGCGCCCACTCTCTCAGAGGGATAGCGCAGCCACTGACCGGCAAGATGAAATGCCCCTTCCTCTCCTTGATGCCAGATGACGAGATACAGTCCGTCGCTCTCCATAACAATGGACGGCATCTTGCGCGCGATGCGATCATCGCGATCATTCACTTTCATATTGGCACCGATGCGCAGGCCGTCCCGCGCGAACGCCTGCATATATATGTCGCCGCGTTGGTTGATTTCCGTATTGCGATAATCTTCCCAGCAGAGGACGATATTGCCTTGCCCGTTTCCGTCAATCGCAGCCAGGCGCTGCCAGCGTTCTCCGGTGTCGTCGTTGATGCGTTCAGCGGAGGTAAATGTCCCTTTATTCAGGTCGGCCCGACGCAGGTAAATGTTGCTGTGCCCCTCGCGATAATCCTTCCAGGCGAACACGGCGGAATCATTACCGAGACTCGTACCGCTGATCAGCGTGGTCATTGCCTTCCGCTGCGCCGAATCGATCAGCACGTTGCGTGCATTCGCAGAACCGAAGCGCTGATAATAAAACTTCCACGCTCCGTCATCCCTGTTATCAGGCCAGAGAAGAAGAAACGTCGAGGCATTGTCCGCGGCTGCGCGCGGCTGCCCCTGCAGTGCGTGCGAATTGTCGTCGTTGATTTTTACATTCGTTCCGATCCTGCGAGCCGATGCGTCGAATTTCTGTGCATAGATATCGACGTCGCCGTTGCGGTAATCCTGCCAGGTCACGAGCACTTCGCCAACTGTATTACAACCTGCCGATGGCATCATGGCAGGAGCACTTTCATTGGATACTTCGAAGACCTCTCTCATGCTGCCATTGATCGAGAGCACACGCGCAAGGATGGTGTTACTCGTTCCGCTGCGCCGCTGCCATACAACGAGCAGCGTACTGTCCGTGAGGAACGCCGCAGAGGGACGCTCATCCTCCACTCCCTCCACCGGCCCGCTAACATCGAGAAACCGGAAATCCTGCCGTTGGCCGCGCTCAAGAAATGCTCCTCGCACGGCTGCTCCAGATCGCGTCCTTTCCGACCAGCTGCAGAACCACAATCCTGCATCACTGCCAGTCAGAGAAGCGTGCCACGTATTGCGTGTGCTGTCGCGCTGTACGTGGCCATAGATATCTGTACTCTCCTGACCGGTTCCGGAGCAGCTGGAAATAAAAAGCAGAATAATGCCGAATATCAACGCACGTTTCATGCCTGAAATATAGTACTTGAAAGGCCTCCGCGCACAGGCCGGTATTCTCTCTTTGCATTTGGCATCACCCGCATGTAATTTTTGAGGTTGTTCAAGTGTTTTATGTGGATGAACATCCACGGAATATAATGCCGGTAAAAAAACCAACGGTGAAACGGGAGACTCGATCGCGTGCTTCCAGCGCAGCATCCACGGCTGCTGCGTCGATGCTTGTGATCAGAGGCGCTCGTGTACACAACCTGAAAAATATATCGCTGGAACTCCCTCACAACCGCCTCATCGTCATTACAGGCGTCAGTGGCTCGGGAAAGTCCAGCCTGGCCTTCGACACCATTTACGCCGAGGGACAGCGGCGCTATGTCGAGAGCCTCTCCGCATATGCACGGCAATTCCTCGAACGCATGAACAAGCCGGATGTTGATTCCATACAGGGAATCGCTCCTGCCATCGCCATCGAGCAAAAAACCACGAGCCGCAACCCCCGCTCCACCGTGGGAACTACGACGGAAGTCTACGATTATCTCCGTCTCTTGTATGCGCGCATCGGCAAGACCTGGTGCCGCAACGACGACTCGCTCGTGCAGAGAGATTCTGTCCGCACAGCGATGGATCGCATCGAAGCACTGCCTGACGGCAGCAAGCTCTACATCATGTTCCCAATGCATCCGCATGAGGGACATAGCGTGGACGAAGAAATCGACAACCTGAGAAAGCAGGGGTTCATTCGCATCGTAGTCGGAGAGAATCTGATCAACCTCGATGAAGTCGAACGCGTTGATGCTTCGAAGGACGATATTCTGATCCTCGTCGATCGGCTGGTGTGGAAACGCAGTGCGGACCCTTCACGCTTTTCCGATTCACTGCAGACGGCTTTTGTCGAAGGCGACGGCAATGTGCGTGTGCGCGTCCTTGAGAGCGGCGAGGAGTGGAATTTCAGCGCTCGCTACGACTGCGGTGTTTGCGGCACCATGTATCGCGAACCCGAACCACAGCTGTTTTCTTTCAATAGTCCTGCAGGAGCCTGCCCGACCTGTCAGGGCTTCGGCAGAACAACAGGCATCGATCCGAATCTCGTGATCCCGAACGAAAACAAAACGCTGGCCGAGGGCGCAGTACAGCCATGGACAACGCCGAAGCACAGCAAGCATCAGCGCGATCTCGACCGGGCAGCCGTCGGCAAGGGCGTACGGCTCGATGTGCCATGGCGTGAGCTCACCGACGACGAACGCGCGTTCGTCTGGGATGGCGGCAAAGGATTCAAAGGCATTCGTGGTTTTTTTGAAATGGTGGAATCGAAAAACTACAAGATGCACTATCGCATTCTGATGGCTCGCTACCGCGGCTACACCACCTGCAAAGCCTGCGACGGAGCTCGACTGCAGCCTGACGCCCTTGCCGTTCGCGTGGCGAATCATCATCTCGGCGATCTCGTACGCATGCCGCTCGACCGCCTGCACCGATTTTTCGAAGAAGCGGAATTCACGCCCTTTGAGATGGATGTCGCCGAACGGATTCTCACCGAGATCCGGAAGCGGCTGACTATTCTCACAGAAATCGGACTCGGGTATCTGACTCTCGATCGCCTCTCGCACACGCTCTCCGGCGGAGAAGCCCAGCGCATCAATATTGCGACATCGCTCGGATCGCAGCTCGTCGGTTCCCTTTATGTGCTCGATGAACCAACCATCGGTCTGCATCCTCGCGACAACGGCCGCCTCATAGCCATTCTGCTGTCGCTCCGCGACAGCGGCAACACCGTCCTCGTCGTTGAGCACGATGCGGAAATGATGCAGGTGGCGGATCTGATCGTGGACATCGGACCCGCGGCCGGAGAAAACGGTGGAGAGATTGTTGCGATAGCTCCAATCAACGAGCTGAAGAAAATCAAGCAGTCGCTCACCGGACAATATCTCAGCGGAAAGCTCAAAATTCCCGTTCCGAAAAAAAGACGGAAAAGCAAATTTTCTCTCGGCATCCAGCAGGCGCGGCAGAACAATCTGAAAAACTTCGACGTCTCCATTCCGCTCGGCATTCTCACCTGCGTCACCGGGGTGAGTGGTTCTGGCAAGAGTACGCTTGTAACTGACATTCTCTATGGAGGATTGAAAAAGGAATTGGATGGCGCGTTCGAAGATGAGATCGGCAGCTTTTCAGGCTTCACCGGCGTCAAGCGCATCAAGCACGTCGAGATGGTCGATCAGTCGCCTATCGGACGCACACCGCGCTCGAATCCCGTCACCTATCTGAAGGCCTTCGATGGTATCCGCGACCTCTTCGCCTCCGTTCCGGCATCAAAGCTGCGAGGCTATGCGCCGGGCGCGTTTTCCTTCAACGTCCCCGGCGGACGCTGCGACGTTTGCGAGGGCGACGGTTTTATCAAGGTGGAAATGCAATTCATGGCGGATCTCTACCTTGAGTGCGAGGCCTGCAAGGGATCGCGATACAAAAAGGAAATCCTGGAAATCCGCTACAACGGAAAGAATATCGTCGACGTGCTCAACATGACGGTGACGGAGGCTCTGCAGTTTTTCGAACATGTTCCCCGCATCGGCAACAAGCTTCGTGTGCTCGACGACGTCGGACTCGGATATATGCATCTCGGCCAGCCGGCTACAACTTTATCCGGAGGTGAGGCGCAGCGTTTGAAGCTCGCCCTGCATCTCTCGGCTCGCGACGACGGCCACACTCTTTTCATCTTTGATGAACCCACGACCGGGCTTCATTCGCATGATGTACGCAAGCTGCTCAGCTGTTTCGAGGCGCTGATCGAAGCCGGTCACAGTGTTCTTATCATCGAACACAATCTTGACGTCATCAAATGCGCCGATTGGATTATTGATCTTGGTCCGGAAGGCGGTGAAGACGGCGGAATGATCGTCGCCGAAGGAACACCCGAACAGGTCGCGGCCGTTGAGACGAGCTACACAGGCAGCTTTCTGCGCAAGATGCTTCCTCGCCCATAACTGCGACATTCCCATCATTCATCGGAGGATATGCATGGCACATGGCATTACCTGGTTTGAGATTCCCGCAGTGGGATTTCAGCGCGCAAAAAAATTCTATGAAACCCTGTTCGGCGTCACCATCCACGAGCAGGAGATGGGACAGGCACTCTACGGCATTATCGGTTCACCGGAGGACGGCATAAACGGCGCGATCGTTGTTCACGAATGGTATACACCTTCGGAAGGCGGCGTGCTTGTGTACCTTGACGCCGGAGATGATCTGAATGCGATGCTCGCGCGTGCCGAGGGCGCGGGAGCGATGGTCGTTATGCCCAGGACGCAGATTTCTGAAGACATCGGCTATATGGCTGTGTTCCGCGATCCGGAAGGAAACCGCATCGCCCTTCATTCGAAGAAGTAGCAGCACACATGCTTTTTGTCGGCGAACTCAGTGCATTGGTGACCGCGTTCATGTGGTCCGGAACCTCCATAGTTTTTTCGGAAGCCACTGCACGCGTCGGCTCCATCCAGGTCAACATCACGAGGATGATTCTCGCCCTTCTGTTCCTCGTGACTACGGTCTGGCTGCTGGGATTGAGCTATGCCATGTCCGCCAATCAAGTGATGAACCTCGCGATAAGCGGCATTATAGGACTCGTACTCGGAGACAGTTTCCTCTTCCGCGCATTCAAGGAAATCGGCGCCCGCATTTCCATGCTGATGATGTCGCTGGTTCCCGCAATGTCCGCTGCGATGGGTCTCATATTTCTCGGCGAAACGCTGACTCCGCTCGGAATCACAGGCATGGTGATCACGATGACCGGCATAGCGCTGGTGGTGCTTGAACGCCAGCCGTCGACCGCTCCCAAATACAAGGTCACCACCTCTGGACTGATCTTCGCTTTGCTCGGCGCCTTCGGCCAGGCTGCCGGACTCATTTTCGCAAAATTCGCATTAAACGAATCGCCCCTGCATGGAATGGTAGCGACGACAATTCGCATCGCGGCTGCTGTCGCGCTGTTTCTTCCCGCCGCAATTCTCTTTCGCTGGTATAAAAATCCTTTTCGCATTTACGCCAAGGACAAGAAGGCGCTTGCCTTCACAACGGCCGGCGCAGTGCTCGGTCCGTATCTCGGCATCACATTCAGTCTCGTGGCGATAGCGCACACCAAGATCGCCATCGCCACCACGATCATGGCGCTGCCTCCGATCATCATGCTGCCGCTGGTATGGGTGATCTATCGCGAACGGCTGACGCCGCGCGCCATCATCGGCGCTGTGATCGCTGTAGCGGGAGTTGCACTGCTGTTTCTCCGCTGAACCTGCGCAATTACAATTCGAAAAGCCGGAGTCATTATTCCCGATCTGCTGACATACGCACTGCTGCTTGTCGCCGGCTTCATGGGCGGACTTATCGACTCCATGGCCGGAGGCGGCGGATTGATAACACTCCCCGCACTCATCGCAGCGGGTCTTTCGCCGCATCTCGCGCTTGCGACCAATAAGGTGCAGAGTGCGATCGGAACCAGCTTCAGTACGTTCCGCTATCTGCGCAGCGGCTACGTGATCATCCCACTCGGCATCACCGGCTTTGCGGGTTCGTTCGTCGGATCCTACGCAGGCGCGTGGACTGTCCTCCACGTTCCCGGTTCATCGCTTGAAGCACTGATCCCTGCACTCATCATCATCGTTGGAGCGATCACTTTCCTGCGGAAGGACTTCGGCGTCAGCGATGAGCGTTATACCCTTGAGTTGCGGCATTACATTATGGGCGCCGCATTCGCGCTCGTGCTCGGATTCTACGATGGATTTTTTGGTCCCGGCACCGGTTCGTTTCTGGCTTTCGGCTTCGTCCTGTTGTTTCATTTCGGCTTTCTCCGAGCCACCGCACACGCGAAGCTGCTCAACCTTGCATCGAACTACGCGGCCATTCTCGCTTTCGTGCTCGGAGGAGAAATCGCCTGGGTCGTTGCGCTGCCCATGGGAATCGCCAACATCACGGGCGCATGGACCGGCGCAGGGCTCGCCATCAAGGGCGGCGCCCGCGTCATCAAACCTGTGTTCGGATTGGTACTACTCGCACTGCTAGTGAAGATCACATTTTTTTAATTTCGCTCCCCGCTGCGCCGATGCAGATTGAACAAGGACTTGCACCAGCCGAGGCTTGCCCTGGACTGAACGCAGCACCGTATCGGTTACCGCCTTGTTTGATGATTCGCCAAGTGATAATTTGTGTTGCTAAACAATACTAGAAGCCGACATGATTAAATCATTTATCCTCATCATTTCCACCACGATGCTCCTTATTGCCTGTTCAGGCCAGGATGCATCCGATCTCATGAAGCAGGCCGACGACCTCGGGTCGAAGGGAAAAACTGCTGAGGCGCTTGCTCTCTACGAGCAAATTGCAAAGGACTTTGCAGACACGCCCGAAGCGCCAGATGCGATGATTCACTGCGCCCGAATTTACATCAACGAGCAGAAGGACCCGGTGAAGGCAGCTACGACATATGAACTCGTCGCTGAAAAGTATCCGCAGAGCGAATATGGCCACAGGGCCCTTTTCGCCGCTGCGTACACCTATGCCAACGATATCGGGAATCTGGAACGTGGACGTGAGGCATACGAAAAGTATCTCAAGCAGTACCCCGACAGTTCAATGGCGTCAACTGCAAAATTCGAGCTCGACAATTTGGGCAAGAGTCCTGAAGAATTGCTCGAATCCCTGCAGTCAGAGCATTCTGCGGACGTTAGCGGAAATCAGTAGGAACACATGAGGCAGGAAAACAGAAGCACATATCTTCAACCTGATGTCGTTTCGCGCCTCTCCACAATGGAAATGCGCGCACGTCTGGTGGTGGAAGGCTTCATTACAGGCCTGCACAAAAGCCCCTACCACGGCTTCAGCGTTGAGTTCGCTGAGCACCGACAGTATATGCCCGGAGATGAAATTCGCCGCATCGACTGGAAAGTTCTCGGCCGTACCGATCGCTATTACATCAAGCAGTTCGAAGAAGAGACTAATCTAAAGTCCTACCTTGTGCTTGATACCAGCCGGTCGATGGATTTCAAATCCGGCGGCAACGTCACAAAGCTTCAGTACGCTTCCTATCTCGCCGCTGCCCTGGCATATCTTATGATGCGGCAGCAGGACGCCGTAGGCCTGCTGACCTACGACGAAACGCTGCAGAAATTCATGCCTCCGCATTCGACGAAGGTCTATCTCCAGACAATTCTGAAAGAACTCGAACATCTTGAGGCCGCGCGTTCCACAGGCACCAGCCGCGCATTGAATATGGCTGCGGAGCGCCTGCACCGCCGCGGACTGGTCATGATCTTCAGCGACCTGTTCGACAATCCCGACGACGTCATTTCCGCCCTGAAGCATTTCCGGTATAACCAACACGAAGTCATTCTCTTCCACATCCTCGATCCGAGGGAACGCAGTTTCGACTTTGGCCGCGATGCGATATTCCGTGATATGGAGAGCAATGAGGAAATGATGACGCAGCCGCATCAGATTCAGCGTGCCTACCAGGAAGCTATGCGCGACTTCATCGCACGGTACAAAAAGGTATGCCGCGAGCAGCGCATCGACTATGTCCTGCTCGACACCTCGACTCCATTTGACGTCGCACTTTTCGAATACCTGAACAAGAGAAAGAAAATCGGGGGCTGATCGTTTCCCGCACTACGGTTCAAAGGAATTTCCCATGAAGACATTTGCCAACCTTCTCTCAATAATCCTGATCCTGGCTCTCATTCAAGGCTGCGGCACAAAGGCCGTCAACGAACCGGGCGTCGATATTCAGGCACCGTCGGTGAGCTTTCAAACACCTTCTTCCGGCGATTCGATAACATCAGCTGATATTGCCATTGTGCTGAACGCCAGCGATAACGATGCCGTAAGTTCCATCGAACTTTCCCTCGACGGCGGTGCGCCATTTGCGACGCTGACTGCTGAGCCATGGGAGACAACGCTCGTCACTGCGGATATCGCTGAGGGCAATCATTCGCTGCGCGCTACTGCAAAGGATCCCACAGGAAACGTGACCACATCCAGTGTGCAGCTGCGTAAGGGCACGGCGCAGCAGGAAGATGTGCTGCGAATGGCGCTTGTGGAAATCGTGACCAGTGCGAACTGCGCTCCCTGCGGACCCGCCAACGAACTCTACCATCAACAAGAAGCGACGCCGCTTTTCCAGCAGCGAGTCGCCACGATCAAGTATCATGTCTGGTGGCCGCGTCCGACGGATAAGCTGTGGCATCACTCTTCCGAATGGTGCCGGCCGCGAGTGGAATCGCTTTTCGACCCGAATGAAGGCGCACCGATGGGCTTTGTCAACGGCCAGAAAATAAATAACCGTGCGAGCGATTGGATTTCCTCTGCCACTACGGGTGTCGATGTTCCGGCCGGCGCAAAAATTGAGCTCGAGAGCACGCGGAGTGGAAATACGATCAACCTCACGATTACGGTCAAGGGAATCACGACCGGCTCTTTCAATGACCTTCGTCTGCACACTGTCGTGACCGAATCCGACATCGAGTACAATGACGGCAACTCGGAGCTCGTTCACTTCGACGTCATGCGCCGCATGTATCCTTCGGCTGAAGGCGAAATCGTAACTATCGCCAATGCGCAAACTGCCGTTTTCCAGCGCAGCATCGAAATCAATTCAGAGTGGAATGCGGACAATCTCGGCGTGGTGGTTTTTCTCCAGCGCAACTCAAATCACGATGTGCTGCAAGCTGCCAAAAAACGCCTGTAAAAATACACCGCAGGCCATGACGGCCTCAGCGTAAATGCAAAACGGTCCTGCCTGTGCGGGACCGTTTTTTTTATCTGAAGCTATCTGTTTCCGTTGATCGCAGGTGCTTGAAGCCATCTCGGAGAGGACGTGAGGAATTATGGCTGCGGCAATTTTCGGGATGCCTCGAACAGCGTTACAGCTACGGCGTTTGCCACATTGATGGAGTCGACGTCATTTCGCATCGGAATGCTGAAGCGGCTGTCGCATAGCGCGAGCGCTTCGTCAGTCAGACCGTAGGCCTCGCTGCCGAAGAACAGACACAGATTATTTCCCGCTTCATTCGCAGGACTTCCTATCAGCGCTTCACCGTCCCGAGGTGTGGTGCCGACGATATGCCAGCCGAATTCCCGGCGACAGCGCCGGAGGGCGGCATGAACATCCTCGCTGCGATGGATTGTCAATGAGAACACATTGCCGAGAGAAACACGTACGCTCCGCCTCATCCAGGGACTGCTCGAATCCGTTCCTACTATCAGACTGTGCACTCCGAAAGCCGCGCAGTTGCGCAGTATCATACCCATGTTCTCCGCATCCGCAATCCCTTCCAATGCGACATGAAGTACGCGTCCCTCGCCCTTTTTCTGAAGCTGTTCGAGGGACGGATTCTCCGGCAGCACTCCAATGGCGAGCAAGCTCTTGTGCAGCGGATAGCCGACGATGCCTTCCATCAGCGCATCGGACGCAACAAAGACAGCTGTGTCGCCAAAACGCTCCGACTGCAATTCCTTTTCAAACATTCGCAGCCACGACTCGGACAATAGCAGGGAATGCACGGATAGTGAAGATGTGAGCAGCGCTCGCACGGCCTTCTCTCCTTCCGCGACGCAATACCCCTCCTGCCAGTGCGAGGTGCGTGCCCGCAATGTGCGATAGGGTTCGAGTTCGCTGCTATCGAGATCGGTTACGGGAACGATGCGCATGTGCTTACTCAGGGAAAGACATAATACTTGAGAAGAAATATGAGGGTGCCGACGAGTCCGCCGACGATAGCGCCATTGAGCCGGATATACTGCAGATCGTCGCCGACCTTTTCCTCTATCTGCCGCACCAGTTCGTCGTCGTCGAGTCGGTCGAGATTGCGAGCGACCATTGCTCCGATTTCTCCGTGATGCTGTTCGACCAGCGTGGCGATTTTTTCCTTGACCCAATGATCGAGCTGCTGCTGTGATGCCTCGTTGTTCTCGAAGCGCTGCAGCGCCTTTTCCATTGCCGCACGCAGCTGCTGTAAAAGGACGGAGTCCTCTTTTTCAATATCATCAAGCAGCCATGCCCGCAGCCGCTGTACCGGCTGCTGCAGCAATTCCGCAGCGCGTCCGCCATCCAGCATATCACTCCGCCACTCTCCGACGATGCGGCCTACTTCCGCGTTCGCTTCGAGTCCCATGATCGTCTTCTGCATCCACTTGTCGAAATCATCCCGCGCCGGATGCGCCGTATTGTCGCGCATGTTTTCGAATTCCTCTCCCAGACTGCGCACAATAGCCTCGGCAAGGTCGTCGTAATTCAAGGCATTCACGCTTTCTGCCATCCACTTGCCGATGCGGCGAAGGGGATTGCTGGCGTACTGCGCCGCGATATCGTGCAGGTGACGCACGATGACCTTGCGAATTTCGGGAGTGTTGAGCCAGGTCGAGGCCTGGCCGATGGAGAAAGAAAACAGGCTGCGGTGCAGTCCCTGTTCGATGCCGCGCTTCCCGATTGCACTGCTCCATCGCAGAATGTCATCGGTCTGGACATTTTGTGCAAGCAGCTGCGACAGACGTTCGGCGAAGCGCCGCTCATCGATATCGCGCAGCACTTCACCCAGCGCGTTCCTCAGCAGCCGCAGAAGGGCTTCCCGGTTCTCCGGAATGTTGAGTGCGGTGATCAGCAGGCCGCTTACATTCCACCCCGCGATTCGCTCGAGTATGGTATCCTTTGTCAGCCAGCGATTCTGCACCATGTCAATAATCGAATTGCTGAGCTTTGCTCGGTGACGCGGAAGAATGGCGGTGTGGGGAATTGGAATTCCGAACGGATGCCGAAACAACGCGACCACGGCGAACCAGTCCGCGAGCCCGCCGATCATCGCTGCTTCAGCGAAAGCCTGCAGCAGCCCTCCGGGAAAACCATCCCGAAAAGGCAGCGTTGCGAAAAACAGCACTGTCGCTGCGATAAGCGAAACTGGCGCGAGTATACGGGATTGCTTCAAATTGCTGCTCTGGTTTCGAAGACGCTTTGCCGCTGTCTGCAGCTGAAGAATTTCTCTATCCGATCAATGGAATTTGACGTCGATAAATGCGGCAGGTTCGTAGGTTCCCGAATGTCCCGGTACCCATTTGCCTTTTCTCAGATACTCGCTTGTGGTCTTCAGCGTCCCGTCACGCATGATTTCACCCGTAGATTTCACTTCAGTCGTTCCATCGGCGGGACCCACAACCGTTTCGTGTGCGGTCCATTTGCTGTCGCTCACCATCTTCATTGTACCCTGCGTATAGAATCCAGCCGTGGTGAAATAAAAATATACCAAGCTCTGTTTTGCTTCATCCCAAAAAATTATCGACTCGCCGCCGTACTCGCCATCGTTCACAGAATGCAGAACACGAAGAGCGTTTCCATTCAGTGCACGCTCGAAGTGCATGACATCCCACATTTCATTTTTCGCATCCGGCTCGCTGATCTTTCCCTTGAACCTGCGTCCCATAAGGTCCTTGAACGGAAGAAGTTTTTCGTGAATCTCAAGCTGGGCGAAAAGCGGCGCTGCCGCGAAAAGAAACACCATGGTGCTGACAATTAAAAATGAAAGGCGCTTCATTGCGACTCCTGTATATGAATTGAGACAGAATTGTTACTTGCTGTGTCCGCGCTCTATTTCATCTACGATGCGTGCGGCCTTGTACACATGCCGCAACGCTTCGATGATGCCTTTGGAGTGGACGCCGATAGTGCGATTTCCTTTTTCGGGTGCGAAAATATACGCCCCGGCCAGGCTTTCGATATTTCCGTCGAAGGCCAGGCCAACGACTTCACGATTCCGGTTGATGATGGCGCTTCCCGAATTTCCCCCGATGATGTCGGTGGTGGAAATAAAATTCATGGGTGTGGCGAGGTCGAAGCCGGCTGGCGGCGTCTTCCACCGATCAGGCAGCGCCCAGGCATTCCCGCCCATCATCGCATCCCAAGCGGTCTCGCTGTCCTTGAACGAATAATAGTGATCGTACATTCCGTAGAAAGTTGTATGCGGCGGTGCAACGGTGCCGTTGTAGGGATAGCCGGTGACGATGCCGTCCGATATCCGCAAAGTGAATGTGGCATCGGGAGGAATGCTGCTGCCGTAGACCGAGTACTGCGCATTGCCAAGGTCGTTCGAGAGCTCGCGCAGCTGATCTGAGTAGCCCCGTGCTTTCTCAGCCGCCGCCATATTGCGCGGAATCATTTGCTGAGCGAGTTTGAGCAGCGGATCATTGACTCCGTCGAGGGAACGCTTTTCAATAATGCCTGCCAGCGCCGCACTATCGTTTATCACAGTTTGCGTAAGAAGTCTATCTGCAGCAGCCTCTGGAGAAGCACCGTCCAACGCCATGCGCATCACCTTGTCGTCATTGCCGAACATATTCTGCATGCGGCGAAGCTGCCGGCCGAAAGTCATTATGTCCATTGCGAGCGGCACATCCACCTTCTTGGAAAGCACCCGCGCCATTAATTCTCCGGCATTCCCCTGATACCGTTTCTCCCGATCCTCATCCGGCATTGCCATCTGTTCAATCCAACTGACGATCATTCCCGCGCGCGTCAGATATGCGCTGATGGCGAATCCGCCGGTGCGCATGCCGTACAGATCGTTGGCAATTTCCTGCTCTTCGTTCGTGACTTTGCGAATGCTTGCCCAGATATGACCGTATTTGGACCACGCCTTGCTATCGCTTTTCAGCTTCGCCCGGAAGGAATCATCGAAGGCCTGCCGCTTGGCCATGAGTTCATCATCGCGCAAACCAATCAGCCGGCCGGCATAAGCTTCCTGCGCGTTGACGATTCCGAAGAGCTCATCGAACCACGCATCCCCTTCTTCAGGATGCTGACGGATCCAGTCTTCGAGAATTTCCTTGCGGTCGGTAACCATCTGAACAAGATTGGGCATGTTCGCATCGCGTTCATAAGCGAGCATATCCGCAGTAACCAGGCGGTTGGTGCGGCCCGGATTGCCGACGACAAACACCGCCTCGTTTTCTTTCGCCCCTGCTTTGCTCCAATGGAAATAATGCTCTGTTTTCAGCGGCTCGCCATTTTCGTAAACGCGAAACAGATCGCAATCGAAGGAATAGCGGGGATAAGCCCAGAAATCATAGATGCCGCCGAAGAAAGCGAATCCCAGTTCGGAAGAGAACACGAGCCGTACATCGTCGTAGCGCTTGTACAGATACGCCGAAAATTTTGCGCCATTGAAAAAGGTCACGACCTCGCAGCGGAGACCATCAGCGGTCAGGCGTTTTGTGATTTCCCCCATGGCTGCGTCCCGCGCCGCAAAGGCCTGCTCGGCATCCGGCGCAGCACTCATCGCCGTAATAATCTCATCGGTGACATCCTGAATCTTCACCAGCTGATCCACATACAAGTCCGGCACCTTGCGCTCATCGGAAGCTGTCGAGGCGTAAAAGCCGTTTCGCCGCAGATCCTCGCCCGCGGCAGTAACTTCCGCAACGGATTCGAGACCGCAGTGAAAGTTGGTCATCACGAGTCCTTCCGCACTGACGAACGAGGCTGTACAGCCTCCACCAAAGCGCAGAGCTGACATTCGGACATCGTCGAGCCACGCCTGGTCGGGAGTGAAATTGTATGCCGATTGAAAATGCTCGAGCGGAGGATAATCGAAGGTCCACATGCGTCCGTTGACGGTACGCGGGTCGTCCTGCTGAGCGGTCGCGGTCCATGCGAGTACTGTCACGCACAGGATGATGAGCAGCGAAATGCGGCGATGTGCCATGATACTTTCCCGAAAATGAAAAGAACGACTGAAACGTAAAGATACGCATGCCCGCCCGAAAAGGAAGAGGGCGGGATTCTCACCGTTGAGCTTCCCGCCTTCATCGAATGGAGACCCGTGGGCTCACGGGCGCTATTTCTTATAGTACTTCATCGCTTCGGGCAGCGCGGCCTTGAGATCCTGGATGCGCGTGGCGTCGGAGGGATGTGTGCTGAGGAACTCCGGCGGAGCCTGTCCTCCCTTATTCGCCGCCATCCGCTGCCAGAAGGTGACCGCTTCGTTGGGATTGTAGCCGGCCATCGCCATGAAGATCAAGCCGAGTTTGTCCGCCTCGCTTTCATGCAAACGGCTGAAAGGCAGCAGCACGCCGACTTGCGCACCAAGGCCGAAAGCGCTCATGTACAAGGCGCGGGTCTGTTCGGGCTTGCTGGAGAGCGCTTCGTTGAGCGCCATGCCTCCGAGCTGCGTGATCAAGCCCTGACTCATGCGTTCGCTGCCGTGTTCAGCGATGGCATGGGCGATTTCATGGCCCATTACCACCGCGAGTCCGGTTTCCGTTTGTGTGATGGGAAGAATGCCTGAGTACACGACGACCTTGCCGCCCGGCATGCACCATGCGTTGACTTCCGGACTCTCCACAAGATTGAACTCCCAGCGATAGCCGTTCAGCTGATCGGAAAGCCCTTTCTGCTTGAAGTACAGCTCCACCGCATTTTTAATGTTGGCGCCGACGCGCTGCACCATCTGAATTTTGGACTGATCCCTGCTGACCTGATGTGTCTGCAGGAATTCGCCGTATTGCTGATAGCTCATCGACTGCATGGTAGAGGCCGGGATGATGTTAAGCTGGCTGCGACCCGTCACCGGAACGGTGCTGCAGGATGACAGAAAAACCGCGACGGCCACAAGTGCGACAGGGAGAATGCGTGTTTGGAGCGTATTCATGATTCTTCGCTTACTGAAATGAATGGAAAGGCTATCCTAGTAATACGAAATTTCGTTCAAATTGGTTTCCTTCCTCCCTTAATTGTTGAGCTCAACTTTCCTGCAGGATTTCCGGTCAGCACCAGGAAATTCCGGAAAACGACTTCCTGCTTCCTGATCCTGCGTATGTCCCGGGTAACAAATGCAGGCAGAGGTCTGGATGGCCCGGGGAAGATTACGGCACTGACGCTCTGCGTCGCCTACTCAGCGCAGCAGGCCATCTGAAAGCGCCTCGCGCACGGCATCGTGCAGAGTCGCCCGGAAACGCTGCAGCTGCTTGTTCTCACGCGTGGGATGCACGCGGTTGGTGAGAAAAATGACGGCGATGTCGGCCACGGGATCTATCCAGATCGAAGTGCCGGTGAAGCCCGTGTGTCCATAGCTTTTCATGGAGAAATATTGGCCGGCGGATGATCCGGTACCCGAACGGGTATCCCAGCCGAGAGCTCTGCTTCCGTGGAGAGATCGCCGCGTCGTGAACTGCTTAACCGTAGCGGATTCCACATACTTCCGGTTTTCAAACACGCCACCGTTCATGAGCATGCGCAAGAAAGTTGCGAGATCCGACGCTGTGGAAAATACGCCGGCATGGCCTGCGACCCCGTCGAGCAGCGCCGCTGTTTCATCGTGCACGCTCCCCTGCACCAGCCGCTTGCGCCAAACGCGATCGTATTCCGTTGGTGCGCATTGCGCGTGCAGAGAGTCGGGCGGAGTAAACATGGTGTGACGCATACCGAGGGGAGTAAAAAATTCCTCGCGCGCGTATGCGTCGAGTCCGATGCCGGTGACGCGCTCGATGACTTTTGCCAGCGTGATCATTCCGAGATCGGAATATACTGTCTTGCTGCCAGTGGGGTAAATCGGAGCAGATGCGAAAATGCTGTCGAGTACATCCTTACTGGTTTTCGCCTGCTGATAAAAAAGCCGGAATGCTTCAAGTCCGCTATTATGCATAAGCAGGTTGCGAATGGTTATGCGTTCTTTCCCGTTGCATCCAAATTCGGGAAGATAACTGGCAACGCTGCTATCGAGCTGCAGCTGTCCCTTATCGATGAGCTGCATCGCCGCCGTGGTAGTCGCCACAACTTTCGTCAGCGATGCGAGATCGTACATACTGCTGTCGTTGACCGGCGAAGATGCACTGTCGTAGCTGAGATGACCGTAATTTCGGAGATACAAAAGTGTATCGCCCCGAAGTACCGCCAGCTGCGCCCCGGGCATGGACCGCCGGTCGATCTGATCCATGACCAGGCTGTCGACAATGTGAAACGCCAGATTGTCCGCCGGGCCTGCGGTCAGCGTTTGTCCGCGATACGCGAGGGACGCACCAAACTCAGCAATACCGGGAATGGATACGGGCAGCCGGCCCTGCGGTGAAATGTCGCCGGCAAGCGCACGCACTGCCGTCTGCAGGGATGCGGGATCGTCGCCGTAGCTGCAGAGCATTGCTTCGGCGGTGGGAATTGCAGTCAGAGCGTAAGGAGTACCGAGCGAAAGCAGCACGCGCGGCAGCTTCAGTTCGGTGACTCGCGAGGCAAATTGGACCTGAAGATCCGATAGACTGATATTTCCCGAGCCGTTGACCGCAGAGAGGTACACGGCAAAAATGACGACATCGACACCTTTCAGCGAATCGCGCAGCCACCCGCGGGGTTCGCTGAGTGCACGCATGTCCAGGCAAAGCGACCGCACGCTGGGAAAACGCGCGCGCATGCGCGTAACGAATTCGACAGTCTCATCCGGCTCGCCCTTCCGCACGAAACTGATGACAGCAATGCTGCTGCTGTCGCTGAGCGGCAGAAGATCCTTTTCGTTGCGCAGCATCGTAAGGGCGCGGTCGGCGATTCTCTCCGTCAGCATCCTGTGGCGCTCCTGCCGCGCCTGACGGGTTATAGTGGAATCGATGGGCAAGCTGCTCTCGAAGGTCCAGTGCTTCGCATCGAGAATGTGGCGCACGGAGCGAAGCACCCGCATACTGTCCAGCTCCCCGCGGCTGACCGCAGCTGCTATCGAGTCCACGGTTTCATCGATGTCGCCGGGAATGAGAAGCATGTCCGCTCCGCCTCGCAGCGCGGCGGCAGGCAGATTCGCCACACCTGTTCGCGTCAGCGCTTTCATGTTCATGGCATCCGTGACCACAAGGCCCCGGAAGCCGAGATCCCTGCGCAGCAGCGTATCCATTATCGCGGCGGAGAGCGTTGCTGGCAGCGAACTGTCCCCGGTCAACGCAGGCACTGCGAGGTGCCCGCTCATGACAGCGAATACTCCGGCATCGATCAATCTACGGAAGGGCGGAAGTTCTACGCTGTCCAGCCGAGCCCTGTCGACCTCGAGAAGAGGAAGCTTCGTATGCGAATCGGTTTGCGTGTCGCCGTGTCCCGGAAAATGCTTGGCGGTCGCGATCATTCCTGCATCCTGCATTCCACGCATATAGGCCTCGGCCAGCTCCGCCACGAGCTCAGAACGCTCGCCGAAGGAGCGTGTGTTGATGATGGGATTGCGGGGATTGCTGTTCACATCCGCAACGGGTGCGAAATTCATCTGCACACCGAGATCGCGGCTTGCCTCGGCGACGGCGCGTCCCGCCCTGTAGATCAGATCCGCATTCCGCGTAGCGGCCATCGCCATCATCGTGGGAAATCGTACTGCACGTTCGAGACGCATACCCGGACCGGTTTCAAAATCCGCAGAAACAAGCAAAGGAACCCTGGCCCATCCCTGCATCGAATCGATGAGGGCCCGGGCATCACCGGCCGTACCTTTCGAAATCAGCACACCGCCTACGCCGCGATCCCTGACGGCAAAGCGCATGCGTCCAAGAGTTTTGGAGGTGAGATCACTGTAGGAGAAAGGTACCAGCAGCTGAGCGATGCTTCCTCTCCACCCAAGCGTTGCCATGACGCTGTCGGACCACGCAGAATGCGGAAGCAATTGCCCTGAAAGCTGAGCGTCGCCAAGCAGCGTGTCCACCGGAGCCTTGATTTGCGGTGAGGACGGAACAGGCGGAACAGGAGTCGTGGATGCGGCTTCCTTCTCCGTCGACGGATGCAGCAGCGAGCATGCGGATACCGCACAAAGCAGCACCGCGCAGGCAAGTATTAGAGAAATCCGGTTTGAGAGTTGGAATTCAGGCACGGACAGTCATATGTTGTGAAATGCATAGCACTGAAAACGATTGGGACCGCACTCTTCCGGATGTTCGCGACGGACTCACCCGCCTGCAGCGTATCATTTTGCTGGAACTGCACAAGGCACAGAAGGAACCCTGGCTGCAGGGCCGCACCGTGCCGACTCCGCTTCTCTACGGCCGCGTCGTCGAACACCTCGATGTGTCTGAAGAGGACTTCATGACAGCCCTGCAGCAACTGATCGGACGACACATGACGTAGCGACAGTCACCGCATTCGTATGCGTGGCCGAATCATCGGCATTCTCCATGCATTATCGCAGCACTACGAAGGGACGCATCTGCTGTGATCCGCCGCTCGAAATTCTCAAAAGATAGAGCCCGTTCTCCAGATTAGGAATCTGCAGCGCGACATTGCGCCGGCCGCCCTGTGCGCTGATTTCTGCGCCGCTCCACAATGATCTTCCAAGACGATCATAGATTTCGATTCGAAGCGCGGACGCGCTTTCTACATCCAGCTGCAGCTGACTGCTGCCGCTGCGCAAGGGATTTGGATACAGCCCGTGCAGGCGAAACTCCGCGGCATCGGGTACATCCGAGACCGCGCTCGTGGTGATGCGCGGCACAAACAGATCGTACTGCCTGCTGTCGCTCACGCCGCGATTGCTTTCGATACTGATCGTGACGCTGATGGTTCGGTCATATGTAGCAGGCAGCACGAAAAAGGAATCGCGCAGAGCCGCGGAACGGTCGAGCGCACTGATCAGAATATTGTCGTTGCGCGGCTGCGGCGAGAGCATCGTCACGCCTTCACCGCTCAGATCTACGCGTGCGACTTGCAGTCTGGAGCGGAACCATGCCGCGTTCTCGATCGCAAACTGTGTAACAACCGGATTTCCTTCGTAGCCCTGTCCGTCGCTCCGCGCATCCAGTCGATCGGGAACGATGTCATTGATGATGCGAAATGCGAACGGCTCGCCGGGAATGTGTACGTCCGTATTGATCGGAAAAGATTTTCCGCCGCTGTGATACAGCGTGAAGTGCAGCACGGAATACATGGCTGAGACATGCGGCTCGGCGTTGAAATGCCAATCCTCCTCGATACTCGCGCCGGGTGCCACGGTTTGTCCCATGGCACGCGTCGCCGCTTCCACGGACTTCAGCGCCAGATCATTCCACGACACCACGATCGAATCAATGAGGAGACCTGCCGTACCGCTGTTGCGGATGCGGAGGGTTTTCAGAAATGGATTGGGTCGATACACATCCACAGGGTCGAACATGAGCTGCGTGTCGCCGGCAAAATCGACCTCGAGTCCCGGCACCAGTGCCGGCAGAAACACGCTCGATGCGATATCGCTTCGCAGTCCGCCTCCGTGGTGGACGGCAACCATCATCGGCACCAGCGCCGCTTCCTCATGCTTGTCTGCCTGCAGCCGCCAGCTGATATCCGTAGAACTGTCGGGCTTCAGCACGATGCCGACCATCCGCTGCAGGGGATCGAGCGGCGTGATCAGTGGATCGCTGTAAAGAAGATCCACGCTGTCGAGGCGCAGGTCCGCCGTACCAGCATTCCGGATACGTAATGTCTTCGTGAAGGGGTTCGGAGTGTAGAGCGTGCCAGGATCGAAAGCAAGCGTGTCGGGACCAAGCACCGATGCGTCGAGAATTGGCGTTAGTGCGTCTATCAGGACGGTGTTGCCCGCCGTGGCTGCAAACTGACCCGATATGTAAGCCGTTGCGCTCATGGGCACCACGCGGCTGCTGTCGCGCGGGTAAATTGAGAAATTCCACCGCGTGAGCAGCGTGTCCCCCGGATGCAGCGTCCATCCGTAATCGTGCCGCAATGCTTCGGGAGTAGAAACGCCGTCCATCGCATAACTCAGCACTACCGAATCGATGCGGAAGTCAATGCTGCCGTCGTTGTGCAGAATGTAGTCCTGCGCCATCGGATTCGGCGTGTAGCCGCCCAGGTAATCCGGGAGAATATGATCAGGTCCGCGATGTGCCATCCGCATGACCGGTATCAGCCCGGGCACAAACACCGAACGCGTTGCCCGCGCGGTATCGCCCCGATCGCTGATGGCATTGATGTGGAAGGAGACGGTGCGCGAATCCACCTGTCCCTGCACAAAGAATGTGTCGGGAATCACCGGCGTCACTTCCGCAGGCCTCAGGAAAAAGGAATGCAGCTTGTCTTTGAACGGCGGCGGCAGAATTCCCTGACCCTGTGACTGCACTCGCGAGGAAATCACGGTGCTGTTGTACCAGGCGTCATTTCGCAAACGAAACGACAGCGGGATTGCATTGCTGAGAAAAGCCGTGCCTTCCGTGTTGACGGCCAGCGTATCCGCGGTCTGATAGTCCTGCACGGTGAGTGCGAACGGCTGTCCCGGAATGCTGACCAGCTGCGCAGCCGATTGGAGCCTCCCGTCGCCGTCTGCCACTTCAATCGTCGCCGTCAACTGCCGCGGGAAGCTTCTTCGCTCGGCGGTGACGCGCCATTGAAAGTCGATATGTCCGCCGTCGAGCAGCATGGGGAGCGGATAGCTCAACTGATCCTGCGTGGCGATGCCTTCACCCTTCAGCGTGAGAGAAAGTCCGCTGAGATCGATCCACTGTTCGGACAGATTCTCAATGCGGCATTGCAGCGGATACGGCTGAGGACTATAAATCGCCCCGGTATCGTACTGCATGGCGCCGGGATCGAGAAATGTAATGCTGTAGCGCGGCGAAAGCCCTTCAACGTCGATCAGCATCAGCGTGTCTTTCTGCACTAATCCACCTGCGCGGTCTTTCCCCGTGGCCCGGAAGCGAAGCGTGTCGGTTCGAGGGTTCCGCATGGCGCCGACGTAGCGGATATTCCATGTGAAATCGATGCGTGGATTTCCAACAAGCGGAGGAGGTATCGGCTGACCATAGATCTGCGGATTCGCTTGCGTGGAGGGATCGAGGATATAGTCCGGCGGAAGAAAGGCGTGCACCGAAACGCTGTCGACCGTGGTACCACCCTGATTCGCAAGTCGAATGTATACCGGGAACGGATTCTGCTGATAACCGAGCGAATCGGGCCGAACCTGCAGCGACGGCGTCTGAACGAATGACATCTTGAAATCCGGTTTGTCCATCGCCGGCAGAAGGAAAAGCTTCTGTGTTTCGAAGGAATCGACCGGCGTATATACCAGCCAGACACGCACGCGGTAATTGATCATTGAGAAAGCAGCGGGGTGCGTGAGCTTCCATGTGACTTTGGCGGAATCGTTCGGCTGCACTATCACAGGTGCCGGGACCTTGATTATCGCGCCAAGTTCCGAAGGATCCAGCGCAAGATCCAAAGGCACGGCAATGCGTGCGCTCAGCGCCTGCGAAGCAGTGGACCCGGTGTTGTAAATCGTCATTGTCACCGGTATCGGCATCGGAGCGTACGATTCTGTCGCCTGATCGACTGTTATCGTGGGAATGTGAATGGAGGCGCTGAGGACCGGCTGTGCGAAAGCACCGCCTGTGCAGATAATGAGGAGCACGGCAGCAAATATCAACCTGAATTTCATGGCATTCATGCGGAAGGTGGTCGAACGGGTTTCAAGTGCTACTTCAATTGTACAACACAAATTGCGTATATTCAACAACAAATTTCAGGAGAAGCCATGCCAGTCATCGTTGCTCACATCCTTGAGGGCCGTCCGGCGGAACTCAAGCGAAAATTGATACAAAACATCACCGAGACCGTTTCCAGGACACTGGAAGTGCCGCCGGAATCGGTCAGGGTGATAGTTTCGGAAATGGGAAAGGACGAATACGGGATCGGAGGAAAGACCGCGAGGGAATTGGGCCGCTGATCGAAGTAATGAAACAGCCGCGCTCACGGGAGCGCCGCGCTCAGGGGAGAGTCACGCTCATCACTTTTTCTGTCTGTTCGTCGCGGAACGCCTGCAATTTTTCGCGCAGTTCAGGTTCCTTGCGTGCAATAATCGCGACCGCGAGCAGGGCTGCGTTTGTCGCACCGGCTTTGCCGATGGCAAGCGTACCGACTGGAATTCCGGCAGGCATCTGTACTGTGGAGAGCAGTGAATCCAGTCCGTTGAGCGCGCTGGCCATGGGCACACCCAGCACAGGCAGCAGCGTATGCGCCGCGACCACTCCTGCCAGATGCGCCGCGCCGCCGGCTGCGGCAATGATCACATCGACGCCGTTGGCCTCCGCCTGCGACACCAGCTCAACTACCGCTGCGGGTGTACGATGCGCCGAAAGGGCGCGGCATTCATGCGCGACGCCGAAGCTTTTAAGGGTTTCCGATGTGTGCTGCATGACGTCCCAGTCGGATTTGCTGCCCATGAGAACGATGACCTGGGGTTTTTCGTCTGCCATGTTTTCTCCTGTCATTCAAGTATTGAAACGCCCCGCCGTTTCCGGTAGGGCGTTTGCTGTTTCGGTTTGAAGAATCCTATTTGAGAAGGATCAGCGAGCGGCTCGCAGAAAATTTGCCGGTGCGCAGCTGATAATGGTAGGTACCGCTCGGAAGAGCAGAAGCATCGAGCTTGATCTGCCAGCTACCAGCAGCATATTCGCCGGAACCAAGATCCATTACCAGACGTCCGTTTGCATCGTACAGACTCAGGATGACATCACTGCGCTCGGGCAGATCAAACATGATGGTGGTCATCGGGTTGAAGGGATTCGGGTAATTCTGATGCAGGCGGAAATTGTCCGGCCGCGATCCCATCAGCAATTCGACGGAAAGTGCATTGTCGCATTTGATGGTCAGCGTATCCTGGCAGAGGATCAGACCATTCTCCACGGTCTGTGTCACGATCTGGAAATCAGCATTGTTGATGGGCGAATTATCGTAGCATACGTTGAACCCGCCCAGAGTGGCGCCGGACAGAATCGCGCCGGTGGTGTTCCGCCATCCTACGCGCGTGCTGTTGCTGATATGCGTCCACCCGTCCGGATCTGTGATCGTAGAATTGAAAAGGGTCACGCCCGGTGTGATAATCTGCACGTTGAAGCCGTTGATGAGGCCGAGCGGCAGATGTATGTTTTGCACGTTGAAATCGAAGCAGCACGGACGCTCGGTGCTAGTAACCACATCGATTACATCGCATTGAACCAGTTTTATTTCGCAGGCAACACTTGACGTATCGCAGCAGCGCTGCTGACCCGCAATCTCCGTGCACCAGGTGAAGGGAATCTGGCTGGAAATTGCTGATGGAACAAAGTGAACGGTGAACCCATCGGCTGTTTCGCCCGGATTAAGCGTACCGCTGGTTTTCACAAAAAGGAGCATTTGCTGATCGAGAGTGTCCAGCGTCCATCCTGACGGAGCTTCGGCGGCGATAATTGCGGCCCCGGGATTATCGAGTTGCAGCCGGAATGCATCGAGCCCGGAGGCTGGTATCTGCAGGTTCGTCAGGCCGAAGCTGTAGCTGCAGTAGTCCTGTGACGGCGTCACTGAGAGCGAGTCGCAGCGTTCCTGAATAGGCGTGCATTCCACAGTCTCGAACTGGCAGCAATTAATGCTTCCGTCCAGCGATGTACACCATTCAACCATGATAAAATTACCCAGGTCACCAGTTTTCAAGGAGACGATGAAGCCGGTCTGTTCCTGATCAACATCCACGATGCCGACGGTATCTTTGAACACGACTTCCGTAGATGTACGGCTTTCCACGATCCAGCCGGCAGGCGCTGTGACCTCGTCAATCGAAGTGCTCGGATCCTGCAAACGAATATGAAAATCGTTGACTCCGGTTTGCGGTTGGTGTTTGTTGACAAAGCCGAAATCAAATGTGCAGGACTGAACGAGTCTGTGCACCAAAAGCGAATCACAGTAGACCGGCGGCGGCGGTATGCAGGTCACCTGTACGGTGTCCCTGGTGATTATCGTGTTGCCGTTGAAGGTCGTCCAGACAAATCGGACGACTCCACTTGTCGAAGGTTTGAATGTCGCGAGAAAACCTTTGGCGGAATCGCCGCTCGCAACAGGAGCCCCGCTCTTTTCAAAATACACGTTCAACCCGGTTTGGCTGGTGATCGTCCAACCTGTCGGCTTGGCCACTGACGCAAAACTGGCACCAGGCGTCACGACGCTGAGGCGGTAGCGGTTTATGGTCGTCTTCGGTTCATGTTTATTGATGAATCCAAGGTCATAACTGCAATTCTGCTGGTCTTTCATCAGCAGCGTATCTGCGCGGGGAGCGAATTTCGGAATACAATTGACAACGATGTTCTCTTCACAGAGAATCTGACCGTCGAGCGAACTGATCCAGCGGATAATCTGGTTGCCGGGAAGTCCTTGCGGTGCGAGCACAAAAATGCGGAAGCCCTTGAGGGTCCCGCCAGTGGCGAGAGGGGAAGAGGGAGAAGCGAAAGTGACTGAATTGGAATTTTGGTCAACCACATTCCACGGTCCCGTTGCCGTTCCCGCTAAACTCGCACCTGGGGTCTGCACCATCAAGCGGAACTCGTTGATATTGCCTACAGGGAGATGCAGATTCTTCAATGTGAACTCATAGCCGCAGGTCCCTTCAGGCTGATTGGGAATCGTCACTCCTGCAACGCTTATCGTGTCGCACTCCAGGAGCTGAACGGTACAATCCAGGTTTACCGTTTCTGTAGTCATTGGCGTGCCATTCAAGTCTGTCTGCCATTCGATCTCCACGGTGCGCGGCTGACCAGGCGAGAATTCGAGACAGAAGTTGAATCCTTCAATAATTTCCTGCGACTGCAGAATGATGCCTTGCTCTCCGTAAACCACGCGATCAGCATCTACCAGCGCTGGCCAGGGACCGCCAGCCGCCGGCTGGAAAGTGACACCCGGAGTAATGATGCGCAGCGTCAAATGGTTGAGCTGGGATGAGGGCGTGTGCGTGTTCTCGAGCATCATCTCAAAACAGCAGGCCTGTGGGTCCATCAATCGAATATCAACCCGGTCTGGCTTATTCTGCGCCTGGATAGCGACAGCTGTCAATAGCAGGAGAAGTATGGTGGCAATGTGTTTCATGGGAGCTCACTGTTGAAATCAACGGAAGAAATCATTCTCAAAAAGGCAATTGTCTGCCAATTACTGAAGCTAAAGAAATGCAAGCTGTTCCGCAATGCTTTTCCCCGTTGTAATATGGATGCTGTTCGCGTATGGACGAAATAAGGGAGGATTTTTGTTCGCCTTGCTTCGGGTTGTCTGCAGCATGTAACTTTGTCTCTTGTCAATCTTGTATCCCAACAGCGCCGCCAGATGAAAAACTATCGTCCCTCGCTTGCCATCCTGCTCATGTTGACCGCAGTGCTTTTTTCGTCCTGCTCTCTTTCCAAAGATATCTTCCAGATGGAAGACACCGCGGATTATGAGGCGTATGTTGAAAAGTGGGCACCATCGGAAGATGCCTTTGTCGCAGTACAGAGGATTGCAAAACCAGCAATCGATGCAAAGAAATGGGACGACGCCATTGCGGTGTTCGGTAAATACAAAAGCCTTTTCCCCGGAATGGAACTGCGCTTCGATCAGATCATTGCCGTTCTGCAGGCACCGTCATACGACGTGAAAATCACCAACCTGGGCGAGAACATCAACACAAAGTTTGATGAGATCAAGCCCTCGGTGACAGTCGATGGGTCGCGCATGTATTTTGCATCCGATAAGGAAGGCGGAAAAGGAAAGCTCGATATCTATGTCTCCGATTTCAAGGATGGGGTCTGGCAGCCGGCAGTGAATCTCGGCGATCGCATCAACACGCCCGACCATGAGACCATCAACGGCATTTCTTTCGATGGTACAAAAATCCTGATCTATGGCGGCTTTCCGGGACATATGGGAAACGGCGACAATTATTACTTCGAAAAAACCGACCGCGGCTGGTCCAACATCATGCATTTCCCGGCCATGGTCAACAGTAAGTTCTACGACTCCGATGCCTTCATGACAGCTGACGGCTTTGCCGTTATCTTCACATCAGACCGCGACGGAGTGGTGGGCGATCGCGTCCCAAAAAACACGCGCTACCATGGCAGCGTCGCCGGTAATACCGATTTATTTGTGACCGTGCGCCGCGGTACGTACTGGCAGCCGCCGATCAATCTCGGTCCGACAATCAATACCCCGTTCGCCGAACGCTCACCCTTCCTGCATCCAGACGGTCGGACGCTGTACTTTGCTTCCGACGGTCACCCCGGAATGGGGAAAATGGATGTGTTCAAATCCGTTCGCGACAATACAGGGACGTGGACGGAATGGAGCGAGCCGGTAAACCTTGGAAAGGACGTAAACGGCTCCGACGATGACTGGGGCTATCGCATTACACCTGACGGAAAATTCGCATTTTTCTCAACCTCGAATCAGCCCGACGGTAGAGGCGAAAACGACATTTACATGATTACACTTCCTCGCGGCGCGCGTCCCGAAGCGGAGGTCGCAAGCATCAGCGGCGAGGTCCTCGACGACCAGGGAAAGCCGGTCAGTACTACGGTTCAGATTCAGAACCTCGATAACGGACAAGTCGTCGCAAGTCTTCAGACCGACCCCGAAACCGGTAAATTCATGGGCACAGTTCCGCAAGGGGGCAACTACGCCGTTATCGCGGAGCAGGAAGGATTCTATCCGGGATCAGAGAGTCTGAATCTCGCTGATGGATCTGGCGGTCGCGACGGCAACAATAACGGCGACAACAGCGGAAACCGCGACGGCGACAACAGCGGAAACCGCAACGGCAACAACAACGGGGACAACAACGGAAACCGCGACGGCAACAACAACGGAAACCGTAACGGCGACAACAGCGGAAACCGCAACGGCAACAACAACGGAAACCGCGACGGCAAAAACAACGGGGATAACAACGGAAACCGCGACGGCAACAACAACGGCGATAACAACGGAAACCGCGACGGCAACAATAACGGCGACAACAGCGGAAACCGCGACGGCAACAACAACGGAAACCGTAACGGCGACAACAGCGGAAACCGCGACGGCAACAACAACGGCGATAATAGCGGAAACCGCGACGGCAACAACAACGGCGATAACAACGGAAACCGCAACGGAAACCGCGACGGCAACAACAACGGGGACAACAACGGGGACAACAACGGAAACCGCAACGGTTCTGACGACGACGGAGGGATCGCGAACTACAACTTCAAAATCAACTTGAAGTCCGTCGAGAGCATGACGAACCAGCGCGACAAATGGGGCGATCTGCTGGCACAGAGAGTTAACAATATCTTTTTCGACTTCAACCAATGGGAACTGAAGCCGGAATCGACGTATGAACTCGATCGCCTTGTCCGTTTTCTCACGACCAATCCTAGTATCGGAATCGTCATCGCGGCGCACACCGATGACGTCGGTACAGATGAATACAACATCGAACTGTCGCGCAAACGCGCGCTGGCTGTCGTAGATGATCTGATCAAGAAAGGTGTGGATAAATCGCGGCTCGAATCCATAGGGTACGGTGAAGCCCGTCCTGAGGTCCCCAACGATTCCGATGAAAACCGCGCGCGCAATCGCCGCGTCGAATTCCGTATCGCGGAATAGCACGCCCGCGGTGCGGAAAAAAAGATTTTACCGCAGAGGCGCGCAGAGGCGCAGGAGGGTTTTTGAAGAAGGAGGCTTCCCGTCTCCATCCCGCGGTGCGGGAACAAAGATTTTACCGCTGAGGCGCGCTGAGGCGTAGGAGGGTTTTTTGAAGAAGGAGGCTTCCCGTCTCCATCCAGTGGTGCGGGACTACGGAGAGGCAATCGGGCGCTGGTGGAGGAAACAAGATTTTACCGCATAGAAACGCAGAGGTGCGGAAGGGGTGATTGCTGGTATAATGATAGCAGGCGCAAAAATCCGCTCTTTACTCCGAAAAACGTGATGCTGAAATAGAGCAGCAGGGCAATATAGAGGTGGGCCGGGAGCTTGAGCAGGATTTTTCGATCAGAATTATCGCGCAGCAAAAGTACCGCCGTGAGACTGATGACGAACCAGCTGGCGTAGTTGCTGATGGGAGGAAAGCGTGTGCTCCATTGCCAGAGATCCAGTGCACTTGCAGCAAACTCAAGAAAAAAATTAAGGATTGTTGCAAAAATCGCAGTAAGAACGCAGCTGAGGCGTCCGAAAAAATGTCCGACGGCAGCGTCGCTTGTCGCGATCACGAGCACCCAGATAAAGGGAACGACAATGGAGACGCCTAATACCTGCCAACCCAGCTGATCGGTGTAGGAAAAACTCCCGAAGGGGAAAGTCGTAGCCACACCCAGCACCTCAACCGCCCATGTGCCGATAAAGATGACGCCCAGTGTCCATAGCAATTTACTGCTGTATTCATACGTCAGCCACACTGCCGCTAGCGCGGCTATTCCCAGCACGAAGGGTGTCGTAGGATACATGACGTCCTGCATCAGCCCGAGTGAATTCCACAGCGCTCCTGCCAGAAAAAAAATGTATATGAGCGAAACAGTAACGCCTTCCGGCAATTGCCTGACTCTTTCAGGCAGGGACAATCTGTTCAATGTTTTAACCCATTCATTCATTTGGTTACTCCTATCAACCATCTCGGAGCCAGAATGCCAGCCGTACTGACAGGCCTTCCCTGTTCATAGTTACAGTTTGCGCAGAGTCAACATGGCCTTTCACAGGTCAGTGATGGGCGGTTCAGATTGGGATGAAATGGTATGTCGCCAAATTCATGAACGCGCGGTAATAATGCAAGCTCTTTTTTCTGTTTTGTCACTTTTCCTTTCTTGTTAGTACATACGCGCGGCGCAAAGTGCAGGGCGCGCACAAAAAAAACCGGAGAGCAGATGCTCTCCGGTCGTACACGCGACTCTATATTAGCGAGTTCGGTGCTTTTTACTCGTTGATAATAGCATCGGAGGGACAAACGTCGATGCAGGTCGGCTCGTCGGAATACCCTTCACACATGGTGCAGAGTTCGGGAACACTAAACGTGTAGTCGTTGCTCATCGCAGGACGAGTCTCGCCGCCAACTTCATAGGAAGTTCCAGCATCGAAAATAGCATTGCTCGGACATTCGTCAATGCATGCTGCGCAGTTGATGCAATCATCAGTGATTACGATCATTTCAGGTACCTTTCTGAAAGTAAAGTGAATCGTGTAAACGCACGGTGCACATCGTGCTCTTTAAAAATACGGGGCATCCCTTTCAGAAACAATGCATCGGAACGTCTCTATCAAAGAGTGTTTTTGTCCCAATTAGGCGGGCAGAACCATTTCGGGCAATAAAAACGGGCCTGGAAATCAAAAATAGAATTCGCCTTTCAAATAAATTGATGACGGATATAACCAGTATTCGTCGTTAATACTCCCATACGGAAGCAGCGCGCCTGCGCTCACCGTGGAATTATCAGAACTGGACATGCTTGCCAGCAGCGATAAATAGCCACTGCCATCGCTAATATTTTGCATGACTCCAACCGTCGCCGTCACTAGAGGGTGTACCAGATACGTGCCGCCGAAGTAAACATATTTGCGATTGAGATTCAGGATTTCTCCCCGATAGAGACGGGCGATTTCGTAGTCTCTGGTTTCTTTGTTCCCTTCGCCGTTATACAGATATTCGATCAGGGCATAGAACTCCGGCGTGAACTGATAATCCGTGCCAACCACAATGCGGAGATAATCCGAGTTCGGCTGATTCTCTCCTTCCAGCACATAAACCACTTCACCGCGTACCCCTGCTTCAAGCAGATTGCCTGCGAAATCCCCGCCCATCACCACGCGGCGATCAAACCATCCCCCCATGGCGGACACGTCGAACTCGTAAAAATTGGTTCTGAAGCGCGCTCCGAAATTCGTGCTGTCCGGAGGATTATCTCCATCCGCCTGTCCGCGCGCCTTGCGGAAATTCACTACAGCCTGCAGATCGGTGAAGGATCCGAGATATATTTTTCCGGAAACTGCATCCGCGCCGTCTTTTTCGATCTTGTCGAAGCTTGCGGGATTTATGGGATTGAACAGATCGGTCGGGTTCCAGATGCGCCCCGTTCCCCACTGAATGCGCTGCCTTCCAGCGATCAGGCTTCCCCAGGTGAAATTTTGCCGGAAATAGAGACGATCGACATAATGCTGCAAATCGACTTTGTTGTCCATCAGATGCCAGCGCAGGTCTACAGCTTGCCGGTTGGTCATATCAAACGTCGAGCCGAACCGCATGCTCCGCGAACTGTAGAGCAAATCCGCTTCGTGCTCAAGCGAGAGACTGGCGCCATCCCACAGACGCATGGTGGGACGCAAGCGCAGCCGGGTCAGATTCACCGCCATGTCCTGCTTCAGATTTCCTAACGCCGCAAGCTGCGACGGCAGCCGCTGATACATCGGAAGCTCGGCAACATAACCTGAGAATTCGAAGTCCATCTGCGAAAACACCGGGTTCGCGAGCATTATAAAAATTCCCACAAATATGTAATGAGCTCGGTTCAATTTCATCTATTTACTCCTTCGTAGCTTCTCTCAAAAGTTATAGGACAGTATCCGTTTCAATGATACCATCCCGAAGAATAATCAAGCGGCGTGCGCGATCGATGACCTTTTGGTCATGCGATGAAAAAATGAAGGTCAGGTTGTGCTCACGGTTCATGTGTTGCATCAGATCGAGCAGATTGCCGCCGGTTTCCGAATCGAGGTTGGCCGTCGGTTCGTCTGCGAGAATTATCGACGGATTGTTCACGATGGCACGCGCCACGGCGACTCGCTGCTGCTGTCCACCACTCATTTCGTTGGGACGTTTATCCGCGAGCATCTCGATATCGAGTTCGCGCATGATTTCCATCGCACGCGCGCGCCGCTCGTTCTTCTCACGGCCTCGCAGCATCATCGTGAACTCAATGTTTTCCATCGCAGTCAATACCGGGATGAGATTGTAGGCCTGGAATACGAATCCCAGTTTCTCGAGTCGGACTGCAGCGATGGCATCACGGGATTTCAGGCTCACATCTTCCTTGTCCAGAAACACCTGTCCCTTCGTAGGCTTGTCGAGGGCGCCCATGATGTTCAGCAGCGTGGTTTTACCGCTGCCCGAAGGACCCGCGATTACGACAAATTCACCCGCGGTGATGCACAAATCTATCCCGCTCAGCGCGTGTACAGGAACGCCGTT
Source organism: Bacteroidota bacterium (assembly GCA_049663345.1). GTDB lineage: Bacteria > Bacteroidota > Ignavibacteria > SZUA-365 > SZUA-365 > SZUA-365. The sequence continues at coordinate 37,500 of JBATDG010000072.1, forward strand.
TTCAGAATACGTTTTGTGAATCCCTTTGAGTCGGATGACTTCCATTATCTTTCCTGTCCTGTGCTTCGTTGACTGAGTCTTTTACACGTAACGGATTGCGCTAACCGGCTGCAGCCGCGTGGCTTTGAATGCAGGGTAAAGCGAGCCTAGCAGCGCTGTGAGCGGAATGATGATCACGACACTCATGATGCTGTTGATGGTCAGCTTGGGATATATGATCGCGCCGACTCCGAACGAGGTGAGTCCCTCGGCAAACATGCTGAAATTTATCCCGATCGAATTCAGTATGAGTAGAAGAAGCATCCCGATAGCGAGTCCAATGCCTGTGCCCAGCGCGGCAAGAATCAGCGCCTCTGTCATAACCATTCGAAAGACATAGCTGTTTTTCATACCGATGGCCATCAGCACGCCGAATTCCTGAATGCGCTCGAAGACGGACATCAGCATTGTGTTAATGATCCCGAACACCATGGCCAGCCCAATGATCACGTAAATGATCAACATCATCTGGCTGTACATTTCAACCTGTGCGACGAGCAGCGGCAGAATATCGATGTAGCTCAGTACTTCATATTTTCCACCAAGCGTGCGCCGCAATTCGGCAGCTATTTTATCCACCTGCGAAATGTCATCGACGATGACCGCAAATTCAAGCGGCTTTCCGTCGAGTTCGAGCATTTTCTGTGCACTCTCGAGGGACGTAAACATATACATTTTGTCGAAATCCGAACTCACAGTTTCGAAAATCCCTGCTACGCGAAACAATTCCGATCCCACATCACCGCCAAGCGTTGAGGCCATGCCGACAACCTTGTCGCCAAGTCCGACCTGGAGCCGGTCAGCAAGCCTGCGGCCAATCACCACCTCATGCGGCTTGCCGCTCAGGTAGCTGCCTTCGACCATCGATGCTTTGATTGATGTCACGCCGGGCTCCCTGATCGGATCCACTCCGATGATGAGTCCGCCGGAAGAATTCACAGCGCTGCTCAGCAGTCCGAAAGTGCTGACACGCTTGCTCCAATGACGCACGCCCGGGGTGCGGTCCAGCGCCTGCTCCACTTCTGAAGGATTGTGGACGTAGTTTTGAATGACGCGATTATCGTTGAAGCCTTTCGCGTGGATCTGTATATGCGATACGTGAGAACCGATTTGATTGTCCAGCATTTGATGGATCATACCGGTGGAAAGACCGTCATTAAACATGACTGCCACCACACCCACAATGATGGAGACCATGACGATTTGCGAACGTCGGCGGTTTCTCCAGACATTTCTCCAGGCGATCGTAAACAGCATCTTAGGTGTACCTGATTCCTTTGAGCGGTTCGAGTGAATTAACGCGGTACAGTGGATACAGCGCTGAGATCAATGAGATGACCAAAACGGAAATCGAAGTGTTGAGGAAACTCGAGGCGCTGACAATGCTGCGCATCTGCGGCAGGAATCCGTATTCTTCCATCATTGACGCGTATTCACCGGTGAAGATGTATGGATTGACCGAGAAATACCAGTTCACGGCGAGTCCGAGCAGGTTCCCGATGAATATCCCTATCAGCGTAATAAACACCGTTTCCAACAGCACGAGCACGACCAGCTTCATCTGCGGCATTCCCACTGAGAGAAGGATGCCGAATTCCTTGAAGCGTTCGGTAACCGACATCAGCACGGTATTGAGAATGCCGAAGGCCACAACGATAAGCAGAATTCCGAGAAAGAGCATTCCGCTGTAGTTGTCGAGCTCGATGCTTTGCTTGAGATCCGGCAACACTTCTTCCCAGGAAAGCGCGCGTACGTTTTTGCCAGCGAGGAAAGCGTTCATATCTTCAGTGAATTCGTCAACATCCTGCAGACTATTCAGCGACACGGCGACAACGTTCACACGATTCTGCATGCTGACCAATTCCTGCAGAGCAGTAATTCCCATGAATACTCCGCTGCGGTCGAAGTCCTGCATTCCCGTGCGTATTGTTCCGACGATGCGGTATTTCATATTCCCCAGAGCGCCGTCATAGCCCTGCGCGAGCACAACAATCTCATCGCCGATCTTCGCGCGAAGATTTTCGAGCATGGTTTGACCGAGCATTATTTCTCTCGCGGTATCAGAAGAAAGCATGCGGCCTGCACGAATTTTCTGCGGCAGACGCGTGACGCGGCTCTCGACTTCGGGAGAGATCCCGAAAATGGCTGCGCCCTGAGAGTTGTCGCCGAAGCTGATCAGGCCGTCTGCATACACCCGGGGCGCGAAGCCCTTGACGCGGTCGTCCTGCTCCAGCTTCTGCGTAATATTATCATCCAGACGAAAGCATTTCTGCAGCGAGGGGTTGTCGTGATACTCGGTCTGCTGAAGCTGTACATACCCGGAAAAAAGATTCAACGAGAAACTGATATTGTCTTCGTAGGTACCGAGCTGAATCCCGCGCATGGCGATGGAAAACCAGGTAGCGAAGACCATCGCCAGAATGGTGATGAGCGTCCTTCGCCGGTTTCTCCAGAGATTGCGCCATGCGAGAAGAATGAGAAGTTTCACCGCTAGTTTCCTCTTTCGAGTTCACGGAATGAAAAAACACGTTCGGGAATGGGCGTGTCGAAATCCACTTTATCGATGATAAACTCAGTGCGGTTTCCCGGCTTCACCTTGTTGTACATTGACCATTTGCTCGGCATCATCCGGCCGTCCATCACTTTGTAATCTGAGTACACCATGTAGCGCATCAGTTTCCCTTTCTCGTCGAAATACTGGATGATCGACGGCAAATAGTCTTTCTGCCGTACCCAGCTGTAAAGACGTCCCCACACCACCGCAGCATCCGCAGTTGGGGTCGATGCTATTTTCCAGCAGGCCTCGCCATTGATTTCCTCTACACCGATCATGCTATGCGTGTAGTCGTCAGCCACACTGGATTCGCGTGCGAGGTCGTCGTTGCTGAAATCAGATCCATTCCAGGACTGCAGCATCATCGAAGGGGGAATTTTGATCGTCGTTTCTGTCGCCTTCAGGTAATTCCACATTTCCGAGCCGATCTTCAGCCACTTGTTTCCGGCTTCCTTTTTCGGGGCTATGGTCTTGATGAGGCTTCTGTCGTTCGCATCGTCCCACAAGTACTCCATCTTCATGGTGCGAGTATATTCCGGTGTGACAATGATCATTTCATACGTGCCCTGGCTGGTCTTGCCCTTAAGCAACATTTCCGACTTCTGAATGATTTCATCCGCCGTCTGTGCCTGCACAGCGGTCGAAAGAAACAGGAGAGAAAGGATGAAATAGCGTTTCATTTCTTTTCCTAATGGTAATACCAACGCTCGAAGAGAATTGCATATTCGTCGAGAAACTGCTGCGTTTCTGGTGTCAGAGTTTCCATAATTTCTCAAACCGGGGAGTTCCGGTATTAAAGTACATAAGTTTCCGAAATTTCAACAATTTCTGAGAATATATATTTTTCTGCTCGTGTCCTCCTCTCATTCAGTCGGGAAATCGACCGACGATGCGTCTGCTCACAAATCACAGCAGGAGAAAAAGATGAAAGTTGAAACCGGCACTTGCGACTCCGGGGCGGGAGATGGATATTTGAATACATAACCACAATAATTCGCTGCCATGTTTGAAAATGTCGGGAAACGCTTTTCTTTCCCTTTCTCAATCGCCCTGATTGTCATTGGCGCGCTGCTGCTGTTCGGCAATGTCGGCTGGCTCGGCTTCAATTCCCTTATCGGCCTTCTGGCCCTATACTGGCCCGTTGTTTTCATCGCTCGGGGTATCTCCCGATTTTCGAAGGGAAGCAGCGGTTTCGGCAGAGGAATCCGCGACATCGCACTTGGCCTCATTCTGCAAGTAATCATGCTCGGCTGGCTTCCGGACAATCTCTTGCAGTACTGGCCATACCTCTCCATCGGCATCGGCATCTGGCTGATCCTCCTGCCGCGAAGAAATGCTGTGCAGGAGCAGACAGTTGAAGCATCCGAGCTGCAAACGAAGGTCCTCTTCAACGGCGCGCGTATCGAGATTCGCAGTCAACAATTTGAGGGGGGACGTCTGAGCGCCACCGTTGCTGCGGTAGAATGCGATTTCTCGCAATGCAGTCCACGCGGAAAACTGATGAAGCTTGAACTGCACCTGCTGCTCAGCCGCGTACAGCTCTATATTTCTGATGAATGGCGTGTCGTTGCGGAGGTCTCAAACGGCATGGGACGCCTCGAGGACCATCGCGATCTCGGCAATCCCCCCGAAGGCACGGGTGCTCCGGAACTTCGGATCTCTGGCTCCCTCACCCTCGCTTCCCTTCACATTCTGGATCCCATTCCTGTTGTTGATTCACTTGATCCCGATCTTTAATCCCGGAGCTTGCGCTCTGGGCCTTGCGAATGCCGTCCCTTCAGGACTCCCCCTTCCCACGCGCCGCAGGCGCTACTGCTTCCTATACGCTTTCTCTGGTGACTGAGCGGCGGTAATAGGTCTGCGCATCGTAGGCGGTGACGAGACCGATTGCGACCTTTTCCTCGCCGTGCGAAAGCACCGGCAGCACCGACCACCCGTAATCATCGAAAAGCTTGAGAATCACATCGAGCGTGGTGTCTTCATACACCGGCTTAATGGAGGTCACCATCACATCCGCCGCGACCAGGCTCTGCATAAGCTCACGCTCCGAGATGAAGCTGCGAACATCCTCAAATTCTATCAGACCCAGATAGTGCTGATCATCGTCCAGGACGAGCACCGCTTCATGCCGGGTATTCTCAAAAATGAGAATAATATCCCGTATCGGGGTACTCGGTATAACATGCGCGACCCCGCGCTCAACGATCTGCTCGATGGGAATACCGCTCAGCAGCGGCACATACGCGAAGGACCCGATCCTGGTCTCAGGCTTGCTGATCGACCAGGTATAAATGGAACCGCTTTTGAATCGCTGCGCTATCATCGTGGCGATAATCGCCGTGAGCATTGCAGGGAGGACGATTGTGTAGTCGTTGCTGATCTCGATGAGAATGAGAATGCCTGTCAGCGGGGCATGCATCGTGCCGGCCAGAATCGCACCCATGCCTGACAACGCATACGAAGTCGGTGATTTCACAAGTGCGGGAAAAAGCATCATCATGAGCATGCCAAATACCGCGCCGACCATGGCACCGCTCTTGAGCGCCGGAGCAAAGACACCACCCGTACCTCCCGAGCCCGTGGTAATAGCGGTATGCCAGGGCTTGAGAAAGGCGACGACGAGCATGAGCCAGATGGGAAGGTTTGCATGCAGCGCCTGATTGATCGGTTCGTAGGTCTGCTCCATCATCGCGGGAAGGAAAAGAATCAGCACGCCTGCCATCAATCCACCTATCGCAGGACGAAACACATCCGACATCCGCAGATTATCGTGGGCCCAGTTTTCAACTGTGATGATTACACGTGTGAAATAGGCAGACATCAGTCCCATGATAATGCCGAGCAGCGCAAACAGGAGGAACTCCGGAAGTTCGATCGCAAAACCGGAGGGTGCTTTCACAAGCACAAAGCTTCCGTATGCGTTGCGCGTAATCGCCGTAGCTGCAACGGCCGAAACCACCACCGGGGTAAATGTCTTCAGTCGAAAATCCCCGAGAATCACCTCGAGCACAAACATCACTCCACCCATCGGCGCGTTGAAAATTCCGGCGATGCCCGCTGCGGCGCCGCAGGCGATGAGGGTTCGGCTCTGGTCGCGCGTCAAACGAAAAAGGTTGGCGATACTGATGCCGACCGCAGCGCCGACATGAATGATGGGACCCTCGCGTCCACCGCCTCCGCCGGAGCCGATGGACAGCGCACCTGTCAGCAGCTTCTGCAGCATCACACGTCGCTGAATATCTCCGCGGGCAAAACGAGTGGCGAGTATGACCTCAGGCACCCCGTGGCCGGCCTTCGTTTTAAACACATAGACCTGCAGCAATCCGACGCCTAGTCCGCCCAATCCGGGAATCAGAGGAATAAGCAGATACTGCCAGTAGTCGTTGATCTGTGATAGTTCGAAAAGCTGGAGAAAGTGATCCCCGGCAAATTCGACGGTCCAATTGAATAGGAGAATGACGCCGCCGGTGAGAATCCCGATGACGGCGGCTATGAGGATAAGAACGGATTCGCTGCGTGTGAAGCGACCCAGCTTTCGGCCGAGTTCTCGCGGCTGTGCAAAGTACAGCGTGCGGAACAACGCCTGAATGCTGGGTATGAGCTTCTCAAAAAAGTTCATAGTCTATGAATGTACATCACTCGCCATGGAAGAGCAACTCGGTTTTTATCTGACATATAGCATTGAGTGCGAAACCACATTCGTCTGGCTGCAAAGCACTGCATGATACACACCGCTAGGCAGTCCCGCTGCATCGAACGGTACGCGCAATTCACCCTGCTGCAGCACGCCATCATGAATCCGCTGCAATTGTCTGCCGCTCCCGTCAAGAATATCGAGTGTAAAGTTCTGACCCACGCTGCCGGCTGGAACATCCACTACCACCCAGGTTCGTCCGCCGTCAGTGGCTGAGAAAGGATTCGGAGCATTCTGAATCTGCAAGGGCTGCGGCCTCTCGCGAATGAAAAAGCTGCATAGTCCTTCCTGCATCACCGAAATCGTTGGCGTCGGTCCGCCTTCGGGACAGCAGCGCTGCCACAGTTCGCTATCGATCAGTTCGATGCGGAAGCGGCGAAAGTCCGGGGAACGGTTGGGCCCGATGCGCAGGGTGGCAAGCAGTCCAGCCGTATCGCTGGGGAATACGGAGTTAGGAGTGTACAAAGTAAGTATGTCGCCGTCATGTCGCCATTGCAGCGCGTCAGCAGGGAGAAGCTTTCCTGGCAGGATGTCGATATCCTTAATCTCCGCAGGCAGCGTCATAGTGACAAAAGCTTGCAGCTGCAATGCGGTTTCTACACCGCGAAGCACCCGCAGCGGAATCAGCACGGCTTCCTGTGCACTCAAAACCATCAAAGTATCCATCGCAACATCGAGCGATCTGTAGCATTGACAGATGAGCATGGAGTCGACCACATATTCAAAGTTGGTCGGACAACCCGCGATATCTGCATCGCGTATGCGGAATTCCACGTAGCGGCTGCTGTCCGCAAGCAGCGCCTGGACGGGGAAGCCGACAAGCCGCGTCGTCGCCAGCGCAGGACGAATGTCCCTGAACACAAAGCGCATAGCGCCCGGAGCCACGCGCGTCATTTCTACGACCTGATTCTGTGTCAGCGTACCAAGCGTGAAAGGAAGTACAGGTACATCGACAAGATCCTGATCGTATTCGAGTATGAAAGAAAGCGTAAGCGCCAGCTCACTGCTGGGTACGGGATCGATATTGATGTATCCACGATCGGTCGCCAGTGGAGTCATATCAGAAGGTACATCCACAGTCAGAATACTTGCGGCCGCTCGCGAAGGACTGGTGAAATTCTGTACCGCCGTTGCTGTATTCCCATTGTGCGTCACCGACATGAACAGCGACCGCAGTGTGTCAACGCAGTTATCAGATGTGTACTCTGCAATGCAGCAGGGCTCGGTGATGATGTCAGCAATTTTTTCATACACGGAGGTCAATTCGCTCGGCTGCGAGACGAAAAAATGTACGCCTCCAGTTTGCACGGCCATTTTTTCCACCACTGCCTCAAAGCGCGGTTCTATACCAAACGCAATCGTGTGCAGCCTTGCACCGATCTGATTCGCAATTGCGATAACATCGTCTTCGTTATGGGTGGAGGCGTTGTCCTCACCGTCAGTAATAATCACCGCATGCCTATTCCCGGCCCGCGGCTGCAGCAAACCGCAGCCTTCGTAACTGGCGTCAAACAGAGCCGTGCCGCCGTTTGCCATCATGTTGTCGAGCACGCTTTTCAGAAGCGCTTTATCGGTAGTCCAGTCCTGCGCCACAATGATATTTCTGCCAAACGTAATGACGGCGCATTCGTCGTTTGCTCCGAGACTATCAACCAGCCGCTTCGATGCCTCGATAAGTTTTGAAAGCTTTGCACCCATCATCGAACCACTGTTGTCCAGCACCAGCACAACGGAGTTGATCTCGGTAGGATCCGGACAACGCACGGTAATGCTCTGCGGCACACCGTTTTCCAGCAACGTTATCTGCGATGGATCGAGCCCGCGCACTATCAGTTGGTCCTGACGCACGCATGCCTTGAATATCACCCGCGGCAGCCTGCTGTAATCGACGGACTCAAACGAGACCTCCAGCTGCGCTTGCATAGGTGTGGGAGAAAGCAGCGCCGAAGCACAGATGAGGATCAGGGAAAGAAATATTGGAATGCGTATTGCTGATGTCATGGGCATATAGGGAGGATTGAAATAACATTTCATACTACATCAGAGGAAAATCTTCTGCAAGGCTAAAAGGAGAGGAACGATTTCGCGCATTGTGTGTCTTCTACTCGACTGCGGCACTGCTGCGGCTTCGTCAAGCGCCGGCTATTCGTTCAGCATTGTCCCGCGGTTAGCTCATCAGCTGCCAATGCACAGCCCGCGGCGGCATTCACAAAATTCAAATGGAGGAAGGATCATGAAAACATCAATCCTGCTAACGTTTCTGCTTTTTCTTGCTGCCGAGAACCTTGAGGCCCAGTTCAGCGACGAATTCAATCAGGATGTTCTCGACAACGGCTGGAGCTGGGTGCGCGAATCGCCGTCCAACTGGGAGCTGAGCGGAGGCAGTCTCACGATATTCACCGAGCGAGGAGCGCTTAACGGCGAACGCTTCAACAATGTACGCAACCTGCTGCTTCAGCCGCTACCGGGCAACGCCGACTTCACGATGGATACGGAACTGAATTTCTTTCCGTACTGGACGCAGCGAAACGCCGGACTTCTCTACTTCATCGACGAAGACAATTACATCCGGGTTTCCCGCGGCATCAATGACGGACATGACGATATCTGGCTGGAATGGGAAACCGACGGCCAGACGCATTTCGTGTATGCGGATGCCGGCAGCATTGCTGGTGCACTTGGCAATGATTTCCGGCTGCGTCTGAAGAAGGAATACGGAAACAGATACTCCGCTTCCTATCAGCTGGGATCCCTTTCAGCTGGCTGGACAAGCTGGAATTCCTTCGCAACCGAAACAATCAGCTTTCCGCAAGGCAGCGTAAGTGTCGGACTGCAGGCGGCGAACGGCGAGGGGCTGGCGATAACCGAACTGCCGGAAAAAGCGAAATTCAATTATTTCAATTTTGAGACGAAGCCATCATCGGTACTACCGCTGCACGCTGCAGGTGTGGCGTTCTCCATCGAAGCCGCGCATCCTTCACCCTCCGCTGCAGGGAGTGTGCTTACGATCATCGTCTCCACCGATCGCGCAGCGGCGCTGCAGTGGCGCATGACCGACATTCTCGGCCGCGAAGTAATCGAGCCGCAGATGCTCGGCTATCGTGAGAGCGGTTCGCACAGCATCACGGTGTCCACCGGATCACTCCCTCCCGGCGTGTATCTCTGGCAGATCAACGCGGGGACTTCCAGCGCAATGAAACGCATCCTGCTGACACGCTGAAACCGAAGCACAACCCAGCCTCAGCACATCAGGGCGGGCGGGAAGCCCGACTGGCGAATAACCCGTTTCGCGCTCAGCTCTTCTGGCGCTCAGCCCGCCTTGGTTTTTTCCTGAGTCTTTTTTTTCTTCTGCGCTTCCTTCAACAGCCGGAGTTCCTCCTCCAATTTCCACTGCTCTTCCTCGAGCATCTGCTTTGAGCGGCGTATTTCATCGGATTCCTGCTGCAGCTGTTCCCCGGTTTTCACGGCATCGTAATCGTCCTCTTCACGCTTGAGGCGAAATTCAACCGGCACGCTGATGCGCGATGCGCAAGGATTGTCGTTCCGCCATGCGGCTTTGAAATCACCATCGGCGACCGAACGAAGCGCCTCGGCATCAAGGTCCGCGTGACCGGAACCGCGCTGTACCTCTGCATACGCCACGTAGCCCTTCGCGTCGATCCACGCCGCTACGACGGCCACGCCCTGCCGATGCGCGCGCATCGCACTGTCGGGATAACGCACTTCCAGCGGAGAGTTGAGCGATGCAGGACGTTCGGTCGGCGTCTGCACGCCATCGAAGTCCACAGGCTTATCGCCCCAGGTCAGCGTTTGCGCCTGCGATGTCAGTGTGAAAAGCAGCATGAAAAGAAAAAGCTTACGCATCATCAAACCTCTCATTCTTCGTTTCGCCTGGTTTGCGGTCTCGCCCGGTCAACGCGTCTATTTCGTATTTCCTCTCGCTTTCTCCGGCCTTCCGCTTGCTACCGTGCGGCTCACAGCCAGTGAAAGGAACGCCCCTGTCCGTTTGGGCAAGGGCGTAAAAAAGCGGATACATTCTTTTGCTGTCAGACGAGATACGGGTTCTCCGAACGCGCGAGTTCCACGGAGACAATTTCCGGGAAGCGGCGTTTGAGAATCGCCTCTACACCGCCCTTAAGTGTCATCTGCGCTGAGGGACAAGTGCCGCAAGCGCCTGCGAGTTCCACATAGACGATGTTGTCTTTCATATCGACAAAATTAATACTGCCGCCGTCCGCTTCTATATACGGACGAATCTGATTCTGCAGCACGTCCTCGATTTCCGATTCCAATATTGTCTGATCTGCCATTGTAAAGCTCCTGCGAAAAAGAGAGTGGTCAATCGGATAAATTTACAAAATCGCGCTGCGACGCGCAATGGAAAACGGGAGGACCGGAGAACGCCCTGATAATGAGGCGCAATCACTTGTAATCATTGCCCCATTTCCCTTCTTTCACTGCGTTAGCAAATTCCATTGATTTTCGCCCCTCACTGCACTAATTTGTTACTCTGCTTCGGGCCCTTAGCTCAGTTGGTTAGAGCGGTGGACTCATAATCCATTGGTCGCAGGTTCAAGTCCTGCAGGGCCCACTCTCTGCTTCCAAGGCTCTTGGATGCAGTGAATGCAAAAATGAGCGGAATCTTGTGGTTCCGCTCATATTTTTTTCTGCTGTGCGAACTGCACTGCGACCCATCATGATTGTGTGTGGATTCTGAGATCATTTCCGAGCCAGTAATATTTGGGAACTATTGGGGAACAGCAGCATCCCGGAAACTAAATACCATTGAATCCGGAATTATTCCGCCGGCGGGACGAAATGGACTTCCGCCACATCGCTGTTTTCATCGAGTTTGAAAAACGCGAGGATCTGCTTGTTGAGAAATTCGTCCGTGTTCGGGTCCATCAGATTGAGACGATATTCGTTGATCAGCATGATCTGCATTTTGATCCATTCGCCCCAGCAATCCTGGCAGGCGTGCGCGAGCAATTTCTCACGGATTTCACCGCGATAAAACGCCGTTTTCTGCACTGCCTCTTTCGTCTCGCCGCAGCGGGAACAGGTGATTTCAGCCATGTATGTACTCCTTGTTTGCGTGTTCGTATGAGTTTCTAAAGTACGGAATACGTTCACGCTCGCAAAATCCGCAGGTCCTGCTGCCTCAGTGGGCATGCCCTTTCAGGTCTGGGTGGAGATATACGCGGCCACCCCGACCCCGGGGCTAAAGCCCCGGGCTATGATCTTTCGCCCTCACCTCGGCGAGTCTTCGAACTTCGGGGCTATGTCCCGCTTTCTGCTTCCCACTTCCCGCTTCCCGCTTCCCGCTTCCCGCTTTCTGCTTCCCGCTTTCTGCTTCCCGCTTTCTGCTTCCCGCTTCCCGCTTTCTGCTTTCTGCTTCCCGCTTTCTGCTTTCTGCTTTCTGCTTTCTGCCTACTGCCTACTGCAGTTTTATTACCTGCGAATCCGGTACGACGACACTGCTGTCACTCTGCTTGTTGATGTGTTTTTGTTTATCAAGCTCGCCGGTACTCTTGACATGCTTCAGCGTGCTGCTTGCGGGCAGATCGGTTTTGTGTTCGTCGTAAAGAGCGAACCAGGGGAAGCCGTAAGATGTATAGGTCGCGGCATCGACGGGAGTAGTTGGCGGTGTGAGTCCGGTGATGGCCTCAAACTGTTCGCTGTTGATGATGTAGATCACGATTTCCTGCGGCTCCGACTGCTGCCAGGTATCGAGACCATAGCCGTCTTCGTACACTTTCTGCTTCATGCTTCCTCCGGCTCCGATCCCCATCCCGGCGCCGTCCATCTTCGTCGCCATGGCGGACATTTTTTCCTCGTGCAGAACAAAACGATCATTTTGCGGCGGATGATCGGGGAAGCGTCCCGCCTTCGGTTCGAACACCGCGATGCGGAGAGCGCCGTCGCTTTCCTTTCCGGTTACCTGCGCTTCGACGGAATAGCCGGAACCGAGCGGCACCGCAACGAACTGCCGTATCGTGCCCTCGCCCGATTTAATGCCGTCGAGCCAAGGTTGATCCGGCACCACGACATAGTCCTGCGGATCATCATCCGGCACGAGATTCCACTCGCCGCCGCTGACAGCATTCACCAAACCCACGCCCACTTTCACTGCATTGGGCTTCCACCATGCGCCATCAAAATCAATCCACATCGCCTCGCGCTGATACATCGGAATGAAGTAGCCGTTCTCTTGATCCCAACCCTCAGGCACATGGTCAGCATAATCGCGCACACGGTACACCGGAAAAGCTCCGAGTCCCGGAGGGAGTGGATACGTGCCGCCATCGTCCGGAATGCGCAGCGTCCGCTGGAACCTCAACGAAAAGCGATCGGAGAATATCAGCGTGTTATCGCGCAGCTCTACCGGCTGGCGAACTCTGTCCCGATGCGGAGGCGGATCTTCCTGTTCCCTTTTTCCCGCATTCAAATACGCTTCGCCTTCCCCCAGATCCTGCTGGAGAAAGGAAACGGTAAGCAGCGCTGCTGCACAAAGCACAATTGCTGAATTATACATTGCAGCTCCTTGGGGGAATGAAGAAAAAACAGGAAAAAAAAGGACAGACTAGCTTGTACTCTTCCCACCACTTAGAGTTCCTTCCCATTCTACTCTCTCCTCCACCGAACCCCTTCACCTTCACGCTCCGAAATTTTTCCTCCACCGAACCCCTTCACCTTCACGCTCCGAAATCGCTCACCTTCAAGCATTCGCAAAACTCACATTCATTGCTTCCCTTCAGAAAATTCCCGGCATACTTTAATGTTTTAGCGCTGCCCGGCGACAAACGGTCATACGCCAGCTGCCCATCAAAAAACACCCCGCCTTTAAAGGGCGGGGCGTTATCCACATAAAAAAAGGGTTGGGGGTGTTACAGACCGACGCGCGTTTGCAGCGTTTTCTCGTCTGCCTGTCTGAGCGAAAAATTCATGTTCCTCGCCATCATTATGGTGTCCATCTGGCCGTCACGCAGCGGACGCTGGCGTTCGTGATGAACCTTGTTGATCAGAGCAGTGGCGTGAACAGTGAATCGTTCAGATAATGGTAGCACAACCTTCTTCATTGAGGTCTCCATAGTGAAACATCTGCGATCCACAAGGGATAAGTATAGCCAACGAATCGCAAACTCTCAATCCCGTTCGGCCTCATGGAAAGATTTTTGACCTGTTCCACCTTCGTCCGGGGGAAGCGGATTTCGGCGCGAGGGGGAAGCGGACTTCGGCGCGAGGGGGAAGCGGACTTCGATGCAACAGGGCGCAGCAAACTTCGGCGCAACAGGGGGAACGGACTTCGATGGGGCGGCCGGCGAAAAAAAACGTCCCGTCGAGATGACGGGACGCGCAAAAATGAAAACCAATATTTACGTCAGCCGAGATAGCTGCGCAGCTGCTTGCTGCGGGACGCATGACGGAGACGGCGGATGGCCTTTTCTTTGATCTGGCGTACGCGTTCGCGTGTCAGATTGAATTTCTCGCCGATCTCCTCGAGCGTAAGGGAATGTTCGCGATCAAGCCCGAAATACAGACGGATGACCTCGGCTTCGCGCTCACTGAGCGTGGCCAGTGCGCGACGCACTTCCACCTTCAGCGATTCGGTCATCAGCGTGTTGTCGGGATTGGGTTGGCGATCGTCCTGAATGACATCGAGCAAACGGTTGTCTTCGCCCTGCGCAAACGGCGCGTCCACCGAAATGTGACGGCCTGAGATTTTCAGGGTGTCGGCTACCTCGAACAATGTCATGTCCAGTTCCTCTGCCAGTTCGCTCGCACTCGGCTCGCGTTCGTAGCTCTGTTCGAGCTCGCTGAACTTCTTGCCGATCTTGTTGAGCGCGCCGACGCGGTTGAGCGGAAGGCGCACGATGCGCGACTGCTCCGCGAGGGCCTGGAGAATGGACTGGCGAATCCACCACACGGCATAAGAGATGAACTTGAAGCCGCGGGTCTCATCAAATCGCTTTGCCGCCTTGATCAAACCGAGATTCCCTTCATTGATCAGATCACCCAGTGACAGGCCCTGGTTCTGATACTGCTTTGCCACGGAAACCACAAAACGAAGATTGGCCTTGGTCAGCTTTTCCAGAGCGATCTGTGCTCCGCCTCCGCCAGCCTTGATCTTCTTCGCGAGTTCGATCTCCTCGTTCGGCGTAAGTAGATCGACTTTGCCGATCTCCTGCAGATACTTGTCGAGCGACTGGCTTTCCCGGTTGGTATACTGTTTCGATATTCTCACTCAATCACCTGATTGTGATGATGACTGCAGTTTGCACTTCTGCTCCTGCTTTTTCCTGCCTTTCGCCGGTGATTATCAACGGCGGTTTGTCACGTTTGATATCCGCGCGATGCGCGGTCCATGCCTTATAACACGTAAGATGCCGTTGTCATTCCTAACGTTGCAAAGTGTTTCCGCAACCTGTCGGCGGAGTGACAACAAAACCTTCCCTTTCTGCTTGCGCGGAAAGGGCAAACTTAAATATGCAACATTAAGAAAAAACTGTCAACCCCTAAGGAAACGACCTGCCGTCTATTGGCCGTAGGGGGTTTACGCCTTGTCGCTGCCCTGGGCTCTGAATCAGACAACTTTCACGCAGTTTCCGCCATCAGCTACAGCGCGTTCGAGCGCCTGCTGGGAAAGCTTGAGAATGTGATCGACGTCTGAATTCTGACTGACCGTGCAGCCGGCTATGCTGACGGAAACAGAGTAGCTGCTGCCGCCATGGGTGATGACGTTGCCGGCGACGGTCTTCCGTACTTTCTCCCCACGCAGATATGCGTCCTCGGGAGAGGAGTGCATCAGCAGAAGTCCAAAGCTGTATCTGTCGAAACGGCCGACGATGTCGTACGGCTTGATATGCTCAAGCAGAGTGCCGCCGATTCTTGCGAGAACCTGCTCGACTTCCTGTTCGCCATGTTTGTTTACCAGATCCTCAGGACTGTCAATCGCCGCGAGGAAAAACACCGCATTCCCGCCCATGGCGGCAAGACGAGCCTGTTCTTCGCGAAGCCGGCGCAGCAGTAACGTGCGGCTGGCGGTCTGAGTGGGTTCGTCCACCAGGAGATGCTTGCGGGTATGCTCGTAAAGACGAGTGACCTCCAGCGCCTGCGCCGCACGTGTGGCGATACGCCGGAGCACAGCCAGATCCTGCTTCGCGTATTGATGCGTCTCGCGGTATTCAACCACGATGAGGCCGTAATATGCCTGAGGCGTCACTAACGGCACAGCGCAAAGCTGGCCGAATGAATTGATGGCTTCTTTTTCATGGAAACGCCAGGCGGGCGTTACCGGTGCATCGACGATTACTCCGCCGTCGCCTTCCAGCGCGGAGCGGAGCACCGAGCCATCCATATCCACGGTCACATTCTCGGAGATATACGGCAGGTTAGCCGCCTTGGCCATGCTTTTTGCTACGAACCAGGATTTCCGTTCGGGACTGTGCAGCACCAGGGCCACGTAATCCCAATCCATAATTTCTGTCACGGCACGGGCAGCCACGCCGGCAATGCCGTACGCATCAAGATTTTCCTCAATGCGGTGCTGCATGGTGTCGAGCACCCCGAGCATTCGTGCGTCAGCCGCGAGATCGAATTTCTGATTGTAGCTGCCGAGCAGCAGCGTGATAAGGGAAGTGAATCTGCCGATGGAGGCGATGGTCTCAAGACCGAAGGCGTCGCGCGCCTTGCTGTCGGCGACGAGCACGGCAATCGGTTCGTTGCCGAAATACATCGGGACGCCGACAAAGGAATGAATGCCTTCCGCCGCGTCATAATAGATGACGAGATCCGATTCACTTGCCGCTGAAATGTCGGAAACAATGACGGGCTTGCCTTCAAGTCCCACGCGACTGATCAGATCGTTGCCGAGGTTGAGGCGGCGGGCAGTCGTGAAGTTTCCGCTGTCTGTAACGAATTCTCCGATGATCACCTGCTCGCGGTCCATGTTGATCCAGAACAATCCGACTGTGTGCGCGAGCACATGTTCCTTCACCGCCTGCATCAGCTTGTTGGCGAGAAAATCAAATTCGGCGCGCGGATCGTCCTGCGGCAGCGTGTCCGTATCGGAACGGTAGAGCTCGGAGGGAATTTCCTCCTGCGCGGCGGTGACGGGGGCCTGCGGGTTGCTGCGCACCGCGGACGATGCCGCACTCATATCCATGGCAGATGGCGGGCGGGCGGAAGGAGGGGAGCCGTCTCCGTTCTCCGCCCTCTGCTCCTCAGGTAAAGTTTCTTCGTCTGTGTCCGCACTGATGCTGCGCGACAGCAGCTGGTATAGCAGCACTGCTCCCACGATGAAAATGACCGCAGCAATGATGCGGACGTACAACGGGTCATCAAAGTAGATGAACACGGCCGCTGCAGCAAGCATGACGGCTCCGATACCGAAACTGGATTTATTCACCGCAGGCAGTCGATGTTGTGATCGAGGGTAGTGATGGAATTCGCGTAACCGGCAAAGTACACAGCTGTGCACAGAAAGGCAAGGAATGAGAGCCTGTCATCCCCTGTTCCCTGTATCATCGTTCATGTAATTGACGCCATTGACAAAATCGCTGTCGCCGACTTCTTCCATTCCGAGGGCTCGGCGGAGCAGCCGTATCTGTGTGCGCAGCGCTTTCATTCGCACAACGATGCGCACCAGTTCTTCCTGTTCCTCTGAGGATTCCGCACCGTAGCGGCGTTCCGCGAGGGCATGCATTTCTTTTTCGAGCTGTACGAGAAGATCCATTTCACCCGCAGCAGCGGGGGGCTCTTCAAAGTCATCATCCCCGCCGTCGGCGGGTGAGGATCCGGACATCATCAGATCTTCCTGCATTGCTGAAGGATTCTCCGCTCGTTTTTTCTCCAGCTCGTCGAGCATCTCGTTTCGCACTTTTTTCAGTGCGGCGAGTTTCTCGTCAATAGCCTCAGCATGATCGAAGCCATACAGCACAGCGAGACGCAGTGAATCTTCTGCCTCTTCGAGGCGGCCGAACACGGCATAGGTCAGCGCAAGGTTTGCGTGTACTGCCGGGTGTCCGGGCAGCAGCTCCACTGCAAGCTGCAAATATTGGAGTGCATTTCCGGGGTCGCCCTGACGCAGACATACGGAGCCAAGATTGATAAGCGGGTCCGCCTGGTCTGGATTCAGTTTGTACGCACGTTCAAACGCCGCTCGGGCTTCCTCGTATTTTTCCATATGCCGGCAGACAATGCCGAGATCATTCCATGCGGCGGCCGATTCCGGGTTGCTTCGCAGAATGTCATACAGCAGCTCCAGCGCCTCCGTATGCCGATTGACCGCATCGAGTGCCAGCGCGCACTTTATCAGCAGCCGCTCGCGCAGCGAAGCATCCTCGGTCAGCTTCGCCGCTTCGCGCAGCAGCGGAATTGCCGTTTCAAAATCCTTGTTTTCATAGGCCTTGACGGCCGTCATCTGTGTTGCATCCATCTCTTTTCTTCGCCTTTGGTGGCATCGAACAGGAAAGATACGAAAATATGCTTCCGGGATTACCTTTCGAGTCCGAGCTTTTCTATTTTAGGTTAACGATCCCTGATAGCGACACCATGGCCGATTTCATACACCTGCACAATCATTCTCATTACTCGCTGCTCGATGCCGCCTGTACGGTCGACGATCTGGTCGCGGCGTCTGTAGAGCACAACATGCCTGCATTCGCGCTCACCGATCACGGTGTGATGTTCGGCGCGGTCGAGTTTTACAAGAAAGCTCGGAAGGCCGGGATCAAGCCGATCATCGGCAATGAGATGTACATGGTCACGCGCGGCTCGCGCACGGATCGCAACGCGGCGGAGACGCACCCGGAAGGGAAGCGCCATGGCTACAATCACCTCGTTCTGCTGGCGAAAAACGAAATCGGCTACCGCAATCTTCTGAAGCTGACAACGCTCGGACACACTGAGGGATTTTACTACAAGCCGCGCATCGACTGGGAACTGCTGCGCAGGTACTCCGAAGGACTGATCGCCCTCACCGCCTGCGCTGGCGGCGTTGTGTCAACCTATCTCGCCATTGGCGATTACGAGGCAGCTAAGGACGTCGCAAGTCAGCTGAAGGATATTTTCGGCGACGATGTGTATCTGGAGATCCAGAATCACGGACTGGAACGCGAAGCTATCATTCGCGAAGGAATGCCGCGCCTTGCCGCCGACCTTGGCATGAAGCTCATCGCCACCAACGACATTCATTACGTTGACCGCAATCACTCCGTCGCTCATAATGTATATCTGCACATAGCCGACGTCCGTGAAGCGGAAGATATACAGCGGCTGCGCTACGAGACGCGCGAGTATTACTATAAGTCCGAAAAGGAAATGCTCGCGCTGTTCAAGGACTTTCCGCAGGCCATCGAATCCACCGTCGAAGTGATGGAAAAGATCAACTTCGAAATGGAACTCGGGGTAAACCACATGCCCGATTTCCCCATTCCAACGGATGAAGGAGTGACTTCGCTGGACGATTACATGCGCCGGCTTTCCTTTGAGGGAGCGGAGCAGCGGTACAAAACTTTGACTCCGGAAATTCGCGATCGTCTCGATTTCGAAATCGACGTGATCACGAAAATGGGATACTCCGGATATTTTCTCATTACTCAGGATTTTATCAACGCGGCAAAACAGCGCGGCATTCGTGTGGGTCCGGGACGCGGTTCTGCTGCAGGATCCATCGTCGCCTATTCGCTCGGCATCACCAATGTCGATCCGCTGCGCTACGATCTGCTTTTCGAGCGCTTCCTGAATCCCGATCGCATCTCCATGCCCGATATCGACGTGGATTTTCAGGATGACCGCCGCGAAGAGGTGATTAAGTACACGCGGGATAAATACGGCAACGACTCCGTCGCGCAGATCATCACTTTCGGCAAACTTAGCGCACGCGCCGTAATCAAGGATGTCAGCCGCGTTCTCGGCATTCCGCTGAACGTCGTCGAATCCATCACCAAGCACATCCCAGTAAAAATGGGGAAGGTGCAGCCGCTGCGCTATGTGTTTGGACTCGAGAAAGACGAATCGAAAAAGTGGTTGGCGGTTAAGGAACTGGACTGGGTCCGTCAGAGCGAGGATCCGAAAATCCGTCAGCTGGTCGAGTATTCCATCATCCTCGAAGGACTCAACCGCAACGTAGGCATGCACGCCGCCGGCGTGGTGATCGCGCCGAGCGATACCAGCGATTACGTGCCGCTCTACAAGTCCCCGAACACCGAGCTGATGACCATGTACAACATGGGCGATCTCGAAGAAGCGGGCTTGTTGAAAATGGATTTCCTCGGTCTGATCACGCTCAGCGTCATCGATCGTGCGCTCCGTCTGGTCAAGCAGACTCACGGCATCGACATCGACATTGACACAATTCCGCTCGACGATGACAAGACCTTCGAAATGGTGGGCGAGGGACATACAGTCGGCGTCTTCCAGTTCGAATCCTCCGGAATGCGCGAATGGCTGTCCAAGCTCAATCCGCGCTCCATCGACGATCTCGCGGCAATGAACGCGCTCTACAGGCCGGGCCCGATGGATTTCATCGAAGAGTTCATAGACCGCAAGTTCGGCCGCAAGCCCATCGAGTATCTCCATCCGAGCATGGAAGCGATACTCAAATCGACCTACGGCATCATTGTGTTCCAGGAGCAGGTGATGCAGCTCGCCAGCACCATCGCCGGCTTCACGCTCGCGCAGTCCGATCTTATGCGTCGAGCCATGGGGAAAAAGAAGGCCGACGTCATGGCGCAGCAGCGCGTGTCTTTTGTCAGCGGAGCAGGGGAGAAGGGAATTTCGAAGAAAGTGGCGACTGAGATCTTCAACATGATCGATAAGTTCGCAAACTACGGCTTCAATAAATCCCACTCCGTCGCGTATTCCATCCTCGCTTATCAGACGGCCTGGCTGAAAGCCAATTATCCAGCCGAATTCATGGCTGCACTGATGAGCGCTGAAATGGCAAAGACCGACAAAGTGGTGCTGCTGATAGATGAATGCCGCAGACTCGGAATCGAAGTGCTGCCTCCAGACGTAAACGAAAGCTTCGTTGACTTCAGCGTCGCCGAGAACAGAATACGCTTTGGCCTTGCCGCAGTGAAGAATGTGGGTGTGGGTGCGGTGGAAAGCATTGTCGAGGCGAGGGAGCTTGCTGAGAGCTTCAAAACCGTATTTGACTTCACCGAAAGGGTCAACAACCGGGCGGTGAATAAAAAAACGATGGAAAGCCTTGTGCTTGCCGGAGCAATGGACAGCTTCAACGGCAGCCGGGCCGAGCTTTTTTCCGCGATCGAAAGCGCCATCGCCTACGGCGTACAGAAGCAGCACGAACTTGAGAATGGACAATCAAGTCTCTTTGATAATGCGGCCGATCCACGTCTTAACGCCTCAACGCAGCCAACCCTTCCGCCGATGGAGGATTGGAGCGAAGCGGAAAAACTGGCAAAGGAAAAAAGCGTTCTCGGATTTTATGTCTCCGGCCACCCGCTCGAACCCTGGCGTCTTGAGGTTGCCGCGATCGCCAATGTGCAGCTCGGCGAATTCGATCCGGCCATAGACGGGACTGCTGTCCGTGCCTGCGGAATCATTGCGGCCCTGCGAACAAAAATCGACAAACGCGGCCGCGCAATGGCCTTCCTCACACTGGAGGATTTCACCGGTAAGGCCGAATGTCTGGTCTTTGCCGATGCATACGACCGCTCAGCGGCCCATATCATACCCGATCAGCCCGTGGTGCTGACCGGTAAGGCAGAGGTCAGCGGCGACGCCCTGCGCATCGTGACCGATCAGGTCACCGGTATCGGCACTGCGCTGCCGACATTGACGCAATCCCTGATAATTTCCATCTCCACCATCTCCGCGACGAAGAAACAAATGCAGGACGGCATCGATATTCTTGAGCGCCGGAGGGGTTCGGGAAATTCTCCCTGTTTTTTTTATGTTACTGATGGCAACGGTCAGGCATGGAACCTGGTAAGCCGGGGTTTGCGCATTCATGTGACGCGCGATCTCCTGCTTGAACTCCGAAGCATCTTTGGTGCATCTAACGTCAGAATATCACTGGACAATTAAACGTAACAGAAAACGAGAGGAACACGAATGAAACCTGTAGAAATCACCGACGCGAACTTCGCGCAGGAAGTCGAACAATCAGATCTTCCGGTATTGATTGATTTCTGGGCTGTCTGGTGCGGACCCTGCCGCATTATCGCTCCCGTCGTCGAAGAAATCGCCGGCGATTACGAGGGAAGACTCAAGGTCGGCAAGCTGGACGTTGACAATAATCCCAACACCGCTATGAAGTACGGCATCCGCAGCATCCCGACGCTGCTCGTCTTCAAGGGCGGCGAAGTCGTCGATCGCATTGTCGGCGCTGTGCCGAAAGCCGCGATCGAAGAAAAAGTGAAGCCGCTTCTCTGATCGGAAATTGAAATTGCACCGCTTGAGACACCCCGCGAAATGCGGGGTGTCTGGTTTGTGTCCTATAATCAGACAGTACGGCCAAATAAATCTTTACTTTTCCGGCACCCCCTAACGGTTGTTTTTTTCAAAACCTCCTGATAACTTATGAAGTGCAGGAGTGCGAAATGATACTTCGGGCGTCTTTACAATAATCGTGTCCCGTAGCGTACCCTGGCATTCTCAAATTCAAGGACGCATCTGATCTCTTGAGCCAGACCCGATCGTTTACGATTCATCGCCGAAAGAGAATCTCAAAGATATCTCGCAGTGACAAGATATGTTTCAGGTTTCCTTAAAGAGGCGGGTAAGCGATTTCTGATCCGCGAGTAATGCTGTCCGCATCCACGAACCTCTTAAAGGAAGAATTTGTGAAATTGATCCCACGACTATTCCGACTATTCGCGCTGCTTCCCCTCTTGCTTATAATACTGCAGGGCTGCTCTTCCCTTGAGCCGCTGCCTCGCTTCCGTACCTCCAGCACCTCCTTCGCTCCTGACCAACTACCTCTTGCCGAACGCTCTTCGAAGGATCTCATTGATCCCGGCACTGTTGCATCGTATTCCAGCATCAAGGAAGAGGCGGAATTGGCGAGCAATGCTCCCATGGAGGAAGAGGATGTGCAGCGTATGATTGTCAATCAGTCCGCCTCCAGCATGACTATGCATGTGGACCAGCTGGGCCTCGACGTCGAGGAAGTCGAAGACGAACTTGCTGAGGGTGATGATGTCGAAGATGAAGACATCGCCGTAAGTGCTGTCGCGCTGGAAAAGGTTATTCAGCAGACCGCAGTCGTCGACGCCGAACAATCTCCGGAAATCAATTCGGCAGTCAATCGCCCTGAGCTCATGCGCGAAATCATCAACCTTATCGGCATACGCTACCGCTACGGCGGCACGGATGCGGTCGAAGGACTCGATTGCTCAGCGTTCACCGGTACGATTTACAGCCGCGCGCTCGGCGTGCGTCTGCCCCGCAGCTCCGGACAGCAATTCCGAATCGGTGATTCCGTGAAGCGCGACCAGCTGCGCATCGGCGATCTTGTCTTCTTCAAAACACGACGGCGCAGGAGTCCCGTGTCGCATGTAGGCATCTACGTTGGTGGAAATCTTTTCGCTCATGCCAGCACGAAGTATGGCGTGATCATCTCCAGCCTTGACCATCCCTACTACAATCGTACATTCGTTGCCGGCCGGCGTCCCATCCAGGAAGAAATTTCCGACGCACAGGCACTCCGCTAGCCCTCAGATAATTTTATACTTCCACGGCAAATCCCGCCAGCTGGCGGGATTTTTTGTTTTCCCTTCCTTACCTCTCCTTCGAGGAGAGGGGCCGGGGCCGAAGGCTCGCCGTGGCGAGGTGGGGTCCTTGTATCCGCATCAGAGCGGCCGGGAGCAGGGTCCTGGGTGTCCACCGAAAGTATTACTGAGCCTTGAATTCCTTGTCTACGATATCGATGGCTCCGGGATATGTGATTTCACCGAAGGAGGTGCGGATGCGCGGGGTGGCGCGAAGGGTGATGCGCGAC
This sequence comes from Bacteroidota bacterium, assembly GCA_049663345.1. GTDB lineage: Bacteria > Bacteroidota > Ignavibacteria > SZUA-365 > SZUA-365 > SZUA-365. The sequence goes on from JBATDG010000072.1 coordinate 60,756, forward strand.
GGCGAGCTGTTGGCTCCGCCCAGCGCAAGCGCTAGATTCACCACCGCATCGTAGCCGCGATCCTTGAAGAACTTCGCAAGATCAAGATTCATCACCAAAGGAATGATGGATTTCTGTCCGGTACCGGGAATGGTAATCGGATCGGCAATATTGCCGTTGATCGTCAGCGTATTGTCCAGAATCAGCGTCCAGGCAAAGCTCGTCAGCGTGGCACTGGTCTGCTGCGTGCCTCCCGTCCCGTCATTCGGATTGATCGCTGCGACATTCAGCGTGAAGGATGCCGGGAATTCGTTGCGGGCAAATGCCGCTGCGAGCTTCACACCATCGGTCAAAGAAAAATCGGAAACAGATTTTTTATCCGAGAGGCGAATGCCGGAAAGCGCAAAATTATTGACGGACTCAAGCTTGAATTGGCAGCGCGAAAGATTCGTCATGGATTTCTGAATGTCCCTAAGCGCGTTGCAGGAAGTGAAAAGAAAAACTGCCATGAAAAAAAGAATCGCAGGACGTGAATATCGTTTCATGATTTCGCTCGAAAGTTGTTTATGGAAAGCTGAAATATATCGGGTGAAGCAATGAACGACAACACCCGTTTCCCGCCCTATTTTGAAATTACTTCTCGACGGTACAGATTAAGGCGTCTCCAGTAACTAAGGATGCTGCATGCAGCCCCGTCCAACAACAGACACGACAAAGACCGAGGCCTTCTCTTCGCGCTGGGGCTTGATGCTGGCGATGCTCAGCCTTGCCGTCGGCACGGGCAATGTCTGGCGTTTTCCGCGCATCGCCGCCACGAATGAAGGAGGTACCTTCCTTATCCCGTGGCTGATTTTTCTCTTCGCGTGGTCCATTCCCCTTCTCATGATTGAATTCACCATCGGGAAATCCATGCGCGCCGGACCCGTCAACGCATTCGGCAAACTCATCGGCAGCCGCTTTCGCTGGATGGGTCTCTGGGTGGCGTTCACCGCGACTGCAATCATGTTCTATTATTCGGTGGTGACAGGTTGGTGCCTTAGGTTCTTTTTCGCCGCCGTCAGCGGAGAAATTCCCGACGCTGTGCCGGGATCCTTTTGGCACGGATTCGAGGGAAGCTGGCAGGCCGTTCTCGCACATACTGCAATGATGGCAGCGGGAGCCGCACTCGTCTATCGCGGAGTCCGTGGAATCGAACGGATTGCGCGCATACTTATGCCGACACTCATTGTGATGCTCGCCGTGCTCATGCTTCGCGCTCTCACCTTGCCGAATGCGCATATCGGACTGAACTTCCTTTTTACCGTACACTGGGCCGACCTCGCCAACGCGGAAATCTGGATGCAGGCGCTCACGCAAAATGCATGGGATACCGGCGCTGGTTGGGGACTCATCCTCACCTACGCCATCTATGCGCGGAAACAAGAGGATACCACGCTCAACGCCGCTATGATCGGTTTCGGAAACAACAGCATTTCCCTCATGGCCGGAATTCTCGTCCTCTGTACTATCTTCTCAGTGAACCCAAACGCCGCGAGCGATATCGTCGGTGCAGGAAATAACGGACTTACGTTTATCTGGGTGCCGCAGCTGTTTTCACATGTGCCCGGCGGACAGATTTTCATGGCCGTGTTTTTTCTTACACTGCTGTTCGCCGCCTTTACTTCTCTCGTGTCCATGATCGAGCTGGCAACCCGAGTGCTCATGGATCGGAAAATTTCGCGGCAGCGCGCAGTGCTGATTGTCGGAATCGGCGGTGTTCTGTTCGGGCTGCCCTCCGCCCTCAGTCCGGCATTCTTCAATAATCAGGACGCAGTCTGGGGTATCGGCCTGATGGTATCCGGGCTTCTGTTTGTCGTGGCCGTTGTAAAGTATGGTGCCCGGCGCTTCCGCCTCGATTATATGAATACCGGCGACAGCGATTTTATTATCGGCCCCTGGTGGCGCTACCTGGTATTCTTCGTGCTCATCGAAGCAATTGCGCTGTTGGTCTGGTGGCTGAGCCAGACAATATCGCAGGAAGGATGGGCCGCTTCACTTAATCCGTTCGCAGAATGGAGTCTCGGTACCGTACTGCTGCAATGGGGCGCGGCACTCGCGCTGTTCATCTGGTGGAATCGCCGTGCAGAACGAGGAAAAATACTTCATGACTGACAACGCATTCATCACAATGATCGTCGTGCTGACCCTTGTCTGGGGAGGCTTTGCCGCACTGCTGACCTATGCGGTCCGGCGGGAATCCCGCAAGCGGAAGACGGAGAAATAACGGACTTTAAGGTCCTGAAAACTATTCAGCCATCCAAAGCCTCCACAGCAGGGACTGATTCCGCTCCCGCACAACGAGGCACAACAGGAAAAGTCAAAGACGCGCTACCAATGAAACACAGGCATGCCCGGCGCATCGACGCCATTGAACCATCTATTTTCGCAACCATGAGCCAACTTGCCGCAGAACATCAGGCGGTGAATCTCGGACAAGGATTCCCGGATTTCGACGGGCCATCCTGGATCATCGAGGCATTTGCGGAGGCTCTCCGCTCAGCGAAAAATCAATACGCTCCCATGCCAGGCGTGCAGCGTCTGCGCCGTGCCGTCGCCGGCTATCAAAAAGCATTTTATGATTTGGACTTCGATGCGGAAAAGGAAATAACCGTAACCGCCGGCGCCACGGAATCCCTTTTTTCCACCATGCTGGCTCTGCTTGATCCGGGCGACGAAGTGATTCTTTTCGAGCCCTACTACGACAGCTACTATGCGAATTGTCTGTTGGCGGGAGCGCGTCCCGTCTGCGTTACGCTTCACACTCCGGATTTTCACATCGACGGGGAGGCGCTTGCGCAGGCGGTCACGGAGCGGACCCGCATGATCGTACTCAACAACCCGCACAATCCCACAGGACGCATGTTCACCCGCGCGGAACTCGACATCGTTGCCGATGCCGCACAACGACATGACCTTTTTGTGATCAGCGATGAGGTGTATGAATTTCTCACCTTCGACGACCGCACGCATATTCCCTTCGCTTCACTCCCGGGGATGCGTGAACGCACGATCGCAATTTCTTCGACAGGGAAGACCTTCGGAATGACAGGATGGAAAATCGGATATACGATGGCGAGCGAGGAATTGACGAAGGCGGTCCGTACGGTGCATCAGTTCGTGACATTCGCAGTCAACACGCCGGGACAGCATGCAATGGCGCAAGGGCTAGAACGCCTGCCGGATTATCTGCCTGAATTCCGCGCGGAATATCAGCGCAAACGGGACCTGCTTTTTCATGGATTGCGAGAAAGCGCGTTCCGGGCGATTATTCCTGAAGGGACTTATTTCATGATGGCGAGGCTGCCTGCAGGTGCAGGCAGCGACGTAGAATGTGCGACCCGTCTCGTGACACAGCACGGCGTTGCAGTCATCCCTCCGTCGGTCTTTTATCAGAACAGCGACGAAGGAACAACTCTGCTCCGGCTCTGTTTCGCAAAAACGGATGAAACTATCCGGGAAGGAATTCGGCGACTCCAGACCTGCTGAGCGCCTAATCCTTCTGGTTCGAAAGCAGACCGATAATTCCACCGATCAGAATTCCGACACCAAACGCTCCGAGTACCGCAGAGAACGGATGCACTTTGATGTACTCTTCCGACTTCTGCACCGCCGGATCAATGTTCTCATCTCGGATCGTCTGCATCCGCTCTTTCGCCTTATCCTGAATGGCGCTGGCTTTTGCCCGGATATTCTCCGTAAGATCGCGCGTCCGCGTGTCCATGTTATCACGAATGTCGGAAAATTCTTCCGCAAGCCGTTCGCGTGTTTCAAGATAACTTGCGTATAGCTCTTTCAGCTTTGTCTCAATTGCCGCTTTCTGTTCGCCATAGCGTTCTGCGATGAGATTGACCAGCTTCCCGAAATTTCCTTCGATTTTGATAAGGTCTTCATCCACAATTTTGTCCCACTTCACAGTGACATGGCCCTTGAAGCCGTTCCATTCTTTTTCGAAACGAGGTAAGTTCATCGTCTGCTCCACTTTGTGTGTCTGAGAATTAACATACTATTGAGTGCGTTGATGAATATACATTAGCGAGGAAAGCACAAAAAGGCAAATAACTCGGACGACACGCATTTGTCCGGCAAAGAAAAAGGAATTTTGGTTACATTGGACTTCGGGTATCACAACAAGTCGCCTGCGCATGAGCTGTTCGTTTTTGCTTATAGGTCACAGAACCAGCGGAAAATCAGTGCTGGGACGCCGTCTCGCCGAGGCGCGCGGCCTTCCATTTCTCGATCTTGACGATGTTATCGCCCAACGCGAGGGACGCTCCGCCGAGGATCTGGTAGGGGAGGACGAGAAGCGATTCCGACAAATCGAACGAGAGATTCTCCAGAAAATCGTTGCAGATCACGCACCAGCGGTGATCGCCAGTGGTGGCGGCTGTGAGTTCTGGCCCCTCGGCATCCGTACGATATGGATTTTCCGTGAGGGTTGGGACGAATCTGCATTGCGGGATCGCCGGCGCCTGCGTCCCCAGCTGCTGCCGGAAGAAGAAATTGCGTGGATGCGGGAAACGCGAGAGGAACGTTATCGCCTCGCCGCTCATCTTTGCCTTCATATCGAGCGCGGCTGCCGCGAAGAAGAAGCGGCACGGCGGCTTGTTTTCCTCGCAGGCTGGCTCGATGAGGCTGCCAATTCCGCGGGACTGAAAAAGAGCTGGGTCGTTCCCCGCAGCGCCGACGACCTTCCGCGCGCGGAAGCAGATGTGCAGCTGTTCGGCATGGCTGGTGTGGAAATCCGTTCTGATGTCTTTTCTGAAGTTCCAACCCCAAACGTGCCTTGGCTTGCTTCATTGCGCACGGAAGATCGGACATTTTTTCAGCGAGCCTCGGGGGCTTCAGCATTCGATTGTGATGCATCCCTTTTGCGCTTTCTGGCTCTTAAAGGGCTCGAACCCCGTCCGCTGATCATCAGCACCCACCCCGATGATGTGTTCAAGGAGTTTTTTGATTTCCTTACTGGGCTCCCCGACTGGGTGAAAGCCAGTCTGCCCGATTGGCATTCGCAATTGCAGCTCAAATACGCTCCCCGGATAAAATCGTGGATCGAGCTGCGATATGCTAACCAGCTCTATAAGGTGTATGAGAAAGCAGGAAATAGCATCAATTTTCTGCCACAGGGGAAAAAATGGAGCTGGATGCGCGTGCAGCGTCTGTTCCAGGGAAATGAAATCAATTATCTCTCCACCGGCTGCCTCGAACATTCACAGCGCCCGCCTTCGCTTGACTATTTCCTCCCGCATATCATAGGCGATCACGCGCGTGATTTCTACGGAATCATCGGGAATCCCGTCGAGCATAGTATCGGCGATATCTTTCATCGCGCCCTTTCCCTCCAAAGTGAAAACGGTACGCAGACCTACGTGAAAATTCAGCTGACCCAGCCCGAGATCGACAATTGCCTGCACCTGCTTCCACAGATCGGGTTCAAAGGTCTTTCCGTGACCTCACCCCTCAAAAGAGACTTGATCGACTCGAATTTTGTTGGAACTGAAGAAGAGATAACCACCGGAAACACGCTCGCACTGATCAAAGGAAGCTTCCTCCTTTTCGACACCGATCAGGAAGGAATGGATGCGGCACTCAGGGAAATTGAAGCGGATGGCATCGCCCCGGGATCCGTACTGGTCTTTGGAAACGGAGGTGTTGTACCAGCTCTCACGCGCGCGCTCGATGCGCGTGGGTGGGGACCACTCAACGTCATTCACGCGCGCGAAGGCTGGGGAAGCCACGCCAACACATCAGTGCAGCTGGTTGTGGATGCCTCTGGCAGCAATGCCGCGCATACAGCGGACGCACCTATCTGCGCCGCCTGGCTGGACCTCCGTTATCGCAATATTCCTCCACCGCCTGCCGCAGCTGAACGTTTTTATAATGGACTGACGTTTTTCAAAAGCCAGGCCCTGGCGCAGCGCCGCATCTGGGAACTGGCCGACTGCATCGAACACCCGCTCCTCTAGCAATTATTTCGCGGAGAAATGCATGCGCGGTAATAGTTTTGGCCACTTTTTCGTCCTCAACAGCTTTGGCGAAAGCCATGGCGCCGCACTTGGTGCCGTCATTGATGGCTGTCCCGCGGGCGTTGAGCTCACCTCCGGGCATATTTCAGCGGCGTTGAAGCGGCGGCGTCCCGGACAATCGATTATTACCAGCTCACGGCAGGAATCAGATGAGGCGGAAATCCTCAGTGGGGTCTTTGAGGACAGAACATTAGGCACTCCTATAGCGGTTATCGTTCGAAATCATGATGCTCGCAGCGAAGATTATGACGCGCAGGTCTACCGCGCTGGACACGCCGATCGCGTATGGAATGATAAATACTTGCATCGTGATCACCGCGGCGGCGGACGTTCTTCAGGCCGCGAAACCATCGCGCGCGTGATAGGTGGGGCTATCGCGGAGCGAATTCTGCCCCAATCAGTTCGTATCGTTGGCTTCACCAGGCAGATTGGCAATTTTACCCTGCAAAATATGTCTGAAAGACTCACGCGCGCGGAGGTCGACAAATTCTCCACGCGATGCCCTGATTTTTCCGTGGATGCACAAATCACAGAGGAACTCCTTCGCTTGAAAGAGCTGGGTGATTCCGTAGGCGGCATCGTAGAACTTCGACTCGATGGAGTACCTGCCGGACTCGGCGAACCTGTCTTCAACAAGGCGAAATCCATGTTAGCCGCTGCCATCATGTCTATCGGTGCGGTCAGCGGGGTTGCATTTGGAGATGCTTTTTCGGAATGTCTGCTTCAGGGTTCAGATTTTCACAATGCTGCTGCTGGCGCTCCCGATGGAATTTCTTTGCGTTCTTATGGCATTCAGGGCGGAATCACCAATGGACAGCAAATTACAATGCGGATCGCTATCAAGCCGACCAGCACAACGGGTTCACTTGCCCGTGAAGGGAGACACGATCCCTGCATTGTTCCGCGCGTGATTCCTGTCATTGAGAGCATGGCGGCCCTGGTTCTTGCAGATCTCCTGCTTGCAGCCCGGCTCGACAACATGTAGCACGGGCGAAATACCAGTGACCATCTCCATGCTTCCACGAATCTCCCGGTCTCTTCAGAGCGGTGTACTTCGCGCTTTCCGTCATCGCAATTTTCGATTGTTCACTGCCGGACAGCTGACATCCCTGATCGGCACCTGGGCTCAGCGTCTTGCTGTGGGCTGGCTGGCATGGAATCTGACGCATTCTGCTTTCTGGGTTGGAGCAGTCAGCTTTGCAGGACTATTTCCCGGAGTGCTCGCCGGACCATTCGCCGGTTCCGTCGCAGATAGCATGAGCCGTTTCCGGCTCCTCAAGATCACACAGGTCGCGTACTTTATACAGGCGTCTGTTCTGGCCGCTCTCACGATCGGCGGATGGATAACGATTCCCGTTTTGCTGGCGCTTGAAACGGTGCTCGCGTTGATCACCGCCTTCGATATTCCCGCACGCCAGGCTTTCGTCATAGAAATGGTAGGGAAGGAGGATCTGGCGAACGCGATCGCGATAAATTCGACGACAGTCAATGTCGCACGGATGCTGGGTCCTGTCATCGCGGGCATCATTATTGTGACGGTGGATATCGGCGAGGCCTTCCTGTTCAACGCTCTCACCTACATCGCCGTGTTTGTGAGCCTCACCGTGATGCACATCGTTCCCCGCATTCCTGAAAAACGCAACCAGCCCATGTCGTCGCATGTACTCGAGGGACTACGCTACGCCTGGCGTGAACGGGGCATTCGCACATATTTGCTTCTGTTTTTCATCATGGCTCTCTTCGGAATGCCATACGGAACGCTTATGCCCGTCATTGCTGAAGCTCACTACGGAATGGGAGCAGTAGGACTGTCGTGGCTAGTCGCCGGATCCGGATTTGGCGCAACCATAGGCGCGCTTATACTCGCTGCGCGGAAAGACACAGCCGGACTTTCACGGCTCCTTTTTTTCGCTGCTGTCCTTTTCGGAGCCAGCCTTCTGGTGTTCGCTCTGATCAACAACTTTTATCTTGCCGTGCTTTTCATTCCTGTTTGCGGATTCGGCATGATGATGCAGATGGCGGGAAACAACATCCTGCTGCAAACAAATGTAGAGGAGGGGCAGCGCGGACGAGTGATGAGCCTGTTCAGCATGAGCTTCCAGCTGGCAATGCCTATCGGAAGCCTCTGGATGGGTGCCGTTGCCGATCATTTCGGCGTGATGACGCCGATCATGATCGGCGGGGCGCTCTGTCTCGCTGCAGTCTCCGTCTTGGGCTATCAATCCTGGCGGTACAAGATCAGTTGATTGCAGCCACTAGCCGCGCACAAGTTATCCCGAGACCCGCAGTACTGAGCTGCCATACAGGCGAATCTGAATCACTCAACGGTCAGAACGAATCGATTGGCTGCGTCTGTCATCTTACGGACAGTGTTGATGCGCGGCATTTCGTACATTGACATTAACGAACCGCGTTGAAACAAAACCAGAATTATTTTGGTTAAAGAAGATTCTGCTTTTATCAAATATTCTAAGGATTGGCATGAAATCATTTCTTTTCGCTCTCGCGCTGCTTATATCAGCAAGCGCGCTCAGCGCTCAGGTAGGTGAACAGGCTCCCGCTTTCTCACTCAAAGACAGAGATGGAAAAACCGTTACACTCGAATCTTTGAAGGGAAAAGTGATTGTGCTGAATTTCTGGGCAACCTGGTGTCCCCCTTGTCGTGCCGAAATTCCAGCATTCAAAAGTGCGTACGATAAATACAAAGCCAAAGGCGTGGAAATTGTAGGAATTTCTCTTGATCAAAAAGGCTGGTCGGTGATCAAGCCTTTCCTCGACAATCAAAAAATCCAGTATCCTGTCCTGCTTGGCGATGCGGAAATTGCAAGAGACTACGGCAACATCCGCTCGATTCCCACTACGTTTATCATCGACCGAAAGGGCAAGGTCGTCGACAGCCATGTTGGTGCGATGACTGAGGAGGCGCTAGTGAAGGCCTTTGAAAAATTGCTCTAAACCAGCTTTTCCATCGCTTCGGCGAGGAGATCGACTTCAATGATTTCGATCCCTCGCCTTTTTTTATTAGCCATACCGCCGCGGGGAACGATAATGCGCTTGAAACCCAGTTTTTCCGCTTCTATCACGCGCTTTTCGACCTGACTCACGGAACGCACCTCTCCACCCAGACCGACCTCACCCACAACCGTGGTTCCGTTATCGATGGCTGTGTCGCGTGAACTGGAAACAATCGCAGCGCACACGGCGAGATCCACTGCAGGTTCATCGATGCGCACTCCACCGGCAATGTTTACAAATACGTCGAATTGTCCCACCCGCATCCCATAGCGCTTTTCCAATACCGCGAGAAGCAGTGAAACCCGCCGCGCGTCGAGTCCTGAGACAGTGCGCTGCGGCATGCCGTAATTGCTGGGGGTGACGAGGGCCTGAACTTCGATGAGGAGCGCGCGCGTGCCTTCGAGACTTGTGGTGACGCAGGACCCCGAAATACCATGCGAACGGTCAGAAAGAAAGACTTCGCTGGGGTTGGACACTTCCCGCAACCCATCTTCCCGCATTTCGAAGATTCCGATTTCGTTTGTGCTTCCAAAGCGGTTTTTCAGTCCACGCACAATGCGGTAACTGTGATGATGGTCGCCTTCAAACTGCAGCACGGTGTCGACCATGTGTTCGAGTACTCGGGGACCAGCGATAACCCCGTCTTTCGTCACATGACCGATGATAATCATCGGAATATTTTCCGATTTCGCATGCCTTAACAGCACGGCTGTGCTTTCGCGCACTTGAGCAATGCTGCCAGGGGCGCTTTCGAGTTCTGGACGAAAAACAGTCTGAATCGAATCAATTACGACCAATTCCGGCTTCTGATCGACAATGGCACGGAGAATTGCGTCGAGATTGGTTTCAGCCAGAACCAGGAAATCGTCGCTGCGGACTTCAAGGCGTTCAGCGCGCAGCTTGATCTGGCGCAGTGATTCTTCACCGCTGACGTATAAAATTCGCGTGCTGTTTCGTCCCAGCTGCATCGCGAGGGTGGATTTTCCGATTCCGGGATCTCCGCCGAGCAGAATCATCGAGCCGGGGACAATGCCTCCGCCGAGTACGCGGTCTAGTTCGGAGAGTCCTGTGCCCAGGCGTTCATCCTGTCGCGCTTCCACGCGCGTGATTGGATATACCTTCGCGTCGCCGGTCGCCGCGCGCGCGCCGCGTCCCGCGCTTTCCTGCCGCACGATTTCCTCGACAAGCGTATTCCATTCACCACATGCGTCGCATTTGCCGCTCCAGCGAGAGGTTGTGGCCCCGCATCCCTGGCATACGTAGCGTGTTTTCTGTTTTGCCACGACTACCGCGTTTTCATCATTGTGTTTTCCAGCTCTACTTCCTGGATTCGGAAGGAACCGGTGAAAACAACGCGTACCGGCTGATTCTGTTCATTGAAGGATTTAGTTACCCCATTTATCGTAGCGTCGATGGAGCCTATCAACTCGCCGTTCTCGTTGCTTTCAACCTTGAGATAGCCGTCGCTGGTCTGTCCATCGATTCTCTTTCTATCATCTCCAAGATAGAAACGATAAAACGATATCTTCTTCGCCTGGCTGAGATTGTATTTCCCCGGAGCGAAGGAGGGAAGCTCTATCCCGAGCCACGTCTCCAACGGCTTTTCCCCTTTGTCGTCGAAACTGCTGATAACAAGGACCTCACCGCTTCCGGGTTTGAGCTGGATGACCCGAATTGCTTGCAGCGGATCCGAAACATCAGCGGGATCGCCAATAACGGCATTTTTTACATAATAGCGCTCCGTATAGGTGAATTCCCGCTCGGGTGGGGCTTTCTCGGGCACTACCTTTTTCTCCACTGGAGGCGGCTGAATCGCGACCTCTTCTTTCGTGCCTGAACAGGCAGAAACAAGCAAAAATAAGACGATAATCGCCAGAATATTGTACTTCATAATCCCTCTGGGATGCTGTGATTCAAAATGTTGAAATTTCTTCGTCAAAAAAGGTTTCGAGCAAACGCTGGGCAGCCAGCAGAGCAGGCATTTCCCCGGCTGATACCTTTCCTTCAAGCCGGGACATCAGTGCACCCACTCCGGGATGCGCGCGAAAGCGGTCCTGCAGTGTATGCCGGATACTTTCATGCATCCATGCCAGCGCCTGCTCACGCCGTTTTTTCTCCAGCCACCCGTTGCTCGTCATGCGTGCGTGATAATCGGTGATGCAATCCCAGATTTCACCAATCCCCGCGCGCGTGATTGAGGAACAGGTGAGTACAGGCGGAGCCCAATCAGGCGCCGGACATTTCATCATGTGCAATGCGCCTTCGTATTCCGACCTCGCGCGGTTGGCTTTGAGCAGATTGTCGCCATCTGCCTTGTTAATGGCCACCGCATCGGCCAATTCCATGATTCCCCGCTTGATTCCCTGCAAAGAATCGCCGGCACCGGCAAGCATCAGAAGAAGGAAGAAGTCTACCATCGAATGAACCATGGTTTCCGACTGTCCAACGCCCACGGTTTCTACAAAAACAACATCGAATCCGGCAGCTTCGCACACAAGCATGGCCTCGCGCGTCTTTCTTGCTACGCCCCCAAGAGATCCGGCGGAGGGCGAAGGCCGTATGAAAGCGTTCGGATCGACCGAGAGCTTTTCCATTCGTGTTTTGTCGCCCATGATGCTTCCGCTCGAGAGCTGACTGCTCGGATCGATAGCGAGTACGGCGATGCGGTGTCCTCTTTCGGTCAGCCAGGACCCCAAAGCCTCGATAAAGCTGCTTTTTCCGACGCCCGGCACACCGGTAATACCGATGCGAACTGCTTTGCCCGTGTGCGGGAGCAGCTGTTCCATCACGGCAAGCGCCCTGCGATTGTGTTCAGGTTTGAGGGATTCGATGAGCGTTATAGTTTTTCCGAGAATCACACGATCGCCGGCCAGAATGCCTTTGACGTGCTCCTCGACGCTCACTTCGGGAGGCGTACGGCGCTTTACCTGAGGAGCAGTACTGCCTGGAGATTCGATTCCCGGCAGCACGCCCAATCGCCCTTGCGAGCCGCGGGCAGTCCCTTCATCTCCCGACTCTGCACCGCTATGGGCTTCGCTATGGAAATCGTCGTGATGCATTTGTGCCTGTTGGTCCTCGAAAACATCAGCAGATCGTTAGAACAAGCGGTTATAACCGTTCAGCGCCGCGACCCGGTAAGCCTCGGCCATCGTAGGATAATTAAAGGTTGTGGTCATGAAATACTTTATGCTGTTGACCGGTGCAGGCTGGGTCATGATGGCCTGTCCGATATGCAGAATTTCAGAAGCATTCTGGCCGAAACAGTGAATTCCGAGCAGTTCCAGGGTTTCGCGATGGAAAAGGATCTTCAGCATACCTGCCGTTTTTCCGGTTATCTGTCCCCGTGCGAGGTTGCGGAAGAATGACCGGCCGACTTCGTACGGAATATGCGCTGCGGTCAGTTCACGTTCAGTTTTCCCGATGCTGCTGATTTCCGGAGTCGTGTAGATTCCCGTCGGAAAATCATTTACTAGGTGATCGTCGCAGGTTCCATCGACAATATGCGTGCCGACGAAGCGTCCCTGATCATAAGCGGCACTCGAGAGAGAGGGAAAACCTACAATATCGCCGACCGCATAAATATGCGGATGCACTGTCTGATACTGCGGGTTCACCTTGAGATTCCCGCGATGGTCTATTTCAATGCCCAGCGCTTCGAGTCCGAGTCCGGCGGAGTTGCCCGTGCGTCCGTTGGCCCAGAGCAGCAAATCGGATTTGATTTTCTTTCCTGTCTTCAGATGCAGCACTACACCGTTATCCAGCACTTCAACTCGTTCATATTCTTCATTCTGGCGGATGAGAATTCCTTCTTCATCGCGCATCTGATACGAGAGGGCATCGCTGATTTCATCATCCAGAAACTCCAGCATCCGCTGCCGGGTGTTGATGAGGTTGATCTTCACATCCAGTCCGCGGAACGCAGATGCGTATTCCGACCCAATAACACCCGCACCGTAAATCGTCATGGTGTCTGGAATTCGCCGCATTGTGAGGATGGTGTCGCTGTCAACCACAAACGGATTGTTGAAATCAATATCTTCGGGGTGATACGGATGCGAGCCGGTGGCGATCACAAAATGATCGGCCTTGAAATTACGCGATGCGCCTTCTGTCTCCTGCACGTTGATTGTATGCGCATCGACGAAGCTGGCCTGACCCCGAATTACTTCGATATCGTTGCGGTCGTAGAACCCCTGGCGGTCCCTTACCTGCTGCCCGACGACGTCTTCGACCACAGTCATCAGTTCTTCGTAATTCATCTTGAGATTCCGTGTCACCCGGTCGAAGAGCCGGTTATGCCGCAATTCGGCATACTGCTGAATGACATGAATGAGCGTCTTGCTCGGAATCGTGCCCCAGTGAGTGCATCCTCCGCCGACCTCAAAATGCCGCTCAACGATGGCAACGGATTTCCCGGCCTTTGCGGCCTTGATCGAAGCGCCCTCTCCTCCAGGACCGCTGCCTATTACAATAACGTCGTATTTCTTTTCCATGGATCCGGCTGTTTGGTTGGAGACTTCCGACAATATACGGAATGAGAGATGAATGCGGAAAACGGTCAGACGCTTTCCCCCCGAAGTGCATTGAATTTCCCGCGCCGTTTTTGTGTTTTACCAATTGCACGTTTTACAAGGAAAAGGCAAATCATGAAATACATTTCTCTGGCCCTGATCATGTTTTTCGCAGCTGCGACGGTACAGGCACAGGACTGCGGTACAGAACTGATGGTCCCGAAAAAGGGCGCGAAATCCACGCTGAAAGCAACTACAGGAAAGGCAAACAAGATGACGAAAGTCGAAAAATCCGATTCGGAGTGGAAACAGATTCTCTCTCCGGATCAATTCCGCGTCCTGCGTCAGAAGGGAACTGAAGTGGCCTTCACCGGGAAGTACTACAAATACGACAAGGATGGAAATTATCGCTGCGCGGGCTGCGGCAGTCTGCTGTTCACTTCGAAGGAAAAGTATCACTCCGGTTCCGGTTGGCCCAGTTTCTACGCGCCGGCGGACAATAAGAACATCGTCATTCACAAAGATCGCAGCCATGGAATGGAACGCGATGAGGTGCTTTGCGCGCATTGCGGCGGACATCTCGGCCATGTATTTGAAGACGGTCCGCAGCCGACCGGTATGCGCTTCTGTATTAACTCCGCTTCACTGGATTTCGAGGACAAGGATAAAAAATAGGTGTATCGAGAGAGGAATTATTTTCTCGCAAAGGTGTCTTGAACTCGTAACAAAACAGGTCACTGTTTTGTCTCTTGATATGCGTCGGAATTTTGAAGTCTTTCATGAGGCGATATTCTTAACGCATTTTAATTGAAAAAGTTGGCGGATTCCTGTCTCGGGTATTTACACCGAGAAAAAAAATGCATATAATACGCTGACTCGTTCCGGAAACTTTGAATGCACCATCTTACCGGGCCTGTATGGTAATACGATACGTATTTGCTTTCCTCGTTGCTTGCGCCCTTTTCCAACCCGTGAATGCCCAACCGACACTGATATTCAAACGTGTCGAAGTACTGTATCCGAAGATACGGCTGGCGTTCAAAGTCACCTGTGGCGGGACTTTTCGCAACGATATCCAACCTCAGAATTTCGAAGTCTACGAAAACGGCATCAAGGTAAAAAACGCCACGTTGTGGTGTCCGCCTGATCCGGATTGCTGTGTATCGGTCGCGCTAGTGTTCGACCGTTCCGGTAGTATGGCTCCCCCAAAGATCGATAACGTCAAAGCCGGGGGGCTCGCCTTCGTGAACTCTATGAATCCCGACGGACTTCCCTGCGATGAAGCTGCAGTGGTTTCCTTCAATCAAGGCTGTACCCTTGATGTTGGAATGACCACCAAGAAGCCGCAGCTGCTCGCCGCAATCAATGCCATGAAGGCAAACGGACAGACCGCTCTTTGGGACGCTACGGCGGTGGGAATTCAGGAATTGACAAACGCTGGAATAAACCGCTGCCGCGCGGTTGTGGTGCTCACTGATGGGGGCGACAATAGCAGTCTGTATTTCCGGAGCGTGCAGGCCGTCGCACAATTTGCCATCTCACAGGATGTGAAAGTGTATACCATCGGCTACGGCGTTGCCGACCCCGCAGCCGATAATGCGCTGCGTTTTCTTGCCAACGCCACAGGTGGTGAATATTACCAGACCGGAACAGGATCGGATCTCGAACAGATCTACGCAAACATCAAACAGTCTGTGAAAGACGCCTTCCAGGAATGCTACATAGAATATGAAACCGGCTGTCCTGATGGTTCGCAGCGCGTCGTCGAATTGCAGCTCAAAAACTATTGCGGCGGTTCCGCCGTGCAGACACGCACGTATATGGCACCGCTGGATCGCTCTCAGTTTACGCCGATCGGGTTGCGCATCGAGAACGGAGAAGTCAGCTCAACGAAGGATATAATTATTCCTTTGATCCTTGAGACCCCGGTGAACGGGATTTTCGGCAAATGTAGTTTTTCGATCGGTTATGACAGGAATGTCATGCAGCTGATGAGTGTAACAACTGCGGGAACACTCCTTGAAGGAAAAAGCCTCGACATACAGATCCTCGGATCAGGCGCGAATATTTCCATCAAGGAAAACCTGGAATTCAATACAGTGGGCGGGGTGCTTTGTTATCTGCATTTCCGGGCCGGCGACGTCGCAGCGATAACGTACCGGAATATCGAGCTGCTCAGTTGGAGTTTCGACGCCTACTGTCTTATTCCCCAGCTGCATCCTGGCAGGTTGAAAATCAATCCAAGAGAACCAATCCTCTCCTGCGAGGTTGCAGGACCGGACGCACTCAACTGGAACGACAAGGATAAGCGCTATGAGCCGAATCCTTTCAATGTGTCCGTCACTGTACTGAATTCCGGAACCAAGGAAGCATGGAACGTTACCGCAACGATTGTCACTGACCCTTCGATCGTTGATCTGGTTACACCAACAGCTTTCTCACAACTCGTGACCCCGCGCATTATTCCGCCGGGCGGTTCCGCCACGGCGCAATGGACGCTCCGCGCTACAAAACAGGAAAATCTGGATTCTATCCCTATCTATTTTTCGATAAGCTCCGACAACCATCCGAATCTCGCATGCTGGAAGCGGATCGTCGTAGATCCGGCGCTTAGCTCGGCAATCGTCTGCGATCTGAGCGCGCCCGATACCATTTATTTCCGTGAGCAATTTTACGAACCCCAGGAATTCGATATCCAGGTCGGTGCGCATAATGTGGGAAGCGGACAGACACGCGAAGTGCGTGCACAGCTACTGCAGGATACCCGCTTTACGATCGTATCGCCTTCATCGGTGGATCTTTCTTCCATACTGCTTCCCGGCGAAAACGCCTCCGGCACTTTCCGTGTGCAAATTCATCCGAGGGATACCGATGGGTGTGATACGGTACGTGTCAACGTTCAGGGAGACGATACAAATCCCGCATGGTGTCTGTATCCGATATGGGTGCAGCGCGTGCGTATGCCGGAATTTACACTGACCTGCAGCACCCCGATAGATTCACTGGTGTTCAGCGATGCAACGTATGAATACGAACCAAATCCTTTCTCGGTCACAACCGTGGCGACCAATATCGGCGAAACATACGCCGAGGAGTGCATTCTCATGCTCGCGGGTCCTCCGCGCTTCACTCCCATCGGCACCAACCTGCGGCCGCTGGGTACGATGCAGGTCGGCGACAAGCGCAGTGAGCAATGGAGCATCCGCGCATTGCCCCGTACCGTGGCTGCGTGGGACACTCTTGTGTTTCAGGTTCTCGGCCGCGGCGGACTCGGACGACAGATCGTCGTCGCGGAATGCCGTTTGCCGGTGTTCGTTCCTGCGGTTCGTCGTGCTGAATACGAACTCAGCTGTTCCGCACCCGATTCGATGACGTACGTAGATAACCAATATCAGCCCGATCCGATGCCATTTTCCCTGCGCATCACGAATATTGGAAATGCAGCGGGACGCGGACTTTCGCCAACCATCATTCCGCCGCCTTCCGTTTCTCTTGCGAACGGTGAAGTTGCTGAACGCTACGTTCCCGCACTGGCAGTTGGCCAAAGTGTGGATTTGACCTGGAATATGCATCCGGAAAGCCGCAGCTATGACGGCGACTACCGCTTCTGCGCGCAGATAGTGGATTCCATTGGGATCACTGCAGAATGCTGCACCGATGTTTTCATTCCGAAAACGGAAAATCCAATTCTCATGCCCTCCTGCTGGTCGATCGACACGCTTTTCCTCGACACGCAGAGTGGGGCCTACCTCGGAAATCCCTTCGAGGTCTCACTGAATCTCACGAATATCGGACTTGGCAGGGCCAGGAATGTACAGGTGTCGATTTCCGTCTTGGGCTCTTTCATGCAGATTATGGGTCCCATCGATCAGGTGGTCGGCGATCTCGATGCCGGTGCTTCGGTCCGGATTTCATGGAACGTGAAAGCGCTCAAGCGAGACTTCCCGGCCGATATTCCGATCGTGATGACCATCGTTGCCGATAATGATGAGACCAGTGAATGTCAGGTCGTGGTGCATGTGCCAGCTATGCAGACTCCTGTGCTCCAGACAGTCTGCTCTTCGCTGCCTGAGGATTCGCTGTTCTTCGACTGGAGCACGGGTAAATTCGAATACCCGGAATGTACGCTGACATTCACGATCACCAATGTCGGAGCGGTGAATGCACAAAATGTCACCGCACTTCTCGTGCTTCCTTCCGGGGTCGTTCTATCCACCGGAGAGGAGACGCTCAAGCCTGTGGATCCATCGACTCTCGAGCCTGGCGCAAGCGGCACCGTGACCTGGAAGTTCCGTGCAATGCGCTCCAACGAAGATATTCTGAGAGAATTCCGCTTTATCGCACGCGCAGACAACGCGGATGATGCGGTGTGCATCGACAAGCTGTTTATTGAG
Source organism: Bacteroidota bacterium (assembly GCA_049663345.1). Lineage (GTDB taxonomy): Bacteria > Bacteroidota > Ignavibacteria > SZUA-365 > SZUA-365 > SZUA-365. The sequence continues at coordinate 78,717 of JBATDG010000072.1, forward strand.
GGTTCGCCGAGGAAGGTTACACTTTCTTTCCCCGAGTACGCGCTGCTTCGCTATGGAGAAAAGCAGGACATTCCGATATATATCGATCGCACTATCGGAAAAGATCTTTCCGAATATGTGCTGCAGTTTTATTATGACGAGTCGGTACTCAACGTGCGTGGAGTCTCCAATGCCGGAACTTTGACGGCGATCGGATGGGTCGGTGCAAAAATCAAACCCTGGGGAAATGGACATATCGAGATCAGCGACTACACAACCGGCACGCCGCTGGCTCGTGAAGACGGGATTTTGCTGAAATTGCAGGTCGAAGGCGTGTTCAATGAAAACAGCAGTTCCGCCAGCTATGGTGAATCAGTTTTGCATATCGATTCCATTTCATCCATTCTCAACCGCGGCGAGATTACTCTTCGCACTATTGACGGACGTGTGATCGCCACGAATCAATGCCTTGAGCCGCTCATCGCGAATGATCAATATATTCTGCGTCAGAACCGGCCAAACCCATTCAATCCCGAGACCGTCATCGAGTATATCCTACCGCAGGATGACTACATACGGCTGGTAGTATTCGATCGGCATGGACGCGAGGTTGCTATTCTCGCCGAGGGGATGTCCCCGAAAGGAAATCACATCGTTCGTTTCTCCGGTGAAGATCTCCCGTCCGGCTTGTATTTTTACCGCCTGGAGACTTCACACAACTTTGAAGTTCGTAAGATGATTCTCTCTCGTTAATCGTATGATTTGTATTTCCGACAGTTTGAAATCCAGAAGCGCAAGGACCGGAATGGTCCTTGCGCTGTTCGTGCTGCTCGCCAGTTCCATGCTGCAGGCGCAGGGCAATGATCGCCGTATGCAATGCACGGTGGTCGGACCCGACTCGGTTTTCTTTGACAAGATCGACTACAACCGCTACCTTCCCGGAACATTCAGCATTGATCTTGAGCTGCTGCATATCGGAGACGCAGCGATTGATTCCGTCGTCGCTTTCCCGCGATCCAATCAGCGATTCACGATCATCGCTCCTGCCAGCCGTCTGCTGGCTGCTCGCATGCTTCCCGGCGATACTTTGCGCGCTGATTTTACCTTGCAGGTTAATCCCCGCGCCGTGAGCGGACTTGATACCATCGTTGTCGCAATTTCCGGAAAAGAGGGCGCCAGGACTGAATGCCTGTGGGTCGTTTGGGTGGAGAAAGAATACCGTCCTGTGAACGAAGTAATTTGTCCTCCCGCCGGCAGCCTTGTTCTTGAATTCATCGACACGCTGAATCGTTATGAACCCACGCCGATGATTTTTCCTGTTTCAGTGATCAACCACGGGGACGCACCTTCCAAAAACACCCGGCTTTTCTATGTCGCAACCGCCTCTGTCTCTCCCGCCGATGGACAGTCGCTGGTGCTTGATCTGGGTACGATTCCTCCGGGTGGACGAGCAGACAGAATTTTTCTACTCAATGCGGTAGCCAGAAGCACGGATACAACGGTCATACTTCCTTTCAAGGCTCAAGGAAACGGCGGTCTTGGCGATCAGATCATCGACACTTTATGCAGCAACACGCTTGATATTCCACCTTCGCGCGACGTGTTGTTCGAACTCAGCTGCGAGAGTGATCCGCAGATCCGCTTCGAGGACGGTCACTATTTGCCGAATCCATTCGACTGGAATGTCACCGTACGCAACACCGGCAACAGCCGTGCGAAAAATGTGCGGGCTGTGATCTCTCTGCCGGTCGCGTATGTGCTGGAAAACGGCAGCACCGAATTGCTGGTAGGGGACATGAACCCGGGAGAGGAAAAGAGCGTCTCATGGACCATTCGCGCGAAACCGGTATTCCAGCCCGACAGCAGTGAAATCTGCGTACGGGTATTGGATGAATTCAACCGCATGGCGACTTGCTGCGACAGTCTTGTATTACCAGCTATGCGTGAACCTGATTTGGCAGCGTCCTGCGTCATTGTACCCGATACAATCCGTGTCGATACACAGACCGGACTGTATCAGCCTTCGGAATTTTACGTCGACATAGATGTTCAAAACATCGGAAACGACAATGCGGATTCCCTTTTCGCAGAAATAATTGTAGCAGATCCGGATATCCGTATTGTAACGCCAGCAGCCTCCCGCGTCTTCGTTGCGGCGAGACTTGCTCCTTCGGCAGTTGCGCAATTGCAGTGGCGTCTGGCACCGCTTCCTGTGCAGATAGCGCGCGATCTGCAGATACGGATACGCATCTCGAGCCGCAACACTGCGACAGTTACAACGAGCTGCAATATTCATATCGATGCTGCGCTCATTCCGGCGCTTCAATGCAGCGCCGCCACGATCCCGGCTGACACGCTGCATTTCAATACATCGACGCTAGTACACGATGCCCTCACGTTCTCTGCTGTCGTTTCGAATCACGGAAGCATTGCCGCACGTGATCTTCAGGCGACGCTTCTGCTTCCTCCCGATATCAGCCTTCCGTCGCAGGAGGCCGCTGTCCGATACCTTTCCGGACCGCTCGGCGTGGATTCGTCCTGGTCTGTGAATTGGCAGCTGCTTCCGGTGAAAAAGCGCGAAGGTTCACTCGACACAATCCGTGTAGAATTTCGATCGGGTACGATGGCCACGTATTGCGAGGATTGGATTTTTATCATCGGTATTCCTCCGGTCACCGTATTCACCATTCCCCGGAACGTCGTCGAACGTTACGACCATGAATTCACGATGCCGATTCTCATCGACGAGTCTGAGAACAAGGACATCAACGATATCGAACTTTTTGTCACATACGACAAAGAAAAAATTGAGTTTCTCGACTGGGAAACCGACGAAACGCTTCTTGCGACCGGTTGGAAAATCGGAGCTGGTGGCGGTAACGGTCGAGTGTCTTTCCATGCAATTAATGCTTCCGGAACTCTTTCCGGAATCGGTGAACTTATCCGCATGCGCTACCGGGTTCGTTTCGGGGACGGAAACGACATACTGCGATACAGCAATTCACCACTCGAATTTGATTCGCTCTCAAGCAGCATTAACAGTGGCGGCATCCTCGCCCGTTATTATAACGGTGATGTCATCGTAAGCGGGGACTGCCTGTATCCCATGAAGGCGACAAACAAATACATCACTCTGAAAAACGCTCCTAATCCCTTCAATCCGTCAACCATTGTTCGCTGCAATCTTCCTGAAGCTGCGCATGTTTCCCTTACAGTTTTGGATGCCTACGGGAGAGAGGTCGCCAACTTGTACGATGGTCTTATGACAGCCGGCAGTTATGATTTTCCATTTGACGGAAGTTTCCTTGCAAGCGGCAGCTATCTTGCGCTTCTTCGCATCGATGGCACTCCGATCGCGCTGCGTCGAATGATTCTTCTCCGCTGATTTTCAGCTGATATCCACAATAGGCTCCCATGCCATTTCGATTTCTCTGCATCTTTCCCCATCCTGACGATGAGTCTTTTCTCATGGGCGGCACCATCGCAACGATGTCTGCTGCGGGCCATGACGTTTCCTTATATACACTGACGCGAGGCGAACGCAGCCGCAACGGAAACACGCTGAAGATTTCTCCTGAGGAAGTCGCTATCCGCCGCAGCGGGGAAGTGAAAGAAGCGGCAAGAATTCTCGGCATCAAGAATTTTTATCAAGGGAATTACGCGGACGGAGGTTTGCGGGATCTTGATCTGCGAATTCTCGAACGCGATGTCGCCGCGAAAATCCGCGACCTGAAGCCGCATGTTCTCTGCACTTTTGATGTGCAGGGCGGCTCGGTGCATCCTGATCATATCACCGTGCACCATGTGGTGAAGCGATTGTTTCTCGAGATGAAGGAAGAATGTGACTGGCTGCAGCGTCTGTGCTTCTGCGTGCTTCCAGCCGCACGCATTGAACACTGGCCGCGTAAGGTGTATGGCGTTCCGGAGCAGCGCATCCATGCGGTGATAGATGTCGCAGCGGTTCATGAGATCGAATCCCGCGCACTCCATGCACATGCGACGGTGTATCGGGACGTCGAAGAACACAATTACGATAACTGGATGTTGTGGGAAAAGGAGTATTATAGCTTTTTTCAGGAAACCTCGCATCTCCCGTTTGACAATCTTTTTCACGGACTACATCCTGATTGAGCAGCCACCTTCCATGTTCACGGACTGCAACCCGATTGAGCATCACCTTCGATGTTCATGGACTGCAACCCGATTGAGCAGCCGCCTTCGATGTTCACGGACTACATACCGCATATTTCGAGCGGTATAAGCAGACATTCAAATATCCGGAGCTTATTCAGTGAACGGTAAAAATGTAAGTCTAATCATGAACGTGCGCGGCTTGAATCCATCGGCTACGCTCGCCATCAACGAACGCAGCAATGCATTGCTTCGAGATGGAAAGAGTGTGTTCAAACTCGGTCTGGGGCAGTCGCCATTCCCCGTTCCCGAATGCGTGGTCAACGCCCTCCGCAATCATGCCCATGAAAAGGATTACCTACCCGTCAAAGGATTGCAGGAAGTTCACCGAAGTTGCCCGGGAATTCGAGGTTATTCTGCTATCCGATGAAATTTACGGACAGCTCAAACATTCCGGCGGTCACTTTTCTGTCGGGCGCTTTTATCCGGAAGGGACAATCATCAGCTCGGGTCTTTCAAAGTGGTGCGGGGCAGGAGGGTGGCGTCTCGGTACATTTACATTTCCGAAAAGCCTCACCTGGCTGCTGGACGCCATGGCAGCGGTTGCCAGTGAAACGTTTACTTCGGTCAGTGCCCCGATTCAATATGCTGCGGTTCAAGCTTTCCGTGGTGGCCATGAAATTGAAGAGTATCTCAGTCATACACGACGCATTCTGCGTTTGCTCGGAACACGCTGTGCAGCAATTTTGAAAAACGCCGGAATTCTGGTTCACAATCCTCAAGGGGCATTTTACCTTTTCCTGGATTTTGAACCAATGCGCGAACGGCTGGCGGAGAGAGGAATATATGATGGAAGGGAAATGTGCGAGAAGCTTCTCACGGAGGCGGGCGTCGCCATACTCCCCGGGGCGGATTTTGAACGTCCATTGCGCGAGCTCACTGCTCGTCTCGCCTATGTAAATTTTGATGGAGCCGAAGCGCTTTCAGCCAGTCGGGAAGTCTCGCTCGATCAGGAACTCCCGGAAAGTTTTCTGCAGACGCATTGCCCTGATACCGTAGAGGCGATAGAGCGAATCGCTGCCTGGGTCAATGAATCGATTAATATGAGCTGACCAGCAGCTGCGGTTTTTCAATTCCAGGCTGCCGGCCACTCACATTAGTTTTGAGCGTACTTCGCGATAGTATCTTTGCTGAAGTCCACAGCCACGAGCTTGGACACGCCCTCTTCCTCCATGGTCACACCATAAAGCGAATCAGCTGCGGCCATCGTACGCTTGTTATGCGTGACGACAATAAACTGCGTGTTATTTGAGAATTCACCGATGATCTTGATATAGCGATCGATATTCGCGTCATCAAGCGGAGCGTCCACTTCATCGAGAATACAGAATGGACTGGGCTTCACCAAATATATAGCGAAGAGCAGCGCGATCGCGGTCAGTGTTTTTTCTCCACCCGACAGCATGTCTATTGAATGAGGGCGCTTCCCGCGAGGCTTGGCGATAATATCGATTTTCGCCTCGAGCGGGTCTTCGTGTTCCTGCAGAATCAGATCCGCTTCATCGCCTTCATCAAACAGCGATTTGAAAATCTTGGTGAAGTTTTGTCGGATCAATCCGAAGGTCTCGAAAAATTTCTGCTTCGCGGTTTCGTTTATTTCACGGATCGTATCGCGCAAGGTTTGCTGCGACTCGACCAGATCCTGCCGCTGTTCTGTCAGAAGATCAAAACGCTCTTTTTCTTCTTTCCATTCTTCGAAGGCGAGAGGATTCACCGGTCCGAGTGTCCGAATTTTCTGCCGCAGATCGTTGATTTCCTCTTTTTCCTGAGCGAGGTCAAAAACATCGTCTTCCGTTTCTTCATTCCGGGAAAGCTCCATCTCAAATTCATCTTTGGCGCGTTCTTCAAGCGATGAAATGCGCTGTTTGATTTCGGAGACCTTCAGCTCAATCTCATGAACAAGATTCACATTTTGCGTCTGTTTCTGCCGATCATCGTGGAGCGCTTTTTCAATACCGCGCAATTCCACGCGCTTCGTTTCCAGCTCCTGCTCGATTGTGGAAAGCGATTCACGCGAAGCGGCATGGATCTGCTCCATTTCTGAAAGCTCGAAGCGCAGGCGAGAGATGACGTCAATCAGTCCGTTAGCCGCTTCCTCGGATTCAACGATTTCCTGCGCTGCGGTTTCCAGCGCCTTCTCCGTCTCGCGCAGAGATGTACTGAGCCGCTCGAATTCGTTGCGAAGATTCTGAATCTCGCCGCGCATCTGAACCACTGCCACGTTCGCGCTGTTCACAGTTTCGTTGCTGAGATTGTACGACTTTTCAAGCTCGGCAAGAATTTCATTTTCCTGCTGTACAGCGCCTTCGATTTGGCTTTGCTGAGCGCGAAGCTCTTCGACCTGAGGTTCGAGTTCTCCTCTCCGGGCAGAAATTTCTTCCTGCTCACCTGCGATGCGCTGACGCTCTTCCGCATTCTTCTGTTCAATGCGCTCAAACTTCTCGATCTCGAACATCATTTGTGCGATGCGCCGTTCGTGAGCTGAAAGATCCTGCTGCGTCTGCTTCATTTTTTCAGCATACGTTCTGAGATCTATTCCCGTATACTCGAAATTCTTTTCCTCAAGAAATTCCTGGTTTTCGACGAGCTTCTTTTTCAGCTGTTCGACCTCGCGCGAAAGCGATGCGATCTGATCCTTCTTGCCGATCATGCTGCCTTCTTCCTGTCCGTGGCTGCCGCCGCGCACGATCCCATGACTGTCGAACATGTCGCCGCCGATGGTCACGCAGCGAAGATCCGGGTACTCACGGATGCAGGCATTCGCAACTTCAGTGTCGCGCACGATAAGGACGTGGCGAAGCAGCATGTTGAACAGGTGGTTGTACTGCGGTTCGTAGCGAACAAGGTCTACCGCCCAACCCAGAATTCCGTCTCCGGCAATTGAAAATGTGGAAACCGTGTTTTCGGGAATGCGTGCGAGTACGGCGAACGTCGCTTTACCTTTGCGATGTTCCTTCAGATTATGCAGACCGCTGATGGCCTCGCTAACATCGTTGACAAGAATGTAGTGCGCCGCTTCTCCAAGCACCGCTTCGATCGCTACACGCAAATCCTCGCGTGTGTTTACTGCGTCAGCGATGGTGCCGTAGCGTGATGTAGACCAGTCGCGGTTGCGCAGCAGATGCTGCACACTTTCGTTGTAGCCTTCAAGCCGGTCCACCAGCCCGTTAATGAAATCAATGCGCGTCATCTTTTCGCCGATCATGCTCTGAATTTCAAAAGCACGATTCTGCAACTGATCAATTTCCGTGCGCAGCGCCTGCTTGTGCTCCTGCATCTGGTGAAACTCGCGCTCCGCGGCCAGGACCGTGTCGGAAAGAACCGCCTGTCCGGCATCCTGCTCTGCCAACTGTCCACGAATTGCATTCAGATTTGCTTCTGCGTCTTCGTCTTCAGAGGCCAGTCGTGCGATTCTGCTGTCTATTGCTTCGCGGCGGACATCGAGGCGTTCAATTTCATTACTCAGCTGCGAAGCGTTCTGCATCAGCTCCATGCGCCTTTGCTGGCGGCTCTCAGCCTGCAGCTTCTTTTGTGAAACATGTTCCTCGATTTGCAGATGGGCTTCGCGCAGCTGCCCGCTCTCGATCTCAGCCCATTCAAGCTCTGATGCCCGGCTTTCCAGCTGATGCGTCAGTTCTTCCTTGCGTGACTCTATACCGCCAATTCGGATATCATAATTATTTTTATCCTCTTTAAGGCGGGCGGCGCGCTGCAGCAGCGACCGCTCGCGTTCCTCGTTGACCAACAGCTGCTGCCTGGTATCATTGATGCGGGCAACCAGTCCGGAAAACTCGTGGCGGCTTGCATCGAGCCGATGCTCGATTTCGTTTTCATCGTTCCGATGTGCTTCCAGCAGCGTCTCTTCTTCGTCCATCCGGGAAGTCATACTTTCTCGTTCTTCCATCGTAACGAGAAGGCGTTCCTCGAGAGGGGTCAACCGACGAAAGAGGTTATTGTAGTCCCGCTCGAGCACATCAACCTCGAGTACGCGCAAGCGCTCCATATACTCGTTGTAGCGCTCGGCTTTTTTTGCCTGGCGATTCAAGGAGTTAACGGTTTTCCCAACTTCGGTTATAATATCCTCTACTCGGAGGAGGTCGGCATCGACGTCACCGAGTTTACGAAGCGCTTCCTTGCGGCGCGCTTTATATTTCGTCACTCCCGCTGCTTCTTCAAACAACCGACGACGTTCCTCGACCTTGTCGCTGAGAATGGTTTCCACCATCTTCAACTCGATCACCGAATAAGCGTTGGACCCCATACCGGTATCCATGAATAAATTCAGGATATCCTTTAGCCTGCAGGTTGTCCGGTTGAGCTGATATTCGCTTTCGCCGGACCTGTACACCCGTCGGGTAATCGTGACCTCATTGTACTCGAGAGGGAGAATGCCCTTGTTGTTCTCAATCGTCAAGGATACTTCGGCCATGCCAATGGGCTTGCGAGTTTTTGTGCCGTTGAAGATCACATCTTCCATCTTGTCGCTACGAAGCGTGGAATACCGCTGTTCGCCAAGAGCCCAGCGCAGGGCATCGACAATATTGGTTTTACCACAGCCATTGGGTCCCACGATAGCAGTCACGCCATCGTTGAGAACGACGTTGGTTTTATTAGCGAATGATTTAAACCCAAAGATTTCGAGCTTGCTTAGATACATAGACTGTTACTCTATTAAACGACATCAGGCGGCAGACTGAGCGACCGTCCACCAGATATCGGCGAAATAACGCAGATAGGCAAAAATATTGTATTCCCCATTCAGCGACAGCAGCCACCAGGCCAATCCCGCACCGATCAGGAAATATCCACTCACATAAAAATAGACAGGACGTACATCGAAGATTATCGCGGTGCCTTTAAGAATCCTGCTGATAATCCATATATGGAAAGTGATGAAGACAACAACCGCAAGAAATTCCATTACCGGAAGATCCATCAATCGATACAGCACCATCCCGAAAGGAGCGAGGACGATCATCGGAAGCACAGACCACATCGCTACGCTGTATGCATCAAACAAAAAGACTTTTCGTCGGCTGACAAACGCCACGAGCCATATGAACAACGTTAAGAGCAGCAACAGAACAAATAAAGTCAATGTCATCATCAAAATGTTTTCCAGTGGATTCCACGCCGCATAGTTGATCCATTGCTTCAACCAGACAGTGTGAATGAACTGTGAGATTACGTAATCCACGAGAATGTTCATTCGCCAGAAAAACAGAAAATTTGAAAACAGAAGGGCGACGGAGAGCGCGCCAATGAAACCGACCATTGATGTCTGGAATATGGATAGCATGCGCTGATCACGAACATCCGCGTAGAAATTGTACGGACGCATAAATGACCGGCTTACATTTTCCCTGAATCGGCGGAACAGATTATAGACAACCGCAAAAATGAGGATTATCAATATACCGAGGATTACGAAGCTGACCGGATGCACTTCCTCAAAATTCCCTGTGACGAGTACAGGCGGTTTTTCATTGTTGAAACTGGCTTTCAGTACGTCATATGCAATACGCTTTTGACGATAGCGATCAACCAACCCGCTTGTCGCACTAAATTGGTAGATGCGATCGACAGCCATGATCGGTCTGGATACAGCATAATCTGCGAAGGAGTTTACCACAATTCCTGCGAAACCCTGATCCCTGATTTCTTTGAACATTTGAAGAAAAAATTGTCCCTGGGCGTCAATTGATCGAGAATCGCTGTAGCCTTCGTAATTGCCGATTTGTACAGGATATGACAGCGAACTGACAAACACCGGATACGCACCATCTTTCAAAGTATTTGCGCGCAGTATCTCCGATACCTGTTCGGGAGATTCAGGGGAAATATCCATACCAATAAAATCTATCCCGTCAGGGAGAACGTCAGGGAGCCTCGACTGGAAGGATACGTAGTAAAGAGGAGCTTCTTTTTTTCGAACCACGCTGGAAACTTCCTGCATGAACAGATCAAGAGCAGGGGAGCTTTTCTGAACGCCCTGTGCCAGGCCGAGTGCGACAACGCATGGGTGATTAAGATCACGCGCCGAAATTTCCCGAAATGCGTTTCTCGCACTCACTCGAATGCCATTTTTTTCCAGCAGCTCTTCCGGAATGTTTCTCGCTGGAATATCAACGAACACCATGATCCCGTAGCGATCACAGACGGAAAGGAAATAAGGATGTACGGATCCGTAAATCAGACGCACTGAATTTACACCAAGATTTTTCAGAAGCAGTACGTCGCGTTCCATTTCATCGAACGACAGGGTGCGCCCGTGCCGGGGAGAATCTTCGACATAGGTCAAAGCTTTTATAAACGTAGGTACGCCATTGACCAACAGTCCTTTCTCACCTGCACGAATACTGCGAAATCCGATCTGCTGGATTGTCTCATCAAGCAGAGTTCCACCCTGACTGGTGCGCTGGCGAAGAAGATAGGTGTTAGGCGATTCTGGGGACCAAAGCCGGACAGACGGAATCGTCACCGTCATCTCAACTTCCTTGAGCCGATCAGATTCAACCGAGACTCGACCAACCTCACTCATCGCGACAACTGAGCCGGTTGAAGGATCCAGAATTTCGAAATAGTGCGTAACAAAGCTTTTTCCGAATCCTGCAGAATTTGAACTGCTGTCTCCCGGCAGCGAAGAAATTTCGCCGGAGTTTAACAGGGTCCGATAATGCAGCGTGGCGGGACGTCCTTCGCCCGAGATATCGGTTGTTACGTATGTTTCCTGAACCCAAACACCCCTGTGCGCGACTATACCGATGTCATGCACAATACCACCGTAATTCAACCTATCCCACAGTTGCTCATACATGGGCACTGTTTCTTGCGTGCTCAAATTATTGCGCACCAAAATTTCGATCGTGTTATTTCCCGCACGGAGCACACCCGGAGAGAGCTTGAAAGAAAAGGACGACAGGCCGGAATGTTTTCCGATAAACTGGCCGTTAATACTTATTTCACAATAATAGGAAATGCTCAATGCGCTGAGCTGGAAAACCGACGTAGACAGCAATGCGCGAGAAACAGTAAAATCACGGCGAAAAAATATTTTATAGTTTCCGTCATACGATGACGGGACACTTACTTTCCGCCACTGCTCTTCATTATCTGTGCGGTATTTCCACATCCCATTCAAATCAATAATGCTTTTGCCTTCTGAGGCTGCCAGCAGACCCAAACTGTAATCGCGAGCAAGCACCCGCTTCTGCTCCAGAAACATCGGCTGTGCCTGCAGCGCCGGGAGAAAGAGCAGCCATAAAAGCGGCAGCATCGGTACAGCGAGAAAGATCCGGGAAAAAGCATTTTTACTATGCGGCATGAGAAGCACCGTTCAATTTTGCATGAACAGAAATTTACGAAACCCCATGCAACGAACAAAGTGAAACACGATCCCAAACCCGAATGAATTTATTCGAGTACGATTTTTCTGCTACGCTGCAACGGTTTGATTCCCTAAATCAATTATTCTCTGGAATCATCATAAACGCAATAAAAACAGCAACATAAGCCGTTCTCCGCTATTGTCGCTCAAATTATCCGATTATGACGAGTTTCACTATGGTCCATGATTACCCCCGGCCTCTTGAGCGTCAGTAAATACATCTGACCTCCGACTCCGAGAGAACATAATCTTCGTCATCGGCGATTCTGTTTATTCATTATTGCATCACCAATTTCATCTGATCGAGGACGTCCGGACGCCTTCTGCCAATCATGACGACAATCGCAATGTCGACAACAAAAAGATAGAGCATCGCAAACTCATCCGGCCTTGACGTTCTTATGCGGCTTCTGCGTCACAGACAGGCTTTTCGACTTTGTCTTGCTCCAAATGCACCATCATAGGTAATGTCTCACCACGCAAATTGAAGCTTACCTTGCGGCGTTTAGTCCTCGCTTTTCTTCTAATGCACCATCCGAGGAGGTGGTTCGCAATCAAATCGAGTTCCTCATTTGGCATTTTGCCTTCGTTCGCTTCACCAGAAACATCAGTGTAGCGTTGCCGGCAATCAAATAGAGTTTTCCTATCTGGTTCATCGCCCTGGTCTTGCTTCACATACACGATCGGGGGAGGGGGCGTCGCCACTAAAATAAATATTCCTCTGGCGGGAATGCAGAGGAGCGAAACTTACGATTCACCAGTAATGCCAGGCTTGTGCCTCATTGCGGTGGCAACAACCCATTGCTCACACAAGTGCTTCGTTTCACGTGAAACATAGTAGCTATGGAACTAATGCTGGGACGAACAGTCTAGCTGGATCACCTGGCATCGACGCTCATATACAGCTTCTGTGCTTATCTCTTGCGCTTTGACTCCGTCAAACTGCAAATATACCATCTTGGGAGGTCTGTCGGCAATAAAATGGTGCGCCTCCAGTGGTGACTGGCCTTCGTCCAGCTGCAAATACGCCATCAATGGAGGGCTTCCGCAATCAAACAGGCTAACGCTGAGGAGTTCTGCGCCTTCGTCTTGCTTCATTTCCACCATGAGCGGAGGGCTGTCGGCAATAAAAATAGTGCGCCTCCAGGGGTGACTGGCCTTCGTCCAGCCACAAATACGCCATCCTTGCAGGCCGCCTCAATCAAACGGATTTACGCTGAGGAGTTTTTCGCTTTTGTCTTGCTTCATTTCCACCATGAGCGGAGGGCTGTCGGCAATAAAATGGTGCGCCTCCAGGGGTGGCTGACCTTCGTCCAGCTGCAAATACGCCATCAATGGAGGGCTTCCGCAATCAAACAGGCTTACGCTGAGGAGTTCTGCGCCTTCGTCTTGCTTCATCTCCGCCATTAGGGGAGGGCTGTCGGCAATGAAATGGTGCTCCTCCAGGGGTTGCTGCCTTCGTCCAACTGTAAATACGCCATCACTGGAGGTCTGCCGCAATCAAACGGACTTGCGCTGAGGAGTTCAGCGCCTTCGTTTTGCTTCATCTCCACCTTGAGGGGAGGGCTCTATCTAATCAAACAGCTTTCCACTTAGAGTCAGGCAGAGGATTTCGATTTAGGAATCAGCCCGTTATCCAACATTTATACAGCATGCCAGACGCAAAAAAAACCCCTTGCTCACACAAGGGGTTCGTTTCACGTGAAACAAATTTGAATGTCAGAACTTACGGGGCTTCTTTGATGATTTTTGATCTTTGGCTTTCTCCTGCATGGAGATCATCGCCCGCTCGGTCCAACTTGTTTTCTTCTTTCCATCCTTTGAGACAACTTTCGTAAGCGGCTCGTCTTCATGCCGCTTGTTGATAAGATACTGCTGTCCAATGGAAAGAATATTGAACATGAAGTAATAAAGGTTCAATCCTGAGGGGAATGAATTGAAAAGCACCCAGAACATGACCGGCATCATGTAGATCATGGCTTTTTGGCGAGGATCCTTTACGGACATCTTCTGCTGCACAAACATTGTGATCGCCATCAAGAGCGCGAGTCCGCTGACGAAGCTCATGCCAAGGAGAGGAATCTTGAAGGGGAGAGTCAGCAGAATATCCGGGGCCGAGAGGTCATTAATCCAACCGAAAAACGGTTGGTGACGAAGTTCGATAGTGGACTGAAATATGGAGAACAGCGCAAAAAGGATAGGCATCTGCAGAACCATAGGTAAACACCCGCCGGCAGGGTTCACCCCGTAATCTTTGTAGAGCTTCATTGTCTCCACGTTCTGCTTCTGCTGATCGTCCTTGTATTTTTCCTTCAGCTCTGTGATGATGGGCTGCAGTTTCTGCATCCGCTGCATTGAACTCATGCTGCTCTTCGTGAGAGGGTAGAGCAACAGCTTTATCAATATCGAGAAAATGATAATGACAATGCCGTAATTCGGGATGAAGCTGTGAAGAAAACTGAAGAGCGGCATTACCAGGTATTCAGAGAAAGGACGGACAATAAACTTCCAACCTAGACTCAGAACCTGTTCAAGTCCTTCATATTGTGCAACGAGAACGTCATAGTCGAGCGGACCAATAAACACTACGAATTTTGATGTCTCTATGGGTTCGCCGCGATACTTGACCTTTATGCCGGCTTCATAGATTTCTCTCTGACCCTCATTGCGCATATTGTGCATTTTTCCTTCGACATAGGCACCGGTTCCCATGAATCCGTCGCGCACCATAAGTGCGTCAAGGAAATACTTATTTTTCACTGAGACCCACTCCGTCTCTCCATCGAAGGATGCTTTTTCGCCTTCGGTGTCATCGGCATTAACGGATTCTCTAACCCCGTTTACCATGATGTCCGCCTCGGAGAAACTGGCCTCTTCAACACTGTTTCTTTCCGTATGAGCAGGGGAGTGAATGGTTACCTGATATTCATAATTTGCGATGACTTCAGACATATTGACAACTTCAATATCCATGTCCATCGCGTAGCCGCCGCTGCGCACTACATAATGCTTGATAATTGCCACGCTGTCGCCGCGAACAGGCAGCACGGCATCAAAGGCGAATGTCATCGAATCGGTGAGGACAACCTTGTTGCCCGCTGGAAGGCCATCAATTCGGAAATACAGATCTTTTGTGTCAATAAAGCGACCGTCTGAGCTAGCGAAGACCAGATTGTAATCATTGGATCTCTTCCAGTCAATCAGTTGAAGCGGTTTGTCGTTCCAGGTCGTAAAGCCCTTGAGCTCCCAGCGGCGTATGCTCCCGCCCTTAGTTGAGAAGGTGGCGATATATTTCTCGGTTTCGACGGTGAACGTCTGCTCGTTCCCCACAGCCAGATCACTGAACCACTTCCCATAACGGCTGAACCCTGCATCTTCTGAACTGCTATCTGTCGAAGCAGCTGCAGGCGTGCTTTTTTGCACCGTCTCCGCAGTGGGATTCTCCGCCGCCTGCTGAGCGACCTGTTCCTGCTGCTGTTTTTGCCGCTGAAGTTCTTCCGGACTAGGTGCGGTATAAAGCATCCAGGCCACAAAAAGAACCGCAATCAGAATAAAACCAATGATCGCATTTCTGTCCATAACTATATCATCTTGTTATTATTGGATTTACGGTACAGGATCATAACCTCCCTCGTTCCAGGGATGACATCGTGAGATTCGTTTCGCTCCCATCCAGCTGCCACGAAACGCTCCATACTTTTTAATGGATTCCATTGTATATGTGGAACAGGTAGGATAAAATCTGCAGGAGGGAGGGAACATGGGCGAAATTGCGGCTTGATAGCCGCGAATGATTGCAACAAGAATTGCGGAAAGAGCGCGCTTCATGATTGCCTCAGGCGCTTCAGAGCGGAATCCAGGAGAGCCGCAACGGAAGCATCAATGAAGTCAAAGTTGACAGTTTCTGCAATGCGCTTTGGATCTATCAGCACCACGCAAGACAGTACGATGTGATGTTCCTGACAGTGGTCAACCAGTGTGTGCTTTCGCTGTCTGAATGATTCTCTCAGGAGGCGACGCAGGCGGTTGCGCTGAACTGCGTTCTTAGGCTTTCTAACAGCAAATCCCACCATACACCGGTAGGGTGGGATTTCCCGTTGAATATCATAATACAACCGGATGCTTTTGTGCTGCACGTACATACCACGAGAGAATACGTGTCCAAAAGGCCGGTACCCACGAAGGATTTCTTTTTTCGATAAGCGGTTACGAACCGGTTTATCTGTGCTTGGGCTCGTCACTGACGGTAAGCTTCCAGCGCCCTTTTGCACGACGGCGTGCGAGCACCTTACGGCCGTTCTTCGTGGCCATGCGGGCACGGAATCCGTGCTTGTTGAATCTCTTGCGGCGGCTGGGTTGAAATGTACGCTTCATATTCTTTTCAAAATAATGGTAATAGTCCTTACAGAACTACAAAGTTATGCACAAACGGTACTAAAAATCAAGTCTTTAATGATGTTTTTCTTCTGAGGAGGTAGATAAATAATGGTGCACCCAGTGCTGCTGTGACTGCGCCGACCGGAAGTTCTGCAGGAGAAATGATCGTTCTGGCGATTAAATCCGAAATTATCAGGAAGCTTGCTCCAAGAAAAAACGAAACCGGTATGACTATACGGTGATCGGGCCCGTAGAGGCGACGTACAGCATGCGGCACCAGAAGGCCGATGAAGCCGATAGCACCTGCAAAACTTACAACCAGCGCCGTCATCAGAGACGCAAGTACATACAGCCAGACCTGCTGCTTTCGGACCGAAAGACCAAGGTGATTAGCAGCCTCGGTGCCCAAAGCCATAACATTCATTCTACCTGAGAAAAAAAACAAAACCACTAAAAGTATCGAAACACCCGGAAGCAGAATCATTACTTCAGACATGGTGGCATTGCCAAGATATCCCACGAGCCAAAAGAGTGCGCTCCGTACAGGACGGTCCATAGTAGAGACAAGGCCAAGAATGATAGCGGACAGAAATGCGCCGATCATCACTCCGCTGAGCAGAAGAGTGTTGTCTTCGATCATTCCTCTGAGCCCAAGACGGTAGACCGTCCCTACTACAAGCAGCGCCATGACGAATGCCAGCAGCGGCTGTGCTCCAATGAACATTGATGAGAGACCAGTGGCAATGGCTACAAGCGCGCCTACTGATGCTCCGCTGGAGACGCCGAGTATGTAGGGATCGGCAAGAACATTTCTCAGAAGGACCTGAAAAACCACTCCTGAGACTGCGAGTCCGCCACCGATAAGAAGTGCGTCAAGCACCCTTGGCAAACGTATATCCAGCAAAGCCGTGCGAAGAGACTCCATGGACTGGACTTCCATTCCGGCGAATATTCTGAACATGTCGTCAAATGAAATGGCAAATGCGCCAAACCTAAGCGACAGAATGGCGCAGGCAAGAGTCAAAAGCGCGAAGGATGCGCTGACAACAATTATGCGTGTTGGCGTGGAAAATGATTGCGTCATTGCTGATAGAAGATTTTCAACTAACGCTCGAGCTGGCAAAGAAGGGAGACGGAATTCAATCTATTTCAGCGTAATCGTCCGCACTCTGCTCTTCAACAAGCTTCCACATCAGATCCTTGAGCTCGGAGACTCCTGCCCTGCTGACCGAAGAAAATGAATGCACGTGAACGCCAATTGATTCTTTCAGGTCTGTGGCCCGTTTTACGGATTCTTCATCCGCCACATCCATTTTCGATATTGCGACAAACCAGGGTTTTTTAGAAAGCTCATTGCTGTAAGACGCAAGTTCATTGCGCAGTACTTCAAGATCACGGCCATAGTCTTCACTCAAGCTTTCGATTAGAATGACCAGAACTCTCGTTCTCTCAACATGCTTCAAAAACTGAATTCCGAGACCCTTCCCGGTGTGAGCGCCCTCGATCAAACCCGGAAGGTCTGCAACAGTGAATCCGTCGTAATCCCTGTAGCGGACTATTCCTAAATTCGGCTCAAGAGTTGTGAATGGATAGTCAGCAATTTTTGGCTTCGCAGCGGAAATCGTTGAGATCAATGTGGACTTGCCTGCATTCGGAAATCCAACAAGCCCAACGTCAGCAATTAGCTTGAGTTCAAGCATTAGCTGTCTTTCAACGGACGGCCGCCCCTCCTCAGCCTGTCTTGGAGTTTGATGCGTCGCAGTTGCGAACTCGGCATTTCCTCTCCCGCCTCTCCCTCCGAGAGCAGCAACAAACTCTTGCCCCGGCTTCACCATATCAGCGAGCAGCTCTTCTGTTGCAGCATCGCGAATTACAGTTCCACAAGGAACCTGGATGACAATATTCTCACCATAGCGGCCGTAGCGGAGAGATTTCTGTCCCTTCACACCATCTTCAGCATCGTATGAGTGGTGGTATCGATGATCAAGAAGCGTGTGCAGCTGTGGATTTGCGATGATAATGACATCTCCACCCTTTCCGCCGTTGCCTCCGTCAGGCCCACCTTTTGGAACGTATTTTTCCCGGCGAAAACTTACTGCTCCCGCTCCCCCCTTGCCCGAGCGAACGGTAATGGTAACCTGATCTACAAACACAATGGTTCACTTTTTATTTGCGTAACGCTTATAGACGTCATCGGTGAACTTCACCGCTAAACGTGAATACATATCGACATCATACTTGATGAAAAGTTCGTCAATATATTCCGAGGCCTGTCGCCAGGAAGGTTTGCCATTTAACACCTGAATGGCGCGTGTAAATGCGTCTTCGTTTTTGTTAAACAGTTTTTTTGAATATTTCTTTCTATCCGCTGCGGAGAGAACCTGATTTAAGTCTCCAAACTCCTTTATCACATTCTCTGATGATGGCGCGTTCTCTTCCTCCTCAGCTTCATTTTCGCTGTTCTGCCCCCGATGACTCTGCGGCAATGGAGTTTCGTCCTCAATGATCGGAAAATCATTCTGACGAGCTGGTTTTTTCACCGGTTCAGTATCGAAGTCATCGAGATCCAGCAGACCGAGTAATTCCTCAGCAGGCTTGAGCTGCTCCTCCTGCTTGAAAGGATCCTCGCCAGCGGGAAGCAAATCTGAAATGCTGCGGTCATCGGCATCGACATCATTCAGGTTGATATCATCCATATCAACTAACTCCTCTGCCTCCTTATCCCAATCGATCTCGTCATTCGAAGAGGGCTTCGCCTCTTCCTCGTCATCGAGAATGATATTCGTGCCGGCAAGCTCTTCCACCACAGCGCTTGTCATGTACGGGTCAATTTCCGCTTCAACAGAGTACGATGTCTGCCCCTCTTCTTCGTCACCAAACCTTATGGAGCCAAGTTCTTCCAAGGTTATATCGGGAATTTCATTGTCCGGAGAAACAATGTTGAATGATGGCTTCGCGTCGTCGTCCCCAAGAAAATACTCCGGAACCTCGCCGGAAGCCGAGAGGGACGGCATGGCTTCTGTATCCTCTGTGACCGAGAAATCAGTAGACAGGTCGAACTCGGACTCGAGATCCAGGATGCTTTCATCGGTGTAGGAAGCTACCTCGTCTTCGTTGACCGTCTCCTCCTCGTCTTCCACCAGCGGTGTGTTACCTGACGATATGCCGGCGCTATAGAAAACAGAACTATCGTCATCCGTCTCAGAGGACGCCTCATATCCCGTGCTCTCGATGTCCTCGTTTTCTTCGGGTTCGGAAATACTGGCGATAGAATAATCCTCATTGGAAAACACATCATCATCCATGGACAGCGTAATGTGATCACCCGCCTGAACGATAACGCCTTCTTCTTCTTCCGAAATCACGAAATCAAGATCATCGTTTTCATGCCCAAGATCACCGCGATGAAATTCGTCCGCATCCGCGCCTGACAGGGCTGGCACCTCAAAGTCCTGGCCCGCCGTTACATTTCGCTCAGGCTTCATAACACCTTGCTGATTAAACTGTTCGTTGACGATTGTTGAGATATCCACCCCAAGCGTGAAGTCCGCATCGCTGATCAGCAGAACAAGATCATGCAGTGTCATCCTCTCATGGTTGTTCTTTTCCTGATCCAGCCGATCCACGATCGAAGCGATATTCTTGTCATCGTAGAAAATTGACAGGGCTTCTATTGGCGCCATGGCGTCTTCCGATGCCGAACCGATATTGAAAAGCTCGAAGAGAGGTTCGCTCAGGTGCGCTGTTTTTCTGCTGTCGAAATTGCGAATAACTTCAAGATCAATCTGCTGAATTAACTCGCTGAACTTCTTGACGTTTATAACCGAAAGCTTCTTTTTCTCGAAATACTCGCGAAGAATAATCTGGTAATACTCGTAATGCCAGAACGTTTGCAGTGCCGCAAGAATATCGTCGGTTGCAGCATGTTCACGCTCGGCGAACAGATATTTTACAAGGGTCCATTGTGGACGGCAAACATAGTTGAAAAACAGCTTTACGTTTTTGTCCAGCGCTGCGCTGTATTCTGCTGCGGAGAACACAGCATAGTCGCGCGCCTTGCCACCGATCTGTTCAAACAACGTCTGCATTTCGGGTTCGTCGTAGCGAAAATGAGACGACTGCTGAAGTCGTTCGTTTTCCTCACGCACCCAGATATCGATATCAGACTCAAACATGCGCTTGACTGCCATCGGGATCGATGAGGCAAATATCTGACGTGAGGTGATGGAATCTGCACCTTCGATAGTCCCCTTACGGAGAAAGGCGATGGTTTCTTCGATGTTCCTTTCGAACATAGCGCTGTCCAAGGTTGTGTTTGGAAAGAAAAAACAACGTCGGCGGCCTGTGACGCCGAAATAAATACTCAGTTTTCAAACACCCCAATCTCTGGGATATCGAAAATCAGCGTTGACCGTTCGGAAGCCTACCTTTGCTATAACCGGGGGTACACGCTTGAATTGATTGCGGCGAATAAGCTTCCTGACCAAATCTATGAACCCGATATCGAATCCTTTGGCAAGAAGGTGTTCATCGCTTTGCCGCTCATCTACCATAAGCACGAGAAGCTCATCTACTCGTTCATAGGTGAAGCCAAACTCGCTTTCATCTGTTTGACCGTCCCATAGATCAGCACTCGGCGCCTTGTGCAAGATAACATCGGGAATTTCCAGATACTCGGCGAGCTGCCAGACTTGCGTCTTGTATAAATCTCCGAGAGGATTAATCGCGCAGGCTGAATCTCCGAAAATGGTGCTGTAGCCAAGCAGCGTCTCGGTTTTATTTCCGGTGCCGACAACAAGCCCCCGCTCTCGCGAAGATCTGTCGTATAATACGATCATGCGCTGCCGTGCCATGATATTTCCTCGACGCAGCCTGTCCATTTCTGGTTCTTGAGCGATCATCGGATCAACCATCGGCGTAATGTCCACGAGTTCTGAAGGCATTCCAAACTGCTGAAGAAGCAATTCTGCATGCGAAACACTTTCCGCGCTGCTGCTGCTGTATGGCATCATGACACAGAAAACATTTTCTGCTCCGAGTGCGCGGACAGACAATGCGGCAGAGAGTGCGGAATCCACACCTCCTGAGAGTCCGATCACAGCACGCGACAAACCGGTCTTACCGATCTCCTGAGCAATGAAGCCGGTGAGCAAATCCGCGACTGCGGGAGTGTCAAGTTTCAGTTGAGGTAACATGCACCTAAACGTGTAATTATTGGAACTTACGAAACGGCCGCCTGCAAGTCAACGTTATGCAGTCGATGATGTGAAACAGATACCATTTTTTTCCGTACAATTAAGCCTGTCCGTTCAGGAGAATAACAATGACTATCATCAAATATACACTACTGACCTTCACGCTCCTTGCCTTTGTCGGTACCGCAGCTGCTCAGGAAGCAGCGCTGCGAAAGGTCGCTCTCGGCGAAGCACGTGAAGTAGTTGCAGAAATCAATGGTGGATTCGGCACGCTCTATCTCAAGCGTGGAAGCGGCGATGAGCTTCTCACGATGAAAGAGAAGCGCAAGAATAAAGAGACAGACGAGTCGGATATCGAAATTGACTATTACATCGAAGAAGGAATCGGATATCTGACTGTTGACATGGGAGCTAACGGTGAAAGCGATATGAACGCTCTCGCCTGCCTTCTGAATGGCAACTCCTCGCGCACCTGGTATCTCTCAATCAGCGACAAGGTCCCGATTCGCTTCGATATAACACTCGGTGCCGGGAAGGCCTCTATTGATTTGACGGACATACATGTCCGCGATCTTCAGATCGATGCCGGTGCCGGATCTGTGCGTTTGAAAATGGACAAGCCAAACCGCGAAGAAATCGGTACTGTAGGTATTGCCGCAGGCGTGGGTTCTCTTCGAGGTACAAACCTTGGAAACCTACGTTTCCAGACTCTTGAATTTGAAGGCGGACTCGGCGAGTATGTTCTCGACTGTTCCGGAGACCTACCCAACAATGCGAGAATTACTACTGACGTCGGGATCGGTTCACTAACGATAGTGCTGCCGAAAGGAATTGGCGCCAAAGCCACGACAGATGAGAATTGGTTCAGTTCCAGGAAAATGTATCATTTCATCCGCAAAAACGACGAGCTGTACATCACTCCGGATTACGACAAGAATCCGCGCAGAGTTATGCTGAACCTTCAGAGCGGAATGGGCTCAGTCGACGTGCGCTGGGCGAAGTAGCTGACATAGAACGCAAAGAAGCGAGCACAGAACGCAAAGAAGCGAGCACAGAACTCAAAAAGATGGAACGCTTTCCTGCGTTCTGGCGGTTTATGAAACAGGCTGTCCCGGATTTCTCCACTTCATGCTGAAGTTTACATCATGCCCAGTAGTTTGAAGCATGATTTGCATGAGGTTGAGAAGTTCTGGGACAGCCTGTTTTTGTACTCGAGGCCGGGGTCGAACCGGCACGGGTGTTAAGCCCACAGGATTTTGAGTCCAGCGCGTCTGCCAATTCCGCCACTCGAGCAACGCCATACAATTTCGCAAATCGTGCGCCTTGAAACAAGACACACACCCCTCCCTTCTGATTCTTTTTCAAATTTCTATCCCGCCAACCTCGTCGATTTATTTCACAAGCAGCATGCGGCGCTGCTTGATCACTGTCGGTGTCCGTAACACTGCGACATAGACACCGGAAGTCAATCCACTGGCATCGAATGTGCGTGAATGTACACCGGGCTCGAGAGTTTCGTCTACAAGCGTGGCAACAAGGCGGCCAACTGAGTTATAGATCTGAAGCGCTGTGTGCCCGCGCTCGATAAGCACGAATTCCAACTGCGTGGCGGGGTTAAATGGGTTTGGCCGGTTCTGCTTCAGCTGCACCAAGGTACTGCCATCGAAGAGGCGGACACCGCCGTCACGGCAGATGCCAAGCAAAGTAAAATGGCCGTCTGTTGCGTTAACCGTAAGATCTCCTCCTACCGGCACAATATCCGTGAGCAGCAGGCCGGTCTCTTCCGCATTCCCAAGCGTGATCATCATTGGAATGCGAAGCGCAACGTCGTTTGCGTCCGTCAGAAGCGGAATCGTAATATCGAGGAGGCGTTCTTCTCCGACCAGTGTACCCTGCTGCTGCCCCAAAGGTACGAGCAGACTGCTGCGATAGTGCAGCGTTGCGCGAATGCCAGTAGCACCGAATAGTGAAATATTCTGTGCGTTGCGCAAATAGATTGGAATTTCGACGGTTTGTCCCGGCATACCGCTCAGCGTGTCAACCACGAGATCAACGGAAGCTGAGCCGCGAATTCCGCGCACATCCAGAATCGTTTCCGCACATGCCGGAATCTGCTGCAGAAGCAAACCGGCTGTGTAATCACCATCTGTTCCGGGATCATCGAATATCACCGTCAAATCCACACTGGAGCCCGGCGTCAAGCTCACGGGGAGTCCGCCTACGATACGGAATGGCGGTACGTCCACGGCCGAGGCAATCGTCACAGCGACGCTGCCGGTGTTAGTCACGCGGGTTTGCCTCATAACGGGAAGAACTCCCGCACGCTGCAATCCGAAATCCACCGGCGTAAGCTGAAGACCTATGCTGTCGCGCAGTCCGGCAAATGGACGATCGACTTGAATTCCGCAGCCATCGATACCCACGCGGACGTTTCCGTTGAATGTACCCGGCGACTGGGGCGCAAAGCGAAGCTGCACCTGCTGGGAGGCACCGGGAGTGAGCGGAAACGGCGGGATGGGTGAGATGATGCTTACTGACGGATCGGATGACGTGAGCGTTGTCACGATGAAAGAAAGATCGCCATCATTTTCTATGAGAAAATCAGTGTCAGCCGATTCATCCGAACAACGGAGTATGGGAAAAGCGGGGATATCCGAGACCGAAAGCGAGAAATCTCGAGAAACCGCAAACAGGGTAACGTTGGTTGTGTAATCACACCCATCGGGATCGGCGGTGAAAGTCAGGTTCCCCGATAGAGAGCCTGGGGTCGTATGAGTCACACGCAGCTGAATAGGCATGGTAGCTCCCGGTTGAAGGGTGAGCGGCCAGACGCCAGGACTCGGAGAAGCGAGCACAAACGCCGGGTTGTCGATTACGGGAAGCAGCAGCTGCAGCGGAATTGTACCGGTGTTCGTGATTTCAAAGGATGCTTCGGATGAAGCGCCCTCGCAGATCACTACATAAGGTAAAACGAGGTTTGAGATTGACGCGCTCATTTCGGGAACGTCAACCATGATGCTGTGGGCAATATAAAGCGGACTGGCCGCAGGACTGTTGCTCGTGATCATGAGAGAATCTGTGATCACTCCCCGCTGTCCCGGTTGACGTGTGAAGCGTGTAATGAAGCGCAGCGACTCTCCCGGATTGACGGATACTGGAAATCCAGCCGGTTCGATTATTTCAAACCCTCGTCCGCCGGGAGCAAAACCCGCATTCCCGATCGTCAAAATTCCTTCGCCGATGTTGGAGACAAGCATCGTATCGAGTGCGACGTTATCACAGGCGATTCCCGGAAATACACGGCTGCTCTCTGCGAGAATTTCCGGGGCGGTGCGCGAAATAAGAATATTCGCAGCAGACTGAGACATGACGTATACCGGACGCGCAGTAAAGGCCTCAGTCGCAGGATTGGAGACTTCCTGCATCGCAACGAGATAATACACGTTGTCGACCACAGGGATATCGATGTCGAAAGTCCAGCTGGTGGAGTATCCGCTGACTACGCCGATTTCCGTCCAGGGCATGAGAGCGGATTTGAGAAAAAGGTGAATGTCTGCGTTGTCTCCGGTCCCGGTAAGCGTAAAGCTTTTTTTCACAAACATCGTCGTGTCGGTTGACGGACCTACGGCCATGCTTTCTTCTGCTGGAAGACCACCACTTGTCCAGGCAATAGGACCGTCCATACGAATGCGTCCGCCGCCGCCGTGGGGTCCCGGACCGTTCCCGCCTTCCGCCCGGATTTTCCAGATACCGGAAGGGAGCTTGCTTTCGAGCAGCACTGCTCCGCCGGATCCTGCTCCGCCGTCGCCGCTTGATCCGTTGGCGCCATCCCCACCATTCGCAGTGAACAGGTAGCCATCAAGCTGTCTCGCATACAGAGTAACCGCACCGCCGCCGCCGCCGCCGTCACCTGAACAGGAAAAGGCGAGCTGTGGATTTCCACTGGCGCCGCCTGATCCGCCTGCGAACGGAACAATAAATTCATTTCCGTGCACCTGTCCGCCGTTTCCGTTTCTTGACGATGCGCCTGCGGTGGCGTATCCGCCAGCACCGCCGGCCTGTTTTTGCTGCTGGCCGCTGCCTGCACCAAAGCCGCCGGGAGGATTGCAGCCCGACCCGTCTGAGCAGCCATCTCCGGAAGTTCCGAATGGATGTCCCGTGCCGCCGCCGGAAGCCTCGTGAGCAGGCGCGCTGCCGCCTTGGATTCCGTTAAGGCTTCCACCTGTGTTGTTGAGGTATGCACCGCTGCCCAAGCCTGGATTTCTGTATTCGTCGCTTCCCGTGGGATTCCCTGAGCGATTGCGTCCGCCGCGTCCGCCGCCGGTAAAACCATCTCCTCCATCGGAGCCGCTGCCAGTGAAGTCACAGAAGCTTCCACCGCCGCCGCCGCCGCCGGGTCCGCCATGCTTTGTGTTGGCGTCTACCGTGAACTGTGTGCTGCTGCCGGTACGAACCGGACCTTTGGAAATAATTGTTGCCGGGAGATACCCCTGATTTCCGGGCCTGCCGGGATCGCAGTCCGCCATGGAAATTCCATAGCTGCTTCCGAGGAGTTCCAGACTATCGACTATGATAGCGCCGCTTGGCGAACGAAGTCCCCAAACTCCGCCGCTGCCAAGGCTGCCGTTCGCAGACGTGATTATGGCTGGCTGGGGACGCACGATATAAAACGTCACGGAGTTCTGTGTCGCGCCGTTGTAGCGCACTTGAAGCGGAATGACAAATTGCGGCGCGATCGCCTGCCAGCTGTCGCTGTTCGGAAGAAGATCCGGATTAATGAACACCTGAGCGGAAATCATCCGGCCGTTCCATGAGACGACCAGCGGACCAATGATGAGCTTCGCCGAATCTGCGGGATTGACGCATTCGAGGCGCAGGTTGTCGCCGGGGTTGTTCGGCCAAAACCCATCGGCACCGAAATTCCCGGGCATATCGTGTGGACCGATCACCTCCACATACGTGTTCATACCGGGCGTTCCGATATCAGGAATGATATACGAAATAGTCTGCGAAAATGCAGCCGGCATAATGGCGACAAAAAGTGCGGAAAATATCACGCAGGTGCGGACAGCTAATCGCTTCATGCTGCTACCTTCTTCGAATTCATTGTGGAAAGGACATCACGGAATAGTAGAAAATTACGCCCTGAAATTCAATCCCAAAGAGCCGTCATAAAAAGAAACGGGGCTGCCGGGATTTATCCGGACAGCCCCGAAAATGAATACTGTCGCGGTCAGATGTCCGAATCCTCGTTCAGGAGAATTCGCATGACTTGCTGAGCGGCCTGTGAAATAATGGTGCCCGGTCCGAAAATTGCAACGGCACCCTGTCGGTACAAGTACTCATAATCCTGCACTGGAATCACTCCGCCGACAACAACAAGAATATCATCGCGACCGATTTTCTGCAGCTCTTTGATAAGCGCGGGCACGAGCGTCTTGTGACCGGCTGCCAGGCTGCTGACGCCGACGATATGTACATCGTTTTCCGCGGCCTGACGGGCGGCTTCCTCCGGTGTCTGGAAGAGCGGACCGACATCCACATCAAAACCGAGATCTGCGAAGGCGGTGGAAATCACTTTAGCCCCCCGATCGTGGCCATCCTGTCCGAGCTTCGCAACCATGATGCGCGGACGACGACCTTCCTGCTGCGCAAAACGATCGGTCATATTTTTGGTGGCAACGAAGTCATTGTCTTCGCCCGCTTCGCTGCTGTACACTCCGGATATCGAACGGATCACCGCCTGATGACGGCCAAACACTTTCTCCATAGCGTCTGACATTTCTCCGAGTGTGGCGCGTTTGCGCGCGGCATCAACACATGCGGCGAGTAGATTGCCGGTCCCGGCTGCTTCACTTGTAAGTTTTTCAAGCGCCTCGCGCACTTCGTCCTCATTCCGCTCTGCACGAAGCTGGGCGAGCCGCTGCTGCTGTGCCTCAAGCACGGCGCTGTTATCCACTTCAAGAATATCGATCGGGTCTTCTTTCTCAAGCCTGAATTTATTGACGCCGACGATGGTGTCTTTCCCCGCGTCGATGCGTGCCTGTTTGCGGGCGGCCGCTTCCTCGATGCGCATTTTCGGCAAGCCGGCCTCGATCGCTTTGGTCATGCCGCCGAGCTCTTCCACTTCCTCAATAAGCTGCCAGCCGCGCTGTGCGAGTTCATGCGTAAGCCGCTCAACGTAATACGAACCAGCCCATGGATCGATAGCACGGCAGACATTGCTTTCATCCTGAATGAGCAGCTGAGTGTTTCGGGCAATGCGTGCCGAGAAATCGGTAGGCAGAGCAATTGCTTCATCCAGAGCGTTGGTATGCAGCGATTGCGTGTGACCCTGCGCAGCGGCCATGGCCTCAATGCAGGTGCGAGCGACGTTGTTGAACGGATCCTGTGCGGTAAGACTCCAGCCCGAAGTCTGACAGTGCGTACGCAGCGACATTGACTTCGGATTTTTCGGGTGGAACTGATGGATGAGCTTCGACCAGAGCATGCGTGCGGCGCGCAGCTTCGCGATCTCCATGAAGAAGTTCATTCCAACTGCCCAGAAAAATGACAGCCGCGGCGCGAATTGGTCGATGTCCAATCCTGCTGCTACACCGGCACGAACATACTCGAGTCCATCGGCCAGCGTGTACGCCATCTCGATGTCGGCAGTTGCTCCCGCTTCCTGCATGTGGTAGCCGGAGATTGAAATCGAATTGAACTTCGGCATGTGGCGTGCTGTGAAGGCGATGATGTCAGAGACGATGCGCATCGACGCAGTCGGCGGATAGATATAAGTGTTGCGGACCATGAACTCCTTAAGAATGTCGTTCTGAATGGTGCCGCCGAGCTGTTCCATGCTCACGCCCTGTTCTTCTGCCGCAACGATGTAAAGCGCCATAATTGGAAGCACAGCGCCGTTCATTGTCATCGACACCGACATTTTGTCGAGCGGGATTTTATCAAAGAGAATCCGCATATCGAGGATGGAGTCTATAGCCACACCAGCTTTTCCAACATCGCCGACGACTCTGGGATTATCGGAATCATACCCGCGATGCGTAGCGAGATCAAACGCGATGCTGAGCCCTTTCTGTCCCGCCGCCAGATTGCGGCGATAGAAGGCGTTGGATTCTTCCGCAGTCGAAAACCCTGCATACTGCCTAACGGTCCATGGACGCGTAACGTACATGCTGCTGTAGGGCCCGCGAAGAAACGGGGGTATTCCTGCAGTGAAACCGAGGTGTTCAATTCCTTCAAGATCATTCTCTGTGTAGAGGGGACGCACATCAATGTGTTCCGCAGTTTCCCAGGTCAACTGGTCGAGATTGTGTCCGGGAGCAACGCTCCGAGCCATGGCTTCCCACTCTTCGTGGGTGTGTTTCGAAAGAGAGGAAAGGTCAAGCGGCTGTTTGGTGAAATCAGGTTTCATTTCTTTCCCTCACTTACATGTTCCGACACAATTCCAAGGCGCCGGAGAAGCTGTGCAAGCGTCGCACCGACATCCGACTTGACATGAATGAATAATTCGACGCCAGCATTTTCGAGCAGCTCGATGCTGTCTTTCGGGTAGCCAGCCACGGCGACTATCATTTTGCTGCCTGCTTCACGAAGTGCATGTATGAGGCGCGGGAGCATATCGGGATAACTTGCGTCGTCGCTGCAAGCAACCAGAATATCCGCACCTGCTTCAATCGCGGCGGCGGCAGCGGCCTCGGGCGTTTCAAACCCGGGGTTGTCCATAACATCGATTCCGGCCGTGCCGAAGAACCCGGATGAAAATGTAGCACGAGCGCGGTACCAGAAACCCGGACCGTAAGTCGCTAGAAAAACGCGCGGTTTATGCTCTGCCGCAGCGACGGCATCACGGAGAATTTCAAAATCCTGCGAAGCCCGGAATGGACGCAGTGAACGAACTGAAGGTGCATCTGCTCCGCGATTGCGAAGCACGTCGTTGACTTCCGAGACTGTGAGTCCCTCCTGTAGCACGCTGGCTATAGCGGCAATCAAATTTCCAGAATTGCTGTTCATTACCTCGCGAAGCGCTAACGACAAAGCGCTGGGATCGCATTTACGTTCTGCACGAAAACGCTGAAGCGACTCGGCAATGTGCTGCGACACAGCAGCGGGATCGGTCGCGGTATTCTTAAGCGGTTTTTCGCCGATGTTGGGATATTGATTGCTTCCGACGATGACGTCCCGGCGACAGGAAATATTTGCACGTTTTTCTGCCGCAGTTTTTTCGATGATATCCTGAATGAACCCGTTTTTCACTGCGGCAAGGTAGCCGCCCTGCGCTTCGATTTCCTGGAAAAGCTTCCAGGCGCCCTGTGAGACGGCCTCGGTAAGGGTTTCAATGTAGTATGAACCTGCGGCCGGATCCGCCACCTGGCCGAGCTGCGATTCTTCTCTGAGGATAATCTGCAGATTGCGGGCAACGCGTTTGGAGAAAACGCCCGGGGTGGACGCAACCTCGTCAAATGGCGCAGTGTAGATGGACTCCGCTCCGCCGATAACGCCGGCCATAGATTCTATCGTCGCCCGGAGCATGTTCACATACGGATCATACTTTGTCTGATGCCACCACGATGTACGCACATGAATGCGCATTTTCCGGGCTTCGGCATCCTTGACGCCGAACATGTCTGTGACGCGCGACCAGAGAAGGCGGGCTGCGCGAAGCTTGGCAATTTCCATGAAGAAACTCATTCCCACAGGAAAATTGAAGCGCACACGCTGCGCTATAGCATCTGCAGAGACTCCCAGCTCCGTCAGTTTATGCATGTACTCCACTCCGGAAGCGAGCATACAGGCGAGTTCCTGCACGCTGCTTGCGCCGGCATTGTGATAGCATTCTCCGCAAACGGAAATTACAGTAGTGGGCAACTCTCGCTTGTCGACATACTTGATAGCGTCGCGCAGCAGATTAAATGTCGATTCGATCGAATAAGGAAGCGCGCCCTCGCTGATAATGTAGGCGAGAGGATTAAAATCCACGTGAGTAAGGCAGCGATCGGCAGCAGCGGCCATGGCCAGATATACCGGCGATGACATTCCTGCGTAGAGATCAAAACCAACACGCGGCACCATCTTCGAGGTTATGAACTGGAAATCCGCAAGATGCTGCACCGCTGTGCCTTTAACCCCGGATTGCGCAGCGGCATCCGCTGTTCCGCAGGCGTTGATCGCGGAGCGGTCGAGGTGCAGGGATACACAGTTCTGTCCGTGTTCACGGGCGTGGACAATTTCACGCGCGGCATCTTCCACCAGCGGCGCATCTGTGACCTGGGCAATATTCCAGGGCTGAGCTGAATGTCCCAGCGGGTTAGTGCCGCGAACGAATGGGTCAAAGCCGGGAAGCGTACCGAGATGAGAAAGTGAGTTTATATCTTCTTGCACATACAAGGGCTCGACACGAAACCCTTCGTAGGTGTTCCACTCCAGTTTTTCGAAATCAGCGCCTTTCAGGTCGGCAATAACCTGATTTTTCCACTGCTCTTTCGTAGGAAGCGGAAAATCATCGAAGAGCTTCCGTTGGGAATCCGACTTGCCGATGTCACTCATGAGTGTTTCTCTGCATCGTTTCTGAAGACCAAAGGCATAGACAAAGCACTTTGGCAAAGGTTGTGATAAATTTAGCGATTTCGCGGCAGTAAAAAAACCGTTTGTGTCCTGTTTTACGAAAGGTGCACTTTGGTCACGCGAAGATCCGGACGGTCGAGAAATGTCTGTCCCAGCTGCTTGAACTTTTGCGGGACATCAGAGACGAAAAACGAGTAATTGGGCTGCTCGGAGGATGTGTTGAGCAAACCTTCATTTTTAAGCAGCTGCTCCACTTCACGCGCCGCGGCCTCGCCCGAATCTATGAGCGTAACATCCTCGCCGATGGAACGCTGTATAACCCCGCGAAGAATTGGATAATGCGTGCAGCCAAGGATGAGTGTGTCAATATCGTGCTGACGCAAATCCGCGAGATACTCGTCGGCCACCATCTGCGAGACCGGGTGATCTGTCCACCCTTCTTCGGCCAGCGGAACGAAAAGCGGGCAAGGTTTGGATATAACTTCGTAGGACGGATCCCGTCGATGCAGCGCCCGTGTGTAGCTTTCACTGGCTATGGTGGCCAGAGTACCAATCACGCCGATTCTCCCGCGCTTGGTTGCGCGCTGGGCGGCGTCCGCACCTGGATCTATCATTCCGATAATGGGAATATCAAACTGCGCTTTGAGGTCATCGATAGCGACAGCAGACACTGTATTGCAGGCCACAACTATACATTTGACGCCCTGTTGGAGAAGAAAGCGGGTATCCTCGAACGCGTATTCCCTAACTACTTCGGCGGACTTTGAACCATAGGGCACACGTGCGGTGTCACCGAAGTAGGTAATATTTTCGCGCGGAAGATGGCGCATCAAAGCGTGAACGACTGTCAATCCGCCAATACCGGAATCAAAGACGCCGATGCTTTTCTGTTGTTGCGATATAGCCCAGCCTGAAGCCATGCGTTACTGTGTAAGCGCCGTTATCTGTTCGAGAAGTCGTTGTTTAAGTTCTTGCTGCCGCTGCGAATCGGTGAACGCTTTTCCCTCATTGTCCACCACGTAGAAGGAATCGACCACGCCGTCGACCCGCGTTGCAATTTTAGCAAATACGACATTCAATCCAAATCTGGAAATTGCAGAGGCGAGCTTATAGAGCAGTCCAAATGTATCCGGAGCATAAACTTCAACGATGGTCTGTTCCCCGCCCTCCGTTGAACGATGTGGTACATAGGTCACATCTACGGTAACATTTTTCTTTGGCAGCTTCCTCAGCTTGCGTACCCATTTTCGGCGGTAGCGCTCGAACAGCTGTTCTGCATCGAGTTCTCCGGCGCATACGGATTGAACCATCTGCTTGAGCATGACCGATTGATCGCTGCGGAGGTGTTTTCCGCTGAAAATATCCACCACGCGGAAGGTATCAATGACCACGTCGTTATGTGTATCGATGGAAGCATCGACGATGCTGCAGTCCGCACCGAATAAAGCCGCCGAAAATTGCGCTAGCAACTGAGGCCTGTCGAGACAAAACACCGTGACTTCGCTGTAGGCGCGGTGATGCTGCAAATTGATGCGCACGCGCTGACCGTCTATTACATCCTGAATGGCTGCCCCGTATTCTGCTTCACTCATAGCTGATTCAGGAGAAGTATCCTCTATCTCCTGCTGCATCTGATCTAAAGCCATGGCTCCCTTGAGCAACACTTGCCGCACCGTTTCATATAATTCGCGCAGGAGTTCCCGCTTCCAGTCCGTAAGTACGCCGGGATTGAGTGCGGACATATCGGCGAGGGTGAGAATATAAAGCAGATTCAGCCGCTCCACTGTTTTTACGCGTTTGATAAATGGCTGAAGCATGGTCACTTCGCGAATATTCCGACGAAACGCCAGTTGTTCCATGCTCAGATGTTCGCGCACTAAAAATACCACTGTGTCGCTTATTTCCATGCGATCAAATCGGCGAAGAACCTCTGGTGCCATGTCCGCTCCTACGTGTTCGTGACGCTGGAGATCCACAGGTTTAGCGATGTCATGCAGAAGTATGGAGTAATAGAGCACTGACAGATCTTTTATTTCTGCAAGAATCTTCGCACTGTGCTCGTTTTCGCGGAGTGATGTTTCGCAGGCATGTATTGCGCGCAGTGTATGCTCGTCGGCTGTAAAAAAGTGGTAGACATTGTGCTGAAAAAAATGTTCGAGCGCAGCAAATTCAGGGAGAATTACTCCAAGTACGCCCATTTCATGCATTAATTGCAGCGTATCCGCAACGTGTTGTTTTTCTCTCAATACGAGGTCGAAAATACGGACAGCCTCCTTGCCAAATTTTATTCCCCTTCCATGGTCAATTGCCCGGATAAAATCCCCGCCCGGATACAGTTTTCTCTGCGCCATATCCAGGAACAACAGCATTATATCAACGTCATTCAATGAATCCGACAGAGGTGGAATTCCAATTCGGGTTTCCTCTGTCTCTGCAGCCATTCCCTCCTTCAGTTTCTGATCATAAAAAACCAGCCGCAGGGAAACATTCACTGCCCGCGTGTGCTTGTAATATGCGTGCATGAAATGCTCAACACCCTTTCTCGAATCCTTTTCGCCAAAACCCAATTTTTCCGCGACGCTTCGCTGCAGTTCAAAGTCCAGCGAGTCATGAAGATGTTGGCTGAGTTCATGCATAGCGGAACGTACGAGCAGCAGAAACCCGTACGCCTCACCGAGGGCTTGCCGGCGCTCCGAAATAAGCGACAACTGATTCAGAACCGCGTGTACTTCCGGCCAAGGATCCGTGCAGACCGGAATATCCTGCAAAACGTCAAGCAGACCCAGGTAGTAGATGGTATGCACATCGCGCAGTGTACCAGCGCTGTTTTTAACATTGGGCTCAAGCAGCGTCACAGCATAACCATAGTGACTGTATCTGTCAGCGGTCAACGATTCCAGCGCACCTATAATGGAGGATTTATTCGAGATTACTCCCTCACGCACAATCTTTCTGAAAAGACAGAACACCTCAGCATTTCCGGCAATGAAAACTGCATCCATCTGTGCTACCCAGGAACGGATGTCGGTGGTCAACATGGATGAAATATCCTGGATAGAGCGCACGGCTATACTTGCGTGATCAACTCCAACAGACAACGTGCTGACTATCTGCTCGGCGAGGAAAGCGTAATCCTGGTCTCCCGTGTGAAGGATTAGAAAGTCAATATCAGAAAAAGGGGTTTCCTCTTTTCTGGCTACGCTGCCAGTGACACTGATACAGAATCCCCGAGTTGTCCACTCTTTCTGCCAATTGTTCGCAGCACGTGTTTTCCGGTCCATGGATTCACCCATTTTCACCGCTCGTCACAGGCCAATGATATGAACAAGGTTCTGATATGTAAATAATACCACTTGTTATTGAAAATGTGGATATGTGGATAACGTCTATTTTCATCTGTCAGCTCGTTGGAATGAAATAACTTAGGCCGTTCTCACTTCAAGAGGCACTTGATGTTTGAAGTTTGTGGAAAATGTGTGGGGAGTGTGTAAGTGCTTCATGGGATTAAAACAGGAAAATAAAAAAGGGCTGCCAGTAACAATTTTTTGGCAGCCCTCACCGTCTGTTAACAGAGGTTATCCACATCTGTGCAAGATTCATCGTGTGACGTAGGATATCTGTTTTTGCAGATTTTCCAGGTGACTGCGCAGTGCATTGTCAGTTTCCATATCGTGTTCAATGGATTTGCATGCATGAATAATTGTACTGTGATCGCGCCCGCCAAAATGAAGTCCGATGGTTTTCAGAGACGCGCGCGTCAATTTTTTTGCGAGAAACATAGCGACCTGTCTGGGAAGAACAATCTCTTGTTTGCGTGTTTTGGCACGAAGGGAATTCTCAGAAACCTGGAAATGATCCGCAACAATCTTCTGAATCTGTTCCACCGTCATGTCCTTTTTCTCGGAGGAAATAACATGACGCAGTACTTTTTCCGCAAGAGCAACATCGAGCGGACGCTGTTCTAGAGTATGCCTGGCGATGAGACCAATGTAGCAGCCTTCCAACTCGCGGATGTTGGACTTCACGTTCATTGCGATGTAATCAATCACTTCCTGAGGAATATCAATGTGGTCGCTCTCAGCTTTTTTGCGGAGGATGGCTATACGCGTTTCCAGGTCGGGAGGTTGAACATCTACTGTCAATCCGCATTGAAAACGAGAAATCAAGCGTTCGTCAAGACCAACGAGATCCTTTGGCGGTCTGTCAGAAGATAGAATTATCTGTTTTTTCAGCTGATGCAGAGAATTGAATGTGTGGAAAAAGGTATCCTGTGTTCTTTCCTTCCCCGAAAAGAACTGAATATCATCGATGATGAGTACATCCATGCTTCGGTAGAAGTTTGAGAACTCAATTGTGTTATTGCGCTCAATGGCATCGACAAAATCTATAGTGAACTGCTCGCTGCTTGCGTAATAAACACGTTTTCCGGGCTTGTCCTGGGATACGTGATTCCCAATTGCTTGAATCAGATGTGTTTTTCCAAGACCCACTCCACCATAGAGTACGAGCGGATTAAAAGCAGTTTCTCCCGCATTGTTTGCGACGTTGAGTCCGGCTGCACGGGCAAACTGATTTCCATCGCCTCGGATAAAACTTTCGAAAGTGAATTTAGGATTGAGATTAGTGACGAACGGCTCGCGAACATAAACGCGTGAGCCTTTGCCCAAAGATTCGGTTGTGTCAGACTCCGGTGGCTGACCCATGGGATACGGGTTTTGCTCGGAACGGAAGGCAAGCTGTTCCTGTTTTGGCACTTTGACGGCATACTGCAAAGAAGAGTCCTGTCCCAAAACCTCGCGAAGCGATGACTGAATCAGGTCGAAGTAATGCTCTTCCAGCCACTCATAAAAATAAGTGCTGGGCATCTCCACCGTGAGCAGACCGTCTTCCAGGGATGCCGGGATTATCGGTTCAAACCAGGTGCTGAACGTCAACGCTTTTACCTGAGGCCGTATCAGTTCCAGACATTCTTTCCAAGCTAATGCGGCCGATTTACCGATTTCAACGTTCATGAGTCTGCGAGTTATTAACAAAAAGTTTTAATTCATGCGCAAAAGAGGTACATCGGATAAGGCAATGCAAATAGACAGAGTCAAACCGGATTCTGGCGAAAGAATTCGTCCAAACCCTTTAATTAGAATGACTTAGTATAAACGAACAAAGAAGTTCGCGATCGGAGGCAGGAGGAGTTGTAGCCTGCAAATTCCAATTATACTTTATCTGAAAAGCCGTAATTACGTTATCCACAACTTGTTCACAGCGCTTTTGCTTACTGCGACGCTCGTAAGTATAGACACGTAAAAGATGATTTTCAATACGAAAAAAAACGTCGCGGCTCTTGACTTTTTCAAAGTACGGAAGCTGTAAGGACTTATGGATGAAAAAAAATTTCATAATTATTTCGCCCGTTTTCAGGTCATCCGGATAACGGTGAAAATTGAGCTAAAAGTGCAGGTAGCACTCTGCTCTGACTTGATTTTGAACGGCCTGATATGTAGACTTCAAGACAGTATTAGAGAAGGAAATCCCCGTGTTCATTATGAAATCCGTTCGTTGGCTGCTCTGTCTTCTTGTGTTTCCGGTTTTGGCTCAGGCCCAGTTCCGAGGTGAAGAGCCCGGGCTTCCGTCTGCACGAGAGGGTGTGTACCGTTCTTCCGGAGATAATTATATTTTGGGGTTCTTTAATCCTGATAACCTGGAGATGCGGCACAGCGTTTCTGTGAGCTACGGAAGCTACGGCGATCAGGGTCTGGGGGTGTCCATGTACACAAACAGTCTCCGATACCATATATCAGAGCCGTTGAGCGTGCGAGCAGATGTCGCCATGATGTTTTCGCCGTTCGGAAGCGCTTCTTCAATGTTCAAGCAGGACCTGTCGGGTATTTTTCTGCGAAGGGCGTCGGTTGACTATCGTCCGAGTAAAGACATGCACATTAGTCTGCAGTATCGAAACGATCCATACTCGCTCTACAACCCATACGGCAGTCGCGGGATGATGAGCGGCGGCGGTATGTTTTTCAATAGTTGGGATGATGAGCAGCCCTGATATTTTACTGAAATCTTTCAACCTTGAATGCCGGGTTATGCACTCGGCTTTTTTTCGTATATTGGTACTATGGCAAGGGTAACGAAGAATAAACAGCTTCATCCGAAACACCTTTTCCTCAACATTGTGATAGCCCTGCTGGCTGTCGTCGTTTTTTTCCTGCTCTATTCGTTCATAACGAATACGCTGACGGACAAGCCCGTCGACTGGACAACAGAAAAGCCGAAAAATGGAGAGGTGGCGGCGGAGATAATACAGCTCGATGTGCTCAACGGCTGCGGTGCTTCAGGTGTCGCTCAGAAATTCACTGATTTTCTTCGCAAGAGGAATTTCGATGTAGTGCAATCCACCAACTACAAGACTTTCGACGTCGAAGAGTCAATGGTGATTGATCGCACCGGTGATCTGGAAACAGCTCGCAAGGTCGCGTATGCGCTCGGAATTGAGGACAAAAACATCGTTCAGCAGATAAACCCTGACTATTACCTGAACGTCTCCGTCGTTATCGGAAGAGACTACGAAAACCTGAAGCCCTTGAATTAATCGCTCATAGAACGGATGTGCATTGAAATCACTGGAACTTGCAAAACTTACTGCAGAACTCGCCCTCACCAAGAAGGCCAAGGATGTTGTTATTCTTGACCTGACCGGCCTGTCCGACGTCGCCAACTTTTTTGTCATATGCAGCGGCGAGTCCGACACCCAGGTAAAAGCTATTGCCGACGCTATCGATGATGGAGCCAGGGAAGCCGATTCCAAGGTCTGGCGCCGCGAAGGCCTAAAAAATCTTCAATGGGCCCTCCTCGACTTCGTCGATGTCGTCGTCCAC
Source organism: Bacteroidota bacterium (assembly GCA_049663345.1). Taxonomy (GTDB): domain Bacteria; phylum Bacteroidota; class Ignavibacteria; order SZUA-365; family SZUA-365; genus SZUA-365. Next base: position 116,285 of record JBATDG010000072.1, read on the forward strand.
ATCTTCCAACCGAAGATTCGCGAGTATTATGACATCGAACGTTTGTGGGGCGACGCTCCACGCACCGTTGTGAAGGATTGATTTCCCACCCCCGCCCGGTTTTTCATTGACAAAATAGTACGGTTCATGAAGGATTATCTGAGAGAACAGATCGCACAGGTCTTGTCCGCTTTGGGACTGGATGCGCAGCCTGAAGACATTCAGTTCGAGAAACCGAAAATTGCCGAGCACGGTGATGTGGCAACGAATGTTGCCATGTCGCTTGCACGTGTCGCGAAAAAGAATCCGCGGCAGATTGCTCAGGATATTGTCGATCGACTGGATCTTGATCCATCCAGAATTTCAGCGGTTGAAATAGCGGGTCCCGGCTTTATCAACTTCCGATTTTCCGGAGCGCATCTTTTTCTTTCTCTCAATGAAATCCTTGTAAAAGGCGAACGATTCGGCGCGAGCGACGAAAACGCCGGAAAGACAGTCAATGTAGAGTGGGTGAGCGCCAATCCCACCGGACCGCTTCACGCCGGCCACGGGCGCCAGGTTTGCATCGGGGCAATGGTCTGTTCCCTGCTTGAGTGGACGGGATGGACCGTGACGCGGGAGTATTACTTCAACAATGCCGGGAACCAGATGAATAATCTGGCGACCAGCATTCGCGAACGGTATATGGTGCTTCTCGGCGAGGAGCTGATCCAAGAAAATCTGCATTATGCAGGAGAGTATATCGGCACTATCGCCCAGACTATTTTCGATGAGCACGGTGATGCGAAGAAAAACGCTGAGCTGGATTATTTCCGTAAGCAGGGCGAGGTAACATGCTTCGAGATGATCAAGCATACGCTAAAAACACTTTCGGTGCAGCACGATGTGTTCTACAACGAGGACAGTCTTTTCGCGGAAGGAAAAATCGACGAGGTGCTTACGGAGCTGCGCGCATCCGGCCTTGCCTACGACAAGGATGACGCCGTTTGGCTGAAGACGACGGAATTCGGTGCGGACAAGGATCGTGTAATCGTCAAAAGCACCGGAGAACCCACATATCGCCTCCCTGACATTGCATACCACAGAGAAAAAGTGCTGCGCGGCTACGACCGCATCATCGATATTTTTGGCGCAGACCATATCGCCACAATTCCTGATGTGCTGGCAGGAGTGCGCTCACTGCATCTCGGCACTGATCACATTGATGTGATTATCCATCAGATGGTGAGTTTCGTCAACGAAGGCGAAGCAGTGAAGATGAGCAAGCGATCCGGAAACGTCTATTACCTCGATGATCTGATCAACGACGTCGGTGTCGATGCGGTGCGCTACTTCTTCATTATGCGCGGCGCCAACTCGCATCTGGAATTCGATATCGAATTGGCCCGGGAGCAGAGCGAAAACAATCCGGTCTATTATCTGCAATACGCGCATGCACGCATCGCAAGTATTCTGCGTTTTGCGGAAACAGAGGGTGTAGCGCCCATAGAAGAAGCCGATCTTTCTCTGCTCACGCATGAATCCGAGGTTGCACTGATCAAAGAGCTTCTGCGCTTTCCTGAATGGGTGGCAGTGTCTGCTCGTCTTTACGAAACGCAGCATCTGTGCACATATCTGCACAACTGCGCGACAGCCTTCCACAAATTCTACCACGACTGCAGGGTCGTGACCGAGGATAAAGCTCTGAGTGGCGCGCGCCTGGCGCTTTGCCGTGCAACCAAGCAGGTGCTGGGCAACGGATTCGCGATTATTGGTATCGCTGCGCCGGAAAAAATGTAGGGGTTAGAAGTACAGGGAAAGTCCAAGTGAGTATACGTTGCCGTTCATATTGATATTGGAACGGAAAGCATCAGTCTGAAGGCTATAGGTTACTCCATTGGAAACGACGCTGGATTGAGGGAAGCGGTTTTCAACTGCAATTTGCGGATCGCGGAATAATGTTTCGAAGCGTATGCCGATACCGGCAGCGATGAGATATTCTGCCCCTATGAGTACATGAATTCCGATAGCCGGTGTAGTGGAGACATGCCCGGCATCAATGCCTGCGATTGAATACACACGCTGGCCGCTGTACACTCCGACTCCTCCGCCCACATACATTTCAAAGCTCTCTCCAGAAAATGGCAGGGAAAACAGCGCACTGCTCTGAAACAGTGCGACGCGGAGTCCGTGCACGTACTTCGTACCTACAGGGTCGCTCTCTTCCTCTTCGCTTGAAACGTACTCTCCGCGAAGCTCAATGGCCACGGTTGGGAAAAGGCGATAGCGCCAGACTGCAGCTGCGCCGTAGGCGCCTCCCAGAGATTGTGTTTGCTGCCTCAGTTCAGAATCAGGCGATTGCGGGTAAAGGAAGATCTGTCCGTTGTCACTGAAGCCGCCATAGACAGCGATACTGTTGTCGGTACGCTGTGAGAAGGCGGCAGCAGTGAGCAGGAAAAACAGACACCCCCGAAGGAGCGCTGTAAACAACGGCTTCCATCGGGGGTGTTTCATACTGTCCTCAGTTTCGTGGTCAGAGAATTCTGTGAATGTCTCCTGTCGCGAAGGCTGGAAAGATGATGCGGATCAGCGGAAGAACTTGTCGCGGTTATCGACGATGTCGATATCCTTGCGCTTCTGTTCGATCCAGGACTGAATAAATTCGTTCTGCAGTGAAGAAAGCTGCTGCTGACGAATTTCATCTTTTTTGACCTTGTAGGCGGTCTCATCGAACGCGGACTTGTTGTCCAGGCGAAGGATGTAGATACCGCGCTGTCCACGGAACGCCTCGGTTGTACCACCTACCTTAAGTCCAAGAAGATGACCGATGAATGTCTGATCAGATCCTACATTCGGGACGCCTGCCTGAATCTTGAAAGGCGGGGTTGAGGTGATCGCCAAGTTGGGATTCGCTCCAGCAATCTGCTCGAGCGACTTGCCTTTGCCGGCAATTCCACGCGCTTTTTTAAGCGTGTTCATCATCTGACGTTCGTAAACTACCTGCGGCTTGATCTGCTCCTGAACTTCTTCAAGCGAACGGTACCCAGCGGGACGTTCGGTAGAAATTACGGAAACAACGTATCCACCGCTTGAGCGATGCACTTCGCTGATATCACCGACACTGCCGTCAAAGGCAAATTTAATCAGTGCCGGATTCGTACCAACGTTCGGGATATAGGAACCGGTCTGCTGGGCAAATTCCGGTGTTTCCTGGACCTGAAGATTCTGCGCTTTGGCCTCTGCTTCAAATCCGTTTTCCGTCGCGAAGTATGCGAAGTTGCGGGCGGTTTCGTACAACTCGTCTTTCGTGCCGGAGCTGGCCGTTATAGGCATCCGGATCTCCGCAAGCTTTACCTCGCGAGATGAGCGATCCAGGACCTTAACGATATGGAAACCGAACTGCGTTTTGATCAGGCCCTTGATTTCTCCGGGACGTGCACCAAAAACTGCGTCTTCAAACTCCTTTACCATGCGGCCTTTTCCAAACCACGAAAGATCGCCGCCGCGCTCTGCCGCGCCCGGCTCTTCTGAATACTGCGCGGCAAGCTTTGCGAAGTCTTCACCGGCCTTGGCTTTTGCCAGTACCGTTTCCGCCTTCGCTTTCTGCGCTGCTTCATCCTGCCCGCCATCTGTGCGGAGAAGAACGTGTGCCGCGTGATACATCACGTTTTCGGCTGTGCGCTCGCCCATGACCTTGAACAGGGAAAGACCTGTCTCGCTGGGTACGGGTCCAACGATGGAGCCAACCGGCTGGGAAAACACCTGCATTGCGACTTCTGCAGCAACCTGGTCCCTTGAGAACCATTTTGTCGAGTCGTAAGGCTGATCTGAATTGTTGGCGACCAGTTCGAGGAAATCTGTACCGCTCGAAGCAAGATCACGCACGGTGTTCAATTCATTTTCGATTGCGGAAGTATCGCCTTTGGAAGGAACTTCCGGGAAGAGCACGAACTTGATTTGGCGCATATCCTCTGTTTTGAAGCGCGCCTTGTTCTTCTCGTAATACTTGCTGTATTCATCCTGCGTCGGTGCGGATGTATCTGCAGGGGCGAACACGCGAGGATCGAAGAAGATGTAGCTGCCGGTGAAGTCGACACTCTGCTCGACGAACTTCGACCGAACGCTGCCTTCGGAGACAACGACAGAAGAGGTAAGGATATTCGTCAGCTTTGAACGGAGCAATTCCGAACGAAGCTGCGATTCAATGGAAACAAGGGCCTGTTGGTTTTCAGGACCCGGGTTTCGCAGGAACTGCTGATATGCATCGCCATTGAACTGGCCGGTGGAATCCTTGAAATACTGAGCGAGCTGCTCGGGCGGATTATCGCTGAACACCCAATCGGTAATTTCCTGATCTGAGACAGTAATGCCGAACTCCTTGATGGCCTGCTCGACAATTGCCTGCGTCACGAAATCATTCCAGACCTGCTCACGGATCTGCATGTAATCGTTTTCCGTAAGATCACGGCCGTTGTTCTGCTCCTTGCGCTGCTCTGAAGAACGCTCGACGACATCCTGGAACTCCTGGTAGGCAATTGATTTGCCGCCAATGTTCCCGATTTCATTCATCGAACCCTGCATTAACGAACCTATGTCCAGATCACTGAAGACCCAGAACGCAACGAAGATGACCGCGAAAGCCATGATGAAAACGTGCGCGTTGTCGCGCATTTTGGTCATCATACCCATATTAAACTACTCCACGTATGAAGAACAGATGTACAAGCTAACAAATATATAGGAGTTGCGCTTACAAAGCAATGCATGCGAAATAGCATTCTGGAGAGTGGTCGGGAGAACCGCAAAAAAAGACCCCGCGGTGCTGGAAGCCGCGGGGTCAGCGAATGCGGGGAATATGCCCCGTCAGAAACGATAAGTAAGTCCTAACAGCAGTCGCGCCACACTGACATCCTGGTCTACGAGAAACGCGCTGAGAGGCACACTGGTGTCAGGGTCGGTGTAATTGTAGCTGAATGTCTTGTAGTTCGACATCGTGTATGCTGCCTGCAAAGCGAAGTTATTTTCAAATTCGTATCCGATACCGGCAGAAATGGTTTTGATGTCGTACTCTGGTTTGTCCTTGTCTGCCTCCCAGGGAGAGTAGCGATATCCAAAACCGCCGCGCAGGTACAGGTCGGTTCCGGGAACATTCACTTCTGCTCCGAAGCGGAAATTATTCGTAGCGCGGAACAGCTTCCTCAGGTCGCGGTTAAGCGGAGTCGCATCGAAATTATTTGTCTCGCCGAACTCCAGGTTCGAATAATCGACAATCTCAAAGTCACCGCTGATCGTGGCAAACTTTACAGGCGTCCACGAAGCTCCGAAGCTGTAAATGGGAGCTGTCGTGATGTCGTAATTATTATTATCAACATTCAGATCGTAACTGAGATTGGCATCCGAGAACTGGCTATACCCTGTTTTTGAGTAATCTTCATTCACTGTTATCATGTTGGCAGTTTGAACGGACACCCCGAAACGCGCTTTGTCATTCAGGTTGTACAGGAAGCCGATTCGCATATTCCAACCGGAAATATCCTGCTGCCATTCTTCTTCCAACTCGAGTTTCTGGAAATCGGTACGCTCGGCGTTGTCAATACCTACAATGACGTCCTGATACACATTGTTGATATCCTCTTCAATGAAGCTGCGCTGATATCGATAGTTGCCCGAAAGAATATTCAACGAAAGACCTACCATGGCGCTCGGCGCGACCTCGATGCTGCCGCCGAAACTCCACTGATTCAGGCCGCCGGATTCGAACTGATCGATTGTCTGCTGCACACGGTTGGCAACCGGAATCGCCAGCCAGCCGGGCTTTCCTTCATCGATATACGTGAGGACAAGCGTGTCTTCGAGTCCGAGATTCCAGGCGAAATCGAGATCCGCATCGTCAGCGTTGTAGAGCGATGCCTGAATCGAACTCTGTGGATTGAACACGTCCATCTGCATGGTACCGGAATAATCCAACAGGCGATTGTAGCCGGCGGCGACGACAAAGCTTCCGCGGGCAACCGGGAAAGGAATTGCCAGACTTAGATTTGTCAGCGAGGTGCCGCTTTCGCTGCCGCTGTTGGTCATACCGAACATAGTCGCGTCGTTGCTCATACCCACGTTTGAAAGCCCGATGGAGAATTCACGCAGCCGCAGCTGGCCGAGTCCTGCCGGATTCCAGTACAGCGCCGAGGCGTCGTTGGCGAGGCCCACAAACGCATTTCCCATCCCTGCGCTGCGAGCGCTGACCATGTTTCCGCTGTGGGAAAGCCGAAGGGCGTCCTCGACGATCTGAGCCTGGGTTGTGAAAGCAGTGACGAATATTATAAAGAGAAAAAAGAATATTGTGCGTTTCATAGTGATCTCCGGGTAGTCCGAACCAACGTGATGTGTCATGAATTTATTGATCAGGACTGAATGCTCTGGAAATTGAATAAGCGTAAATATTGAAGGACGTTGTTGATGCTACCGTCTGCGGTCAGCGCGTACGGCTGCGGCCGCTGGAACCCGACGAACTGGAAGAACCGGAACTGCTGCGCGACCCACCGCTGCTGGAACCACTGCTGCGGGAAGATCCGCTGCTGCTGGAACCGCTGCTGCGTGACGGCGGCGAGTAGCTGGGCGTTGAAGAGCCGGAACTGCGTTCTGATGAACCGCTGCTGCTGCGCGAACGGGTGCTTTCAGATGAGCGGCTGCTGCCTGAACTCGAACGCGGTGCTGTGGTGGTTGAGCGGCTGCTGCCTGAGCTCGAACGCGGTGCGGTTGTTTCATAGCTTCGTGAGCGGGTGCTGTTCGTCCTTGTGTTGAGACGATCGTACGAGCTTCCAGAGGAACTGCGCGACCGCGTCGACGACGAACGTATCGTGCTGTTGCCCTCTGCAGAACGAGAGACGCCGCTGCTGCGTGATGCCGAGCGTGTAACTCCTGTCATCCGGGTTCTGCCATCGATCGTGCGTGAATTTCCGCCGGTGCGCACACGACTCCCGCTCGTTCGAACAGAATAGCTGGAATTTCCACCGCCGTAGTAGTAGGGACTGTTCCATGACGCCCAATGGCCGTAGTTGTGATAGCCGCCACCGTACCAGTATGGGTTGTACCAGAAAGGATCGTAATGATTGTAGTAGCCCCAGTACGGAGGAGAATAATAGTTATTGTACCACGGATCGTAGCAGGAGGACCAGACTGATCCGAAACGCACAGGGTAGTAGTAGCTGAAATATGTGCCCGTGCGGCCGTAGCCGTCATCGTAATAATAATTGTTGGTGACGTTGTTGCCGCTGCTATCTGCATAGGATTCAGAGTATTCTGGATAGTCGTACTCTTCGTAGCGCGGGTAGTCATCGCGCATGGCCATCTGGGTATAACATCCAGACGTTCCGAGCATGATGGCTACCGAAGCGAGAGCAAGCAGCAGAGTAGTATTTCGTTTCATGACACACCTCATCGGTTCTCGTTATTGGCATCTATATAAACAACAACTTTCGTGCCGTAAAAAAAGCCTTAGCGGAATATGGGAATATTACTATATCCGCCGGATATTCAATCTATGGAGACCTTTTCCCAAAAGAAAGTCTGCTCGGGATGACCTCATTGTAGGACACCCGGTGTGTGCAAGGAGGGACGGAAGGAAAAAGAAGGGATATCATCCAGACGTTTGGCAGCGAGTTCCGGGAAATTCCGACTCAGAGATAACGCACGTACTGAAGACGGATTTCGCGGATGACCTTGTCGTTTGCGAATTTGGAGGTGAGAAGATTTTTGAAGAGAAGATCGACGTTGAAGCCGATGTTGGTCGAAATACGGAAACCTGTCCCCAGCGAACCGTTCCAGAATCCCTTGCTGTCGCGGTCGTTGTCGAAGGCGAAGTTATATTCCGCCAACCATGAAACGATCGGACCGATCGATTTTTCAGCACCGATGTAGATGTTCGGGTCGAAATCCTCATCGTTGCGCTCGAGCGTGTAATTCATTCCGCCATGGAAACTGACTGTACCGAAGAACTGATAATTTTTGCTCGCTGCAACAAAGAAACCGGGACTCTTCATCACGTATTGACGGAGAAAAGGCACCCAGCCGTCATGTCCCTGCGAATCGAACCCGACGATCACAGCTGGATTGTACATGTTCTCTTCCAGCACGCGATAGCGCAGAGCTAGTCCGGGGAGATTATTCCACGTAATGCCGCCGCTGCCTATCAACCGGGTACCGCCGAAAGAAAGCCCGACATTTAGATTGGTCATCAGCCCGTAGGTGACTCCGGCCAATAGTCCGCCATCCGGATACAGATTTGTCTCAACGGCGACGGCAGTAGCTGGAATGATGCCTGCGACCGGCATGTCGATCAGAAATTGCGGATCGATATTCGCACGGTCGCCGGCGGATCTCTGGCCTCTGGCATTAACGGCGAGCAGCAGCAGCGTAACAGCCAGCGCGGCGCGCACAAAGGAAATGAATTTCATTGGGTATCTGTTACCGTGTTCCGGCGATGAAGGCTTCAGCTTCGAGCACATCCTCTTCGCTGCCGAGAAGCACCGGCGTACGCTGATGGATGTCTTGTGGTTCTATCTCCATGATACGATTTTTTCCGTCGGTTGCTCGTCCGCCCGCCTGTTCAATAATAAAGGCCATGGGATTTGCCTCGTACATGAGACGCAGCTTGCCGCGGGGACTCTCCACGTCATCCGGATATGCGAATACCCCGCCGTAAAGGAGAGTGCGATGAACATCGGCAATCATGGATCCAACGTAGCGGGATTTGTAGGGCCGACCGCTTTCCGCATCGGGGGTCTGTACATGCTCAATATATCTGCGAAAGCCGTCATGCCACAACATGCGATTTCCCTCGTTGACGCTGTAGTATCTGCCGTGCTTAGGAATAGTAATATTTGGATGCGATAAAAGAAACGCGCCGATGGTAGGATCGAGTGTGAATCCCTGCACGCCTTCTCCGGTAGTGAACACCATGAGCGTGCTCGATCCGTACATGATGTATCCCGCTGCCACCTGTTTGTCACCGACCTGCGCGACATCGGCTTCCGTGCCGCGATCGCCTTCGGAGACGCGGTGAAAGATGGAAAAGATGGTGCCGATCGTGACGTTAACATCGATGTTGGAAGAACCGTCGAGCGGATCAAAGAGCATCGCGTAATGTCCACAGGGAAATTCATCAGGAATCGGAATGATGGCCTCGTTTTCCTCCGATGCCATGACACAGAGCTGGCCGCCGCTTTCCATCGCGTTGATGATCATCTGGTTGGCAAAGACGTCGAGCTTCTTTACATCTTCTCCGTGCACGTTGGTTGTGGCCGCACGTCCGAGGATGTTTACCAGCCCGGCCCTGCGAACTTCGCGGGAAACGATTTTCGCAGCCAGGGCGAGATTTCGCAGCAGTGTGGAAAACTCACCAGTGGCATCATCGTGCACGCGCTCCATTTCTGCGATGTAGCGCTGGATGGTCATGATGCGAGCTTCGTCGCCGGGAATGTACGGACGGTCTGGCATAGGTCGATCCTCTGATGGAATAAATTGTCAGTAAGTGGCGGGTGCGCGCCGGATACTCAGGAAGACTTCCATCCCTTGCTCACTGCTGCGGAATTCTACTGCGTCCATCATCGCACGGATGATAAGAACGCCACGGCCGCCTTCCTTGAGCAGATTGTTTTCGTCGAGCGGATCGGGGAGATTGTCGGGGTGAAAACCGCTGCCTTCATCACGCACAAGAAAATCGAGGCGGTCTTCATAGCAGGTACAACTCAAATGCACCTGTTTCTTTTCGTCCGCTCCGTTTCCATGGATTATGGCGTTGTTAACGACCTCGGTTATGCAAATCATGATCCGGTCAAGTACCGACTCATCGAGGCTCAATGCATCATTGAGTTCGAGCACAAAGTATTCGACGAGACGTATGTTCGATCGAACGCTCGGGATGCTTATTTCTTTTTTCAAAATGGCGTCGTTCAGATGGCTGCTCTCCTGCTGTGACGCGGTGAATTCGGGTATGTAAGGTAGGAAATCCCGATCATAGATTCCAGAACACGCGCAAGGATACATTTGGGGTCACTCGCGTGGCGCTTTCGTTTTCGGAAGTGAGCTGATACCAGCCCTCGGCCATAATATCAGTGGCATCGGAAAGGCGCAAGCGCATACTTGCGGTGGGTCCGTAGCTGCGCAGTGTACCGGCCGGCTTGCGGTCGAGTCCTTCGTATGCGTAGCGGCGTTGTTCGAAGTACCGGAGTCCAAGTGATGCACGAACTCGATTACCGAGACGGAGCAGAGAAAGCGAGAACGTGCGTTCGTCAAAATACTGCAGCGGACGCAATGTGAATGCGGTCCATCGCAATTCCCCGCGTTCGTAGAAACGCAGATGCACCTGCATCTCCGCCCAGATCAAGCTGCCGAGACGAAGCAGCGTCGAGTCGCTGACCGTGAGCTGACGTAGGGAGAAGCTTCGTTGAGACTGTCCCGCACTTTCGAAATCATACACGGTGTAATTGGCGACGACCTCCGCGGCATTGCGGCTGACGAACGAAGGACTCAGACGCAGCTCCGTCGCGGGCGAAAGACGGATGACTCGGTTCCACGTATTGTTTGCACTGCGCTCAGCAAAAATGAACACCGAATGCCTCAGGTTAACGTCTCCGGAAAGCGAGGCCTGAAAAACCGGACTGAAGCGATGCGCCCAGCGCAGTCCTGCCAGCACAAACAATTCATCCCTGTCATCGTAATTGTCTTCGCTCGGAGTGTCGTACTGCATTTTCACTGTCGAGGCGGAAAGCCAAAGAGTATCGCGCTGCGAGAGCGCATGCGAGAGTACGAGGCCGAGCTGGGTCTGTTCGATATTGTTGTTTTTCTGCTGTTCGAGCGCCTGCTGGCGTGAGAAGGCAACCGGATTCGCGCCATCGAAGCTGTTGATTTCATGCACTTCATCCCGCTCGTTGAGTTCCATGCGCAGCTGTCCGGTGGTGCCTCGCTGGTCGTCGTATATGAGCTGAAGATTTCCGTTCAGATGAAACTCGCTGATGTCGGCATCGAAAAAAGGAATGGCGTCCTGAGGATTGCGCTGGGGACGAACGCGGGCGATGTCGCGCTGTGTGAGATCCACATTGGCGCTGAGCCGAAGCGGCCCGGCCATCTGATACTGCAGCGTGTTGCTCAGCGTGACGATCTGTTCGTCGCGCGACTCGATCGGGAATGCCACGCCGCGACTCGCTTCCAGCGCTGAATCGTATGGGAGGTAGAATTCCCGTCGTACGGAGCGGAATTGCAGCTGAGTGTGGTTGAGTCCGGCATCCGCGAAGCGCGCAAGAAAGTCCGCAGAGCCTCTGTGCTCCTGCTGAAATCTCGGGTCGATGTATTCGGCCGAAGAATAGAGTTCCGCCTGCGCCGCGGTGCGGCCGAGCGTAAGGTCCTGCAATCGCGCCAGGGTGGTGTACATGAATCCGCGGTCTTCTATTCCCTGCTGATTGTCAAAGCTGACGCCGGCCATGGGCGTGACCTGCAGTTCCTGGAATGGAGTCCAGCGCGCGCCCAGCAGCGCCTTGTTGGCAGAAAGATCATTCAGTGCAAGAGCCCTGTTGTCGGAAAAAATAAAAGAGGAAAACGAGCTCGTCAGCGCGAGGCGGTCGGACAGAACATGCTCGGCACCGATGTTGAGGCTCTGCTCATCCTTAACGGTGCTGCGGTCGGTACGAATAAGAGTCCGCTGAAAGCGTTCGTCCACGCTGATACGCCAGGGTGCGGCGTCCGTGCGCCAGCTGCCCCCGAAATCCCAGAGGTACGTGTTGACGTTGCGTTCGAAACCGAAGGAGAGTCTGCCGGGTCCGCCAAGCAGGCCGCTGCTATCCGCAGCCGCGCTTTCTCCCGTCGCAAATTGTGCTGTCAGGGATGAGGGGAAGGCTGCGATTCCCAGGAGGATGAAGAGCAGTGCATGATGCGAACGCATGGCGACCCGCATCAATTGCGAACCTGGAAGCGCCACGCATCCGAGATGCCGTTGGGCTTGCCGTTCGAAGCGGTGATGGTGGAAACCCGCCAGTAAAAAATTTCTCCTGCGCTGAGGGCCGGTCCCGCATAGCGGAACGAAAGCGTGTCCGCTGCTTCAGCCGGTATAATTGCGGACCAGACTTCCCCTGTGCTTTCGGAAAGCGAGACCGTGAGCAGGTATGCCGCTGCTTCAGGAACGCGTTTCCATACGAGCTGAGGATAGGTGTCGGCTTTCCCGTTTTCTTCCGGCGAAATGAGCGACGGCCGCTGAGAAATATAGTCCGATGAGATGGGTGAAAGTTCGCTTTCGAGTCCGCCCCTATCGACGGCAGTGATGGCATAGAAATAGCGTGCAGCGATTTGTGCGGCGCCTGCATCGTCATAATAGGCAGCGTCGCTTGCAGCGATCAGCAGAGCGGTATCGGCTGCGGTAAATGGAATATCGGATCGGTAGATGCGATATCCGGCCAGATCAGCTTCGTCGACGCTGCTCCATGACAGTCGCATCATACGCGTCGCGCCGTCGTTGAATCCGTTGACGTTGAATTCCTGGGGAGAATCAGGAGCATACACATTTCTGGAAATCGCAGACAATGTATCGGAAGGCTCGCTCTCATTGCCACTTTCATCAAAGGCCGTGACGAAGTACGAATAGGTTGTATCGTAGCTTCGCTGTTCGTCGATGAAATAGAAGAGTGTCGTCGTATCGACAGCGATGAAGCGGGAAGGATCCGATTCCTCCGCGCGGTAAATGATATATCCGCGAAGATCGATTTCCCTATTCCGTATCCAGCTGATGAAGATGTAGCCGTCGCGTGCACCCTCGACCAGCAGCGCGGCCGGCGGGAGCGGAGCGATTTCGTCCGGACCCGGATCTACTATGCGTTCTCGTTCGCAGGCCGTGGCGAGCACGAGCATCAGCGCGAGCGCAAGGAAGATGGAGCGGAAAGGTCGTATGTCTGCCGGGGAGGAGTGCATGGGAGACCGAAAATGTCGTATCCAAATAACATACGTTTCCGGCAGGAGATGCGAAAGGGAAAATTGGGATGGAAGAGTAACCACGGATTTCACAGATTACACAGATTGATTTTTCTTGGAGGATGAGCCTTTAGGCTCGTCCTGCTTCACGGGACTTCGGCGCGGCGGGCAAGTGCGTCCATGAAGAATCCCGGATTGGAGGATGAGCCTTCCCGCCTTCGTCCCGTTTCACGGGACTACTGCGCGGCAGGCAGGGGAGAAAGAGGGAGAGTCTTATTGAAGCAGGAGCAGCGATGCAGCGAGGGCGACGGCGAGGATGGTGGAGATGAGGTTCACGGCATCGTTGCGCAGCCATGTCAAACCGCCGAGTTGGTGGGAACTGGCTTCGCAGTGTGTGGTTTTTTCTGTGTGTTTGCCGCAGATCTCACAGCGGTACTGCGCCTGCAGGGTTGCACCTAGCAGGCTGTCGAAGAGGCTGCCAAGGGCACCGAAGGCTACGATGGCGAATATTTGCCATGGGGCGAGCGGAACGAAGGGAAGAGCCGTGAGCGAAACTACTGCTGCACCGGCAATGCCGCCCAGCGTACCGGCGAGCGATATGCCGCCCGAAGTGCCGGGTGGCACCCGTTTGCCCGTAAGTACGCTCCTCGGCTGCTTTCGCGCAAGCACGCCGATCTCGGTTCCCCAGGTATCGGCAGTGACAACGGCGACGGCGACGAGAGAAAGCAGGTACAGACGGTCGTCTCCCGTGAAATGCCAGAGCAGCGCAAGTGCACCAACAATTGCGCCGTTGGCTGCCACCTGAGCCGCGTCCCTGTTGCCGCTTTTCTCGAACATGCTCTCGAACGGAGCTTTCTGCTGCTTGCGCCATTTCGAAAGAAAGCTTGAGAGAATAAAGAATGTGAAGATGGGGAGGGTCCATTGCCAGCCACCGATGCCGAAAACGATTGCAGCGAGAAGAAATGTGGCTACGGCGCCCGATGCCTGGAGCATGCGTGCTTTCCAGGCGGCAGCGGCAATCAGGAGGCCTAGGCCGGATGCGAGAACGAAACGTCCGGCAGCAGCCGTCACAGCGGCAGCGCCGCTGAAAACGGATGAGTTGGTGTTGATTTCTCCACTTGCCGCAAAACAGACATGCAGGGCAGCCGCGGTCATGATGGGAACGGTAAGATTATCGAGACCGCGCGAGGAAGCTGCTTCCCATCCGGTTGCAAATGCTGCTATAGCTGCGAGCGCAAGTACGGCGATCAGCGGCGAGTGTGAGAAAATCAGGCCGAAGGCGAGGCCCCCGTTGCCATACATCACCAAGGCTGCTGAAAGCGCAAGCAGTGTACCGATAAACATGGCGACGGAACCCTGCACGCTTTTTATATCCCCGGTGATACGGTAGATCAACGGCGTCCGAATCGATTCTCCGACTATGCCTGCGGCAGCGTCCCCGATCGCCATAACGGTAATTGCGGCGACCACGAGATCGGGATACGCATTCCAAAACGGTGCGGCCAGCAGCAGCAGCGCAAGGGGATAATAGACGGTACCAAATGATTTTCGCTTGCTGTGATGCACCGCCTTGAGCCATCCCCGCGCATAAGCCGCAATGTTGACCGCGACGAATAACCCAGCGATAAGAACGACCGCTCCGGCATTCGGAAAAAATGGCGGAGCGAAAAAGATTACCATACCGGTTGCGACGTGTACGATTTTGCGCGAGACCTCGTCCGGCCATCCGAATAACCGGCGAGCAGCTTCACTCAGCGCGAGCAGTGCGATTATGCCAGCAGCGAGGACGCCAAGTCTAAGCAGATCTGTATTGGTGATAATCATGAAGGAAAGGAACACGTATGCGAGGGAGGGTACGGATTGGGTTTTTCCGGGACCGGCACACGCCGCCTCGACGAAGCGAGACACGAGGAAGCGATCTTTGAGGCGAGGGAGTGCGTCGGCCCCGGAATCAAACCTTATGTTCCGTGATTCAGCAGAAGTTAGATGCCTGCAATGGGAGTGGCAATCTGATAGGATTTTGAGTTTTCGGCCTGCCAGTAATCCGCAGTAATTTTTCCGTCCTGTGAGCTGATGAAGGCAACGCCGGTCGCCTTGGTCTTCACAATTTTCCACGGCTGCAGGGTGATTTTTCCGTTGGCTTTCACGAGCTCGCGGGCCTTGCCCACCTCGCGTCCGTTGTCATCGTGAAATACGATATTCACGATAGCATCCTTGCCGTCGGAATTCGCGAGTACGATGTAAACTTCCACGTCAGGATCGCTGACAAAATGCGGACAAACCAGCTTCGAATAGCCAGCGGCATCCTGCCCAACCGTCGTAGTGTTTTTCCACGATTCCTTGGAATCCTTGTAGAATTGCCAGTATTCGGCGACGATGTTTCCACCCTTGGCTTCTATGTGAATCGTGCCGTTGGCCACTTTGTTCACATACTTGCCCGGATCAATGTTGAGCTTGCTGAAGGGCTGGACGAGTTCCTTTCCCTCACCGATCAGATTTCCGTCGTTGTCATAGAATTTAATGGTGACAATGGGACCGTTGCCTTCGACGTCTGTGATCACCAAATGGGCTTCGATGATTTTCGGATCGTTGACAAAGTGGTTGATGATATATTTTTCCGCGCCCTGAGCCATTACGCGCGTAGCGAGCAGCAGCAGGGTGGCGGCAAAAAGGATATTTCTGGTGTATTTCATGATTTCTCCTGTACCTTTCTTGCGTTATCCCGTGATCAGAATTTCTTGAATTCAACGCGACGGTTAATCGCGCGATTGGCCGGCGTATCATTGGCGACGATCGGCTGTTTGGGACCGTATCCCACGATGGTGAGACGCTTGGCGTCGACCTTGCCGTTTTTCACAAGGTAGTTTTTCACGGAATTGGCTCGGCGTTCGGAGAGTTTCTGGTTGTACTCATCCTTGCCCACATTGTCGGTATGTCCACCGACCTCATAGCGTTTACCCTTGTTCTTGTCTGCGTTCATTGCTTGTGCCACTTCAAGGAGATCGGCGAAAGAACGCTTCTGGATTTTTTCGCTGTCGAAATCGAACTGCACCTGCACACGCACGATCGGATCGTCTTCAATCACTTCCGCGATCGGAGCGCCGCCCTGCAGGGCATGCGCGATCTGGTATTTCTCTCGCGCTGATACCTGCCAGTATTCACCGGTGATTTTTCCACCCTCGGTCTGGATGTAAGCCACTCCGGTCATTTTCTTGTTGCCGACGAGTGCCAGGGGCTGGATGGAAAATTTTCCGAATTTCGGAATATCAATTTTTGTCTGTCCGGCCAGGTCGCCCTGGTCGCTGTAGAATTCGACATAGACCGTAGGACCAGTGCCTTCGGCATCGGCGACGACGATATAACTCTCGATGTTGGGATCAGCAACGAAGTGCTGGCAGATCAGCTTCGTGGAGCCGGGTCCGACTGCTGCGGGCACGGCGATATTTTTCCAGCCGAGTGCGGGATCTTTGTAGAACTGCCAGTACTGTCCGGCAACGTTCACGGTCGAAGTGATGCGCATGGTGCCCACCATGGTTCTGCCGTTGACGTATTTGTCTCCGTTGACGTTGAGTTTGCCGCCGGGCGGAATCGTCTCCACGGCTTTGCCGGCGACGTTTCCCTTTTCGTCGAATACGGAAACATTGATCGTGCCGCCTTTTCCCTCGACATCGCTGATGACCAGGTGACCTTCAACGATGGCCGGATCGGAAACGAAGTGGTTTATTATAAGCTGCTTGCCTGCCTGTCCCCAAGCCGGTCCGGCCACCAGCAGTAACGCCGCTGCTATACAGAACCGCCTCAGCACAGACCACAGGTGCTTGTCTTGAAGCATGGAACCTCCTCAATAAATGGGAATTGTTAAATCGGCAGTAATATAGCGATTGTGGAAGAACTGGAAAAGGTGGAATCTCGGGGCCGAGGTGATATCAGAATTTCGAACTCATGCCGAGGTACATGCCGCCGAAGTAGGGAATGAGCCAGATGAGCCAGACAATAATACTGTAGCGGTGGAAGTTTATGCGGAGTGATTCGCTGCCCCGGCGCACGACCCAAGTGGCCCAAATTGCATGGATGAGCATGAGCCAGAGAGCAAGCTGACCGGTCATCGTGTGAGGAGCCGTAATGTCAAAAGGTCCGCTGGCCATCTGATGCATGGCCAGCGTGCCTGAAATGTCGAAAACAAAGCCGGTCCAGAAGGCCAGCACGTGCCAGTTCTTGAGATACCGCGCAAGCCGTTCAGCCCACACTCCGAGCGAATAGAAAATCAGCGCGAGCGTGATGAGGATTGCCGCAGCATTCATGGCCTGCTCCGTCGAAGATATTGAAAAGGGGCCGCTCGAGCGGAGTTATTTCGAAACCTGGCGGCGGATCTCCTTCAGGTCACCGATCGCGTCAGTGAAAAGCTTGCTCAGACGATCGATCATTGCCTCCAGCTGACGCGCATCGACGGCGACGTACTGGTTTTTCAGCAAGCTGCCTGTTTCTTCCGAAGCGGCAGACGCTGCGGATCCGGTTGTGCGGGAGGGCGGCGGATAAGCCGCCGGTCGGTTTGTCTGAGCGGATGAAGCCGGGTTCACCTGGCCGCGATCAGCCGCCGCCGCGCCAGCTGTTCCGCGGGATTTCGGTGCGATGCGCCCTGCATCGGCGTCGGTCCTCATTTTCATTATTGCGGAATAGACCCGCGAGGAAACCTGCGCGGATTTTCCATTCTTAATACTCCCGATAGTCATGGCTGTGATGCCGGTGTTTTTTGACACGGCATTCGCTGACCACCCCGTATCCAATAGTGCTTGCAGTGTGGCGCGAGTCTCAATGAGCTTTTCGGCCGCAGAACGTGAATCTGCAGCCGTCGCCGAATCAGATTCATACTTTCCTGCCGCATTTTCCGATGAGCCATTGGACGGTTCGGCCGCTTGGAGCGATGCACCGGAGAGTGCGAAAACGGGTGTTTCTTTGGTCGGAGGCTGCGGCAGTCCTTTACGGGATTCGCAAACGAACTTGTGGAATGAAAAGGAATAGAGGTCCGGATTCTGTTGCAGCAGGCTTTCCTTGCCAATTTCCTTGAACGTTTTCTTATGAGGTACATAGAAAAGTCCGTGGTCGACGTGGCGGAAAGCGAGATCCAGAAAATCCGTCCAGTGAAAACTGATATCCGAGTAGCGAAACGTCGCTTTCGGTGCTAGGCCGTCTATCAGCAGGGGTTCATACGTCCAGCTGTCATTACCGAAAAGGTTTTTTCCAATTTCGGAGGGTTCGTATTGAATCCCCGCCGGGGCCAGTATAAACAGGATAACAGTATCCTGATACTTCGGATCACGAAGGAATTGAATAGTGGTATTCATCGAAAACTATGTTATTGATGAGCGGAGCATTGATATGATCGGAATATGCAATCTATCAATCTTCAGCACACAAGCAAGTCCTGAATTCCACGGCTACTCCTGCAGGGCACCAATGCTCTTTCTCCATTGCGCATAAATCGGCGGGAGAAAAATATCCTTCTGCTGAATGAGCAGCTTTAGCATGTCGACACGCTGGGTTTCAGACAGATTAGCTGCAAAGGCTGCACCGGGGGAGTCGCGATCATTCGGAAACCACTCATACAGATAGCCCCGGGCGGCAAAAACGTAGATCGGACGCAGCATTTGCGCCGCCGGAGCTGCGTCGAATTCGCAGGCGATGCGATCAGGGGGAAGCAGTATGGCGTAGGACGAATCGGGCTTTGCAACAGCAGCTTCCCAATCCACACCGTTGGAACTCTCAACGGATAAAAGCGGCAACTCCCGAAGCGGAAGAGGCCGGACGGTGGAACAGTCGAGCAGCACGGCATCGATGCGCCAGACATCGGTGAGCGTGGAGAGGCGTACCCGCAGCGGGCGCTGTAATTGCGCTGGAAGGCGCAGCCGGACCGCTCTCGAAAACGAAACCATGTTTGCTTCCGGCAGCATAGTGCCGACGGTCTCCCAGCCATCTTCTCTCTCAACCTCTATTGTGAGACTGCAGTCGCCGAGCCAATTTCGGATGCGCTGCTGCAGCGCCGGGTCGCTTTCGAGTGACTGATAAAACTGCATTGTGGCGTCGCCGAGCAGGCCGCCGACTGAGCGATATACTTCCGTAATCAGTTCGGTGTTAATTGCCCGCACCACCAGCGTCGCTTCTTCAGTCTGCTGCGGCATTTCAAACTTAAGATCGATCGAATCGCGGAAGCCTGAACCGGGCGTGATATTTCTCAGATCGGAAATCCACATGCGTCCTTCGGCGGCTTCGAGCGCGTGACGGACATCCCGTCCCGAGGCATCGATCGCGGATAACGGCGGAAGCGGATGCGCGAGCGGCCAAAGATTATTTTCGATGTCCAGGACGGCGGCCGGGACATCCCCGGCATCAGCTGCGAAAAGCCGAACCGAATTAATCATATGAGTTTCAGGCCGCTCGTTCGCAACGCGCACGACGAGGCGTCCGTCAATCGGGGCAAGTTTGGTAAGCACGGAGTAGGAAGTGGCCTCCATTACCTTCGATATCGATGTCCCGAACGCTTCAGCTTCGAGATGAAAGTCCGTATTGTCGAAAGCGTAGACGGTCGGACAGGATCCCCCCTCATGGGGTTGTATGCTGAAGCCATTTTGTGTGGCGAGTGCGATTATGGCAACCGTGGTAATGGCCGCGACCGGCACAACCCAGATTGCTTTCGCCTCACTGTCGCGCAAGCGTTCGATGAAGACAATTCGGGAGAAAGGGATGCTTCCCGCGAATTCGGATGCCGCATCATCGATGCGGATGCTTCCTTTTCCGCTGAGAAGGCTGTCGTTAAAGGTAAAATCAGTGAAGGTGTAGGTTACGGACTCCGTGGTAAGTACCCGGATGGGACCGTTTCCCTGCTGCGCTGCGAGTTCGCTGTTCCAGGTTGTTTGCATGGATGTCTGGCATCCGCCGGAAAAAATGACGGCGAGAAGCATCAATGTGCTTGCGATGCGTTTGGTCATGATGGACCTCGAATTTTAATGTAACGGCTAAGACGAGTTAGAGGGTCAGCTGTCAGTCCAGGCTGAGGCGAAGGGAAAAGCTGGGTCCTGCAGGAGCGATGGTGTATTCTTTCGATTCGTAGGTCGTACTGATGTCGAGCATCGGTATTCTCGCCACGACATCGAGCAGATCCTCGAATACAACAATGCCGAGAATAGCCACCGGATAGGTGTACCCGGCCCGTATCTCGACGATATGGTTTGTGAATTGCCAGAATCCATGACCGAGGCCGACTCCGAGTATCGGACGAATGGCACCCATTTTTTCAGGACGCCACACACCCAGTACGGAGAAAGAGGCGACGGAAGTAAGGTCGTGCCAGATATTGTGCGTGCGTACGAATCCGCCATCCAGCCCGATCATGAGTGAGAGTTCGGGATATTCAGACATGGGAAGTTCAAGATCCAGGGCCAGAAATACGGGTGTGTCGAAGGTTTCTCCAATCAATGGTTCAAGTTCAGAAACGCGCGGGAGCATAAGCCCCGCAGACACACCCAGGCGCAGTGACGGGAATCGCGGACGGGAAAGTCCTGCGGGGTTGGGTGCAAGTGGAAGTCTTGTTTTCGACATGGATACCTGAACAGTCTCCTCATACCAATCCTTCCGTACGGCAGACGATTGCCGGAGAGAAGCAGGAAGTGGGGATCCGTCCACGAAAAGGATGGGTGGTTCATCCGATCCCATGACATACGCCCCCCGCTTCAGCGCCTCCCAGTGCGTAATGCGTTCGGCGATCAGCCGGAGTTTTGAGTACGACATCTCCTGCTCAGAATCGACGAAAGTGCTGTCATTTCTCTGAGTTGTGATCGTGAGCCCCAGCCCTTCATTCGCATCAGCATAAAACGATGCCGAGTGAAAATCAGGGATTGAGCTGAAGAGACTATACAGCTCTCGTTCTGCACTGTCGATTATGGGCCCGACTTCCGGACTCAAAACCAACATACGTTTCTGCTGCGCGATTGCACTCGGTGGAATGCCGCATGCGAGAATAAGGCTGCATGCGGTAAGGATACAGATCACCGATTGGCGAATTGGATTGTTCATTGCGTCACCTCGGATTATGGGGATGCACGAAAATGAATTATGTAAGGAAGTGTGTTCCCGGGGGAAAACGTGAGACCAGTGGTAAAATCCCTGTTATCAATGTCTCATTTGGGCGGTGTTCTGTCCCTCAGAATTTCAAACCGCCATGTTGCCGTAGAATATCAGAAACGAATTTGAGAAAGTCAACACGTGGCGGAAATATTTCCTTATATGTGGTGATAATATTCCCGTCCCGTCTGGCAATGTAAAAGAGCGTCTGCTTGCTTGGGCTCGTCTCGAACTGCGGGATGGAGATGGGAAGCCTCATGCTTCCAGAAGGAAAATTCCTGAGGAATTCCTTGTTGCTAAGCCGAATGAAGCGACGACTCTTCGTATTTCGGTGTATTCCTGTGCTGCGGTATGCAGAAGTGAAGGCTCATTTCCAGGAAGAGAAGATGCGCGGGAGATGTTTGGCCTTGGGCGGTGCGTAACTATATTGGCATTGAGGTGTTTTATGAGGAAGATTGTCTTGTTTTGGGCTGATGCCCGTTTTGCATTGAAGGTATGCGGTTTTTCCGATATTTTCTTTTCTCTTGTTTCCAATGCGAGGTAGAGCTTATGCATGCAGCTGTCAACGACACGCAGACAACCGGAAGGCGGAAGCTGCCGCCTATGCTATTCGGCTTTGAACGACGGACGCAGACGGGACTCGAGCCCTACGTCCCTGACGGCACGCAGCCGTGGGATGTCCGCCGTGCGGGTCATCTGCTGCGACGGGCCTGCTTTCTCCCGAAATGGACGGAACTGACAACAGCAATATCCATGCAGCCGGGTGAGCTTGTGGACGTGCTTATCGACATCGCCACTGAGCCGCAGCCGCCGGGCTCGTGGGTGTCGGAAATTCCACCCGAGCCGACGACAATAGACGAGGAGAATGCTTACAAAGGCCAGAATTTGAGCTGGATGAATGGGCTCCGTGCATGGTGGGCAGATTTGATGGTCGAAGGTGGCATGAATATCACGGAGAAGATGACGCTCTTTCTGCACGGTCACATCACCGGCGAGGGCGGCATCGTAAAAGTACCGCAGTACATGTATCAGCAGAATGCGCTGTTCCGTTCTTATGCGCTCGGGAATTTCCGCGACCTGATGAAAGGGGTCAATCACGATCCGGCCATGCTGCGGTATCTGGATGGGGAAATCAATGTCGGTGGAAATCCGAATGAGAATTATGGACGCGAGTTGATGGAGCTGTTCACAATGGGTGAGGGCAAGTACACCGAACAGGACATCAAGGAAGCCGCTCGTTGTCTGACCGGCTGGCAGCTCAATGAATTCACGGGTTTCGATGCGATATTCAGCCCTCTGCTGCACGACGCGGGGAATAAGACGTTTATGGGACGCACAATAGTCGGCCGATCGTCACTCGACGGACGATTTGAAGGGGATGAAGTTGTGGACATCATTTTCGAGGACGATTCCGTAGCGAAATTCATCTGCCGGAAGCTGTATCTGGCCTTTGTGTACAATAATCCGGCGGCGGTGGACGGCGAAGTGGTCAACGAAATGGCGCAGCTTCTCCGCGACAATGACTATGACATGAAGCCCGTGCTTTCAGCGCTGCTGAGGAGCGCTCATTTCTTTGACGATGTGAATATCGGCGCGATGATCAAGAGTCCTGCCGTGCTTGAAGTCGGCATGGCGCGGCAGCTTGCTGCGGATCCGGGCGGCGCGCGCCTTGTTTCGGACATGAAGGTCCTCGAACAGCATCTGCTCGATCCGCCCAACGTGGCCGGCTGGGAGGGTTACCGCAGCTGGATCAGTACGACTACGTACCCTTTCCGAAAATCCTACGCCGAGCGCTTTATCACCGGACTGCAGCCCGGCGGAACGGGACAGACGCCGATGAATGTGGTCGCGTGGGGAAAGCAGTTCCCAGACTATTATGATGCCGACAAGCTGATCGATCACATTCTTTCATTGCTGCTGCCGAAGCAGGTGTCCGACACCCGCCGCGCCTCGTATTTACAGACCATGCTCGGCGGTGCGCCGGTGTACGAATGGAACATCGAGGCGCCGAACGCCGATGTCAATCTGCGCAGCATGCTGGTACGCATTATTTCCGCACCTGATTTTCAACTGCATTAAAGGGGAGAAATCATGAAACGCCGCGACTTTCTCAAAAGCTCTTTACTCGCATCGGCAGGAGTGGCTTCAGTGCCCCTGGTGTTCGGCGGAATTCCCGTCCACGCCGGCAGCTATCGCTCGCTGGCAGCGGAGACCTTGGCAGCGAACGACCGCGTACTGGTGGTCATACAGATGTTCGGCGGCAACGACGGACTCAACACCTTCGTGCCATTCACCAATCCGAAGTATTATCAGAATCGTCCCACCGTCGGAATTTCTCCCAATGAAGTTCTGAAAATCGCCAATCCCACTATGGGCTTTCATCCGTCGATGACCGGAGTACGCGATCTTTTCAATGCCGGCAAGCTTGTGGCAATTCAGGGTGTGGGATATGAGAATTCCAACCGGTCGCATTTCCGCTCGGAAAATATCTGGTTGACGGGATCGGGTCCTTCGACCGTGCTCGACACCGGATGGCTGGGACGCTACCTCGAATTCAGCAATCCCACTTTTCCGCTGGATCTGCCGCCAGACCCGTTCGCCGTGCAGATCGGCGGCACGCTGTCGCTGATGCTGCAGAGCCAGAAAGGAAACATGGGCATCACGCTGGCGGACCCGGATACGTTTTTCCGTCTCGGACGCAATCAGCTTGACGAAGCCGTGCCGGGCGGGACACCGTATGGCGAGGAGTATCTTTTTGTGCGCGCGATCAAGGAACAGAGCGACGTGTATTCGCAGCGCATCAACGATGCGTTCAACGGCGGTACGAATGTCGGTACGTATTCGAATGCCGGACTCGCACAGCAGCTGCGCCTCGTCGCGCGGCTGATTTCCGGCGGACTGAAATCGAAAATCTACATGGTCTATCTCGGCGGTTTCGACACGCACAGCAATCAGCCCAGCGCGCATGCGAATCTGCTCAAGACGCTTTCCGACGCTGCGGAGCAGTTTTCAGCAGATCTGCAGAATCAGGGGCTGTCGAAAGATGTGATCGGTCTTACCATGTCGGAATTCGGCCGCCGTACGCGAGAAAACGGAAGCATCGGAACCGATCACGGCACGTCAGCCGTGCAATTTCTTTTCGGCGATGCAGTGAATTCAGGAGTGCTTGGCGCGGATCCGGATTTCGATGTCACCGATTCAAGCGGCGACCTGCTGCATACCTTCGATTACCGCCAGATATATTCCGAACTGCTCGAGCACTGGTTCGACATACCCGACACAGATGTCACACAACTGCTGGGCGGAAGGTTTACTCCGCTGCCGCTCATCCGCAACGTGACTCGCGTGCAGGGGAATCCTGCCGCCGTTGATTTCGCGCTCATGCAGAATCATCCGAATCCGGTGACGGTCGCCGGACAGACAACTATTCCCTTCACACTGGGATCGTCTGCTGATGTGGAAATGACGCTTTACGATACGCAGGGGCGACTGCTCGCCTCGCTGGCTTCCAGCCGCTATTCCGCAGGAAGGCATTCGCTTTCCTTTAACGCGCAGGGACTGCCGCCGGGCATCTATTTCTATCAGCTGCGGGTGGGGACGCAGCAGGTTTCACGTAAGCTCGTTGTACAGGGTGGAAAGGGATTGTGAAAGGGAGGAATTCGGTGAAAATGAATCAGGTTCCGGGTAGCAACATGGAACACGGGGCATACAGAGTGCACAGGACGAATCAGGTTCCGGATAGCAACATGGGACACGGATTGCATGGAATGAAGCAGGTTCCGGATACCAACATGGGACACGGAGCACACGAAGAGCACGGAGCGCACGAAGGGTTTTTGAGAAAACCGGCTTTCATTATATTGTTTGCGTTGGCGCTAGGCTTTCCAGGGATGATGCAGGGGCAGTCGAGCTGCGATGCGGATCGTTCATGTGTGGGGAATGCGCTGCTGTTTCCGGGCGGGGATTTTGATTACGTGGATGTGTTCAATACTCCCGCGCTCGGGAGCGTAGATTCTACACGCGCGATGACAGTTTCGCTTTGGGCGAATGTCACGCGGCAAGCGGGCGCGGCGCAGTATATCGGAGGCGTATGGGGTCCGCGCACGGACAGAGACGATCGCTGGATGCTCTACATCGATGACAGCGATTCGCTCACTTTCGAGCTCAGCAATGCACTTTCGAATTTCGGGAATTTCGACAACACCGTCATCAAAACGCCGATGTCATACGGCAGCTGGGTGCATATCGCTGCTATGTGGGATGGAGCGACGCAGGAAGCGCGGCTCTATGTCGACGGAAGACTGATGGCGCGAGGCCGCAACGCCGATTATCCGGTTGACGCGCTGCGTCCCACAATCAGCTATCTGCAGTTCGGCAGCTACAACGGACAGACCAACGATCCTGCGCGCAATAAAACGCTCGTCGGACAGCTGGACGAAATTCGCATCTGGAACCGCATTCTCGCCGAAGACGAATTGCGCTGCAACCGCTACGCTGCGCTGCAGGGGAGCGAGGCGGGACTGATCCTGTATTTCCGCTGCAATGAAAGCGGCGGAGACATTCTCTGCGACGCTTCGCGATTCAACGGGAGGGGCAATCGCCGTGGCAGTCTGCAATTCGCCGCGCCGACGCGCAGTGTTCCGCAGTCCGTATTCATTACTCCCCCGGCGTTCAGTTTTTCGCTCGGCTGCGTTTCCGACACGACGCTCACGGTGACCATTACCGACACGTCGGCTTGCGGACAGCAGGTGCTGCTTTCGCTTGCCGGCAAAGACGCGGCCGCATTTTCTCTCACGAGCAGCATGCTGACACTGCAGCAGAATCAGTCGGTGATCATTCCGATTCAAACGCACATCCGCATCACCGGAGCGATCAACGCGCAGCTGGTAGTGCGTCCGCTTAATTCCTGCAATCCGCTGACCATCATTCCCATCGACATCATGAGGGAGACGCAGCTGACTGCATCGATGGGACGCGTTAGTTTCGATACGCTGTTCGGCTGCGTCAATCGCACGACTGCCGATACGACGCTGCGGATCTGCAATAATAGCGGGGGTCCGCTGACGGTGAACGGACTACTCACGCAGAACCCTGTGTTCATCGCAGTTCCGTCGGGGTGGACGCTTCCGCTCACGCTTCAGCCGGGCGAATGCCGCGATGTGCTGCTGCGCTTTGCACCGACAGATACGGGATCCTTCGCCGACACGCTGCGGCTGCTTTCGACCGATGTGTGTCCGGGCAGCGGACTGATTCCTCTCTCCGCCCGCAACGTACAGATCGCACGCACTACTCTGACGTCAATCAATTTCGATCAGCCGGGACTCGCCTGCCGGCGTTCGCTCAACCTCGCGGAGGATTTCTTTCTGCGAAATCTGACCGGCGAGAATTTCGTGGTGGAGGATATAGAATTTACCAACGCCGCTTTCAGCACCCCGACTGCATTTCCGCTCACGGCACGGCCGAATACCGCGTACCGAATTTACATCCGCTTCCGTTCTTCAGTCGAGGGATTCTATTCCGACACCGCGAGGGTGCGAATGAACTTCCGCGGCTGCATCGTGTACATCAACATTCCGGTGTCGGGACGAGTGGTCGACGTCAAGCTCGCCGCGCGCGACAGCATCGTCAATTTCGGGAATGTGATCGTTGGACAGAGCGCGACGCTGCCGGTAACGCTTGACAACAACGGCAGCGACGGACGGGATATCTTTGTGTATCTCAGCTCCGGCCGCGCTTTCTCATTCGCCGGCGCCAACCGCTTCACCGTGGCTCCCGGCGGAGCGCAGTCGGTGAACGTAACGTTTCGTCCGCTGAGCGCTGCGTTTTTCCGCGATACGCTCAACTTCCAGGACATCGGCTGCCAGATCATCAAGCGGGTGATTCTCGAAGGAAATGGAATCTTTGGTTCTCTGATTTTTGATCCCGGGTATCTGCAGGCGGGTAATGTCGTGAATTGTCTCTGCCGGCAAGACACAGTCACCGTAACCAACAACACGGGTGCGCCGCTCACGCTGCGCAGCGTGAGCATTACGGGTTCTGTGAAATTCACCTTCCTTGCACCTCTGCCGACGACAAACGAAGTACTCGCTCCTGCGCAGGAGCGGATGTTCGTTATTCAGTACTGTCCCGCCGGCGCGCCGGATTTCGTAACCGAAACCGCTGACCTGGTATTTGATACCGACGGTCCGGAAGGCGTTCTCCGCATGCTGCTCAGCGGAACGAACATCGAGCCGAAGCTCATCATCGACGCGATGACCAACTACGGAGATGTGGAGGTCGGCACGAGCCAGATCCGCATACTGCGGCTGACGAATCCGAGTCCAACTCCGGTGCGCGTGGACGCCCTTCGACCGCTGCCTCCGGGCTTCACGGTTCTGAGTGCCGCGCCGCCGATTGGATCCACGCTTCAGTATCGAGACACCATGCTTGTGACTGTGGAATTCGCACCGCCAACAAACACGACTTATGGCGGACAGATTCAGGCGACTTCAACGTTCCCCTGCAGCGTGAGTACGACCGGACAGCTCACCGGACGCGGCATCATCGTGCCGCTGTTTGTGCCCTGGTCTACCATAGTGTTCAGCGAAGCGACTCGCTGCGACAGCGTGCTGCGCGTGATCGGTCTGGTGAATGACGGAAGCGTTCCTATTCGCATCGACTCCATGTGGATCACAGGACCCGACGCCGCGGCGTTTACCTGGAGCGGACGCAACTTCACCGGACTGCCGCCGCGCGACACTCCCGCGCATTTCGCTGACAGCATTGATATTGTGTATCACCCGGCGCTTTCGCCCAACGTCCAGTCCCAGGCGCTGATGCAGATCGCGGCTACCACGCGTCTCGGGCAGCAGGTGTTTTCCATCAACCTGGTTGGCGGTAGAATCCTGCAGTACATTCCGAACCGCAACAGCGTAGTGTTTCCCGCAACTCCGGTGCGGAATTCCGCAGCGCCGGTCAATGTGACCTTCCAGAATCCCAGCTACCTCGAAACGCTGTACATCGATTCCGTCTCGTTCATTCCGGACCAGGGAGTCTTTTCCTTTGCGGGGCTGCTTCCGCTCGCAGTGCCGCCCCGGGCGTCTCGAACGATTTCCTTCGGCTTCACTCCGCGCGCGGCGGTGAGTTATGCGGCGCGTGTCCGCCTGGTCACTCGCGTAGGCTGCGTGGAGGTCGACACCACGATCAGCATTACCGGAGACGGCTATACGCCGCCGTGGCTCGTGACGCTGTGCATCGATTCGACCATCACCGCAAACATCGGCGACGTGCTGCGGCTGCCCGTTCTGTTGAACCGCGACATTCCGCAGAATCCGCTCGACATCGATCTTTTCATCAGCTACCACCGCCGGGCGCTCGAGTATCTCGGCTTCGAGCCAGCTTTCACCGCTGTCCCTGTGCGCGACACGCTGCGCGCGGATGGAGTGAAGCTCTCGGTGCGCGGCAGCCAGAACGTAACGGCGGGTGTGTTCGGCTACATCAGTTTCCGCGTAGCGGCATCCGACTCGATGCAGTTCATTCTCCGTTCCGACAGCATCAGCTTCGCCAGCGACAGTACATTTTTCATCGCACTTTTCGGCGACGGCTGCTTCAACTGGATGACTATCAATCCCCGCTGCGGCATCAATCGTCTGACCTTCTCCTCGAATCGGTACGGACTTGATCAGAACTACCCGAATCCCTTTGCGAGCACGACAACGATTGAGTTCGAGACGCTCGAGGATACGCAGCTGCGCATTGAGGTTCGCGATACGCGCGGACGAACTGTCGCCGTTCTCACCGACGCATTCTACGTGCACGGACGATATCAGGTCGTGTTCGATGCCTCAGCGCTAACCGCCGGGGTGTACAGTTATCTCATGATCACACCGAATTACACCGCCGCAAAAACGATGATGGTGGTGAGATGAGAAATCAGGGACGGAAGAGTAACCACCCGCCTTCGCAATCATCCCGAAGTACAGGATGTTGCTACGGCGTGGCAAGCAGATTACACGGATTACACAGATTGGAATTTGTGAGAAAACAACGCTGCGGAGTGAATAGAAACAGTCACCCTTCTCTTTCAAGAGAGGGGCCGGGGGTGAGTTTATCTAAGACTCTCACTGGAGTGAATTCATTCGGCCCCAGCACTCGAACGTTTGCGGTCGTACCGGGGCCGAAGGCTCGCCGTGGCGGGGTGAGTTCACTCACAGCGTTTCTCATCATTCTCATCACGACGTTGCTTCTCCCCGCGCTCGCTTCCGCGCAGACGACCTGGCACGTAGGTGCACATGGGAGCTGGCTCCGGAGCTGGCATGAGACCGCGCAGGCTGTGCGCGTGGCGGAAGGCGGCTGCGGGCAATTTACATCGGCGAATGGAAACGGATTTTCGGCGGGACTTCTCGGCGAAATCGACCTGCTTCCCTGGCTGCGTGGTACTGCGCGTCTTTCCTATGCGAAGCTGGGTGCGACGTTCAAAACCATCTGCGACAACGGCATCATCGTTCCCACCGGCAATGAGAATGAATTCGCTCCACTAGTGCGCGAATACAGCAAGGATGTGCGGCTCGATTATGGCCTGGTGGAACTCGGTGTGAAAATCATGCCGTTCGAGCTTCCAGTATTCCTTTCGGCAGGAATAAGCGTAGGCGCTCCGATGTTCCGTGCGGATTGGACGCAGGACGAACGCATTGTCTCACCTCCGGGCGCGCTGTTCCCCGGCTACGTCGCGCGGCGCTCAAACGGCGCTGCCGATTTCACCGACACCCAGCTGCGTACCGCGATCACAGGTGGAATCGGCTATGCATTCTCGCTGCGTGGGGAAGTCGAGTTTTCTCCTGAAATCAGCTACGCTTATCCGTTGATCGATGCAACGACGGGATACGACTGGAAGATCTCGTACATGACCGCGGGAGCGTCGCTGACCTGGCGCATCATGGTTGAGGAGAAAGCGCCTCCTCCTGTTGCCCCTCCGCCGCCTCCTGCACCACCTGCCCCGCAGCCGCCGGTCGCGCGCATCGGCACAACCACGGATGCAGAGATCGACATCACTGAGACCTTCGTCACCGAAACATTTCCCCTTCTGCCGTATGTGTTTTTCGAGAAAAACTCCGCGGAGCTGCCGGGTAAATATAGGACCATGAGAGCTGAAAATACTGCGGCGTTTACCGAAGCGGCGCTTCCGCGAAAGACTCTGCCGATCTATTATCATTTTCTTGACATCATGGGAAAACGGCTTCGCGGCGATCCGTCCATACGCATCACGCTGGTGGGCAGCACCGATGACAAGGATGCCGAGCAGGGAAATACTGCGCTTGCGCTCGCCCGTGCCAATGCTGTGAAGAAATACTTCGTCGATGTTTGGGGAGTTGACGAATCCCGTATCGCAGTCAGCACACAGAAGCTCCCGCAGATGCCGTCGAGTACCGTGTATGCGGAGGGAGACGAAGAAAACCGGCGGGTTGAAATCGTGTCTGAAGCGGATGGTATTTTCCGTCCTGTGATACACGAGCGATTGAGTGAATTCGAAATATCGCCGCCGACGCTGGAAATCGCACTTGGTGCCGATGCGACGTCGGCTATCGCGTCGTGGTCATTGAACATCCGGCGCGATGAGGAAGTTGTGGCGCAGTTCGGTTCCGCCGGAGCTCCCCCCGCGACCGTACGCTGGCAGCTCGTCGATGCGCTCGCATCGATGGTGCGTTCCGAAGACAAGCTCACTGCGACACTGACCGTCACGGATGATAAAGGACTCAGTGCCAGCAGCGACCTCGTGATTCCTGTCCACAAGAAACAGAATTCCTTCGAAGTCGGCCGGCTCAGTCTGATAGTGTTTGACTTCGACCGTTCAGACATTCTCCCGCATAATCAGCGTATGATCAGGCAGTTCGTTGCGGAAGCGATCAAGGCGACATCATCGGTCGAAATCACCGGCTCGACCGATCGACTGGGCGAGGAGGCGCATAACGCAGAGCTCAGCACTGCACGGGCGGAGAACGTGAAGAAGCTGCTGCTTTCGCAGAAGCCCCGCTATGAGAAACTCGAGGCGCGAGGTATCGGTGAAGCACCTGATCTGTACGATAACAATCTGCCCGAAGGAAGATTTTATTGCCGTACGGTTGCGGTAGAAGTTAAAACTCCGGTAGAGGGAAAATAAAAAAGGGCTGCCCGATGTACAGGCAGCCCCGAAGAGATAAGGATTCAGAGATCGGTTATTTTGTCAGCGTCATCGACACCGTATTCGTGTAGGTGATTCCTGATTCAACGCCAGTCATCACGGCGGTCGCGAGATAGGTGCCGCTGGTCAGATTGTTGGCATGGAAGAGGACGGTATGCTTCCCGGCATCCATATCGCCGTTCGCAAGATCGGCGACTTTTCGTCCGAGCAGATCGCGGACCTCGATGCGGACATCAGCCCGCTCGGGCAGCTCTACGAGGAGCGATGTGGAGGGATTAAAGGGATTCGGATAATTCTGATTCATCGCGAAGCTGTTGGGGATTCCGGACTTCCCGTCCTTGGGGCTGACGGGGCCGATGCTCCTCATCCAGTTCAGTTTGATCGCGACATAGTCAAAGTTGTTGACGTTGCCGTTGCCATCGGCGTCCATGTAGCAGCCTTCGGGCGTCAGCCAGGGACCCGCGGCCTGACCCGTCCATTCATATTCAGAAAGCGGAGTGGGGAAACTCGGGGCGAGGCGGCCCGGACCAAAGAGCCATGTCAGACTGAGATTTGCATCGTGAATATACTTGTTCAGATCTGCGCGGTCTGTATAATTCACCACGCCGTCCTGATTGACGTCACCCGGCCAGACGGTGCAGGGAGTCTGTCCCGGCAGCATCACAAGAATATTACTGAGATCCTCGATTTTCCTGATGCCGCAAACCCAGGGATCATCGACGATGACCTCCACGCGATAGAAGCCGGAAGGCATGTTCACGGGAACGTTAATCGTGGCGGTTCCGCTTGTCTGCGTTGCAGTCAGCAATGCTGAATAGGAGGCGTACAGTGCCGTTGACGGATGAGGACCGTAAATATTGATCGTGTAATTCGTGGTTGTCGGAGGAGCAGTAGAGAGATAATCTACTTCCACATTCAGATTTCCACCAATATAATAAGCCTTCGAACTGAATTGGGGATTATCGAGAACGCTGATATCGACGACGTCGAAAACATCCGGAGGAGCAATAACCAATGCGGGACTAACGTCGGCAAGTTCTGATGGTACCGGGCCGTTGAAATATGCGTTCCCACTAATAGTTGGCCATTGGGCCTGGATCTGTATGGTGCCGCCGAGGGTCGGGCTATAATAACCGCCGTACCACTGAACACGCATGTTCACCGGCACTCCTCCCGTCAGTTTGAGAGGGCTGTTGATATAGTCGATCCTCGCCTCAAGGTGCATTTCCGTCGCACTGAACTGTGTGGTTTGAACTGTGACTTGCTCGGGTGGTGGAATCAGGCCTACTGTATACCACGGAAAATGACAGCGCAGCTGACCAGTCGCGGCGGTGGTCCATCCTGCCAGACTCGCATATCCGAAGGCGGAGACATTCGAAGGATATTGCGACCCTGGTGCGGGAAGTGAAAGTACTCCGTCAAGATTGCCAGCCATATCCCACTGTCCATTCTGATTCAGATCGAACCAGATATTCATCATTGAGGAGTTGCCAGTGTAGATGCTAGGCGTCTGCACGATTGCTGAAACCCAAAGGTAGCAGGCGTCGATCTTGAACCAGGCCTTACATCCAGGGGTAACGACCGTTGTCGGAATCATTTCCCCGGCATCTATCCATTCGCCTGGTGACAGGACCCCATCAATCACCGGTGTCGTTGACCCGGCAGGGATATTGAACAGGGCTGATTCCTTCGACATACTCTGGGAAGATGCCGGAATTCCAACAGCATTCTGAGCATTTTGAGTGGAAATGAGTTGTGGGGCCGTACCGGGTGGAACGGATACAACGGTGGATACATTTTGCGCCTGCAGTCCAGCTGCAAAAAAAGCCAATGCAAGCGCGATTCTCGTGGATGAGAAGAGCTTCATAGACCCTCCGAAGAGCGATTGAAAAAAAGCCGTGATCATGAGGCCCGGAAGACAACAGGGACTCACAACTAGGGAGTAATTTTCATATTTGGGTACGGAACTATTGCGAATCTACTCCCTTTTCTTTCAGAAATCAAGGAGCGTATGAAAATAGTTCACAGGCCATTTTTTCACGATTCCAGACAGTATATAAAAAGGGCTGCCTGATGAACAGGCAGCCCCAAGAGAGAGAGAGAGGTCGGTTATTTTGAGAGCGTCATGGACACTGAACGCGTGAAGGTAATTCCGGATTCGATGCCAGTCATCACGGCCGTAGCAAGATAGGTGCCGCTGGCCAGATTGTTCGCGTGGAATTCGAAGCTGTGACTTCCGGCATCCATATCACCATTCGCGAGGTCGGCGACCTTGCGTCCGAGCATATCGCGTACTTCGATGCGTACCTGAGCACGCTCCGGCAGTTCGACGAGCAGCGACGTGGAAGGATTGAAGGGATTCGGATAGTTCTGATTCATCGCAAAATTGGTCGGCGTTCCGGACTTGCCATCCTTGGGATTGATGGAACCGGTACTTCTCAGCCAGTTGATTTTGATCGCGACATAATCAAAGTTGTTGACGACTCCGTTGCCATCTGCATCCATGTAGCAACCTTCAGGAGTTGACCAGGGACCAGCAGCCTGTCCTGTCCATTCATATTCTGAAAGCGGGGTGGGGAAACTCGGTGCGAGTCGACCCGGGCCCATCAGCCACGCAGGACTCAGGTTTGCATCAAAGATGTATGTATTCAGATCGGAGCGATCTGCATAATTCGCTACGCCGTCCTGGTTCACATCGCCAGGCCAGACTGTACACGGAATCTGTCCCGGCAGCATCACGAGAATATTACTGATATCCTCAATTTTCTTGATACCGCAAACCCAGGGATCATCGACGATGACCTCCACGCGATAGAAACCGGCTGGCATGTTCACAGGAACGGAGAGGAGGGCAGTACCGCTTGCCTGAGTTGCCAGAACGTTGGTGTTAATCGTAGTAAACAGCGCAGAAGAGGGATGCGGACCATAGATGTTGATTTTGCAGGCGGAAGTCGTCGGTGGGGCGGTGCTTACATAGCCCACTTCCAGAGTCAGATTTCCACCAGTATAGTACGCCTTGGAACTGAACTGCGGATTATCCTGCACGTTGATATCAACTACGTCAAAAACATCCGGAGGAGCAATGACGAGGGGCGGCAGCACATCTGCGTTGAGTTCGCCCGGAGTCGGACCGCTGAAATACGCACTCGTATTAATCGTCGGCCACTGAGCCTGGATCTGGACAGTACCGCCGCCGGTGTAGTAGCCGGCGTACCACTGAATACGAGCGTTGATCGGATCATTGCCTGTGAGGTGCAAGGGACTGTTCTGATAATCGATCACTGCTTCGATATGCATTTCTGTGGAATTGAATACCGTGCGCTTGACAAAGATCTGTGATTGCGGCGGAACAACACCCATGGTGCTCCACGGATAGTGGAAGCGGAGGCGTCCGGTCGAGGAAGTCGTCCAGCCAGGAAGACTTGCATAACCAAAGGACGCGACATCGTTGGGATAATTCATCCCGGGGGCAGGCAGGGCAAGATTGCCATCGAGCAGACCAGCGGTATCCCACTGACCGTCCTGATCCAGATCGAACCAGATATTAATCATGGTTGAATTACCCGTGTACGTACCTGGGGTCTTCACAATGGCTGCGATATAGAGATTGCAGGCATCCATTTTGAACCAGGCCTTACATCCCGCAGTAACGACAGTTGTAGGGGTGATTTCGAGCGCGTCTGACCATTCGCCCGGATCGAAAATGCCGTCGATGGTCGGAATCGAGACTCCCTCGGGAATATTGAGCAATGCGGTCTCTTTGGCCATGCTGGTGGGCGGTAGGGAATGCTCGATACCGGCCTCCCGTTCTACTTGCTGCACGCCGGGCGGCACAAAACCGGG
Organism: Bacteroidota bacterium; assembly: GCA_049663345.1. Taxonomy (GTDB): domain Bacteria; phylum Bacteroidota; class Ignavibacteria; order SZUA-365; family SZUA-365; genus SZUA-365. The sequence continues at coordinate 151,308 of JBATDG010000072.1, forward strand.
TGACGACACCACGGTAGATCCATTCTGTGCGTTAGCGCCAACGCCCATAAGTAGAAAGAGAATTATGGCGTAACCAATCGCAGTTCTTCTCATAACGTCTCCTGGAAAAAGTTTATTGTAGATCACTTGGATTCTGTGTTTTCAAGCCTGTTGGTGGCAGATCAGGCTCTCTGCTGCGAATTTCGCGGATAAAAACGTGAATAGGATTCACGCAATAATATCACATATAAACGCAGAATGCAATAGCAAGTGTGTACTATTTTCACAGTTGAAATTTTTCACGATTACGGCTCCTGTCGAAGAATGCAAGAGAGTATCAGACTGTTATATCATAATACACAAAGGGTTAGCAGCTCTTAATTGCTAAAAGGCTTCCAGTCGCAGACGCAACACTGCGATGCCAGCGTATAAAGGGGCTGTATTGGAGAAAGGAATGCGACTGTATTATCCGGAAAGAAGCTGGGAAGGGTCCTTTGCAGGGAGCACAGCCAGATTGTATGGGAAGAGCCCTTTAAAGGGCAGTAGGACCCGAGTTCCAGGGACGCTCAAGCATCATGCGGAGGGAGAAGGGTATCATGGGGATGAAGAGTAAGGGGTGGCGCCGGCGGAAGCGGCGAATGCGCTGTTCGACCCATTCTGCCGGAGTTTCGGGAGAAATATAGAATGTGGGTTTCCACAGGTCATCGTCAGCAGAGATAACGCCTTCGTCTATCGCGCGCTGCTGCAGTCCGGTTCCTGGCTGAAGACGCCATCCGATGCCGAAATCCACGAATAACGCCTTGAGGGCGGGTGTCAGTCGTAGTGTCGTTTCCACGGAAGCGCGGGTCTCGCCCGGGGAACCGAAGGTCGGCATGAACATGAAGCCGAGACCTTCTTCGCGGATCATCTTTGCATCGCGAAAAATCTCAGCTGCGCCGAAGGATTTCCCCAACGCCTCGAGCACAGGGTCGGACAGGCTTTCTGCGAACATGGTAAAAGCGGCTCCGCCAGCACGGCGGTACAATTGGAAGAATTCCCGATCGGCTTGTCCGGGATCAAAAACACCAAAAAACCGCATCTTCGCACCCTTGCGGATAATTTCACTCAGCACTTCCTTGGCATGATCAAGCGGACGATTGAAGCCGGCATCCACCAGCCAGACGGAATGCGTACTGCGTTCACGCTTCAGATACAGCAGTTCATCCACGATATCCGCCGGGTCGCGGAGGGTGAAATCGCGTCCGAAAGTGCGGTAGGTGTCGCAGTAGTTGCAGAGTTCCGGACAACCCGACCGCGTAATAACGGCGGCGTTCCAATAGGTTTTGCGATAGCGCTTCCGGTCGATCAGTTCGTGATAATCATGCCGCACACGCGGATAGCCGGTGATGGTAAAAGGCCGCTCGATGATTTCCCCCTCGCTGTTCCGAAATACCAGTCCCGGAGTGTCGAGATCGCCTTTCGGACGTGATTTGGTCGAAACAGAGCCGGCGACGTCGCCTTGCGGCAGCCGTGATTTAGTCGAATCAGTGCTGGATTGGCTGGAAATAACACTTTGGCTGGTCGTTTGAATACCCGCAGCAGCAGGATGAGATTCCAGCGACCGGACAAACCGCGAAACCGCTTCAAGCGAATCTCCGGCGACGCCGTAGTCGGCATCGAAATATTCGAGCATACGGCGGGGAAAGGTGGTGAATGCGGTTCCGCCCAGCAGCAGCGGCGCGGCGCACTCTTGCTGCACGGCGGTGAGCACCTCGCGAATGCGCGGTAGGGGGTCGTCGTATTTCTGTTTTGATTGATTGTCGCGATTGCGGATGGAGGCGCACATCAGGTCGGGCCGCATTTCCCTGGCCGCCAGACGCGCGACAAGCACGGGATCCGCCTCTCCCATCAAATCCACAAAGCGGAGGTCGTGCCCGTCATGCTTCAGCTGTGCTGCAACCATTGCCGGACCAATCGGCAGCGGCATGAGGTTGCGGTTCATGTTGGTCTGGATGAAAAGGATTTTCATACGTTACCTGCTGATCAGGGTCGGACATCAGTTACGCAATGCGGATCGACACAACGGCACATCGGGACAGGGAAAACCGCAGGAACGGGGAGCCCGGGAAATGGGCTGAACTCAGGAATCGTCCTCGGAGGAAGAGGTTACCCGCCGGGCGCCTTTTCCTTCCACGACGATCACGAATTCGCCCTTCGGGGGATGGGCTTCGAAATGCGCGATCACTTCCTCGAAGCTGCCGCGCACGGTTTCCTCGAATTTCTTTGTGATCTCGCGGGAAACGGAAACGCGGCGGTCCTCCGTAGAGGCATGGAGTTCGCGCAGCGTCTTGAGGAGACGATGAACCGATTCATAGAAAATGACCGTACGCGTTTCCTGTGCGACTTCCGCAATACGGGTCTGCCGGCGCTTCTTGATCGGGAGAAAGCCTTCGAAGTGGAAGCGATCCATCTGCAAACCGCTGGCCACCAGCGCCGATAACGCGGCGGAGGCGCCGGGAATGGGAATGACCTCGAAGCCGTCCTCAATCGCAGCGGCGATGAGCAGCGCGGCGGGATCGGACACACCCGGCGTTCCCGCATCGGAAACCACGGCGAGGGACTGTCCCCCGCCTAGCCGCTCAAGCAGCATCGGAATGCGCTGTCGTTCATTATGCGAGAAATAGCTGATCGTGTGCGTCGCGATTCCATGATGGCGGAGCAGGTTGCCTGTCGTGCGTGTATCCTCCGCCGCGATCAGATCCACGTCGCGCAGGATGCGAATAGCGCGCAGTGTGATATCGTCCATATTGCCGATGGGAGTGGACACAACATACAGCGTGCCGCCGCGGGGTTCGGGTCGTTCTGTACTCATGGGTGCATTAATACGTAATTTCCACGGATTCTCCTACGGTCAAAAAGCAGACGATTGTATCTGCGGGCTGGGATTCGATCTCAATACTGGATTTCCACCGGATCTCCGACGACTTCGTACCAGAAGAAGCCGATGCCGTCGCCGGTAATGTTGAAGCGGGGATTTTTCTGCGGCGGATCGAAAGGCGTGTCGCCATTGATCCAGTCCCAGCGGGAGTTTATGTAATCCTGATACGCGCTGTTGCGCGCGATGAGTGTGTAGCGGATGCGCTGCTTACTTACAGATCCGCTTCCCGCACCCCAGAAAATAAAACGTCCTTCCAATACACCATCTGGTCGTGTCGCCAACCACGGAAGTCTCTCCGAGTGTATCTTGTACCAGTTATTAAAACCCGGGGACCAGTACTCCATCAGACATTCGACATCTGTGTCAGGCCCTGGTGCCGGAATCAGGTAGGTGACGATATACAAATATTTATCGTCTGGTGAGGTTTCAACACGAATATTTGTGAAACGCGTTGCAGAGAATTTGGCCTGTAGCGCGGCTGTCGCGGTTTTCCCTCCCAGCATTACCGACAGAACGAAGGAATCGTCGCTACCGCGCGTTGTCACGGCACCGTAATTGAAGTCGAAATCAAAGGGATAAAACCCTTGCGTATGAGGAATGGGAAAAGACCTGCTGCCATTCGTGACCTGAAGTTCGGCATCATTGACCATGGCTTTCTGTAAATCATATTTTTCGCCCAGAGGCAGCGTTCGGTTGACGCGGGCGTAGGCGAACAGCGAATCATGCTCGATTCGAAGGAAGCCGGTGACGACAAGCTTCTCATCATGTGCGGGCCAATCAGGAGTGTCGACCGTGTTTTCGCAGGCGGCGAACAGCAGCAGCGACAGGGCGAGGACCTCGATATGAGCGAGGGGCCAGCGCATGTCAGTACTGAATCTCCACCGGCTCCCCGACGATTTCATACCAGAAGAAGCCGATACCGTCGCCGGTGACGTTGAAGGCGGGGTTCTTCCCCGGCGGATCAAAGGGCGAGTCGCCAGTACTCCAATCCCAGCGGGAGTTGATGTAATCCTGATAGGCATGATTCCTGGCGAAGAGAGTGTAGCGGAAGCGTGGCTTCGAACCAGGATTGTCGTATGTCCAGAGCGGGAAAGAGCCTTCGAGGAGCCCACCTGGTTTATTCGGCAGGGAAGGAAATACTACCGTATTGCTTTCAGTCCAGGATGCGAAATCACTGCTCCAGTATTCGAGCAGACATCTCAGATCTGTGTCCTGTCCGGGAGCGGGTATGGAATAAAACACGTCATATTCCTGCCAACCGCTGGATGATGGTTCGACTCGCAGTTCGGTGAACCGAGTCACCGTCGTTTTAACTTGCAGGGCAGCTGAAGCTGTCTTCCCTCCCTGTCTCACCGTCAAGACGAAATCGTCGTCGCTGCCGCGTGTCGTCACTGCGCCGTAATTGAAATCGAAATCGAAAGGATCGAAGCCCTGTGTACGGGCAAGGGGGAAAGACCGGCTGCCGTGTGTCACTATTAGTTCAGCATCGTTGACCATGGCTTTCTGCAGGTCGAATTTCTCGCCGAGCGGAAGTGTACGGTTGACGCGGGCGTATGCGAAAATGGAATCGTGCTCAAGATGCAGGTAACCCGTGACGACGAGTTTCTCATCATGCGAGGGCCAATCGGGTGTATCGACCGAGGTTTCGCAGGCGGCGAGGAAAAGCAGGGGCAATATGATGGTGAGCAGTTTTCTCATTTTATATCCTGAACGCAAGACGAAATAACAATGTCGTGAAGTTGCCTGTTATGCCGGGGACGGTGCTTTCTCATATCAGAACTCGAAGCTGAGGCCAAACGTCGGGAGCAGCGGGAAGAGCGTGAGCTGCTTGAGCTCCCATGCATCGGTTTGCCAGTCGTAGTCGAGATAGCGGGAGAAGGGGTTCATCCGGTTGTAGGTGTTGTACACGTTGATGCTGGCTTTCCAGTCCCAGCCGAACCACTGAAACGCGTAGCTGAAATTCAGATCCAGCCGGTGATACGAGGGCAGGCGATAGCCGTTGCGGTCGCTGTACAGCAGCTTGACGGGATCGTTGACGTCGAGCTGATACTGCGCGACGGGAAAGGTGAAGGCCTGTCCGGTGCCGTACACCCAGACGGCGGTGAATTCCCAGCGCCTGCCGAGACGGTAATTGAGCACGATCGAGATATCATGCCGGCGATCGTAGCGCGGGGGGAAGGTCTTGCCGTCGTTGAGTTCGGGGAAGGTGCGGTCCGTCCACGCCAGTGTGTAGCCCAGCCAGCCGGTGAAGCTGCCCTTGCGCTTCTGTATGAACAGCTCGACTCCGTAGCCCTTGCCGTCACCGCGCGTGAGCTCGTTTTCCACCGGAGCGAAAATCGAGAAGTACGCGTTGTCGCGAAACTCGAGCAGGTTGTTCATCGTCTTGTAGTAGCCTTCGAGGGACACGTTATACATGCCTTCCTCGAAATCGCGGCTGGCGCCGAGAACGTACTGCAGAGAATAAGAAGGCGAAAGCGTGCCGGTCGAGGGAAACCACATATCCGTCGGCAGCGAGAGGTCGTTGCGCGTGACAAGATGCAGAAACTGATTGGCGCCGATGAATGCGGCCTTGAGTGTGACTTCGTTGTCGAGTGTGTAGAATGCGGCGAGACGCGGTTCGAGCCGGAAATAGGGTCCGCGGTCAAAGTAGAATGCGCGTCCGCCCAGCTGAGCGGTCAGCCTTTCGTTGACTTTCCATTCATCCTGCAGAAACAGCGAGACTTCAGTGCCGCGATGCGTCGGGAGGTATTCATCGAAACCGAAAAATTCCTTCTGATTCGACGACGCTTCCGACGTGAAAGTGTGCAGCGTCATTTCCACGCCGCCCTTGAAGCTGTGTTCGGCGCTGTGGAAATATTCGGCCTCGCCGCGAAGGGAATAGTCGAGTATGCCGGACACGGTTTTGAAGCGCGTGTTGTCCCATTCCTCAAGCTCGGAGCTGAAGCGGTAGTCGCTTACGACGGCCGAAACATTTGTGAACAGCTTGCTGCCGAAGATGTGCGTCCAACGCAGATTCCCAGCGCTGTTGCCCCAGGAAATGCCGAAGTCATTGGAGTCCCCGCCGTTGGGATCGCCCATGACGTCGCGTCCGAAAAAGCCGCTGAAGAATAAACGGTCGTTTTCTCCCAGACGCATGTTGCTCTTGGCGACGAAGTCGTAGAAATAATAATTCAGCGCGGCTTCGTCGGTCATCAAATCTACGAGCCAGTCGAGATACACGCGCCGGCCTGAAAGCATGAAGGTGATGTCTTCGTTGATGGGACCGTCGATGGTAAGACGGGAATCGATCATGCTGATGCCGCCCGCGCCGCGGATTTTGTCCTGCCCGCCCTCGCGCATGGTGACGTCGATGACGGAGGAAAGTCGTCCGCCATACTCCGCAGGCATGGCGCCTTTGATCAGCGTCACGTTGTTGATCGCATCGGAATTGAAGGTGGAGAGAAAGCCGCCGAGGTGGGAAGGATTGTACAGCACCATTCGGTCGAGGAGCACGAGATTCTGATCGGGACTCCCCCCGCGGATATACAATCCGCTCGAAAGCTCCGAAGCTTCCTGCACTCCCGGCAGCAGCTGCAGTGCGCGAAAAAGATCGACTTCGCCGCCGAGCGACGGCAGGCGGAGGATCTGCTCGATCGGAATGTCCACCGAACTGATGCGCCTCGCCTCGTTTTGCTGCCGATCCGCTTCGATGCTGACTTCGCCGAGTTCGATCACCGATGGTTTCAGTGCAATGAGCTGGCGGATCTCATCACTGTTGGTAATGGTCAGAGTGCGATCATCCGTCAGATAGCCCACGGCGGAAATGCGAAGAGTGTAAGTTCCGGGATCGAGTCCTGCGATGGCGAAATAGCCGTAGCGGTTTGTCGCCGCGCCTTTGCCCGTGCCGACCAGCAGCACATTCGCCCCGATCACGGCTTCTCCCGAACCCGCCTCCTGCACCGTGCCTGAGATCACACCCTGTGCGGAGAGGAGGGAGGGGAGGAAGAGGAGGGCTATGAGGAAGGAGAGTTGGGGCATAGGGGTAATCCTGTGGTCCGCCCTTTCAGGGCGGGGAAAAGGGTTAGGTGGTCGCTGTTTCCCAGGGCGTCCCTCCATCGGCCCGCTGCGCGTGCCTTGGCGTGACGACCTGGGCTGCAAATGTGCGCGCCTTCAGCGCGCGAAGAGAATCGTTCACCTTCCCGGGGCGTGCCTTGGCGTGACGACCTGGGCTGCAAATGTGCGCGCCTTCAGCGCGCGAAGAGAATCGTTCACGACATCGCGCATGACGCGCGAAGAGAATCCGTGACCGCAACGCTCTGAACACGAGGAGCGAATCGGTCGCTCAAACGCCCTGAAAGGGCGGTCTATTGCAGCCCAGGGCTTCAGCCCTGGGTTCGTGGGCGTCACCCCGAAATTTCCTCGCCCTGAAAGGGCGGGACAAAGAGTCTACACAACCCGCAAGCGGTCAGCGTAGATCTTCAGCAGGCGCTGCTCGACGTCGTGAGGAATAATGCAGCGGATGCGAATATAATCCTCTTCGTATTTTTCTTCCACCACACGGGTAGCGCGATGGAATTCGGCACTGAGGCTGAAATCAGGGGGACGGATCTCGAATTCTTTATCGCGGTGCTGCTCTTCGGCCATGAGCAGAATAGATGTCTTGAGCTCGCCAAGGTTCATGCCGCGCGAAGCGGAGATGAATACCGAGTAGGGATACTCGTTTTTCAGTCCGGCCATGATGTCGGTATTCTCAAGACGATCGATTTTGTTGAATACCATCACCGTTGGCTTATTCTCGGCCTTCAGCTCCTTCAGCGTATCGCGCACGACTTCAATCTGATCCTTGAAATGTGGATGCGAAACATCCACCACGTGCAGGATGATGTCGGCTTCGACGACCTCGTCGAGCGTGCTCTTGAACGAGGCGACCAGGCGTGTGGGGAGTTTTCGGATGAAGCCGACAGTGTCGGAAACGAGCAGATCGCGTCCTTCGATGTCAACCGAGCGAACAGTGGAATCGAGTGTGGCGAAGAGCTTGTCTTCCACCAGCACATCCGACCCGGTGAGCATATTGAGCAGTGTGGATTTTCCGACGTTCGTGTAGCCGACGAGAGAGACGCGGGTGATGTCTTTGCGTCCCTTGCGTTGCGTGGACTGCTGGCGGTCGATGCGATCGAGCTTCTCTTTCAGATGGGCGATGCGGTCGCGTACGAGCCGGCGATCGGTTTCGATCTGCGTTTCGCCGGGACCCTTCGTTCCGATACCGCCGAACTGTTTCGAAAGATGCGTCCACATGCGGGTGAGCCGAGGCAGCATGTACTGCAGCTGCGCGAGTTCCACCTGCGTCTTGGCAGCATTCGAACGTGCGTGCATGGCGAAGATGTTGAGAATGAGCGCCGTCCGGTCGAGCACCTTGCGGTTGAGCGCGCGCTCGAGATTGCGCTGCTGCACGGGTGAGAGGTCATCGTCGAAGATCACCGTCTGTACGTCGAGTTCTTCGCAGCGCTCCGCGAGCGCTTCCGCCTTGCCTTTGCCGATGAAGGTGGTGACGCTGATCTTCGTCTTGTTTTGAAGGACCTTCTCCACGATTTCCGCACCGGCGGTTTCGACCAGCAGTTCCAGTTCGTCGAGATGCTCATCGGTTTCGTAGCGCATCTGCGATTTCTGCCGCGTCACGCCGACGAGAATCACCCGCTCGGTTTTCCGTGCGGTGTCGTGAATCCTGTCCGCAAGCTTGACGTAGGGCTTCTTTTCGCCGTCTTCGTCATCCTCGTCTTCGGGATCTATGGGGTCTTCCTGATAGGGTCCGGACTCGGCGAATTCGAGATCATCGTCGTCATCAAATTCGGAGTCTCCGAAATCTTCGTCGTCAGGGGTTTCATCCGGGTTGATGAAGTCCTCGTCGTCGTCGTAAATATTATCGGTGTCGTTCAATGTTTCGTAAAGGGGTAAAGAGGTTAAGGGGTAAAGACGTTTCGACGTTTCACTTTGATCGGTGGATGACCCCACAGACCCGCTCCGCACCGGATCGGGGAGTGTGGGTGCGGAATATTTTTTCGCGCAGCGTTTGCAACGCCTTCGTGCCATTATTGTGTCTTCATATCTAAGTGATTCTTCTTCGAGCTGCGATCTGAAAAATCCTTCGTGCTACCTTGGTGTCTTCGTGTCTTCGTGGTTTTTTCTTTCGAGCTGCGCTCTAAAAATTCTTTCGTGCTACCTTGGTGCCTTCGTGACTTGGTGGTTTTTTCTTTCTCTTGCCACGAGCATTTCCAGGATCGCACAAAGCATTGCCAGGGCGAGCATGTATTTCCAGAGCTCGACGCCAAAGCGGAGTTGGGTGACGGCCTGCTGCACGTTGGCGTCGGCTCCGAGATCGGCGATCTGTGTGATGCCGAGGCGGGCGAAGAAATCCTTGCGCATCGCATCGTCGGCGCGCGTGAGATCCGATTCAACCGGATCGGTGTTCACAGCGATTGCGCGCAGGACGTCCTTTCCGCCATTCAAAGTGTAAAGCCCCGGCAGATCCGGCGACTCGATCGGGAAGACGAGTCCCGACGGCAATGCTTTCGGAACGATCCGCTCCATGCTGTCGTCCGGGCCGCGCAGCTCGAAAAGCTGATCGCCCGCGAGCGTGCTGGAAATCGTGACCTCGGTGCTGGCGCCTATCTTGAGAGCTAGCGCATTATCCTCGCGCGCGGCGAGATAGAACATCGCGCGGTTGAGAAGCGGGAGGAAGATTCCCTTGAAAGGGAAATCGGACCAGCGCAGATCAGGAGAAACGGCGAATGCGAGCACGCGTCCTTTTTCCACATGCGCATCGAGCAGGAAGGCATCGCCTGCGCGTGTGGAAATCACCTGCCTTGCATTCTCATCACCGCGAAGCCGCACGCTATAATAGAGCTGCGGCGATTCCACTTCCGGCTGCTTGCCCTCGGGCGTGTTTTCAAACATGCCGGAGAAGAGCGGGTGATCGAAATCGATTTTTCCGAAACTGACAAAAGAGCTGTTGGCGCTGAGGGAGCCCGTGACGCCGGAGGCGGCGGGGAGTCCCAGCCGCGGCAGCAAAGTGCTGCTCCATGCTTCCACGCTGCCGTTGGCATCGGGGAAGAGCATGACGCTGCCGCCTGCGCGAACCCAGGAAGCGAGGCGCTGCGTGAATGCGTCCGTAAGCGCCTGCGCGCCAAGCAGCACGACGACATCGTAGCGCGAGAGGTTTGCGGAGAGGAGCTGTCCGGCACCCATGGCTTCGACAGCGAAACTCTTCACCGCTTCGGGATCCGCTGCGGCGGGATTCAGCGCGAGTTCGATGAGCTTGGCGTCCTGTCCCCCGGCGGGACCCAACAGCACATTCAGCGTCTGCGGAATATGGAAGCCGAAATAGCGGCGGTTATCTTCGGGCAGCGCATCGTCTTCGAGTTCGACGAAGCCAGGAACCCAGCCGCTCTGCTTGGGAAGAACGGTAAACTCCACCTGCTGCGTACCGCCGGCGGGTACGTCAATGGTTTTCTGCGCCACTCGCTCCCCGGCGAGAAACACGGAAACAATGGCGTTGGAAAGCGGCGCATCGGTGGCGTTGCGGACCGTCGCCGCCACGTCCACGGGCTTGCCGTTTTCGAAAATACTGTTTTTCACCTCCACCGCACTCACTGCTGTATTCCCCTTTTCGCCGGCGCCGACGGGAAGAGTGAACACTTTCACGCTGGCGTCGAAGAGCTGCTGCGGAGTGCTGCCATCCTCGAACGTAAACTGGGAACGCTGGCGGTCGGTGATGAAATAAACTTCCTTGTTGAAATTGCTGCTGGAAGAAAGCAGCGCAGAAGCGGCCGTGAGCGCCTGCCTGTAGTCGCCATGAGCATAAGAGACACCTGCCTCCTCAATTTCGCCCCGAACCGCGTTGAGCGCGGCGGATAGATCATTTTTTTTCTCGGGAGAAGTGGTGAGAATCAGAGCCGCATCGTCGCCTGCCTGCAGAAGGTCCACCAGTTCTGCGGCTTTCTGCTTTGCCTGTTTGAGAAGCTGCCCGTGCTCATCGGAAACCAGCATGCTGAAGGAATTGTCGAGTACGATGACCACCGAACTTTTTGCCGCCGTACCGGGCAGGAAGCCGAAGCCGCTGCGCAGGGCGGGACGCGTAAACGCCATCACCACGAAAATGATAATCAGGGTGCGCAGCGCCAGTAGAAGCCATTGTTTGAGCTTCAGTTTGCGGATTTTGCTGCGCTGCAATTCCTTCAAAAAGGTCAGCGTGCTGAAGTCGATGACACGCGTCTTCCGGAGATTCAGCAGGTGCAGAATAATAGGAATAGCAGCTGCGGCGAGCGCGATCAGATAAAGTGGATTGAGAAAAGTCATAGGCGGAAAGCCAGTCTCCTGTGATATCGGAACGATCGTAATTAATCAATTTATCGGGGGGAGGGGTGGGAAACAAGGAAGAAGCGGGTACCGGTATGTCGAAGAGTAACCACAAATTACACGGATTACACAGATTGGACTTTTGGAGGATGAGCCTTCCCGTCTCCGTCCCGCGGTGCGGGACTACGCCGAGGCAGGTAGGCTCGTCCGGGTGTGGGACTACGCCGAGGCAGGCAGGCTCGTCCAGGAGTAACCACAGATTACACGGATTACACAGATGGTTTTTAGATCGTGGCATTTGTGGGAGGGGATTGGCATCTTTCGCGTATGATTCATATTTGAAGTGGAGTGCTTATGCGGAGCTGGTTGCTGGGTGTGGCGTTGTTGCTGGCTGGAGTTTCGGTGGCGTCGGCGCAGACGGATTTTTCTCTGCTCCATCCGCAGCCGCGGCAGGCGTACTACCGTTTTCTGAGTGCGGTGTATGAGCCGAACGCGGGACAGCACATTTTCCTCGATCCTGCGCAGCCGATGTACGGAGCGGCAGCGGTGATCAATGCGTTTCTGCGGGAGAAGGGAAAGGATACGCTTGCCGTCAAGCTTTATGAGGAAGCGGATTCGATGGAGACAGGGGTGTGCCTCGGTGTGCGATCCGCGATAGTCAATCGAATGCTCGCAAGTTTGTGGGAGCAGCCCGTGCAGGTAACTGCCGATTTCCCGGGCGCGGAAGGTTATGTGTTCGATGCTATTCCGTGGCGCATTCTCATTAACGGATCCGATGAGGCGGGACTCTTCTACGGCGTTGATACTTTTCTCAAGCTTCTGTATCCCACACCGCAGTGGTGGGGACTCGAGGCCTGCCGCATTGTGGATAAACCGGAGTTTCCAGTCCGCTGGTTTTATCAGGCCACGAATATTCAGGTGGGTAGCAACGTCACCGCGGCGAAGGCGCTGTGGGATCGCGCATTGAAATCTAGGCTCAATGGCGTGCATCTGAATGATTCGAAGTTTGCGCGTCCGACTACCCTGCCGCAGCGGTATATGGATTCGCTCGTCCAGCTGCGCGACTATGCGCGCGACCGGCGTCTGGAAATTATTCCCGGCGTCATGCCCATTGGGTATTCCAACAGCCTCCTTTACCATAATCCCAATCTCGCATCTGGACTCCCGGTCCGCCGGCAGAAGTTCGTGATCGAAGCTGACACCGCGCGGCTGGTGCCGCAGGTGGATGTCGCACTTCCCAACGGAGGTTTTGAGCAGCACAACGGCGACAACTTCCCGGGCTATCGCTTCATTGATTCTCCGGGACAAATGAGCTTCGCCGATACGCAGGAAAAGCATTCCGGCAGTGCAAGCATCCGTTTCGAGAATTTTGCGCAGTATTCACCGCAGTACGGCAACGGGAGAGTTTCGTATTGGAACCGCGTGCATCCTTTCACCGAGTACCATGTCAGCGCCTGGGTGAAAACCGAAAGTCTGCAGCCGTCCTCCGCGGCGAACATATCAGTGCTGAGCAATGCCGGTTACAATCTCTCCTTCAACGACATCTCACTTCCGGCGACGACGGACTGGAGAAAAATCGATTTCACCTTTAATTCCCTCGAAGCCGATACCGTCGGGATTTACTGGGGAGTGTGGGGAGCGAAGAGCGGCCGCATCTGGTGGGACGATCTCGTATTCGAAGAAACCTCTTTCGTCAATCTTATCCGTCGTCCGGGCGCGCCGCTCACGCTGGCTCCGCAGCTGCTCACCATTGTGTACACCGAAGGACGGGATTTCGACACGCTTCGAGACGCGCGCATGGGCATGCTTTCCTATGCTGGCAACTATGACATGTGGCATACCCCGCCGACGCTGCGGGTGCGTCCGGTAGGCATGCTGAAAAACGGCGACACCGTGTTCGCCTCGTATTTTCACACTGTGCTGATTCACGGCAGCCAGGTCATGTGCACGATGTCGGATCCCGAAGTGTATGACATTCTGGACAGGGATTTCCGCGTGCTCGACAGCGTGCTGAATGCAAAAACCTATTTCATGCAGCATGATGAAATCCGCACGATGAACTGGGATGCGGGCGACGAGGCGCGGGGGCTTTCTCCCGCCGCGATCCTCGCCGACAATGTGAGGCAATGCCGTGAAATCATCGAGCGGCATCATCCCGGTGCGGATGTGTGGGTGTGGACCGACATGTTCGACGAATATCACAATGCTGTGCAGGGTCCGTACTACCTCGTGCGCGGCGACCTTCGCGGAAGCGCCGAGCTCATTGCCAACGATGTGGGAATGGTGAACTGGAACGGCCGCGACGGGACAGTTCAGAAAAGTCTCGGATTTTTCGCCGACCGCGGCTTCAGGCAGATCTCCGCGCCGTACTACGACAATGACGAACAGCAGATACGGCGATGGAAAGAATGGACGCGCGACACTCCGGACTTCCGTGGGATGATGTACACCACCTGGGCGCAGAAGTACGATCATCTCGAACCCTTCGGCGACTATGCCTGGAATCACGCGCCATACATTTACCACACGCCGCCGTATGCAATTCAGGCGGGCAATGACATGAACTTCATCACCGTCATACAGGGCGATCCGTGGGATCAGGCCTGGACCCTGACCGACGCGCGGATTCATTTCCGCACACAGCCGGGTGATGCGTTCGCTGAGCACGCGTTCACCGCCACACTCGGTCAATTAACGGATGTGATGGTCCCGATTCCCGCCGGCGCGACCTGGCTGCAGTGGTACGTCACTGCTTCCGACAATCGCGGATGGACGACGCGCGTTCCTTTCGCCGACACACTGTTCTACGAATTGGGAGAAATCACGACGGGCGTGGGAGATGTTCCGGCAGCCGCGACCTCCGTGCTGCAATTTTATCCCCAGCCAGCATCAGCGGGATCGCCGCTGTACGTTCAATGGCGCAATCCCGGAGCAACCGACACAATGCTGCGGCTCTACGACCTTCTCGGCCGCGAGGTGTATGCGCAATCTCTCCATGCATCGACCACAGGCCTCACCACCTCCGTGCTGCGTTTGCCTGTCGCGCTGCAGGGGACGTTCATCGCCCGGATCGGGGGTGCCTCACGCGTGATGCAGATATCCCCACGTCCCGCCGCATCCCCACACTGAAGTGTGGGGATCGCATATCCGAAGCCCCAGGCTTCAGCCTGGGGCGGGTTGAATGGAGAAAGCCGGTCCGCATCGTTATGTGAACCGGCTTTCTCATCAGACCCGCCCTCGAATTCAAGGCCCGCCGCAGGAGGATACGGCAGGCCACGCATTCTCACCGCCGTTTTGAGGAGCAATTCATATCGCGGCGGACAGAGTCGATGTTACCGCACGACGGTTATTTTCAAGGTTGCGACGGCGCCGGCGGATTGCAGTCGGATGATATACATACCGGGCGCGACAAGGGTGCCGAGGTCGTTGCGGCCATCCCATAACGCGGTGTGACGGCCGGCGGACATTTCCGCATCCTCAAGCACGCGAACGACGCGGCCGAGGATATCGGTGATGACGATGCGTACCGGAGCGCCTGCCTTCAGTTCATAAGGAATGGCAGTTGATACGCCCGAAGCCAGCGAAAATGGATTGGGATAATTCTGCGCGACGCTGAGCTGTTCGGCTGCCGCGATGTTCACTTCGCCCACGCCGGTGGGCGGATCGATCTTATTGGTTTCCAGCACGAGAAAGGCCGTGAACGGCGTCAGGATGTTGTGCTTGATGCTCAGCGCGATGATGCTTTCTTTCAGTTCGTCGAGCTTTTCCGTTTCGTAGCGCTTGATCAATGCGTCGATATGCGCGGCCGCCCAGTACGAGGCGATCTGCTTGACGTCCACCCGGCATGAATTGAAATCAACGGAGCGGACGACATCCACCTGCTCCCCGCTGCCGTTGCGATAGCTCAGCCGGACATTGGACGGACTCAAATCGGTCAGCCTTCCGGTCGACACGAGCTTGTCGATTCCGATGAAGGCATTGAAATCATGGGGATAAACGAAATAGGCGTTGCCGTCGTCATAATGTACCTCGGGCGAAGAAATTCCGCCGATGCTCAGTTCCAGCATGATGCGGGAAATGATGGTCTGCAGGTTGTCGCCGGTCTCGACCATCGTGACCTTGCCGCCTCTGGCATCCGCGATATCGTAGAGCTGATCGATGCGGTCGCTGTAAATAATCACCGGGAAAATGCCGACGCCGAACGGATCATTGTCGCGGATGATCTGCAGCAGACCTTCCGTGGTGACCGCCCCGCTGTTGGGAATACCGTCTGTCAGAAAGAGCATGCGGCGCACGGCATCAGGACGGAAATCCGCGCTCAGCGCAGAAGTGAAGGCGTTCTGGTAATTCGTCGATCCACCAGTGATGTACATCCGTTCAATGAAATCGATGGCATCGCTGATATTCTCCTGGGTGCCGACAAGCAGGGTGTTTGCCGTAGGGAAGCTCGCAGCGAAGTCGCTGAAGAGCACGATCCTGAAGCGGTCTAATTCGGTCAACTGAAGCAGGATGCCGGTCACGGCATTTCGAACCATCATTCTTCGCTCTTCATACATGCTTCCTGAGGCATCGAGCACAAACACCAGGTCGCGCGGCTGCGTTACGTTCTCATCCACCTGTACCGGATGCCAGCACATGAAGTACGGATATTCGTCCGGATCTTCTTCCAGATAAGTCAGCGCGGGGAAGATCGTGAAGGCGTCCTGCGGCTTGTAGGAGAGTTCGAAATCCTGCGTATACAGTTGCTGCTCGAGACCGAAATCAACCTGGAAATTCAAATCTCCCAGCCGCTGTGATCGGCAGAGCAGAGGATTACTATCGAAATTTGTACTCAGATCCTCGATCTTCTGTAGGGATGCGACGTTCACTCGCAGCGCCGTGCGCTCCACCGGCACGGACTGATAGCCCTGAAGATTCAGCGGATATCGGTAGTGGATGCTGCCGTCGGGGGTCATCGGCAGCGTGTGGAAATACTGCAGCTCAATGCGTCTCGAGCTATGCGGATTAATCGGGAAGACTTTCAGCTGGAAGCGGTTGTTGCCGAGGGATTCAAGAATGGCGGGATCGCGGCGCTGACCGACGACGACGCTGTCGTACATGCGCTGCGCATCCTCGAGTTTCTTAACGATGAAAATGAGGCGGTTGCCATCCACCCATAGCCAGAGGCCGTCGACCTTCGCACCCTCAGGCAGCTGAAATGCGTAGAAGCCTTCCAGCGTGATGTTATTTTCATTATAGAATTCCTCATCCACATGTGTGACGGCTAGCTGTCCGGTAATATTCACCGTAGTGCGGATATTGCTGATGCGCAGATTGTAAACGGGCGTTTCGGTCCCAGGCCGCCGTGCATAGAGCACACCGGCATCCGCCTCGGCAGCGCCGAGCAGGAAAAGCAAAAGTGCGATGAGAAGCTGAGTAGCGCGTGTCATGATGATTCCTCCTGCTCCGTGTTCGAGAATAATCCATTTTGGAATTGTTGCTCAGTAGACACGTGTAGGAGGCAATCGTTCCCATCGATTTCGGATCGGGTAAAATATTTTCGTGGAGGGTGAGCCTTCAGACTCGATGAAGAGTAACCGCAGATTTCACGGATTACACAGAGGGTATTTTAGAGGAGGAGCGCTCAGAGTCGGCAAATTGTGGAGGAGTGAAAAATGAATCTGGACCGCGAAGCGCCGGAAGGACGTGGAAGGACGATAGGACGTCCACCCGGTAGGGGCGAACCTCCTTCCAGACGCCACCGAACGTTCGATGCAGGCGGGTGCAGCCAACAGGGGCAGCGTTACGGCTTCCTCATCGGTTCGCCCGAAAATCAGCCCCGTAGGGGCGACCGATCATAGCCCAGGCCTTCAGGCCTGGGTTGCGGGCGGCTCCAAACCTCTTCCCTAAAGCCCTGAAAGGGCGGAACAAACTGGGGGAAAATACCTGTTAGGCCCTTTCAGGGCGGGGAGAAGATAATCGGTGTGTCCTTCCCCAGGCTTGACCCGTCTTCGCTGCGCTACGCCGCAGCAAGAAGCCTGGGCTATGATCGGTAGCCCCTTCGGGTCTCTTGCGCTAGATTTCTCCACTCATCTCGGAAAGGGCTACTCGACCACCGTCAGTTTCCCTGTACGAAATTCGGTGCCGCTGGTGAGGCGGTAGAGATAGATGCCCGGTTTGAGGGACGCAGGAGAGAATTCGGCGTCATGCGTGCCGGGAGGAAGATCCGCATCAAGCACGGTGGCAGCGCAGCGGCCGAGCACGTCGTAGATGTCGAGTCGAAGTCTGCCGGGTGAGGCAGTGGAAAACTGGAAATGAAGCCGGGCGGAGCTGGAGACTGGATTCGGATAACTCTGTCCGAGTTCTATGGTCACCGGAGACACGGCCGGTTTGACATCAGTCATCGGGTCGGGATTAAATACGCGCACGGACCAAACGCTGTCTTCGCAGGCTTCAAGACGCATCCGAATGCGAATATTTTTCATCGTCACATCGTTGGTGAGGCGGGTGATGCGGTGTTCGTCGAATTCCCGCTGAATGAAGCCGGCGAAGCGCTGATACAGCGGCACAAGATCGTCCGTCGAATTGGCGCGGTAGAAAACCCCTCCGCTTTCAGTGCACAGGCTGCGCAGGGGAACTTCGTTGATTGAGCTGCCCAGTGCGACGATGAATACCCTCACGTTGTAGCGGCGTACGTCTGTGAGCAGCTGTTCAAGACTCGTGCCGCTATTGTTGTCATTACCGGTAGTGAACGCAAGTACCGCTTGTACGCGCTCTTTACCCGAAGTGTACAACGCGGTCGTTGCCGCTCCAATGCCGTCGTAGAGCGCGCGGCGGCCGCTCACTCCCATCGCATCTATGGCGCCGCGGAGTTCTTCTCGGTCGTTGGTGAGAAATGTTCGCAGCGTAGGCCGATCGTCGAAAGATATGACCGATGCGTAGTCGCAGGTTTTCGCCATGGTGTCGACGAAGGCTCGTCCCGCAGCTATGACAGCTGGAAGGTCGGACCCGACGCTGCTTGAGTTGTCGAAGGCCAGCACGAGTTCGTAGCAGGAATTCCTGTCGGGCGAAGCAAAGCGGTCAATCTGAAACGCGCCCGTGTCAATGCGGCCCAGAGCTTCCTCGAGAATGAGCTGCTGCTTGCTGAGCTCGTAAATCACGCTGTCGCCGCAGTACGTGGCAAAGTACAGCTGATAGTAATAGTAGTCCGGAGTATTGGGTTTCAGCAGTCTGAGTTCAAGACGCGGCTGAGCGCTTGCACCAACTGCTGCGAATATGAAAATCAAAAAGACGAGTATGTGTTTCATGGTTGCAACTCCTTGGTTCCGTCACGGAAACAGCGGAGACGAAACGTACCAGGGGTACGGAAGGTTATAATGCGCCCTATCGCCGCGCACGTTGATGATGAAAATTGTAGCGAGATAATCCGGGGACGATTGAAATCGTGGTACGGTGTTCTGATCGAGGCGGATCATGACATTCGATCCGTCGCCGACGAAATCATATTCCGGAGGTACAGTGTTGAGATCACCCTGGACGAAAGCATAGAGGCTCTGTTCGTCCACACCGACCACAGGTTCACCCTGATCGAAGCGTCCGTTCTCATTATTGTCGCCATAGACCACGATCGCTGCCACGGCGAGACGGGAACAGCTATAGTCGCGGAAGTATCCTGGAAGGATTTCCGCCTCGAACGGCAAGCCGGTTGCCGGAATGTCGAGGTAGTTGGCAGAAACCGAGTAGATGTCCATCCACGGAAGTCCGCTCGAATCGGGCGGCACGCAAACCAGGCTGAGGCGCAGGCCGCTGCCGGAAAAGCGTTTCAATGGAAAGAGCGTGGTGTCCACAAGAGCCTCGAATCGAATGGTGGTCCTGATGCGGGCGGTATCACCGCGCCATTCGGCATCGCATTTCACAGGGGGAATCACGACGCCGTTGGTATCATCGGGCGGAGAACAAGACACAACAAACGCGGCGAGGAGCAGCACTCCCGCGGAAAGTACACGGCGGTAGAAATTTTGTCCGCCGCCGCGTGTTCCGTGCGCATGTGTCTTTTGAATCAACGGAACGTTTAGAACCTGTATCGAATGCCGTATGAAATGCCGAGACTGTGACTTGTGAAAAGTTTGTCCTTGTACTTGTAGCCGAGCAGGGTGCCGTTGGCGCCGAGCAGCATACTGATGCGCTCAATCGGATCGAAACGCAATGCGAGACGAGCACCCAACACCGGCCCAAAATCGCAGCCGCCCAGCTGCAATGTAATTTCCGGAGTGACGCCGGGCAGCAGAGGCTGCGAGTAGCGGTAGAAACCGGCGCCGTAGAACAGCGCAGGCTGCCGCTGAAAAATGAAGAGCGAGTCGTTTTCGACGCGATAGTATTCCATCGCAAAGGATTTCTCGCCCACCGTGATGCCTGCCGTGTGATGTTCGTCGAACACGTAGCCGAGCGAGGCGGCGAACTGCTGCTGCACTCGTTCCACACCGGCACGGACGTAGTCAATATAGGGGTAGGTGGTCAGATGTTCACGCTGAAGCTCAACTTCGAAGCGTCCCGGCAGCATGATTGGCAGCGGACGGTAAGGCTGCTCGATGATGGTAATGGGCCGATCGTCCGGTACCTTTTGCATGAGGGCGACATACACAGTATCGAAGCGTGCTATGCTGCGGGATTCGCCGCGTCCGTCTGCGGTGCTCTTCGACGCATCATCTAATGCGGACGCCTGGTCCTGCCTGGGAATGTACACGGTATCGATGCGGGTGACATACACGTTGCGGTACACAACGCGCTCTCCTCCGCTGCGGCTGTCGCTCACGCGGCCGTTGACCGAGCCGCCGGAATTCGTGCCGCCGGAATTCGAAGCGCTGCCCTGGTTTTCGTAGGACTGCGTCACCTGAACCCCAGTCTCACTCACAGCCGATTCGCCTGCCGCCGCAGAAGCCGAATTATTCTGACTGCCTGCGGATTCCACAGCGCGGGAAGATAAAGCCTCGCCGGAATTCACGACAGCTTTATCGGAATTCGGAGAAAGGGCATCGTTGAGAAAATAGCCGCCTGTGAAAAGCGAAAGACCGAGAATGATCGCGGAGATCACTCGTCCCGCCGTCCAGAATGCAGCGCCGCTAACGGTTGCGCCGACGCCCGCTGCGGTTCCCGCACCGGCAGAAACGGCGCTCGCCGCCTCAATTCCGCCAGCCATACCTGCTGCGCCGCTTCCTGTGGAAACTGCGGTTCCGAGCGCTGCGCCCGCGCCTATCGCTGCGCC
>JBATDG010000073.1:0-91040 GCA_049663345.1 Bacteroidota bacterium
TGTGACGAGATCAATGTCTCAAGGCACAAATCGTTTTCTCCCGCAGCCGGATGAACCGGAAGTATGCAAAACAGATCAGTCATAGTCACGTACAATTAGATTAGAATAGTAGAAATCAACATACCAGGCACAAAGGCACAAAGGCACAGAGGCACACAGGCACAGAAAAAATCTCGTGCATTTTTAACGACATCGAGCCAACGGCTTGATGTCGCAACCATCGATGTCTGTCAACTGCTTTGACGTAGGGGCGAGCCAACGGCTCGGCCCCTGAGGTCCGCGCTTTCAGCGCGTTTGACCCGGGGGCATAATCCGCGCCGTGAATTGTGATAGCCAACGGCTCGGCCTTTGGGAAAGAGGGAGCGGTTTTGCTGGCGCCCGTTACCCAGGGCCTCGGGCCCTGGGCTGCAATAGGTCGCGCTTTCAGCGCGTTCGACCAGGGGGCATGATCCACGCATCGGAACTACGGCGCGGCAGGAATCGCTTGACTACGGGATTCCCGCGCATTATACTATGAATCCAGATTCATTATACAGACAGGCCGCCGCATGAGAACAAGATCGGGAGACAAGGAAAGGAGCATCGCCAACGCTGCGGTGAAGGTGTTTGCCCGGGATGGTTTTCATGGAGCCAAAATCAGCCGAATAGCTGAAGAGGCCGGCGTGGCCACGGGAAGCGTGTACCTGTATTTCAAGAATAAGGAAAGCATTCTCCATCACTTGTTCTCGCGCTTATGGCAGGCGATGCATGTGGCGTTTCAGGGATTGCTTAAACGCGACGACCTCAATTCCCGGGAAAAGGTGGAAGAGCTTATCGACAACATGTTTGACCTGTTCGCTCAAAATCCGCCGCTTGCGCTGCTGTTTGTCAACGAACAGCATCACCTGCTCCGTCAGGGAACAGGCGATTTCATGCAGTATTATGTGGAATTTCTTCGAATGGGGGAGCAGGTGGTTCGCGATGGAATTCGCAAGGGAGAATTTACTTCGAGCGTGGATCCCCGGGTGTTCACAAATTTCGTTTTCGGCGGAATCCGCCAAATGCTGCATCAGTGGGCGAGGGCTCCCAGACAGTTCCCCCTGATCTCTATTCGCAGGGATATAAAGGATATCACGATGTTCGGACTCCTCCCCCGCAGCAGCTAGTTGCTGTATGGAATCCCGTTCGGGATGACGGGGCCGACAAAACCAGAGGCGGGCAGTGGTAGTGTGCCCGGGGAGAGATAATCCGACCGGGAAGTATCGGAACGCTACGCCAGCGGACCCACATGCTTGACAATTGAGGAAGCCTGGGCGGTGGGCATGACGATGATCTGGTTGATGCTGACGTGCGGGGGACGCGTGGCGCAGTATAAGACCGCATCGGCGACATCATCGGGTGAGAGGACGTCCATATCATCATAGACGCGATCGGCGCGGTCTTTGTCGCCATGAAAGCGGACAAGACTGAACTCTGTTTCTACCAGACCGGGGTCCACGGAACTGACGCGCAGAGGTGTGTCGACCAGATCCATCCGCAGGGCGCGGCTGATTGCATCGACGGCAAATTTGGTGGCGTTGTACACGGCGCCTCTCGGGTAAGGATCATGTCCCGCGATTGAACCGATGTTGATGACCTGTCCGCGTCCGCGATCGACCATGCCTGGAATTATCGAGCGGCTGACCCACAGCAATCCCTTCACATTCGTGTCGATCATCTCTTCCCAATCGTTGACGTCTCCCTCATGCAGCTTATCGAGTCCGCGCGCGAGTCCGGCATTGTTCAGGAGAATGTCAATGCTGCTCCACTCGGCGGGCAACTCGTTTATCGCGGCTTCTACAGAGGAACGATCGCGCACATCAAGCTGAAGCGTCAACACATCCACGCCATGAGACTCCCGCAGTTCCCCCGCCAACGTGTCGAGGCGCTCCTTGCGTCTTGCGCAGAGAATGAGTTTTGCACCGGCTTCAGCGAATGCGTGGGCGCAGGCTTGTCCGATGCCGGAACTCGCACCAGTGATGAGAACGATCATGTCGCGGATAGAAGCCATGAGATACCTCTTTTAGGTCAGTCGGAAAAGAAAAAAGCGAAGAGGATTCGCTTTTTTTTAATGAGGGGAGAAAGGGAATTCAATGTTCGAGTTGAACGCGAATCGCTTCTTCCAATTCTGCAATTCGCGCTTCCTGGCGATTCACGGTTTTGATCAGGTCGGGAAGATGACGCATGACGGCTTCGAGACGAAGCTCATCACGAATCTCGCGTGCCGGACTTCCACGAAACACTTTTCCTTCGCCGAAAATATCTTTCGAAACACCGGATTGCGCTCCAATGGTGACGCGGTCGCCGATGGTGATATGTCCGACGAGGCCGACTTGTCCGGCAATGATGACATTGCGTCCCAGTGTGGTGCTGCCTGAAATGCCTGTCTGCGCGACGACGAGAGAGTTTTCACCAATTTCGACGTTGTGGGCGATCTGAACCAGATTGTCCAGCTTCGCGCCGCGATGAATCACCGTCGGGCCGATAGTGCCGCGATCAACGCAGGAATTGGAGCCTATTTCAACATCGTCTTCGATGATGACGAAGCCCGCCTGCGGTATTTTCTCATACACATCTCCGACAGGAGCAAAGCCGAAGCCGTCACTGCCTATCGTCGCACCTGCGTGAATAATCACCCGGCTGCCTATGCGGCTGCGGTCCAGGATGGAGACATTCGGATAAATCAGGCAATGCTCTCCGATTTCCGAGTCGTCGCGGATGACGCATCCCTCGGCAACAACGGTTCCGTTTCCGATGCGGACATTCTTTCCGACGCAGGCGTGAGCCCCGATCGTCACATCCTCTCCCAGGAACGCAGAAGCATCAACGAAGCTCCCGGAATGCACACCGGCCTCGGCATAGCGGGTTGGGGGATGAAACAGCCGCAGTGCGTGCACAAAGCCCAAATACGGATCTTTCATGCGCAGGCAGGAAAGATCCTGTCTGGTCATGACCATATCCGTAGAGATGATGACAGCCGATGCGACCGTGGAGTCGAGATGCTTTCGGTATTTTTTATTAGCGAGAAATGTGAGTTCACCGGATGATGCCGATTCGATCGGAGCCAGGCCATTCAGCACAAGGTCGCCGCGGCCTTCGTAGGAGGCGCCCAGCAGCTCGGCCAATTTGCTCAGTGTGAATTGCACGGTGGTTGCTCGCTTATTTTCCGGGGAACGGCGGCGGCTGATCTGCCGGCGGACGATCCGCAGGTGGTGAAGGATTAGTGCGGCTCGGCTGACTCTGCATACCCTTCTGTCCTTGCCCGCCCTGCTGGCCGGATTGCTCCTGGCCCGAAACCGTGCGCGGAGGCAGCGCCGTCTTGATGCGATCGAGCGCCTTCTTGGTCAGATCAAGCTCAGGGTTGGCATAGATGATCATCACGCCGCCGCTTTTATCGAAGACGTAATCGTAACCGAGTTCCGTACCAAGACTTTTCACCTGATCAAAAACCAGGTCCTGGATAGGACGCATGATCTGATCTTCCTGCTTGAAGAGGTCGCCCTCCTGGCCGAATTTCTGATCGCGGAATTGCATGATCCGTGAATCGAGTTCCTGCAATTCCTTTTCAGCCTTGGCACGGCCCTGATCGGTCAGAATGAGTTTTCGCTTGTCGTAATCGTTGTATTTCGCTTGCCAGTCGTCTTCAAGTTCCTGCAGCTCCTGCTGCCATTTCTCCACCTGCGCATCAAGAATGCGCTGTGCTTCCTGCGCTTCGGGCAGGTCCTTCATGATGGCTGCCATGTCGACATAGGCGATTTTCTGCTGGGCGAATGCGGGCTGAGCCACAGCGCAGAGAAGCAGAAAGGCCAGGACGGAAATGTTTGTTCTGATCATGCGTACCTCGATACAGCTATTAGCGGGATCCTCGTTTCAGATAGTCCAGGACCTTGAAAGTATAATCGAATTTTGCTTCGGCGTAGAGAAGCATAGCCGCGTCTTCGATTTTATCAAACACGAAATTGAGTTTTTCTTCCTTCGATACATCCTCGATCGCTTTGAGGACCTTATTCTGCAGCGGCTGCAGCATCGTCTGGCGGAGGCGGGCAGCGTCGCCGGTCTGAGAGAACTTGCGAGTACGGTAGTCGGTCACTTCCTGCTGCATGCGCATCAGAAACTGCTGTTTTTCTTCCTTTGCGGGCTCTGACATCATCCCCTGCTGCGACTGGTATGCCTCATATTCGGCCTGGAAGTTTTTTGTCATGATATCGAGACTGTCCTGCCAGACAGCAAGCTGAGCATCAAGTTTTTTCTGCACATCCTGTGCCTCGGGGAGTCCTTCGAAAATCTTCTGAGAATCCACAAAGCCGATTTTCAGATTCTGTGCACTGGCGTTCAGGCTGAATGCCAGAAAGCATACGAGCGGGAAAATGAGAGAAATGCGTTTCACGTTATCCTCTGAGTCCTTTGAAAATAATGTTCATAATTGATGGAGTCTGTCAAAGATATTAAAATCCTCGGCCGAATTGGAAATGGAAATGCCAGCCGTCGTCCTCGCCGTCCTGCGGTTCGACGTCGTCGAAGCCGTAGCCGTAATCAAAGCCGATCAATCCGACGCCCTGAATCAGCAGCCGTGCGCCGAGACCGGCGCTGCGCTTGAGGTTGAACGGATCGAAGAAGCGCTCGTTCAGCCAGACGTTGCCGGCTTCCGCGAAGCCGAGAATGTACAGGGGCATGGGATTAAGCGTGACCGCGAAACGCAATTCCGCCACGTAATGTGCGTAGATCGTTCCGCCTGTGATCTGACCTGTGGTGCGGGGTCCAATGCTGCGGTCTTCGTAGCCGCGCAGAGGCATGGTCTGATACTGCAGTCCGTTGCCGCCCATGAAGAAGTATTCGATCGGCGGTATGTACGAGCTCGCTTCGAAGCCTTTGACCAATCCGTATTCCGCTCCGGTATAGAGAGTCAGGCGATTCTGCTCGCCGATTTTCATCAGCGGAGTAAACCATTTCAGCTCGAGCTGATGCTTGTGGTAATCGACCGAACCGGGAAGAATTCCGCCGCTGATTTCTGTGGTAAGCGCGACGCGTGAACCGGCACTCGGGAAAATCGGACTGTCGAGCGAATTGCGCGAAAGGACCTGAGTAAAACTCACCTGCGTGTAGTTGCCGGTGGCGTAGAAGCTGCCTCCGTCCTTAACATCGAGTTCCTGGAAGCGGAGGAACCAGTCGCCGCGGGCGAAATCATCAGGCCAGCGAAAGCGGCGGCCGAGATTGAGCGAGGCGCCGGTGCGGCGCATGTCGAATGCGTATTGCTGGCGCTCGTCATAGAGCGAGAATCCGACGGACGTCGGGGAATCCATGAACCAGGGCTCGGTGAAAGAAAGCGAGAAAATGCGGAAGCGCGAAGCTTCGCCAAACTGCCAGTTGAAATTCAGTACCTGGCCGGCGCCGCCGCGCAAAGGTTCGGCGATATTGAAATTGTTGAATGTCAGTCCGAAAGCACCCGTGGCGCCAAATGTACCGCTGTAGCCAACAGAGGCGTTGAACGTGTCGCTCGAACGCTCTTCGATGTTGTAAATGATGTCGACTGTCGAGTCGTTCACCATTGCGGGTTCGGGACGGATGGTTTCAGGATTAAAATAATTGAGCGTCGCAAGCTCGCGGATCGTGCGGATGATCGCGGCGCGGCTGAAGAAATCACTGGGCCAGGTGTAGAGCACGCGGCGGATAACCTTGTCGTGCGTCTTGTTGTTGCCTCGGATAATCACATGACCAATGCGCGATTTGTTGTTTTCCTGAACCGTGAGAATCACGTCGACTGAATCAGATGCAACGCGCACGCGCTCATCATTCGCAAAAAAGCGAAGATAGCCGTTATCCAGATACAGCGAAGCGACATCGGTCTGATCCTGATTTCCACGAAGGTTTTCGTCAAAACGGGTTTCGTTGAAAACGTCCCCGCGCGCGAAGCCCAGACGCGTGGTCAGCAGCGAATCCGGATAGACAGTGTTGCCCTTCCAGATGATATTGCGGATATAGCTGCGGCTGCCTTCGTCGACCGTGATATCGATGTAGAGATCCTGCTTGTCGTCGCTGTACCAAATCGAATCGTTCACTATTGCCGCGTCGAGATAACCCTCTTCACGGTATTTCTTGATGATCAGTTTTTTGTCTTTGTCAAAGTTGCTGCGGTCGAAACGGGAGCTGGACCAGAATTTCCACCAGGTCCGGGTCGAAGTTTCATCCATCGCACTGCGGAGATCGCTGTCATCGAAGGCTGTGTTTCCGCTGAAGCTGATCTGCTCGATGCCGACTTCCGGGCCTTCATCGATAGTCACAGCCAGCTCGGCGCGGTTTTCCCGCTCATTGACGATGGTGGTTTCAAGGTCCACCTTCGCGAGCATGTAGCCTTCTTCTTCGTAGGACTTCAGCAGCTTGCGCTCGATCCGGTTGAAATCCGTGGGACGCAGAATCTGTCCTTTGATCAGTCCGACCTTGCCTTCAATATCTTCGGTGCTGAACTCATCGTTTCCGGTGATGTTCAGTTTTTCGAGGCGCGGATATTCCACAACCTTTATCTTGAGAAAAATGCCATCGCCGACCTGCTTGTCAATGAGAATCTGCACATCTGAAAAGAGGCGCAGATTCCAGAGCTTGGTGATCGCTTTTTGAGTGGCGTCCCCCGGGACGACGAGTTCATCGCCATTTCGGATCCCGGAAGTCAGAATGATGGCAGAGGCATCGGATGTGATGTTGCCTTCAGCAGAGAGCCCAAGGATCTTGTAGCTTTTCTGCAAAGGTGGTTGCTGCGCGTAGGAATTCCCCCCAGCTATCAGCAGCAACAGCGCCAGGAGGAGAAGGAGATTAGAGACTCGAAATTGCATTAATGAGTTCTTCTTTTGTCGAAGCGCGATGACCCGAATTCTCTTTTAGCTGCTCGCTGACCTGGCCGAAACGGCGTTCGCGTCCCTGGAAGGAGCGAATTGCCTCGCAAAGTTCATGCGTGCGGAAATCGGGCCAGAAGCGGTCGCTTATGTAGAGTTCAGTGTATGCGAGTTCCCAAAGCAGAAAATTGCTCAGACGCAATTCTCCGCTGGTGCGGATTAGAAGGTCGGGATCCGGCAGATGAGCCGTAGAGAGAAAAGACGAGATGAGCCGTTCGTCTACGTCCTCGGGCGAAATACGTCCGCTGCGGGCTTCCATGGCGATTTTCTTCATCGCGCGCATGATGTCCCAGCGTCCGCTATAACTCAGGGCGAGATTCAAAGTCAGACCAGTGTTTTCCGCGGTTCGGGCCACCGAACGATGCACTTCTTTTTGTGCGTCTTCGGGCAGGCGGGTCAATTCCCCCATCGTCATCAGACGAATATTGTTCTCATGCAGACTGTCGAGTTCGGACTTAAGAGACGAGACGAGCAGACGCATGAGCGTGGAAACTTCTTCTTTCGGACGTTTCCAGTTTTCGGTGGAAAAGGTGTACAGAGTGAGATAATTGACGTTGATGCGGGCGCATGATTCAACTATCTCCCGAACCGAACGCACGCCTTCACGGTGACCGGTCACGCGATGCTTCCCGCGAGATTTAGCCCACCGTCCATTTCCATCCATAATAATCGCTATATGGTTGGGAATGGGGCCACCGGCTGCTACCGCGTCAAGTTCCGCGTTCGCCTCCGATGATTTGTTCGAATTCAATGCCAAAACGCACCTCACCAATTCAATTCACGAACAAAGATCGTATAAAGTAGAGCTTTACCGTCCCAAAGTCAAGGTGGGACGGCGTGACCTGATAAGTGTAACCTCATTGTATTTCAACGAGTTACTGCCGCCGCACACCCATGGTACGGCGTTCTGCCTTTAGCTCGAGACCGCTTCCGCAGCTCGGATGATGGCCAAAAACTGATCCGTATTGAGGCTTGCGCCGCCTATCAGTCCGCCGTCGACGTCAGGCTGGGAAAACAGTTCTTCCGCATTGTCTGCTTTTACCGACCCGCCATATTGAATGACCACGTCACCGGATACCCCGGAGTCATAGAGCGAGGTGAGCAGGTTGCGGATGAAGCCGTGTACCTCCTGCGCCTGTTCCGGCGAGGCGGTGCGTCCGGTGCCGATTGCCCAGACAGGCTCGTAGGCCAGGATTATCTTCCGCATTTGTTCAGCGGTGATGCCGGTGAGTACGCCGCGTACCTGCTCATTGATGACAGACTCCATCACTCCTTTTTCGCGCTGTTCGAGGGTTTCTCCGACGCAGACGATGGGGAGCAATCCGTGCGCGAGCGCCCGGTGCACCTTGGCATTGATGAAAGCATCGCTTTCGTGGAAAAACTGACGCCGCTCCGAATGCCCCAGAATTACATGCGAGCAGCCTATGGTCGTCAGCATCGACGGAGACACTTCACCGGTGAAAGCGCCGCTTTCTTCTGAATGCATGTTTTGCGCTCCCAACCCGATGCCGGAAGAGGCGAGCACTTCCTGTACAGCTGGAAGGAGAGGGAAGGGTGGACAAACGATTGTCTGCACTCCGTTCACGGACGGCTGCCGCACGAGTGCATCACGGATCCCGGAGGCAAGCGCACGAGCGCTCGCGGCGTCCATATTCATCTTCCAGTTGCCGGCGACAATGTATGGTCTCATGCTGATCGCTCCTCGGTTTCGGTTGGGCAGAATTAAAATATACGGCGTGACGCAGACAATCGCAGGTCAATGCGCCGTCGCGGACTCCACTATGACCCACGGAAAAAAATACACCGGCTGAGAAGGGCGGTGCATCATCGGCGGGGTAGACGGTATCCATCAGGAAAGCGGTATCCGCGTGAGCTGCGGCATCCGCCGGAGTGCTGCGGCTCCTTGGCGTAAGGGGAAAAAGAAGAGGCCGACTCAATGAAAGTCGGCCTCGTCGTGGACAGGGACGGAATTGAACCGCCGACACATGGATTTTCAGTCCATTGCTCTACCAACTGAGCTACCTGTCCGATGATAGAGTTTCAAATATACGGCGGTTTTTATCGAAAAGTCAAGGAATCATAATTTCCATGTGTTGTTCGACGGATCGGAATCCGGTATCCATGTATCGCCCAGCCTCAGCGAGAACACGGCAGCGGAATGCTCGATACGGAATGTCGCCTCCTCCGCGCCGGTTTTCCACACGGCAGCGCTTTCGCTCACGGTCTGTGTTTCACCGCCCGCCAATGTGACTTCCAGCTGCACCGGCACCGGCATGCTGCCCTTTCGTCTGATCGTGACTTCCGTCATGCTGTCGCCTGGTTTGACTGCAGTGATTGCCAGGTCGGGATAGCCCGGTTCGAAAAACCACGGACGCCAGAACCAGTTGTAATCAGTTCCGCTCACGTCATTGAAGGTGTTGAAGAAATCCCAGGGAATCGGATGCTTCCCTTCCCAGCGTCCGATGAAGCCGCGCAGCGCGGCGTCGAAGGATTCCGCTCCCATGGCGTCTCGCAGAATATTCAGAGCGGTGGCGGGCTTGATGTAGGCGAGCACCTGCAGGTTGTCGCCGCCGGAGGCAATGGAAGGAATGAGAAGCGGATAATCCTCCTCGGTACCTGCGAAACGCTCATAGCCGCGCGCGGCCCGGATCATGTGGTCGTAATTGCTCTGCTTTTTCTGCACATCAACAGGAAGGAAGAAAGCCAGGCTTTCGTCCATCCACGCGTAGCGTGTTTCATTGATGCCGACCATGAACGGGAAATAGCTATGTGCGATTTCATGTGCATGTACATAGACGTTGAGCAGGTGATTCGGGAATTCGCCGTCGTTGACGATCATCGGGAATTCCATTCCGTAGTATCCGTTGAAAACCGTGATACCCGGATAGGGAAAGGGCACGCCCGGACGCGCGGCACTCATCATCTCCACAGTTTCGCGGGCTTCGGCGGCGACGCTGAAAAAGGATTTCGCCGTTGGATCGTACGCGGCGTCGACGAACACGCTTCCTTTGCCGTTGTTGGCCGAGATGCCGTCCCAGCAATATCCGCGCGCGAGGCCGAAGGCGAAATCGGGAACATGCTTCGCCGAGAACTTCCATGTCGTACCGCGGGAAGAAGCGATATAGGGTGAATTCCCCGCCGCTTCCGCCTCGTTGACAATACGGACAACCGTATCCGATATCATGGCGCTTCGGTAGCGCGAAAGATAGGGTTCGCGGAGCACGTCGCCCGCATTCTGCAGCATTCCGGTCGCCCACACTCCGTAGCGTTCCGGCACGGTGATCTCAATGTCCATGTCGCCGTAGTCGGAATAGAATTCATGCTCACCGTCGTAGGAATACATGTCCCAGCCATGCACGTCGTCGTAGACCGCAAGTTTGGGATACCAGTAGGCGATGAAAAGCGAACCGTTTTCGTAAACGCCCATTCGGGGATTCCCGCCGCCTTCGCCGGTCGTGACCGGAATGGTGAAATTCCAGGCGGCGGTGAGTTCCACTGAGGCCGCCGGAGCTAACGGCGCAGGAAGCGTCACGATGAGATTCGCCTGATCCACCTGCGCTTCCTCGCTTCCGGGGAAGAGATTTCGCTCGATGCCTCCGACTGTGAGCGCGGTGATGCGCATGCCGTCAGTAACCGCGAGTTCGCCGAGCGGCGACCACCGCGCAGCGCCCTTGCTGTTCATGTTCTGATGCAGCTTCAGCACGAGACGCTTCAGGGAGTCAGGACTATTGTTGCGGTAGAAAACCGTTTCTTCGCCGCGCAGCAGGCGCGTGGCGGGATCGATGGTCACGCGGATTCTGTAGTCGGCGCTGTTTTGCCAGTAACCGGCGCCCGGCGTTCCGGTCAGCGAACGCGTTCCGCGATCATACGCGCGCTTGATATCCCGGGGCAGGTAGAGGTCGGGACCGATGGAATAAGATTGAGAGAAAAGCAGGCAGGTGAGAATCGGAATGATAAAGTATCCGGATCTACGCATAGGGACCTCGCACTGTTGAAACTTGGATGGCGGAGGCTTAAAAGCTCCGCCCGCTGCGCACCGGTCAATGAACGGAGAATTGCAGCATTTGTTTCAGGTCATCGGAGACGGCAGCGCGATCGCGCGGACAGCAGTGCGTCAGCTGCGGGCCATTAAAACGGAGCGGGAATATCGTACTCCATGCGCTCGATGAAGAAACGCGCATAGGTCAGGTCGCCTTTCGGCATCTGCCATGCGACTTTACCGGTAACGGGAATGCGCAGGCCGCCCTTTTCTTCATACTTGTTGTAGACGCAATACCAGGGCAGACGCAGCATCTGGCCGTCCATTTCGCGATAGCGGTCCTCAGTATGGAATTCCGTGATCGCACCCTCTGCATCGATGGTAAAGCGTCCGCTGACCGTGCTTTCGCCGTGCACGACCTTCAGCTCGACGGTGTTGTCATCTACCGCGGTGTAGGTGATTCCAGGGACGGTGAGGAAGGCCGTAGGGAACCAGGGCATTTCTGAAATGTAGCGCAGCAGTGTGGACTGATCCATTTCAGGTCCTGAGGCGTCGACAATCGGAAAAGCCGAGAGAAGCCGAATCAGCATGTGTCCTTTTCCGCCTATGTATTTGTCCCGGCCTCGCACCCAAAGCAGTCGGCCGGTTTTCATGGTCGCTGCCCAGACAAACGCGGGCTCCGAGGTTTCGTAGTATTGCTCTCCGCGAATCTGAAGCCAGGCCTCGTCGGCAGATCGCCGGAAGGTGCCGCTATGCTGCATGCGCGCGAACGTTGCCGGCGCGCGTCCGTCGGGGTTCGAATAGGCGATGTACCGCTGCATCGGCGCAGGCAGCGATGCCGCATCCACCACCGCTTCCAGCGACTGAGGTGGATCCCCTGCCATCTCCCGTACCTCCGCCCAGATCACACTGTTAAAGGACTGATGCTGCACGTAGAGATACGCAGCGGCGGCGGCAAGCAGGAAGACAACAACAAAAAGGATGAACATATTCTACCCGTGGATAACGATGGATTTGAAACAGTCAGTCGGTTGACTGCGTCTCGGCAGCCGTTGCGGCACCGGCTTGAATTTCCGCCGCAACCAGGTTGAGTGCCGCTCGGTCGGCCTTCTGCATTGCGATGAGGTTGAAGAAAAAGACTATATGCGGGAGCGTGATGATCAGATTGTAGGCGCTGAATACAAATGAGTTGACAGTGTTCTGAAGCGGGTCGAAGTCGAGAATGTCAGGAAGGACAATTCCCATTGCTAAGGGCAGCATGAACGCCAGATTTACCAGTACGGTGCGCCAGAAATATTTGCGTACCAGGTCCAGGCTTTTTGTGAAAGCAGCGAAGATGCCCTCGTGCTCAATAAGCATGAATTCCAGATAGAAGCAGAACAGCAGTCCGATAATAAGACCGGGGATAACGAGCAGAACCAGTCCGACGATGACAAAAAGCAGATACACAATACTTCCGCCGAGGACGGGCAGGTAGTTATCGCGCACAAGCGCGGTAAGGGATCCCGCTGTTACGACCTTCCTTTGAAGCTCATGAGCCGCAAGCAGCACAACATATATTATGGCAGCGAACTGTAGAAGCTGAGGGAACACGATGGCTGCTATGGCAGCAATGCTTCCCAAGGAAGGAGAATAGTCCCGAACAGCCGAGAGAAACCAGTCCTGCCCCATCACGGAAGTCGGCAGAACGATCAGCAGGATCAGGACAAGAAAATGTTTTCCATAGCGGGTCAATATCTCCGAGCCAATGCGGTAATACGATCCGATGGGCATTGCTCCGCGCGCAAATTCCTCAACCATGAGTTCTCCATCTTCGATGTTGTATTCGAGAGAAAAAGATGGAGAAAATGGATATCAATCGCAACAACCGGAGAGGAGCACAGGGCGGCTCGGCGCTGTGATCCTTCCCGGTCGTTGCGCGCAGGATGGGTTATTCAGAAATCGATGCGGCGATCAGTCGCGGGGACAAAAAGCGTGGCAGACGAAATCCTCCTCGTCGTCTTCGAGCATATAATCGAGGCGGCAAAGTACGCAGAGCACCTCCTCGAAGGGATGATTATTGTCGTCTTCCCGGCAGAGGATGCACAGCGACGGTTTGGGGATACTGTCGGGTTCGTAGCGGTTGCCGTCGTCATCGAAAATGCCCATGAATTGCATGAAGGGTTCTTCACTCATGATATTCTCCCAAAATTCGTGAAGTGATGGAATGGAATGCGACGCGTGGGAGCATCCGGCACTGGTGCTTTTCCTGTCATTTTGCTATTCTGCGGTCACACGAAACGGCTCCCTGTTTCGCATATACTATAAAATGTAGTGGAGCGGAGAGCGACAGGCAAGTGAAGAATCCGTCCTTGATTTCCGGAGGCATCATGCGCGCACGAATGTTCTTTCCCATGATCGTTCTGATTCTGTCCAGCGCTCAGGCGAAGGTGCTGCCGATCGGCAGCGGGGAGTACAGCGGACTCGAAGCAGCAGCTGCGGACGCCCTTCCGGGCGACACGATCCTCTTTCGCAGCGGCACGCATGCAGGCGGCGCGTACGTGGCTAATCTGAAGGGACGCTCGCCTGACGCATGGATCACAATAACCGGCGAGCCGGGAGCCCTGATCTATGGCGGAGGCAATGCCTTCCAGCTCAGCGATCCGGAATTTGTGCGCATCACGCATCTGACCTTCGACGGACAGACCGGCAACGGCGTGAACATCGACGACGGCGGCAGCTACGAAACGCCGGCGAGGAGTATTAACATCGAGGATTGCGAGTGGCTCGGCATTAATGCAACGGGCAACAACGATATGTTGAAGTTGTCTGGGGTGGACGACTTTTCCGTCCGCAGATGCCGCTTCATCAATGGCTCTCCGGGCGGCAGCATGGTCGATATGGTGGGCTGTCATGGTGGCGAGTTTCAGAACAATCGATTTGAGAATGCGGGCTCAAACTGCATTCAGGCGAAAGGCGGTACAGCTAACATCGGGATTCAACGGAATCTATTCTATAACGGCGGGCAGCGTGCGATCAACATCGGCGGTTCGACGGGACTCCCGTATTTCCGTCCCATCGATGCGTCCTACGAGGCCTCCGACATTTTCGTTTTCTCCAACATTTTCACAGGTTCGGAAGCCCCGATCGCTTTTGTAGGTGCAGTGAACAGTTATGTCGTCAACAACACGATTTATCTTCCGGAGAAGTGGGTGGTACGAATTCTGCAGGAGAGCACAGATGTACGATTTAAAAAATGCGGGTTTAACGTTTTCATCAATAATCTGATCGTACTCGACAACCGGTCTGCCGCACCTACCTTCAACATCGGATCCAACACAGCGCCGGAAACATTCCAGTTCCGCAATAACCTCTGGTACAACATTGACAACGGATCCTGGGCCGGTCCGAACGTTCCAGCCCCCGACCTGGAATCAATCGTCGGAAGCGATCCGCTGCTGCGCGCGCCCGCGATCATAAACGGTGATTTCTTCCTGCAGCAGGGCTCGCCTGCAATCGGAGCCGGGACCCCGATGTCCCTTCCCGCATTGGATTTTCTCGGCCGTCAATTTAATGTTCCCCCCAGCATTGGTGCGATCGAGGGCAATCCCAACACCAGCGCAGTACAGATGGCGCCTTCGGCGAATGCCTTCGATGTTTCGATCTATCCCAATCCTGCAAGTCACGAAGCACAGGTGCGGGTATCGGGGGTCAGCGGTCCGCGGGTAACTTTCAGGCTCTGCGATTCCGCCGGACGTGAGCTCGGATTCTGGGTGCGTGACGCCGTCGCTGCCGGGGCGTCAATGACGCTGCCTCTCGGCCAATTTCCCGGCGGACAATATTTCGTTGTGGTTACCGGCCAAACGGTGACCGGCAATGCGGAAACAGACGTTGCGCTGCAGCGTCGGGTACTGCCGCTGCTGCTGCAATGAAGAGACGGCGGCGCAGCGTCGGGTGCTGCCGCTGCTGCTGAACTGAAAGGGTACGGGAGATCAGAGCAATCCGAGGGCGATCAGGATGAACGCGGGTCCGTTGATTACGGCGTGGATGACAACGCCTGTCCAGCTATTGCTGCGGCGCTGTGCGACGTAGGGGATGATGAACAGGAGCGGGAGCATGGTCAACAACAGCTGCCAGCCAAAAGCGACATGAAAGACTGTCCAGCCGAAACCCTGATGGAGCCAGGCGCGGCGACCGCTCGCGGCTTCCGCCCGAGGAAGCAGCACACCGCGCCACAGGAATTCTTCCCCCATGATATTCAAAAGCCAGTACGGCAGCCATACGGCGAGCAGCCAATAGCGGCCCGGTCCGAGCGGATCGAGATGCATGAAGGGCGGCTGAGTGTTCATGTTCCCGCCGGCAAGTGTGACCAATTGCATGACGATGGCGCTGCCGATTCCTGCGGTGACAATCCCGCCAGCGCACCAGAGCCAATCTCCTCCGTTCAATCGCCGGAAGCGCAGACGATCTGTCCACACCGACGCTGAATGGGATGCTTCGTGCTGGAGCATGTACCAGCCGATGAATATAATCGGAAGAAAAACACCTATACCTCCGACAACAAACCAGAAGAATATTGGTTCGATGCCGCTGCTCTTCGACAGCCAGGGTATTGTGACATGAGTCTGCAGATAGAGCAATACGGCGAATGCCAGATAGATACCAAAGGATCGGAATGGAGAAAGTGGGGACGGTGCTGCATGCATGAAGGGAATCCGGTTGGTGAATCCTGATTGAGCGAAAATACAAAAAAGCGTCACAGGACCTGAATCCGAAGAAATTGCCTGAATGTGTGTCCGGATTGCATTTCCGCACAAAGCAATGCAAGTTATCAATAATCGATTTCACAATTCCAGTTCATCACAGATGCGGTCATGACCGAAGAACAGGATACCACGGTAACCGTGAGTAGAGGCAGCTGGGTGCGCCGGCTGATGAGCTTTGCGGGTCCTGCGTATCTGGTCAGCGTCGGCTACATGGATCCGGGCAACTGGGCCACGGACATCGAAGGCGGCGCGCGCTTCGGCTACACCCTGATCTGGGTGTTGCTGATGTCGAACATCATGGCGATTCTGCTGCAGACCTTGTCTGCGCGTCTGGGAATCGTCACCGGCTTTGATCTGGCGCAGGGATGCAGGAAGGAATATCCCACACCCGTTCGCATGGTGCTGTGGATACTCGCCGAAATTGCCATCATCGCTACCGACCTTGCTGAAGCTCTCGGCACAATTATCGGATTGAATCTTCTCTTCGGGTTTCCGCTGCTCTGGGGCTGCCTCATCACTGCATTCGACACGCTGCTGCTGCTGGCGATACAGCGCCTGGGCATCCGAAAGATGGAAGCATTCATTATAGTGCTCGTCGCCACAATCGGGGTCAGTTTTTTCATAGAGGTATTTCTTTCGTCGCCGGACTGGCACGGGGTCGCTCAGGGATTCGTGCCTCATTTACCGGATGGCGCACTCTTTATCGCGATCGGCATCATCGGGGCGACCGTCATGCCGCATAATTTGTATCTGCACTCCGCGCTCGTGCAGACGCGCGGCATAGCAAACACTTTCACTGCCAAGGCCGAGGCCTGCAAATTCAACTTCATCGATTCGAGCATAGCGCTGAACGCCGCGTTTTTCGTGAACGCCGCTATCCTCATCATCAGTGCGGCGGACTTTCACAGCCGCGGCATACTTGTGACGGAAATCCAGCAGGCGCACCACATGCTTGAGCCGGTGCTCGGCACAAAGCTCGCTCCCATTCTATTCGCTCTGGCTCTGCTGGCAGCGGGACAGAGCTCGACCATCACCGGCACGATTTCGGGACAGGTGGTGATGGAGGGCTTCGTCAATCTGCACGTTCGTCCCTGGCTCCGCCGCGTGATCACGCGCAGCATCGCGCTGCTGCCGGCGGTGCTTGTAATTGCGGCGATGGGAGAAGAAGGAACCTACCGTCTTCTCATTCTTTCGCAGGTTGTGCTCAGTCTGCAGCTTCCGTTCGCGATCATTCCGCTCATACACTTCACATCTGATCGAAAGAAAATGGGCCTGTTCGCCAACAAGACCTGGGTTCGGTCGCTTGCATGGATTATCACCGCTATCATTGTGTTGCTGAACATGAAGCTGGTCTATGACGCCTTGCAGGAATGGATGCTGGCGGTGTCTCCCTGGTACTGGCTGCTGATCGCTCCGGCCCTGATCTTTCTTCTGGGAGTGCTGGCGTACCTCGTACTTCGTCCACTCTGGCAGAGCGAGTCTGAATGGGACAGCGGTATCGTGACCAGCAGCAAGAGTATAGCTTCGCGCATCGCCCCGCGCAGCATGAAGCGCATCGGCGTCGCGCTTGAGCACTCCGACGGTGATGCGGAAATTCTCTCCGCTGCCGTAGGGATGGCACAGAAAAACGAAGCGGTACTGACGCTGATCCACGTTACTGAAGCTCCGTCGGCAATGCTGCAGGGTGCTGACACAGAGCCGCGGCATAGCAAAGAGGATCGTGCGTATCTTGAAGAGTTGGCCCGGGAAATCGAGGGCAGGGATTTGCCGGTTGAGATTTGCCAGCGCACAGGACAGCCCGCGAAGGAACTGGTTCATGCCGTGCGGGAGCTCGGGCTTGAACTGCTGGTGTGCGGTTCACACGGCCACCGCGGCATTGAAGATCTTATTTACGGACAGACCGTAGACACGGTCCGGCATGCTCTGGACATCCCCCTGTTGATCATCCGAATTACTGACCCCCACAGCGAGCGTCCGCAAAAGTCCTCTTAACTCCCCCCTCCCTTTATTCTCCTTCTCCTCCACAAGCATTCGCGTCTTTCTCACTCAAAGAGCTAGACGGTCGATCGCGGCTGCGAAGCATTGTGTCGTTTAAACCAGCACAAAAGTCGATTGTGTGATGCGAAGCTTTGCTCTGTTGTCCCGCGGGGATTGAGCATCAGGGCGTTCGATAATAGCCACGGGATACGACAAATAGTGAAATTTTAGCGGCAGATTGAATTACGGACCCACGTAATCGTGAATAATATGTCATTGTTCGTGAATTATTTTCACACAATCGTGAAATAATCATAAGAATTCGTGAAAAAAATG
Source organism: Bacteroidota bacterium (assembly GCA_049663345.1). Taxonomy (GTDB): domain Bacteria; phylum Bacteroidota; class Ignavibacteria; order SZUA-365; family SZUA-365; genus SZUA-365. The sequence continues at coordinate 17,940 of JBATDG010000073.1, forward strand.
TTAAAGAGTAGTAGATGGGAATTGACTCTATCCGAATAATTACTGATTTTCGTACGAGTACACAGCACGTAATTTTTCTCCACGAGCTACATATCTGTTCTTCATCCACCACTATCGTGAGGATTCAATCTATGAAGCACTTGCGTCCATTGGCGTACTCTACGCTGATCCTCGCTGCACTTGTCTTAATGGCTGCGCCGGCATCTGCGCAAAAAATAGCCATTGAGCGTGTCGCTATGTCTCCGGGCATGCTCGGTACCTATACCGGCTTCCCGGTCTCCACTGGTCTTCATGTCGTTCCTATCGGGATGAAAGTCTATCTTGATATCGACACCGTCGGTTCTCTGGGAATGATCCAGAGCTATACCTGGTCATTCACCAGCGCTCCCGCTGGCTCTGCCGCGGCGTTTGCTGATCCCGCCTCTGCAGTCACGACATTTATTCCCGACCTCACCGGCCGCTATATCATCACCATGGATGTTGGCGGCGGTCTGACGGACAGCGACACGCTGTATGCCGGAACCTACACCGGCTTGCCCACGACCGGACTGAACTGTGGCACTTGCCATTCGGGCGTACTCGCGAAGTGGGCCAAGACCCGCCACGCCACAATGCTCATGCGCGGTCTTACCGGTGAAATCGAAGTCGAAGACTATAATGGCAGGCTCGAAGGCGCCTATGCAGGCGGATGCTTCAAATGCCACACCGTCGGCTGGGAGCCAAGCGTCGACAACGGCAACTTCGGCTTTGAGGCGAAAGCAGTCGGTTTCGACACCACCTGGTATCAGGGACTCGAGCTACGCAATGGCGATTACTGGATTCCCACTGGCGACATGACCATCTGGAATGCAGTGCTTACCAATTTCCCGAAAGTCGCGCAGGTCGCAACGATCGGCTGTGAAAACTGCCACGGACCCGGCAGCGAGCACATGGCAAATGGCGGCAACAAGGATATGATCGGTATGAGCGCCTCTGCCGGCGCCTGCCTCACCTGCCACAACGCCCCGAAGAAACATCGCCTCGGCAGCTACTGGATGGCTTCGAGCCATGCGACCATGCCGCTGAGTAAAGAAGAGGCCGGACGTGCAAATTGCTGGCCCTGTCATAACGGATCCGCTCTCGGAGCATTCGCAGAAAATCCGACTGCGCCGGATTACAGCAAGGTAGATCCGACTCTCGAATCGATCGCCTGCGGTGCCTGCCACGATCCGCACAGTGATGAAAACCCCAACCAGCTACGTACAGTCACTTTCCCAGGCCTCGCCAACGGTTTCGTACCGGCAGCAGGCGTCGGTGGCAAAGGTCAGCTTTGCATGAACTGCCACCGCGCGCGTACCAATACCGCAACGGTAGTCGCTGCACAGATGAACAAGTTCGGCAGCCGCTTCTATCCGCATTACAGTCCGCAGGCTGATATGTTCAACGGCGCGAACGGCTACGAATACGGGCTTCCCATTACTGGCCTCGCGACGCATACCGGTCTGGAAAATGGCTGCGTGACCTGCCACATGTCAACCCGAGTCAATGGTTCGAGCGTCCACTCAAATCATGAAATGGCCATGGTCGATGAAAATGGCGACAGGATCCAGGCTTGCCAGCCCTGTCACGGCAGCTTCGTTACCAGCTTCGAAGACATCAAGGCCATGTCGGATTATGACGGCAACGGCACAGTGGAAGCCGTCATTACGGAAATCGACGGTATGCTCGCACAACTCAAAGCGGTGCTGCCGCTTGACGGTACCGGTGAACCGGTCACCAGTGCAGCCGACTCGATGCTCGTCACCGACCGCGCGACCCAGCTCCCTGCGATCTACAACTATTTCTTCGTGAAGAATGACTGGAGTCACGGTATTCACAACACGAAGTATGCTGTTGCATTGCTGCAGGCCTCGATGGGCCGTATCACTGGCGTCGAGCCGATGGATCAGGCGATTCCGGAAGTGTTCCAGCTTTCGCAGAACTATCCGAATCCGTTCAATCCCTCGACCAGCATCAAATTCTCGGTGACCCGCTCGGCTGACGTGCAGTTGTTGGTTTACAACAGTACCGGCAAACTCATCAAGAAACTTGCCGACGGTCACCTGACCTCAGGCAACTATACCGCTAACTGGGACGGCCGCGACGATAACGGCGCAGCAGTTGCCACAGGTATTTATTTCTATCGTCTCTCCGTCGTTTCCAACGGAGCGTCTCTGTATCAGTCCACGAAAAAGATGGTCCTCGCGAAGTAGTTTCTCTTTCCTGCGATGACCTCTATGCAAGGGCGGGCGTAAAACCCCGCCCTTTTTGTATCCCTGACGCAGATCTCGATTCCGCTACAACCTGGAAGATGCTTCGGGTAGCCGGTGTACACCGGGAGCGGGTTATGTACACCGGGAGCGGGTTATGTGATCCGGGAGAGAACAATGTCCGGGTTTATGAATAAGTTGTGTGAGAAAGCAAGAGTCGGACCGAACCCAAAATGAGGCTTTAGTATGGAATCCATTCGCGAACTGTATAAAATCGGGCAGGGGCCGTCGAGCAGCCATACAATCGGTCCGCGCCGTGCGGCAGTGTTGTTTCAGAAGCGGCATCCGGAAGCGGCGGCATTTCATGTAACTCTGTACGGGAGCCTGGCAGCGACGGGAGTCGGACATCTCACAGATCTTGCGATCACCAACGTGCTGAAGCCGCATCCGGTGGAATTTGAATGGAAACCGGAGACCGTGCTTGCCCGGCATCCGAACGCGCTGAAGTTTACCGCGCTTGGCGCGAATGCTGAAGTGCTGGAGGAATGGACGGTTTACAGTATAGGCGGTGGAAGGCTCGACGATGGTACGGAGGAAGCAGCGCCGGTGCCGCTTTATGATTTCACAACGATGAGAGAAATCCTTCCCTGGTGCGAAGGAAATGGCATTCATTTCTGGGAATATGTCGCACAACGGGAAGGTGAAGATATCTGGGAATTTCTCGACAAGATCTGGATGGCAATGAAGGCTTCGGTGAAGGCCGGACTCGAAGAAGAAGGAGCGCTTCCGGGTCCGCTGCACCTGCAGCGCAAGGCCGCTTCCTATTTCATCAAGGCGAAAAGCTATAAGGGTTCGTTAAAACGGCGCAGTCTGGTTTTTGCCTACGCCCTCGCGGTGGCGGAGCATAACGCCGGCGGAGGCACGATCGTCACCGCTCCTACCTGCGGCTCAAGCGGTGTGCTTCCGGCCGTCCTGTATTACCTGCGGACCCAGCACAAATTCTCCGACAAGAAGATTCTCCGCGCCCTCGCCACGGCTGCGCTGATCGGGAATCTGGTGAAGAAGAATGCGTCCATCTCAGGTGCGGAAGTAGGCTGTCAGGGTGAGATCGGTACCGCCTGCGCTATGGCCGCTGCGGCAACGGTGCAGCTGTTCGGAGGAAGCATCCGGCAAGTGGAATACGCCGCGGAGATGGGACTCGAGCATCACCTCGGACTCACCTGCGACCCGGTGGCAGGACTAGTACAGGTGCCCTGCATCGAACGCAATGCCTTCGCTGCGTCACGCGCACTGGATGCCAACACTTTCGCCATTCTCTCCGACGGCAATCATCGCGTCAGCTTCGACAGGGTAGTTAAAACCATGCGCGACACCGGTCACGATATTCCCAGTCTGTACCGGGAAACCTCCGGCGGCGGACTCGCGGTCAACGTCAGTCTTCCCTTTCAAACGAAACCCTGAGACCATGCTGAGGCCGGCCGAAGTTGCGGTCCGTGCGCCGTCGTCTTATTCGCGCGCCATGAAGCCCCAGCCGCCGGTGGAATCGGAAACGCAGAACATCAGCTCGTTTTCACCATCCTCAAGCGGAAGATATATCGAGTCGTAGTATCCGGCGATGCCGCGAAATGATGGATCACGATCTTGTATTGCACTGTTTCCTGTGAAGAGCAGACGTCCGTTGCAGAAGATGGTAATAGCATCGCTGTATCCGAATTTCAGCTCGCGCAGGACGTCGTCCTCAGCATTGAGCTTCACCCGCGCCCAGATGCAGGCGGGTTCGGTGTCTGTGCGCTTCCGATAGCGCGCGACGTTGACCAGTCCGTTGTCCTCGCTTTCTACTGTCATCCAGCCCGGATCTTCGATGCTCTGCTGCTCCGGCGTTTTTTTCAAGTCCACGCCGCTTGCTTTGAAGACGCGCGAAATTTCCCAGCGCGTGATGGTGCCCGGAGGCGTGGTGAGCGGCGGAGCAGGAGGAAATTCCAGTGCCGCATCTTCGCGGTACGTAAAACGGGAGAAATAGACGCTGCCGTCTTGCGGTGCGTCGAGTCCGAGCGTGCCATGACCGGGGGCGTGTCTGAGATACTGCACAACCAGCGAGGGGGTTCGGCTGCCGCCGACGAACAGGCGGGCCTGGGAATCACGAAATTCCAGACGAAGGTGAATCCAGTTGTCCGGCTGCAGTTCGCAGGCGGCGGTATATCCCGGTCCGTTGTACAGCTGCCAGGCATCGCTGCCGTTGAAGATCGGAGAATATTGTACCGCGTCCTGAAAATGTCCGGCACGGTGGGGACGCAGTGAAATCCTTTCGAACTCGCCATCGGCGCTGCGGCGGAAGATAATACCGGGATTGGATTCCGCTCCGGTGACAAGAATATCCACATCGATTACGCCGTCCTTCAATTTCACGCCGTTGAGATAGGCCGATCCGCTCAGGCAATCCCGTCCCCGCTGCTCGCTCACCTTTGCCTGCTGCAGATTCCATCGTCCCGGTTCGAATGGCACACTCTGGGACGAGGCGCTATCAGAAAAGGTGAGGAGGATGAAAGAGGCAAAAAGAATACATGGTAAGATGGAAGAAACCGGGTTTTTGAAACGAGTCGGACATTTGTGTGTTGAAGGGCGGTTCAAAAGGTTGCGCGATTGCACGGACATCTGCCGCATGGCTGCCTCCGGGCTTAGTGAAATTATCGGTCTTTCGGATCCTGTATACGCAGGATACAAAAATTCAAACTTTCCCACCAGACCCCTAATTCAAAAGCCCCGCGGCAGCGGATGCTGTCACGGGGCTTACCCATGGAGCAGGAAAGAAAATTAACGGCGACCGCGTTCGCGGGCTGAAGAAACGATGCTGTCGAACAAATCCTGAGCTATGAATTGCGGCTGATATGATCCACTGTTCGCAAGAATTTGCGAGTAGTATGCGCGCAAGTGATTACGCGAGCCTTTGGTCAGGTTTCCGTAAACGAAGAGGATGTCCTCTTTGTCGAGACTTTCGCTCAGATGCATGAGGTCATGAATATCGAGATCCTCGATCGTGGCGCCAACGGCGAGCGCATCCAGCAGGCTCGCATCGCCAGCAGCAGTCAGCTGCGCATAGAGGTCGCCAAGATGTGAGTCGGCGAATGCACCGCGTGAATCATCCGTGATGGGATCGGTAATGCCGTATTTATCCAGCAGGACTTTGATAGCCGACATATGCTGAGTTTCGCTTCGGGCAATATTCGTAAACACACGGAGAGAATAGGCGTCTGCAAAATAGAGGTACACGTCCCTGGCAAGTTTCTCTTCCTCGCGCATGAGCAGCAGGCCGTCAATCTCTTCCTGCGAAAGCGTGTAAACGGGATAAGTGCCGACTGTTTGTTTGACCAGTTCGAGGTCCGAAGAGTTCGAGGCGCCTGCGCCAATCGGATCCATGCCATTATCGGAATCGCATGCGGAGATGGAAAGAAGCAGAATCAGGACGGCTAATATTTGTAGGGTTCTCATGGCAGTTCTCCTATGTAAAATGTGTGTGATAGCCGTTCCTTTATCATCTTCGAAAATCATGCCAAAACCCGAATGGCCCATACAGATCCATTAAAGCACAAATTTCTTTTTCTCAGATGACACGCGACAATTATGCCCACCATCCCGGCAAAAAATGTCGAGACCAATTTCAAATCGAAACATTCGAGTTGATTGTCCGTAGGTCAGTCTTTCATCCCTAATTGAGAGAGAAATATGAGAATTTCAGGATACTGCCTTACCGCCATTCTCTGCTGCTGTTTTCTTCTCGGCCAATCGTCCCTCGCAGGGGAGAATGCAAGCGCGGGAGATGATTCAAAAGGTCCGTTCATCAAGGGCGTCGTGGTGGATGCGAAAAACAAGGCACCACTCGTTTATGCAAATATCGTATTGCGCGATCGGGAGACGCAGGCGTTTGTGACATCGACCTTCAGCGGCGAGACAGGAGAATTCATTCTCACCGCCGTCCCGGAAGGGAATTACATTCTCACAATCAGCTACGTCGGCTATACAAAAAAGGAAGTCCTTGATCTCGCGATCGAGGCCGAAACTAAGCAGCTCGACATCGGCGCTTTGGCCATGGATGAAGAGGCAGTCGCGGTGGGCGAGGTGACGGTCGATGCAGAGCGGGCACCGGAGGAATTTCATCTCGACAAGAAAGTGATCAATGTCAGCCAGTCGCTCAACGCGAAGGGAGGCAGTGCGCTCGATGTGCTGCGCGACCAGCCGTCGGTGCGGGTGGATGCCAGCGACAACGTGACTCTGCGCGGGAGTTCGAATTTTACCGTGCTTGTCAACGGCCGCCCCTCTGCCTTTCAGGGCTCGGACGCTCTTCGGCAGATTCCGGCCAATCTCATAGAGAGCATTGAGCTGATGACGAATCCTTCGGCGAAATATGAGGCCGAGGGTTCCGCCGGCATCATCAACATTGTGATGAAGAAGGAAGAGAATTACAGCTCGAGCGGTATTGTGAACATCGGTGCTGGAACGCGCGATAAATACAACACGGATGTGACGGTGACCAGTAATATGGGAAGCACGAAACTCACTGGCGGAGCAGATTACCGGAAGTACACAAACTTCCAGGTGCAGGACGTCGACCGTATGACCGCAACATCTGCCGGAAATATTACCAACGATTCAGAATTTCGCCGCCGCGATATCCGCGATCAGTACACGCTGCGCCTGGGTATTGATCACAGTTTCGACGAACAGCATTCGCTGTCGCTCAACGTCAATGGGGGACAAGTGAAAATCCCGCGCAGCTTTACATTCGACGTGCATAATGTTTCGCCGCTGCAGGATCTCCATCAGGTGATCCGCAACAGCTTCGATTTGACGGCCACGTATTTCACCGGATCGGCTTTCTACAATTATGCGATCGTGCCCAAGACCAGTGAACTATCTGTGGAAGGCAGCTACACCCGCGTTACGCTTCCGTATATGCAGGACACAAGAGAATACATTTCCGATGCGACGTATATGAATCTGCAGCCGGATCCGAGATCGGTGCATATGGACTCCGACGTCGGGAGACATGAGGCAAGGGCAAAGATGAACTACAAGCACACGCTGTCCGAGAGCAGCGCCTTCGAATGCGGACTGCAGTCGGATTACTCGGTGCGCAACTACGATGTGGCGTATTCGAATTATGACTGGGCGGTACAGACGTGGCTGGTGGATCCGTCGCTGACAAACGCATTCGACATGACGAATTTCGTGCACGGCGCCTTTGCCACCTATTCCGACATGCTGCTCGATTTCCAATATCAGCTGGGACTGCGCGCGGAGTATATGGACCGCCTGCTAACGCAGAAAACACTGGGCGAAGATTTCGCCTATGACAAGCTGGACTGGTTCCCGAGTTTCAGTCTTGCCCGGAAATTCGGCGACCATCAGCTGCAGTTCAGCTACAGCCGGCGCGTCAACCGGCCGAACGAAAATCTGCTCAATCCTTTTCCGTTTTATTCCGACAGCTATCTGACAAGCGCGGGAAACCCCCGTCTGCTCCCGGAATACACCAATGCGTTTGAGCTGAATTACCAGAAAATGTTCGGAGGTGTTTATGTTTCCGTGCAGACGTATGCCCGGATGACTACCAACGGGATGTGGCAGTCAATGATGGCCGATAGCTCGGGCAGGATGACCACGACCTTTGAAAACTTTGCAGAAAATGCGAGTATGGGGTCCGAAATCTCTGCCAGTTTCCGTCCGCTGGCCTGGCTGCGCCTCGATCCCAATGTGAATCTCTTCAACTATTCCATCAAGGGAAACGCCTTCGGAGACGATATCGACCAGCAGGCATTCACCTGGACCGCCCGTCTGAGCGCCATCTGCACGCTTGGACCAGACACGCGCCTTCAGCTCACAGGCATGTATCTCAGCCGTCAGATAGATCCGCAAACCAATACCGAGCCGATGTTTTTCCTGAGTCTTACCGCGCGGCAGGAATTTCTCAACAAAAGCTTCTCCCTCACGCTGCAGGCGCAGAACCTGCTGAGCACCGCGTACTACGAAATCGCATCCACCGGTCTGAACTTCGCCAACACCTTCGTGATCAAGCCCGAAGTGCCTATCGTCAACCTTACGCTCACGTATAACTTCAACAACTACCAGCCGACGCGGCGTCCCGCCGATGGCGTGGATGTGAATGTGGGGATGTGATGCTGAGCAGGTGGTCTTTCTCTATCCGGATCGATATCGCGAAGATTCAGATGAGAAATGCGAATGCAGAGGCTTCCGGCTACAGAGCGTATCCGTGAACGCATCGCGGCGAAGCGATTGCAAAGCTGCTGTCGCATAGGACGCTGCCATCGGGAGACAGCGAATAAAGCGTCAGATCGAGGTACGATCAGCTTTCCCCTTCAGTGTTTTTGTGATGAATTTTGAATTCATCAGTCGGGCGGTGCCCATGTAGCTGGGGATAAAACGGATGGTGTCGCCGACATGATATCGCGATCGACCCTGGGCAGGGTGGTTGTCTTTAATTTCGAAGACGGTGAGATCGGAGGTTGTACCGGCAAAATGTATCCTGGAATCCTTGGGAGTGACTTCGTGGACATCGACATCCAGCAGTCCAAAATCCACAATGGCGCGGCAGTGCGTTTCTCCTTCAGCACGATCGATGTTCGGCGCCGGGACATGCCCGACCGCAGCCTCGCTGATGATACCATCCGGGGCAGATTCCTTTTCCTCAAGCTCGAGAATATTCGCACTGTATTCGAAGACCTCGGTCGAGAGGTTTTTAAAGCGCTTGTTGTCCAGAGGGGAGCTGCCGAAAAACACCGCTTCACCGATGCGGAAGTGGTTGATGCTCGGCGGAAGTTTTTTCCCGCCGATAAGGGGAATGGTGATCGAACTGCCGCCGGAAATGATGGGGAGCTTGCGATTGAACATGTGTTCCAGAAGCTGCCGGTATAGCGAGAGCTGAATCATTTTATCGAAGGTCGGCTCGATGCCGTACATGCAGCCAAGATTCGTGCCGATGCCGATTACCGATATATTCTCCATGTCAAACGCCTGCCTGTAGAAATCGACAATATTCTCCCGGATAATGCCCTCGCGAAGTTCGCCGAGTTCAATCATGACAATGACCTTGTGAAGGACTCCGATTCTACCTGCGGACTCATTCAACAGGCGCAAGGTAGAGAGAGAACTGATCAGGGAGATGTCTGCATGCTTCACGATGGAATGGACAATATTCTGCGGTACGGGTTTGACGTACATCGTGGCGATATCCGGCCGCAGCCGCTTGACCATTTCAAGGCTGGAGAGGCGAGAATCACCGATGCTGTGAAGCTGGTTCGTGGCGGGATGCGAGAGAATGCGCTGCAGCGATTCTTTATGTCCGCTGAGTACTTTCGAGATCAGGGTCCACTGCGCGTCATGCTTTTTGATCAGAGCGTTGATCTTTTCGATGTTCCCGATAATATGATCGGTATTGATAATCAGCTCAGCCATCGTTCACCTCTTCCAGCGCATTTCCGCGTACTTGGTCGTAAAGCCGATACGTTCGTACAGTTTCTTTGCAGGATTTTCATATTCGACATGAAGCTTGACGTCGCCGTCCGCTTCCTCCAGCGCGCGTTCTACAATGCTGCGGCCGAGGCCCTGTCCGCGGCGTGAGGCATCCACCGCAACGTAGACGAGAATGTTTTCGGGTATGTATCCTTTCATACCGGTGCGGTTCATGATAAGGGCTCCGACAAGTTCACCCTCGATTTCAGCGGAGAGGAGGAATCCGCCGAGACCGCCATTCTTTTTAAAGGCAAAATCGATGCAATTCATGATCGCAGGTTTTGGATCACCGAACTGGTCAAGATGGGTATGAAGAAAATCGATGAAGCTATCCGTGCCGATGTGCTTATCAAGCTGCTTGCTGTTGTCAATGCGTGTGATGGTCATAAGATTCCATAGTTGATTCGTATATCAGTTTTCATCGTGTCCAGCCTTTTTGTCTTCACCGCCACTTCCTCATTTTCATTTTGGACAATACAAACCCGCGCGTTGATTACTTCGATTTGAAAAATCGGATGCAACCGGCGCGAGTTGAAATCGGTCTTGTCAGTTGAAGAGAAAGAGATTCTGCTAACAGTATTATGAGACTATCCAGTCTTATAAAACAACAGGGTGCCCTTGATCGTTCCCGGCTAGCAGTAGTGAAGTTCCGGTCACCCATGACCGGGAAGTTGATATCCCGGTCATGGGTGCGGAAAACGGGTTATTCATACGAAAATCGGGATAGCGACGTCCGTATTTATTCAGCGCGTCGGCGGTTATTTCGACGCAACAGTATTCTCAAGAAGATACTTCTGCGTGATGCCGTTATCCCATTCATACTCGAGTTCGAAGCGGTAATTGACGGACTCTTTCTGTTCCGTACCGTAATGACGGGTTGCTCCGGTTTCGTCCTCGACGGTGATATCCATGTAGCTGACATCACTCGCGGTCAACTTGATGGGAGGATCGACGGCTTTGCTGGGCGGAGGCATCGGGAGTTCGACGGTAACCACTCCGTTGGTGCCCTCTCCGCGGCTGACGAGCACGCCGCCGCCAGGAAGACTCGAATCAACTTCCCACACGGCCTTGAAAAGAAAATTGACGGATTTTGTATCTGCCAGTGCCCATGCCACGCTACCGATGAGGGTGAGCAGCAGAATCACTGTGAAGGACTTTTTAATTCGGCTCATAACTGAACTCCTGTAATGATGAAGGTTGATAATATGCGGATCCACATCCAAATCGAATGACATCTGGGAACGCAGCTGTCCGTACATCGAGAGCACCAGCTCTTCTGCGTTCTTCGTCTGCGCGGTTGACATCAGGAAAGTAAACGATGGACGGACCAGATAGCTGAATCCGTCGCTTTCGTTCTTTTTCACATCGGTCTGTCCCCATGTAGCCACAGGGAACAGAAGAATAAACATGATTGATATCAGGCGGAGCATACGCCTTAATTCCTTTCCTGAAGGACGGGGGAGACCCCCGGCAGCAGATGCATTCCAGCTGAGCTGCTGCGTCTGGCTTGCGAATTAAAATGCACGTGCCCGCAGAAAAAGGGTTCTGGGTGCCAGCGAGTCAAGTGCTATGAAGGTGCGTGATGGACTTCATTAAAGATATTAGTTATCCGGAATGAAATGCAATGGTCCCGGCAATAATGTTTCATACGAGATTTAATAAAATATTTCATATATTTTTCATCGTCCCCCACAGGTCAATACGTTGATCCGATTTCCAGTACGTGCAGCATGAGGGCGCATGTCCGATTCGAAATATATCCGCGGTCGCCATCATATCGTTTTGATGGTGATGCTGTTCCTGCAGCTGCCGTTATGGGCGCAAGCTCAATTGCCCGACAGTCTCTCCCGCCGGCTTAAGGCTGCGGGTACGCCCATCGCAAGGGTGGATGCCATGAATGCCACCGCGTGGGATATGCGCCACAACCAGCCCGAGCTTGCTCTGCGCTACGCGGTACAGGCCCGTAAGCTCGCAGATTCCATTTCGTATGAAGCAGGACTCGGGTGGGCGTATCGAAACGAGGGAGTGATCAAGTATATACTGGGAAACTACGACGAAGCTATTACGGCGAATCTCGAGGGCCTGAGAATATTTGAACGGCTCAAAAACCCAGAGGGAATTGCAGCAACCTACAATAATATGGGCGTGGTCCACTGGCAGCTTGGGAACATCGATAAGGCGGAAAAATACTTCCGCGATGCGCTTGCAATCGATTCGGCTCCTGAGCGGACAGCCACATCGAATGCCAATCTTGGGTTGATCTATACGGAAAAGAAGGATTACGAAACCGCGCTGCGGTTGACGCGGCTGGCGTATGAGCAATACACCGCGTTAGGGGATCTGCTCGGTGCATCCACAAGCCTGAACAATATCGGATGGATATACGAACTGCAGAAGCAGCTCGATAAAGCACTCGCCGAATACCGGCGGAGTCTCGCCATTCGCGAGAAGCTCGGCGACAAACGGCGTATCGCAAGCGTGTGCCTGAGCATTGGTTCCGTCATGCGGCATCAAAACAAGTTCGATGATGCGCTATCCTACTTCACGCGGGCGCTGACGCTTTCGCAGGGTATCGGTGAAAAAAAACAAGTGGAGGATGCATTTGAGGGACTCTCGAAAACCTATGCCGATATGCAGAATTACGAGATGGCGTACTCTCATCAGCTTATGGTTGCCGAAGTAAGAGATAGCCTGCTGGATGAAAACAAAGCCGAGGCCTTTGCGAAGGTCGAAGCCAGCTATCAGGTCGATCGGGCCGAGAGAGAGGTCGAATTGCTGAAGCGCACAAATGAACTTCAGATGACGATTACATACGCCACCACCGGCGTGATGCTGCTTGTCATCGTATTTTCGCTGGTCACGTTTTTCGGATACCGGAGCAAGGTGCGCGTCAATAAACAATTACAGGCGACACAGCAGCAGCTGATCGTGCAGGGCAAGCTGGCCTCCCTCGGACAGCTGACCGCGGGTATCGCACACGAAATCCGTAATCCACTGAATTTCATCAAGAATTTTTCAGAAGTATCGCAGGAGCTGATTGAGGAGCTGGACGAGGCGAGAACCGAGCCGGATAAATTCAATCAGGTACTTTCGGAGCTGAAACAGAGCGTCGATAAAATTCACGAGCATGGAAATCGTGCCGATGCCATCGTCAGCGGTATGATGCTGCATGCGCGGAGTTCCCCTGAAGAGCGGCAGTCGGCAGATGTCAACGCACTTCTTGGATACGTGGTGGACCTCGCCGCTCATGGAACCAAGGCGATGCAATGCTCACGGAAGCTGGAGTTCGAAACGAAATATGATGCCTTGCTCCCCGCAATTAATATCGTTCCGCAGGATTTAAGTCAGGTTTTTCTCAACATCATCAACAATGCCGTCGATGCTGTCGGTGAGCGATGTGGGAGACATCCTGACGAACCCTTTGCGCCGTGCATCACCATCAGTACGGGAATGCAGAACCGTTCGGTTGTTATCCGCATTCGCGACAACGGTGCCGGCATCCCCGCATCCGTGCGGAGCAGGATTTTTGAACCCTTCTACACGACCAAGGAAGCGGGGAAGGGTACGGGATTGGGACTCTCGATTACTTACGACATCATCGTGCAGAAATATGGCGGTACGCTTGATGTCGAATCAAAGGAGAATGAATTCACGGAGTTTGTGATGACCCTACCGGTGGGATGAAATTGCCGGCTATCAGGCATCCGGCAGGGTGATAATGATTTCTGTCCAGGCCCCTTCCTTGCTCTCGACCGCCATTGTCCCGCCGTGTTCCTTCACAATCACATCGTGACTGAGGGAGAGCCCGAGGCCGGTGCCTTCCCCGGCAGGTTTTGTTGTAAAAAACGGATTGAAGATTTTTTCCTTGACATGCGCAGGCATGCCGCCGCCATTATCCCAGATGCGGATTTCGACGCCGTGGGGTGTTTTCTTCGTTGTGGCGCGAACAGTTGGCACGTATGCTTCTGTTGCTTCCACTGAGCAGATCAATTTCCAGACAGCATAAAATGAATTGTCAAGGAGACTCAGAACAACGCGGCTGATCTCCTGTGTGACAATGGACATCGATCCGACAGCAGCGTCGAATTCATTTTTCAGGGTTACATGGAATTCCGGATGGGTTGCGCGCATGCCGTGATATGCAAGGTGGATGGCGTCCTGTACCAGTCGATTGATAAGCGTGGCCTGTCTTTCACCATGCTGGCTGCGGGCATGCAGAAGCATCCCTCCGACAATTCGATCGGCACGGGATCCGTGTTCATGAATTTTCCTGGTCGCAATTCTCAATTCTGATAGCAATTCCTTCGGATCATTGCCGAGATCGATAGCGGTCTGCAGTTCCTCGGCAAGATCTTCCGCGGTGAGAGCGAAATTGTTGATGAAATTCAGAGGGTTTCGAATTTCATGCGCGATGCCCGCCGTCAGCTGACCGAGTGATGCGAGTTTTTGCTGAACAACCAGCTGTTCCTGCGTCCTCAAGAGTTCATCATTTCTTTCCTGAAGCGTTTGAAGCGTGTGCGCTTTCGCAAGTGCAGTGATTGCATGCTCCCGGTAGCGGACCAATCGTCGGGCATCGTCGGGATTGAAAGAATTGTCCCCGGACTGAACATCGAATACAACGAAGCCGTCTTCCTCGACATGCTCGCGATTGAATCGCACGGACATCAGCAACACGGAGCCGGTCTGGGGAAGGGGCGTCTGCTCGTCCTGTTCTAACTCAGTTTGGGCGTCCCGCAGAATGGAAATCCCGTGATCGGCAATTTCATAAGTTGTCAGATATCCCTCGAGCAGCTCCTGATTGCTGAGGATGGCTTTTCCAATCAGATCCCGTTCCATGCCGAGCGCATCTGCAAGAATAAATTTCTGCAAAGTGGGTTCGTAAATGAAAATGCGGATCCGTTTCGCGTGGGGAATTAATTTCAAGCCCTGTTCAATCAGGGATCGGACCAGGCGTTCAAAATCAAATTCCCAATTCAGGATTTCTACAATCCGGTCGATCGTCTCCAACTCTTCATTTCGTCTTGCGAGAATCTCCTCCGTCTTTTTCCGCATGGTTATATCTTCCTGGATCCCTATATAATGCGTCACGGTGCCATCAATCCCTTTGAGGGGGGAAATCGAAGACAGCACCCAATAGGAAGAGCCGTCGCTGCGCTTGTTCTTCAATTCTCCCCGCCACTCTTTTCCGCTCGCCAGAGTTTTCCACAGCTCACGGTACAATGCAGTGGAGCTGTCGTTCGATTTCAGCATACGGGGATTTTTCCCCAACACCTGTTCGGTAGTATAGCCGGTTACCTCGGTGAATTTCGGATTGACGTATTCGATTTCTCCATTCGTATTGGTGATGATGACGATTGCGGGACTTTGATGCACCGCCTGGGACAGTTTCTTCAGATCCTCGTGCGCCCGTGCAAGTTCATCGTATGCCGCGCGCAACTCATCAGCTCTCCGCAGCTCAAGTTCCTTCAATTCATTTGCAGCAGTCAGCACAGTCGCCTGGGCTTCCGCCGCTTGTGCACGCAGCTCCGCGGTGAGAATGTCTCCGCGGATGCGTTCCTTCTGCGTGGCCCGTCGGCGCTGGATGTTCACGAACAGAGCGATGAGCAGGATGACGCTCAGGCCGTAGGCGGCCAGGGCGAGATTGCTTTTCCACCAGGCCGGAGAAATGACGACCAGCATGGATGCTCCGATCAAATTCCAGCGCCCCTCGCTGTTGCAGGCGATCACGCGAAATTCATACTCGCCGGGCGGGAGATTGGAGTACGATGCATACCGGCGTGTATCGGTGTGCACCCAATCATTATCCACCCCCACGAGCATATGGGCGTAGCGGTTTTCTTCGTTGTGGTAGTGACTGAGAGCGGCATATTCGAAGGTGATGTAATTCTGATCGTACGGAAGCTTAATGCCCAGGCGATGGAACGGCCGTTCTTTCTCCTGAACCAGCACGCGTGTGATAACAACATTGGGCGGACTCAGCTGATCATGGATACTGTCAGGATAGAAGATGTTGAAGCCCGCTACACCGCCGAACATCATCGCACCATCAAAAAGCTTCAGGCTCGATCCTGTGTTGAATTCGTAGTTTTGAAGACCGTCGCTCTCATCGTAACTGCGCACTTCGCCAGTGAGAGGATTGAGGCGGCACAGTCCGCGGTGCGTTCCCAGCCAGAAATTGCCTTTGGCATCCTGCTCGATTGAATACACGATATTGTCGGGGAGTCCCTTCGACATATCGAAGACCTCCGTGATGCCGGTGGAATCGTTGAAGCGCTGCAATCCAGCACCGTGTGTACCGATCCAAATGCGGCCCTGTCGGTCTTGATGGATGACCCGGATATCGTCACTTATTAATCCGGCGTTCCGCGGAAGGCCGCGCTTCCAGAGTTTGCTCTGCCCGGAGCGGGGATCACGCATATACAACCCGTTATCCGTACCGATCCAGTCGCGATTTCGGTTGTCGGTTGCGACAGCCATGACCATTGAGATTCCCGGACTCTCCGACGATGCCGGTTCAAGAGCAGGCTGTTCAACGAATACCGGTTTGCGGGATTTCAGATCGAGACTGTCAGCATTGATAATGCTTATGCCTTTCCAGGTTCCGAGAATCGCCCTTCCGTCAGGAGTCATAGTGATAACGCGTATGCGCTGATCTATAATCGGAAAGGGATGACCGATATCAGAGGAGAAAAGCATATACTCGCGGGTGCGGAGGTCGTAGATGAGCAGGCCGTCGCCGCCGGTGCCGATCCACATTCTGCCCTTGTGGTCTCGCGCAAGCGACCAGATAGTCTTTGTCGTGATCAGGGAGACTGAGGGAGGGAGGCCAGTCAGCGCGGTGCTTTTTCCGGTAGAGCGGTCGTAGACAAAGAGTCCTGACAGTGATGCGATCAGAATGGAATCCTTGCTCCACTCAAGAAAACCCCGCACGTTATTCCATGGTACGAGCGAGGGAGTGCTCTTTCTACTGCTCAGTGTGCGAACAGGAAAGCGCTGCGATTCCTGCTCGATGTGCACGAGCGCAATACCGGGAATCGTCAACCAGATGGTACCGTTCCGGTCCTGCAGAAATGTCCTCACAATCGCATTTTTCAATAATGCCGTTGCGAGTACCGTCGTTTCTCCGCTCGCGTAGTCGTATCGAAGCAGACCTCGGTTCTGGAAGGCGATCCACAGCACTTCCGAGCGATCGACAAACATGGTGCGCGTGCCGGGTTCTGCCGTTCCCAATTTCTTCAGGGCGGGGGTGTAGTCGAGATTGGCATAGTGAAATTCTGGGACAGCCGGGATATGCTCGATAGTACCGGAACGTGCATCATAGCGAAGAAGGCTCCCGTCTGCAAGAGATATCCAGAACGCGGTTTTTCCCTCAGCCGCGCCAGTCGCCCAGCCTTTGATCTGGTAGAGCTCTTCAATTGTTTCTGTAGACGAACGAAAGAGATATACACCTCTGAACCCGGCTATTACCAGGCCACGAGCAGGATCCAGGAAGAAGCCGCGAAACCGGCGCTCTTTTTTCAAGGCATTCGCATAGACCGTCTGATCAATGCTCTTGATGGTTTTTGTCTTGCGATCGAGTATAAGGAGATGTCCGTTGGAGATGAACCAGATCCGATGACCAATCTCCGCATGAAAGATTGCCTGGTCATTCGTCGTCGGGACGCCCCCCGGCTGCGGGGCGAAATTGAACTTGTCCGTTTTAGAGTCATACCAGCTGAGACCTAGATTGCTCAGCACCCAAAGTGTGCCGTCCGCTGTCTTGAACATCCCTTGTATCCATTCTCCGGCGGGTCCCTGACCACCGTTCGTTGTATACGGATAACGGTGGAACGTTTGTGTCAGTGGTTCATAGCGATGCAAGGCTCTTGCGGTCGCGACCCACAAATGTCCGCTGAGATCTCGGAGCAAGGCCATAACGCGGTTATCAGCCAGTCCGTTTTCAGCATTGGTCAAACCCCGGAATGTTTTGAAGGTATATCCGTCGAAACGTATCAGTCCTTCTTCGGTTCCGCACCAGATGAATCCATCTTCATCTTCCGCCATCATCCTCAGGTTGGTCGACGGCATTCCATCATTGACTGTGTAAGGAGTAATGGTGAATTGATGTTGTGCGGAGAGTGGTATTCCGGCGAACACGAGCAGAGCGCAGAGCAAGCCAGCTCGGATGAGTGAATGTGAATGCGTGTTCCGGGTTGAATCCATCGTTGCCGCGTGAACATAATAGAATGACAGACAGAGGACTTTCCGGAGCATAGGTACTGCAGCCGAAGACGGGAACGACACACGAAATAATTCTGTGTTTCACAGCGCCATTGCCGCGAAAGGGTCTAAGTCTGTTATGGATGTGATAATTACGACAATATAGATCGCGTATTACCCGCAATCAAGGAAAAGATAGGCGGCTGCGGTTCGACAGCGCTGGATTCCGAGATCAGGGTTTCGTAAAATACACACATTGATCCGAAAAGACTCCCACTTCCGGTACCCACTAATTGACACGGGAGTATAGCTTGAGCTATCTGCAGGACTACGCCTCTCTTCAGAACACCCTGAATCCGAACACAGATCAATCCGATGTCTCGGGGTATGATATCACGCTGCGGCGGTTGGAGTTCAACTCCGTTGCGCGGGATGTACTTCCGGGTGCGGCATCCTACCGATGCAGCTGCCACAGCCGCCGCTTCGAGGGTTGGTGGCCGTCGCAGGATAATGCCATGTTCTGGCCGACGGATGGCAGTCTCCACATGCCGGACTGCGATGTCGAGAGCAACTCGCGTTTTCAATGCACGCTGATGGAGCCGAAGCAGCACGCCGCTCGCGGGGTTATTATTCTTCTGCATGGACTCAACGAAAAACGCTGGGAGAAATATCTGCCGTGGGCTTTGCGGCTTGTGCAGCTGACCGGAAAAGCGGTTTTGCTGTTTCCAATCGCCTTTCATATGGATCGCACGCCGGCTGCATGGTCGGATCCGCGACGCATGGCCAAAGTCTGCGCTGAGCGTCGCGCGGCATTTCCTTCCATCGTTGGATCGTCGCTGGCGAATGCCGCCATGAGTTCACGCCTGCAGATGCTGCCCCAGCGGTTCTTCTGGTCCGGTCTTCAGACCTATGAAGAAATCGTCGGATTCATCCGCGAGCTTCGTGCCGGTGCTGTGCAGGGACTCCCCGCCGACATCACAATTGATTTTTTCGCTTATTCCATCGGGGCATTTCTTTCTGAAATTCTGCTCATGGCGGATGAAGACGGTTTATTCAGCGCCTCACGCCTTTTCCTTTTCTGCGGTGGGCCGACACTTGATCGAATGTATCCGACCTCGCGCTACATCCTTGACAGCGAAGCAACCATCGCGCTGTATTCCTTTTTCAACGAACATCTGGAAAACGAATTCAATCGTGATCCCCGTATGGCGCATTACTTCAAAGACGAACATCCTGCAGGACCGGCATTCCGGAGCATGCTGTCGTACCACAAGCTGCACGCTGAACGCGAGAAGAGATTCCGCGAGCTCGCACCGCGCATCCGTGTTACGGCCTTGCGCAAGGACAGTGTAATTCCCCCGGGTGAAATTCTGAACACGCTGCAGGGCAGCTACCGCGACATCCCTGTGCCTGTGGATGTTTTGGACTTCCCGTACGAATATTCGCACGTGCAGCCTTTCCCTGCAAACGCCTCCCTCGAGTCCGAAGTCGATGCCGCGTTTTCCAGTGTTATGAATCTCGCCGCCGGGCACCTCGGCCAGAGGGCAGAATGACGATACACGATCAGACCTTTCCTGTGGAAACGAAGGGCGCAATTGGATGGCGGGATGCACTGTGGGTCGCCTCATTCGCCCTCATCTATTTCCTTGTTGCCCGGCTGAGCCTGCTGCTCGTTTTTGAACCCGAGGGAATCGCCGTTATCTGGCCGCCTGCTGGAATTTTTCTCTCTGCCATTTTATTGACCCGGAAAGAGATAAGACCATACCTGATAGGCACGCTTTTTCTGACTGATCTGGCTGCCGAACTCCTCGTCGGTACATCTCCCTTAGTGGGACTTGTCTATTCCGCGGCATTGACCGGAGATGCTGCGTTCAGCGCATGGCTGCTGCACCGTTTTGTGGGAGAGTCGATAACCTTCCAGCGGGTGAGAGATCTCACGGGCTTTCTTCTTTTTTCGGTTCTCCTGAGCAACGCGCTTGCTGCGACAGTTGCTGCGTCCGTTGCCGGGTATTATTCATGGACGTCTTTCTCGTCATCATGGTTCGGATGGTGGTCAGCAGACGGCGTCGGTACTCTCCTCGTGACACCACTCATCATGAACCTCGCATACCAGACGAAACTCCGTTTCAAAAACATTAGAACCAGGCGCGTGATTGAAGGCGCAGTAATGTTTCTGCTCATCCTGTTGTTGAACAATTTTACCTTCGCCCATTCCATCACGGACAGGCACGTGGAGCTGCTCTTCGTCCTGGTTTCATTCCCAATACTGATCTGGGCGGCGCTGCGTCTCGGCGTGATTGGCACGATTTCCGCAATCCTGACGCTGGCGCTGGTAATTCTGATGCACACAATGTCCGGCCACTTCGTTTATCTATCTGCCGGGTCGAATCTCGTTCTGGCCAGTTACCTTCAGATCTATCTCGCTATCGCCTTCGCACCGGCGTTGTTTCTTGCCGTGGTTATCGCCGAGCACACACAGGATAAAAAAGAGATCGAGGAAAGCGAACGACGCTACCGCGATTTCTTTGAAGACGATCTGACCGGCGACTACATCTCCCGGCCGGATGGAACAATCATCGAGTGCAATCCTGCTTTTGCCAAAATCTTTGAATACGATTCGGTTGACGACGTTATGCGGCATAACGCTTCAGAGTTTCATCCTACGTCCGATGTCCGCAGCAAATTCCTTGAACTTCTGAAAAAGGAAAAACGCCTGATTAATGTCGAGACGGAAGGCCTGACACAAACAGGAAGGATTATTCACCTGATCGAAAACATCATCGGGAAATTTGACGAGAATGGCGAGCTGGTAGAAATTAAGGGATATCTATTTGACGACACTGAACGCAAACATGCATCGGAGCTGTTGAAGGCAAGGGAACGCAGGTTCGGCGCTCTGATTGAAAATATTTCCGACGTTATCACAATACTCGGAGCGGAGGGACTGATGAAATTTGAAAGTCCCTCTGTGCAACGCATTCTCGGCTACGGACAAAATGAACTCATCGGCAGAAGTGCCTTTGAATTTATACATCCGGAGGATCACACTAAAGTCGCCGAGGCCATCGCAGCGGGTCTGGGCGAAGCCTTCGCGGTTGTCGAGACCGATTATCGCTTCCGACATAAAAATGGGACGTGGCGTCACCTCCATGGCATCGGTGTCAATATGATCCACGATGAAACCCTTCAGGGCTTTGTCGTTACCTCCCGCGACATAACCGAAAACAAATCATACGAAAAGGATCTTGTTGAAGCGCGGGACCAGGCCGAACGGTCCGAGAAACTTAAGGACGCCTTTATTGCGAACATCTCGCATGAAATCCGCACTCCGTTGAATATCATTCTCGGCTACAACGGTTTGATCGAAACAATGCTGGAACAGAAGGCTCATGCCGATGAAATGGAACTGTTCGAGAATGTCAAGGAAGGGTCCGTGCGGCTGATGCGGACCGTGGACATGATCCTCGATATCTCCCGCCTTCAGGTTGGCGACATCAAGCTGCACCCTGCCCCGCTCGACCTGTGCAGCCTCGTGGAAGCCAGCGTTCAGGAGCATGAAGTTATCGCGCAGCAGAAGTCCCTGGTTCTCTCTGTCATGCTAGCGGATGAGGCAGTGGTTGCTGAAGCAGATGAATATACGCTGCGCCAGACCCTCGACAATCTGATCGGGAATGCGCTCAAATATACCCGAGAAGGCGGAGTGGTTCTGGTGGTCCGTTACGCAGCCAGCGGTGCTCCCTGCATCGATGTGAAGGACACCGGAATCGGCATCGATCCTGATTATCTTCCGCGCCTGTTCTCTCCTTATTCGCAGGAGCAGATCGGAATGACGCGTGCCTATGACGGCGTCGGACTCGGTCTCGCCCTTGTGAAAAACTACACAGCCATGAACGGCATCACCATTCATGTCGAGAGCGAGAAAGGTGTCGGCACGACTTTCACTCTTGAATTCCGGATCCCAGACGGAGCTTCGGAGCACAATATGCCAAGCGGATATCTTTGATGGCTATCTCCCTGCCATCGATTTTTCTGTTTCTCTTTACATCAGGACTGGCAGCACCAGTTTCAAGCCGGCGAGAACCAGAACCACACTCATAACCGTCTGCAGATGCGGTACACTCAGCCGCTTCGCGCCTGCGAATGAACCCAGCCATCCGCCGATGATGACTGCCGCGACGAGGAGGAGCCACGGACCGGGAACGAGGTTCCCGCGCGTAAGATGACCCGCGAGACCGGAGCAGGAATTGACGACAATAAATGCGCTCGCGATTGCCGCAGTCTGCTTCGGATCAGTCCAGCGCAGCAGCAGCAGAAGTGGACTCAGAAAAACCCCGCCCCCGATCCCGATCATTCCTGAAAGCAAACCGAGTACACTGCCGCTTCCCAATCCGACCATCCAGAGGATGCGGCGATCAACAGTTCTGACGGGGGCGGTGCTTCCACGAATAATAAAAATGCGCGCGGCAGCGAGGATGAGAAAAATTCCGAGGAAGAGACGGAGATAGGCTTCCTCGACATGGAGTAAACCGCCGACGAAAGCCGCAGGTACGGAGGCAATGACGAAGGGCAGGAGGATTCGGGAACGGAGATGTCCTTCGCTCCAGAACATATACAGTCCGATCGCGGCAACGAGTATGTTCAGTACGAGTACGACCGGGACCATCGCCGCGGACATCAATCCCGCGAGCGAAAGTATCGCGAGATAGCCGGATGCACCTCCGTGGCCAACCGATGAAAACAGGAAAGCGATGGCGCAGAAAGCTACACCCAGAACTGCCGCCTGAGAGAGATCAATCATTCGGGTTCCCGCCCTTCTCTTGTGCGATATCTGAAGACGAGACGAATGAGACAGTGCTCCCCACCTGTACCACAGCTCCTTGCAGAACGCGGGCGAAAAGTCCCTCGCGAGGCATCACGCAATCGCCCACCTGCTCGAAGATCGCGCAGCGAGAATGGCATTCTTTCCCGATCTGCGTGATTTCCAGTTCCGCTTCCCCGACACGGATTTTGTCGCCGATGTGCAGGGAGAGAAGATCGACTCCTTTCGTGGTGATGTTCTCCGCGAAGGCGCCGGGCTGAACGGCCAATCCCAGCGCGTGGATTTTTTCGATGCTCTCTATCGCCAGCAGGCTCACCTGCCGGTGCCACTTACCCGCATGTGCATCGCCTTCGATCCCCCAATCCTCGATGAGCCGCACTTCTTCGCGGTTGCTCTTGGCTATACCTTTTTCTGCGCTGGTCGAAAGCGCGACGACGCTGCCTGCTGCCTGCTTCATGACCACCACCAGTTTATCAATTCTACAGCAATGCTGCGGTTTCTCTGAACCGATGTTGCGCTCTTCGGAAAGCGGTAGATTCCGTTCGCTGAAGCAAGGCCGCTCAGCATGTGGGATTCCTGTCCCCGCAGCGGCGCGACGATGAATCCGCCTTTGCCGTCCTTCGAGATGCGGACCCTGACGAATTCCATTCGTCCCGCCTGTTTTTTCAGATCACCCGTGAGCCGGGCATGGATGATCAGCGGTTCGGGGAGGCTCTGTCCTGTCATGCGGGCGATGGCCGGTCTTATGAGCAGGTGAAAGGAGAGCAGTGCGGAGACGGGATTTCCGGGCAGCGCGAATATCAGCTTCTTTCCTTTCGTACCGAAGAAATTCGGTTTACCTGGCTTCATGGCGATGCGCCAGAAATGCTCTTTCACACGAAGCGAATGCAGCGCCTCGCGGACGTAATCGTGATCGCCCACGGAAATTCCTCCCACCGTGATAACGATATCCGAGGATCGCAGCGCTTCGCCGATGACCTGCGAAATCTGCGCTGGCGCATCGGCGGCGCGGGTCATGCGGACCTCGCTCACGCCGAGCATATTGAGGGCTGAAGAAAGTGCGGTTGAATTCGAATCGCGGATTTGTCCCGCTTTGAGCTCCGCCGTCACCGGACGCACTTCATCGCCGGTCACCACGAGCGAAACGCGGGGCTTTTTGAAGACGCGAACGCGCGCGCAGCCCGCGGAGGCGAGGAGTCCGGCGACCGGCGGGGTAATCAGCGTTCCCGATAAAAGGACCACAGCGCCTTTTTTAAATTCCGCGCCCCTTCGACGGATGCTCGTGCCTGAACGGATCGGCGTGCTGATTTCAATTCCGCTGTCCGTTTCAGTCACGAGTTCCTTCATGATGACGGCATCCGCGCCGCGGGGAATCGGAGCGCCGGTCATGATCTTGATGGCGGAGCGGCGCTTTACCGCAGTGTCCGCCGCTTCGCCTGCGTGGATAGTGCCGGCAACGGAGAGCGTGACCGGATGGCCGACGTCAGCGTTCGCGATATCGGCGGAGCGGATGGCGTAGCCGTCCATCGATGAGGAGTCGAAGGGCGGCATCGGATTTTTTGCGGTGATGTCTTCGGCGAGGATTTCCCCGGTGACGCGGCTAAGCGGCTTGATGGTTGTGCCCAGCACGGCGCTCTCGGCGAGAACGATCGCGAGGGCGTCGTCGAAATCAATCACGGAGTGCTCTCCCTTTCGTCATGATGCGCAGTACTGTTTTGCATCCAGAGCATGTTGAAGGAATGCAGAAGTGCGGGGAAGAGCGCGTTGAGGGAATCCAGCACGCCGCCGGTGGAGCCGGGGAGATTGAGAATAATCGTATTTCCGCGAATTCCGGCCTGCGCGCGGGAGAGCATGGCGTAGGGCGTGCGATCCTGTCCGTAAGCGCGCGCGGCCTCGGGGATCCCGGGAATGCTGCGCTCGATCACCTGAGCCATGGCTTCGGGAGTGCAGTCCCTGGGACTGAATCCGGTTCCCCCGGTGGTGACAACCAGATCAAGTTTCTGCTCGTCGACATAGGCGGTGAGCGTCCGGACAATCACATCGACGTCGTCGGGAATAATGCTGTAGTCGCGAACTTCCACACCTTCGGCTTCAAGCCTTTCCATGATCAGTTTTCCTGACCGGTCTGTTTTTTCTCCTGCGGAAATCGAATCCGACATCACCAGCACAGCGGCGCGGAGCGGTCTTTCAAACGATTCCCTGAAATCGGATTTGCCGCCTTCCTTTTTATCCAGACGTACACGGAGGATCTCCATTCCCTCATCCAGCATTTTCAGCATGTCGTAGAGCGTGAGAGCGGCTACGCTGGCTCCGGTCATCGCTTCCATCTCCACGCCGGTTTTGTAGATCGCCTTGACCTCGACGCGGACAGTAATGCGATCGTCGGTGAGATCGAAGTCGACGCCGACGTAATCGACGGGCAGTGGATGGCAGTAGGGAATGATGGTGGGACAGGATTTGACGGCCTGAACAGCGGCCACTTTGGCGACGGAGAAAGGATCGCCTTTCGGGACGCGATGCTCGCGGATTATCGCGGCCGTGCCCGGACTGATAGTCAGTTCCGCCGACGCGAAAGCCGTGCGGAGAGTTTTCACTTTGTGAGAAACATCGATCATCGATCAACCTCCAATCTGAATCATCGAGCGGTTTACCAGTCCGCACAATGTATCGACTGGAGGATGAGAATACCACTTTGCTCCGACGGCCTCACGGATCGCGGACTCCAGCTCATTGTCGCTGCCGTGTTCCCTGAGAATGCCGCGAAGGTTGGTTTCCGCTTTCGAGAACAGGCAGGGCTTGACGGTTCCGTCGGCCGTGAGCCGGATCCGGTTGCAGCCGACGCAGAAATGCTCCGACATCGAAGTGATGAAGCTGACGTTTCCGCTGAAGCCCGGCACGTGAAAATCCTTCGCCACCGAATGCGCATCCCCGCCGGTCATGGGAATCAAGTCGTATTCGGTGGAGATGACGTCGCGCATTTCGCTGTAGGGCATGAAGCCGGCCTCACTCCAGCGGTTGGAATCAAACGGCATGTATTCGATGAAGCGCACGTTGACGGGATTCTCTTTCGTCAGACGGACGAGATCCAGAATCTCGTCGTCGTTGACTCCCTTGATCACTACGATATTCAGCTTGAGCGGCGAGAAGCCGCATTCGAGCGCCGCTGCGATTCCGTCGGCGACCGCAGAAAATTCATCCTGCTTCGTGATAGCGGCGAAGCGTTCCGGACGCAGCGTATCGAGACTGATGTTGAGGGCCTGGAGTCCCGCCTGCTTCAGCTCGGCGGCATACTGCCGTAGAAGAACGCCGTTCGTGGTCAGTCCAACTGTATCGATGCCCTGCATCTCCGCGAGCTGCGAGACGAGCTGCGGGAGTCCTTTGCGCACGAGGGGTTCACCGCCGGTGAGGCGGACTTTGCGCACGCCCATACCGGCGAAGATTCCGGCCACGCGGAGAATTTCATCGAAGGTGAGAAGTTCTTCCTGCGGACGGAACGCCATGTGCTCCTGCGGCATACAGTAGCGGCACCGCAGATTGCAGCGATCCGTTACCGAAATGCGAAGGTATGTATGCGATCTATAGTAGCTGTCGACGAGTTCAGTATTCATGACGTCTTTCGAAAAAGAACCGTGCAGCGGCGATGCGTCTGCAGCGCGTTATCAATTACCTCCGTTGCCGCTGTTTTTCTCGCGGAGGGCAGTCAGAATTTTTTCCGGAGTGATCGGAAGTTCCAGCACGCGGATGCCGGTGGCATCGGCGATGGCGTTCGCGATCGCGCCGAGTACGGGAAGGGTCGATCCTTCGCCGATTTCTTTCGCTCCGAAGGGTCCGTTGGGCTCGTAGCTGTCGACGATAGTCGAATCGATAGCGGGAGCATCGGCCGAGGTGGCGATGAGATAATTGTGAAGATCGGGATTGAGCATTCTGCCCTTGGCATCGAAGCGCTCATCCTCGAACAGCGTTTCGCTCATGCCCATGACGATCGCGCCTTCCACCTGGCCTTCGACGGCCATCGGATTGATCGCAGTGCCGCAGTCCGAAGCGTCCCAGAAATTCAGCACTTTCACCTTGCCGGTTTCCATGTCCACCTCGACTTCGCAGACAGCGGCGGAGAAGGAGAATGCGGGGGACGTGCCCACAGCCGCGCCTTTGTAGGTGCCGCCGAGTCCTTCGGGCGGAGAGTAGAATCCCGTTCCGACCAGCGCGCCTTTCTTCGAGAAAAACTGTGTTGCCGCTTTTTCCCAGGGAATGCCGTTCTCAGCATTATCCCTTTCGTATATGCGATTGTCTTTCGCGACCAGGCGGTCGGCGTCGACGCCCATGATATCGGCAGCAACTTCGAACAGCTGCTTGCGGATTTCATCGCCTGCCATTTTCGAGGCGTTGCCGCCCATCAGCGTCACGCGGCTGGAATAGGCACCGAAGCCGATAGGCGTGAGATCGCTGTCGGCGGAAACCACGCTCATGCGGTCGAAGCTGATGCCCATGGCCTCGGCCGCGGCCTGCATGAGCACAGTGTCGGAGCCCTGGCCGATGTCGGCTTCACCGGTGAAGAGCACGGCCTTCGAACCGTCTTCCTGCACCTTGATGATGGAATTAGAATGCGGGAACTGCGAGCGATAAATCGGATAACCGGCTCCGGAAACAAAGCCGCCGCAGCCGATGCCGATGCCGCGTCCGCGCGGAAGCTTGCCTTTTTTCTCAGCCCAGCCCGAGCGCTTCTTCACGGTTTCGAGACAGGCCGTGAATTCGCAGGAATGAATGTCGAGATCGTTGACCGTGCGCGTCTCCGGCTGCATCGCATTTTTCAGGCGGATGTCGATGTGATCCATGCCGATGTCGTCAGCGATCATAGAGAGCAGCGATTCGAAGGCGAAGCGCGGGTGGGGACAGCCATGTCCGCGAAATGCGCCGCAGGGCGGGAGGTTCGTGTTGACGCGGATGCCGTCGTATTTGTAGTTGGGAATATTGTACAGCGTCGGAAGCATCGAGCCGGCATAGTATGTCGTGACGATGCCGAAGCTTGAATATGCGCCGCCCTCGAGCACGACCTTCTGCTTCACTGCGGTGATGCTTCCGTCTTTCTTCACGCCGATTTTCAGATCGATATACTGTTTGTGCCGGCCGCGTGCGTAGAGGTACATCTCCTTGCGGGTGTAGCGCATCTTCACCGGACGACCCGTCGCCTTCGCGAGAATGATCGAAAGAATTTCGAGCGGGTTGGTGGCCGCCTTTGCGCCGAATCCGCCACCTACGTTGGTCATGATAATGCGGATATTGCCGAGCGGAATACCGAAAATATGGGAGAGCTGATGATGCACGTAATGCACGACCTGCGTCGAGGTGTACACGGTGACCCGCCCTTCGCGATCCCATTCGGAGATGGCGCAATGCGGCTCCATCGGATTCTGATAGGTGCGGTTGCCCACGAAGCGTTCTTCACGAATGTGATCCGCTTCGGCGAAGCCCTTTTCCGTATCGCCGAAATGATGATCGACGAGGGTGTTGATGTTGTTTTCGTACTTCTCGTCGAAGAGCCGCGGAGCGCCGTCTTTCATCGCTTCCATCGGATCGAACACCGCAGGCAGTTCCTCGTACTCGACGTCGATAAGCTTCAGCGCCTCGTAGCAGGTTTCTTCATCGTCGGCAGCGACGGCGGCGATCGGGTCGCCGATGTAGCGAACCTTCCCCTGCGCGAGAATATTCTCATCGTAGCGAGGCGGCGAGGTGCCCCATTTGATGTCGGATACGTCGGCGCCGGTCAGCACGAGATGCACTCCCGGCAGCGCGCGGGCGCGAGAGGTGTCGATGGATTTGATATTCGCATGCGCCACCGTGCTGAGCAGCAGCTTTCCGAAAATCATGTTCGGCAGTGTAATGTCGTCGGTGTAAATGGCGCGTCCCGTGGCTTTGTCCGGGGCGTCCTTTTTCGCCAGACGCTTTCCCACAACGGAAAGATCCATCGCCGATTTCTGCGGCTGGTACTCGATTTCTGCCGGCGTTTCTCCTCTCAGATACTGCGCAGCAGTTTCGACGCTTTCGAAAATTTTCGCGTAGCCCGTGCAGCGGCAGAGGTTGCCGTTGAGCGCATGAACAATTTCTTCATGATTCGGTTCGGGATTTTCGTCCAGCAGCGCCTTGGTGCGCATGATCATGCCCGGCGTGCAGTAGCCGCACTGGATGGCGCCCTTTTCGACGAAGGCCCGCTGAATGGGATGGAGTTCCTCGCCCTTCGCGAGGCTCTCGATGGTCTGCACCGATCGGCCGTCGGCTTCGACGGCGAGTACGAGACAGGAGTTCACCGGCTGGCCGTCGAGCAGCACCGTACAGGCACCGCAGTCGCCAAGTTCGCAGCCCTTTTTTGTGCCGATGAGCCGCAGTTCATCCCGCAGCAAATTGACGAGCGTCATGGACGGTTTCACCGCGACTTCGTATTTGCGGCCGTTCACTTCTATGTTGATCAGGTGTTTCAAAGCTTCGCCTTCTCTGTTTCCGGTATTGTCTGGAATGAATCGCTGAGATTGTTATTCGTGCGCCTCGGGTCTTCTCTGCTGGCGTATGCAAACGTGTGCAGTGTGTTCGTGCGACGCGTGTCGCGCTCTGCGCTATTGCTAAGCCCGTGCAAGGGCGCGAAGCACGGCGCGCTGCGTGAGCACCTGGATGATCGTGCGGCGGTAGTCAGAGCTGCCGCGGATGTCGTCGATCGGCAGCGAGTCGGCGGCAGCTGCTTCCCCGGCCTGCGCGAGCAGCGGGGAACCTTCCACCATCGATGCGATCGGCTGTCCGCTGAGCGCGGAAGATGCGCCTGCGCTGAGCAGCGGCGTCGGAGCAACGGCGCCGATGACGATGCGCGCTTCCGTGCACCTGTCGCCGTCGAGCTTCAGCGCCACAGCAACCGAGGCAACGGAAATCGCGGCGGCTCCGCGCATGCCGAATTTCTCATACCACGATGCGAGACGAGTGGTCCCGCGGCGCACCACGATATTCGTCATGAGCTCGCCTTTCTGCAGACGCGTCGAACGATGGTTGACAAAGAATTCTTCAAGCGGAAGCATGCGCGTGGTACCGGCTCCGGTGATCTCCACCTCGGCGGAGAGTGCCATGAGCATCGGCGCCATATCGCTGCAGGATGCCGCGGTGCAGAGGTTGCCTCCGATGGTTCCCACGTTGCGGATCTGATCGGTGCCGATGGTGCCCGCAGCTTCCGCGATTGCCGGGAAGCTATCGATGACCACCTGCGAACCGCGGATCGCGTTATGCGTCGCTGCAGAACCGATGAAAAGCGCCCGCTCGTCGACCGAAATTTTGCGGAGCTCCGCAATCCCGGTGAGCGATACAAGGTCCTCATGTCGGCGGCCGCCCTGCTTGATTTCTACCAGCAGATCGGTGCCGCCGGCCAGCGGAGCCGCGTCGGGCCTGTCCGTCAATATGCGGCAGGCGTCCTGCACGGAAAGTGGTTTATGGAAATTGAAATCCGGAATGTACACGGCTATCCTCGTCCTGTAATGATCAGACTTTCGACCAGGTTGTCCCGGGTTTATCCAGGCTGTAATAGACTTTGATTGCTTCGAGTTCTTCGAAGATACGGGGTACGACCTGCAATTCCATGCCGATCGCGATTTCATCTTCGCTGATGGTTTCGCCGAACCAGGCAAGGGCCCGTCCGCCTTCCTCTAAATCCACCACGCCCACAATGTAAGGCGTCGCATCTTCAAAACCGGTGGGCGCCGCGACAATTTTTGTGAAGGTGTGCAGCACGGCCCGTCCGCTGATTTCGTGGAATTCGAAATCCCCGCTCATGCATTGTTCGCAATCCGCTCGCGGCGGAAAGGAAGTGGTTCCGCAGGCTTTGCAGCGGGAGCCCATGAGATGGCCGTTTTTGAGATGATCTGCGAAATCGCCCACTTTCGTGAACGGTGAATAATTAACTTTTCCGAACCATTGAAACATAGCTCAGTCCCTCCTCAGAATCTGAACGAAGGTGTATTGACCGATGCCGCCCACATTATGCGTGAGGCCGACATCGGCGTCGGGTACCTGCCGCGCGCCCGCTTCGCCGCGCAGCTGCTTGGCGATTTCGCAGGTCATCGACACGCCAGTTGCGCCGATCGGGTGGCCTTTGGACTTGAGTCCGCCGTCCACATTCACCGCGACCTTGCCGCCGATATACGTCTGACGGTCGGCCATGAATCTGCCGCCTTCGCCCTTTTCGCAGAAACCCAGGTCTTCGTAGGCCATGATTTCAGCAATGGTGAAGCAGTCGTGCACATCGGCGACCTTCACGTCGGCAGCGGTGATGCCTGCCATGCGATAGGCCTCCGCTGCTGCTGCTTCGGCGCTGGGCAGACCCACAAGATTCGGCCGGCGAAGAACGGACATACTCGCCGTTGCGCAGCCCATGCCATCGAGCCATACGGTCTTTGAAGAAAGTTCGCGCGCCTTCTCTTCGGAAGCAAGAATCACGCAGGCGGCGCCGTCGGCGTTGGCGCAGCAGTCGTACACCTGCAGAGGAGAGGCGACCATTTCCGAA
Organism: Bacteroidota bacterium; assembly: GCA_049663345.1. GTDB lineage: Bacteria > Bacteroidota > Ignavibacteria > SZUA-365 > SZUA-365 > SZUA-365. Next base: position 49,237 of record JBATDG010000073.1, read on the forward strand.
GCGAGCGCCTTTTCCATGCTGATTTCCTTGCGGAACAATGCGTAGGGATTCAGCGCGCCGTAGTGGTGATTTTTTACCGCGACTTCCATCAGCTGTTCGCGGGTGGTGCCGAATTCATGCATGTGACGCTTCGCGAATAAGGCGTAATAGGCGGGGAAGGTGGTACCGAATATCGATTCCCACTGCACTTCGCCCACGCGTCCCATGAGCGCGAGAATTTCCGGGGTGCTGAGCTCCGTCATTTTCTGGCAGCCGATCACGGCGACCACATCGTGCACGCCGGCCTTGATGGACATCCACGCCGTGCGGATGGCGGCGCTGCCGGAAGCGCAGGCGACTTCAGTCAGCCAGGTTGGTTTGGGCACGAGGCCGAGGTATTCCTGCACCACGCCCGCGAGTGAGCGCTGCTTGTGATATTCGGGCACGGAGCCGATTACGGAGGCGTCGACCACTCCGCGCTCTATACCCGCATCCTGCAGCGCCAGGCGGAAGGCCTCGTAGGCCAGCTCCTGGACTGTCGCGTCGCTGCGGCGGCCGAACACGCCGTGTCCGATGCCGATGATTCCAACTCTTCCCTTCATTTACTTTCTCCTAGATATATTGGCCGCCATCCACCTTGATGACTTCGCCCGTGATATGCCGCGACCGGTCGGAGCAGAGAAACACGATAACATTCGCACAGTCTTCGGGAGTGGAAATTCTGCCGAGCACGGTTTCGTCCACGGCCTTGTTGAGAAACTCGGGCGGAATCTTCCGTGCCATTTCGGTCATGACCATGCCGGGTGCGACGACGTTGACGTTCACATTGAACTTTCCGAGTTCGCGTGCCAGCGACTTGCTCATCGCGATTTCGCCGCCTTTGGACGCTGCATAATTCGTCTGTCCGAATTTGCCGCGAATGCCGTTGATGGACGAGATGTTGACGATCTTCCCGCCCTTCTGCTGCACAAACACTTCCGCGGCGGCGCGGTTGTAGTTGAAATAGCCCTTGAGGTTCACGTTGATGACTTTGTCCCACTGCTCCTCAGACATTTTCCACATCACGCCGTCCCAGTTGATGCCGGCGTTGCAGACGAGAATGTCGAGCCCGCCGAATTCACTACGGACGGTATCGACCATGTTGTGGGCGTCCTTGAAATCCGATACGTCGGCTTTGACTGCCAGACCGCGGCAGCCCAGGGCTTCGATCTGGCGGACGACCTCGTTCGCTTCACTGTCGTGGCTTCGGTAGTTGATGGCCACATTGCAGCCCTCCGCGGCGAGCCCGAGGGCGACGGCGGTGCCGATACCCATGCTGCCGCCGGTGACGATGGCGTTTTTCCCTTTCAGACCCAGATCCATGAGGTGTTCCTTTTATTTCTGGAAATGAAATGTGTTGCAGTAGCGGAGGCCGAAGCTGTCGACCTCCGTCGGCGAATCACGTTCAGTCTTCGGTTTCCGGCTGATCACGGCAAGTGCAGACCTCGACCACATAAGCATTGTCGGGCAGGTGGTCGGTTTTATTCTCCATCATGCAGTCGATGTATTCCTTGTAATTCTTCTCAATATTGCGCGCGATGATTTTGAACGACGGCGTCAGTTCGTCGCGCTCGAGCGTCAGTTCCTGATCGATGATGATCGCCTTCTGAATGTGTTCGAACTTGACGTCCTGATGGCAGTTGATCTTGTGCAGGCATCGCGAGAAGCAGGCAGTGAGCGAATCCGATTTATCGGGATGCACGCATTCCACTTCGTCGAGCACACTGATCTCATCCGAATCCAGCAGCTCCCTGTTGGGGAAAAGCAGCGCGCAGGGGTGATCCTGTCCGGCGCCGAAAATATAAGCGTGCTTGATGAACTTGCAGAGGTTGCCGATGTTGCGCTCGAGCATCGAGGGAAACACCTTTTCGCCGTTGCTCAGCTTGAAGACGCGGTCCTTGCGTGCGAGAATCTGAAGTCCCTCTTCGGTGATGGCCCCGAGGTCGCCGGTTTTGAACCAGCCGTCTTCATCGAGCACCGCCGCGGTTACTTCCGGCAGTTTGTAATATCCCTTCATGACGTTGACGCCGCGCACGAGAATTTCATTATCCTCGGCCAGCTTGACTTCGACGCCGGGAATAGGGAAACCGACGACGCCGGGTTGACGATCAAGCAAAAGTCCGGTGAGCGTGCAGCAAGGCGACGTTTCGGTCAGTCCCCAGCCCTCGACGACGGGAACACTCTTTTTCTTGAAAATATCGGAGATGCTGGTATCCAGCGGTGCTGCCGCAGTGAAGACGTACTTGAGCTCATCGTGAAAGAATGTCGCTTCCGCTTCCTTCGACACCAGCACGCGCGAGATAATTTCCTTGTAGACTTTTGGAACGCTGAAATAGATATGCGGTTTGATGGTGGCAAAATTCTCGAGGAGTTTTGAGATGTCCTTTCCCCATGAATCATCAACCGCGAGGCAGCCGCCTGAATGCAGGGCGAAAAAGCGTTCGAACAATCCGCCGAAACTATGATGCCAGGGCAGGTAGCAAAGAAAGCGCATGCCCGGCTCGGGTTTCCACAGGTCCTCAAGCGCGCTCTGTTGCGTCATGATATTCTTGTGTGAAAGAATGACGCCCTTCGGGAATCGTGTCGTACCCGAAGTGAACATCACGAGACATGTATCATCCGCCTCGACGTCGCGAAACGTCTGTTCGATTGCGCTGCGCTGCTCCGGCGTAGGATTCGTTTTCCGCATCACGTCTTCGAAGAACTCAACCTGATTCTCGAAGGGATATTTTTTACGGGGGAACTCGGGCGTCGCCATGACGAGCAGAGGTTTGTTGTCGGTCGGCAAATATTCGAGACGCCAGTAATTGACGAGGATAAGCATCTTCACATCGGAGAATTCCAGAAGATGCGACATCATTTCTTCAGTATAGCGATGGAAAATCGGGACGCTCACGTAGCCGCTTGCCATAACAGCCATTTCCACTACGAGACGATGGTAGTAGTTGCGGCTGATGATTCCGATGTGATCGCCTTTCTTCAAACCCTTCGTTTCCAGATAGGCGGCAAAGGTAATGATATCGTCGACGAGCTGATTCCAGGTCCAGAATTGATAGGGCCCCTCCTCGACCTGGGCAAAGGCGTTCATATCGCCGTAGTTGTCCCGGTTGTTGAGCAGCATCACACCGATGTTTTTGGTAGTGCTTCTCAGCGGTATATCGCATTTCAGATGAGTGTCCATTGACGAGATCCTCGTGCCGTTATAGTTTTGAGTGCGGCTGTTCCAGTACAGGGTGTACGGGAGTCCCGGATGACGGAAACAACTCTGCAGGTGCAGGTGAGCGCTGTGGCGAAGGAGTTCGTCGTGCGCGAGGTACTCGTATTGATTTTGCGATCACATCATCGGAGACGGAATACGATGCTACACGGTCACGCTGACCGGGCCGGTTTCCTTTGGAGAGGAATTCACCAGCTTTTTGTGGCGGAAGGCAGCCCAGATGGCTGCGCCGATAGCGCCAGCGTAAATCGATAATTCATGTGTGTGAAAGCGGACGTTCATATTTTCCGATTCCGCGATTTCCTGAATGGCGTCGACGAAGCCCGCGTTGTTTGCCAGGCCGCCGGTGATCATCACATCGCCTTCGGAGGTGACGCCTCGAAGCAGTCCGATGAGTCTGCGCGCCATTGACAAATGAATGCCCTTGAGAATGTCGCTTGCCGAAACGCCGCGGCTGACCATGTTGATCACATCGGTTTCCGCAAGTACGGCGCAGATGCCGGAGACCATTTCGGGTGACGTTGATTGAATGGAGAGCGGGCCGACGTCCTCGAGAGGAATGCCGAGGTAGCGTGCGATGTTCTCGAGAAACTGTCCCGAGCCCGATGCGCATTGCGACGTCATCTTGTAGCTGAGCACTTTTGACCGTTCGTCGATGGCAAATGCCTTTCCATGCATAGCGCCGCCGTCGATCACTGAGCGCACTTTGGGATTGAGAAATACCGCGCCGCGTGAATGTGCTGTCATCGAATAAAAATGTCCGCGGCGAAAGTCGACCATGTCGCCTTCACCGGTCGTGGCGACATACGCGATATCGTTCGGGGTGAGGCTGGCCTTGCCGAGCACATGCTCGAACGACATCTGCACGACATCTTTGGTGTCGCGCTTGCGGATTTTGCTCAGATCCATGAAGAGCAGCTTCGGGTTGCTGCCGTTGTCGTCATGCTCCATCAGTACGGTCTTGATGGAGTTGGAACCGACATCAATGCCGACGGTGTAGAGTCTTTCTAACCACATGTATGTTGATCCTTTCCTTGGTCGGACGTTTGAAATTCATTCCTGCCGGAGGGAAATATTCCGGCGTCAGTTTCGCGCAAACAATGCTGCGCCGCAGGCGCCGGTGAAAATACTGTCGGGGCTGATGTTGACGGTGAGGTCGCCGTAGTTCTCGCGGACCAGCATCTTGAGTGCGTTCGTGGCGGCTTCGTTCTTGGCCACGCCGCCGGTGAAGGTAAATTCATTGCTGATGCCGCCGCTGCGGGCGAGGAGAGACATCGCGCGAAGAATGATCGCCCGGTGCAGACCGGCGAGAATGTCTTCGCGCTTTTCGCCGACCGAAAGCCGCTGGCGAATCTCTGCGCCTGCGAATACGGTGCAGGTGGAATTGATGCGAATGGTTTTCGTCGCCTGCATCGCCTGCGGACCCAACTCATGCACGCCCATATTCATTTCATCGGCGACGTAGCCGAGGTAGCGGCCGCAGCCGGCTGCGCAGCGATCGTTCATCTGGAAATTCTCCACGATGCCGTTGCCGTCGATCTGGATGGCCTTGGTGTCCTGTCCGCCGATGTCGAGCACTGTCCGGGTGTCGGGGAACATATAATGTGCGCCGAGTCCGTGACAGAGAATTTCGGATCGTATTTGCTCTTTCTCGAAAGGCAGACGCTGGCGGCCGTAGCCTGTGCCGACGATCTGCACGATGTTGAATTCCCGATCGACGGCGATCTTCACCGCAGCCCAGATTTCATCCTTCAGATCGGCGAATTCCGGAAGCGATGAGACTTCCTGGTAAGCGAACTCGATATGGGAGGCGAAGGACTTCGCGAAGCTGACGGATTCCACCCGGATGATCGCGCGGTCGAAAATTCCGACCAGACGCTCGAATGAGAGATCCTCTACATGCTTGCGCACCTGCTCCTGCGCGTAATCCATGAACTGGCTGGTCGCGATGTCGCGGAAGAAATCGCTCTTGTCAATCGAATCCGATTTATAGATCGCGACGGCTTCCTTTTCCATCTGGTGAATGATGTTTTCCACAGCCTCGAGATAGAGCGAGGCGACCATGGGGTCTTTCCAGTTATCCAGATCCGAGAGACAGATTCTGCGCAGTTCGACGAGCTGGGCATTGTGCTCAGCCAGTTTGTACTTGGCGCGGATCATCGGCATCAGCGAATTCACGATCCGCTGGCCGGATGGACTTTCCTTGATCTTCTGCTCAAGGATCGCGAAGCGCGAATGATTTTCCGCTTCCTCCTGGGCGATCTGGCAGGCAAGGGTATAATTGTGTCGGGAGTTGATGATGCCGCGACCAAGAATATTGGCGTGCTCATCCATATATATAGCTTTGCTCGTTGTCGAGCCGAGATCAATGCCGATGTAGCATTCCACGTTACGTCCTTTCTCTGCTGGAGGGTGTGTTCCTGCTCTGGCGCTTGGCATCTACCATCTGGAAATATGATTCCAGACGGTTCTTGATGTTCGCGGCGCTGAAATAGCGCGGATCAACCAGATCCGATTCGATAAAGCCGCCCGCCTTTCCTGTGCGCCGCTCGAGTTCGTTGAGAATCAATAGCTGACCCGCGGAAAAAGAGTTGCAGCTCTTGATCGAGTTGATCAGGAAGCCGTCGGCCTCATATTCGTTGATGTATTTTTCGAGCAGATCGATGCGTGAAGGAAGATTCAGGTTGGTGTAGCAGCCGAGACAGTAGTCGGCAAGCGACTCAAACGGCTTGTCAGCGTTATGACGGAATCCCTGGTCGTAAATGCCGCCCACTTTGGTGTAGGAGGACGCAACGACGACGGCGGATTCGTCATAAAACATTTTCCAGAATTCGCGGAAGCTGGTCCAGTTGGGCGGACCCTCGACCACCAGACGATATTTCTCACTGACCATCGGACCCTCGGGAGTAATCGGGCCCAGCTTCAGACGGACCCGCTCCTCCACTTCGCTGCGCAGCACGCGATAATATTCCTCGCAGGATTCGCGTCCGCGGAAGGCAGTGAAGATGGGGCCGATATAATACACGCCGCCGAAATATGCGTCGATGGGAGAAGGTTTGAGTTTCGCGGATTCGAGAATGGAAACAAGATCTTCCTCGGCGCGGGCGGAGGAATTCAGCAGCTCTTCGAGCCGCTCCCTGTCCAGCTTCTTGCCGGAGATGCGCTCGAGCTCCGGAACCAGTACGTCGCGCAGCTGCTTGACCACGTAGGCGCGCGATTCCTCCGTAATGGAGCCGTCGCCCTGATAAGGGACCTGCAGCATCACGGTGGGACAGTCATTATATTCCTGACGCAGAATTTCAAACCATTTCATGAAGGTGAAGCAGCCGGTATAGCTCAGGAGCAGCAGATCCGGCGGCGGAAGTTTTTCGCCGGTCGGTCCGATGTTGCCGGACTTCAGCATACCCACATCGCATTTGACGTAGGTGCACACGTCTTCCGAATGGCCATGCTTTTCCGCTTCGCGAATGTAGCCGGCGCTTTTTTTGCGCATTGCGGACTGCAGCGCATTGATCTCGGGATGCACGGGCAGCATGTCGAAGGCGAGAATCAGCTCGTTGAGATTGCCGGGCACAAAGGTGTACACGACTTTCTTTCCTTCGTTCGTGGCCTGTCCGAGCTGGCGGAAATGCTCGGCGATCATGTCCTTCTGCAGGACCATGCTCTGTTCTTTCTGTACTGTATCGGTCTGTATGTCGCTCATGTCAGGCATCTCCCCACAGTTTAATCGCATCCGCAAACGTGCCGGTCTGTTCCTTGATGACCTGGTACTGTCCGGTGTCTTCGGAATACTTGAATGATGTATATGGAATGTTCTCTTTTTTAAGGGCTTCCTGCTGCATGGGACGTTCGAGCAGAGCCGGATCACAGAAACTCGGGGCGGCGAAAATAACGCCATCGGCGCCGGAGTTCGCAACTTGTCCGATCAGGTACGAGCCCTTCTTGCCGTCCGCCTCGTACTTGGAAGCCGTGGCGACGGTATTGTTCAGATAGGCGTGGCAGAGCGCGCCGATGGGATCGTCCGTGATCGGAATGTCTTCAGGCATGAAGCGCGCGCCGAGCATCCAGTCGTCGTCCACGATATTGCAGCCGCTGTTTTCGAGCGCGCGGATGAGACCGAGCGGCGGCTGCTCGCAGAATGCGCCGGTGAGCACGATGCGGATATTGTCGCGCACCGGCCGGTCTTCATTTTGCGTCGCGGCGAGGTAGTCGCGCATCAGCGCCGTGTGCTCGTTCACTTCGAGAATGTTGGAGGCCCGGAGAATCAGATAGAGTTCGTAGGTGGGAACGAGATGCGGCTGCGCGACGCGCAGGGCATACAGTTCCCTTATGACGCGTCGGTTTTCATTATAGACCGCGATCGAAGCGTTGATATCTTCGCTGCTTACCTGCTTTCCGCTGATGCGGGAGAAATCGGCCAGCATGCTGCGGAGCTCGTGCTGATAAAAAACACCGCCGGTTTCTGCATCGAAGTTCTGCGGGAGGTCGACGTACTTCGCATACTTGTCCGGAAAGAGAAGCTTCCACATACCGCTCAGATTGCGGATAACATCGCAGATGGCGGGGAAAAGAATTCCATCGAGGCAGTCGAGCCGCTTGCTCACTCCCATCTCGATGGTCGAGCGCGGGATATGGCAGATGTACGACTGGAAGTAGGCATCCCCCTTGATGATTTCAAGGAGGTCGCCTGCACCCATGATTCCGACTGGCAGCATTCCCGCGGCGTGGATCAGTTCACGCGGGACATACACAGGCATATAGCCGATTGCCCCTGCCTGATGCTTCGCTTTCCAGTCTTTCACATACTGAAAATCGATGTCGTTGTAGAGGTCTTCACATTTGCCGAGAATTTCTTTTACGATCACGTTGCTGACCTTTCAGGTAGATGGATGGTCTCGTTTTCGAAGACATGCATTGCGGTGTGGACCAGCGCAGCGGCACTGGCCCTGCCCTTCATTCATTCGTCCATTTGATATCACGTTTTTCCAGGAAGGCCGAAATGCCTTCGACGGCGTCTTTCGTATTCATCACGCCTTCGAGATACAGCTCTTCGAGGCGTCCAATAAACTGCTCGTAATGGGCGACGGTGGACATTCGCGCCGCGGTGCAGGCGAAGCGCAGCGAGGCAGCGCTTTTCGGGAGAATATTCTGCGCGATGAACACCGCGAGATCCGCATCGAGCGCGCCTTCTTCCGACACGCTGTTCAGGACCCCACGCTCTTTTAATCGCGATGCCGGCAGCATTTCTCCGCCGAGAATCATCTCGGAGGCGAAAGCATCGCCGGCGCGCCAGGGCAGAAGCACGCTGGCGGGAGGAGGAAACACGCCGAGCTTGATTTCAGGCACGGCGAACTTGGCTTTCTGATCAGCGAGAATGAACGTGCAGGCCAGCACCATTTCGAAGCCGCCGCCGAGGCAGCAGCCGGTGACTTTTGCCAGCGTGGGCACGCGGCTCGCCAGAAGCTGTGCGATGAAGCGATGGAATTTCGGAAGCATTCCGCCCACTTGCTCGGGAGTATGTTCTTCGACGGCCGCGCCGAAGCTGAAATGCTTGCCGGTTCCGGAGAAGACGATCAGCTTTCTCTGCGGCAGATCCTGCTGCGCGGCGAGAAAGTGAGAAATCTCGTCCATCATTGCCGAGGAAACGATATTCGCAGGCGGAGGCTGCAAAGTGACTTCCGCGACCTGTCCGTCATGCGTTTCGTTGATGAGAATGAGTTTATAATCCATGCGTTGCTTCCTGTGCGAATTCGTTCTGAATTTTCGGCTGCACGCTGCGGCACCCCGGGCGCCGCGGCGTGCGATGAGCGATGAGCGCTGATCTTTAGCGCGGAATGAATTCTTCTATCATCTCGTCGGTCCAGGGACGGCCCTTCGCCAATTCCTTGCGCAGGCGGATGAAATCAACCTCGCGGTTGCCTTTCGGACCCTCATTGAAGGCGCGGAAGCCGAGCTTGGCTTCGGTCATCATGTTCAGCGCCAGCCATGAACGGTTGGTCTCGGAATTCTGCTGCCAGTGCTCGAGCTTCTTTTTCCTGAAGGACTCCAGCGTCTTCACCGTGCAGTCGGGCATGGTCAACGCAAGTTCGTAGGCCAGCTTGTTCACTTCCTGATCGAGCAGCGAAAGATCCACGGTGCATTCTGCCATGATCTTCTTACCGGCTTCCTTCGCCTCGCCGGTCGCGAATGCACCGTAGGCGGGATTTCCCCAGGCGTCGTTTTCCGCCAGACTCACCATCGGATTCGAGATGAAATTTCCTTCAGCATTTTTCAGAGCGGGCACGATCTTGTTGATCAGGCCGATGCGCACTGCCTGATGCGCCGACCACTGATTGCACAACGTGAGCGATTCGACCGTCCGCGACGCGCCGACGAAGAGATGGAGGAAGTCCGTCGAGCCGCCTTCGGGAGCGGAGCCGTGCTTGGGACCGGCCTGACCGAAGCGGGCGAGATCGGAAGCGATGGTGAAATCACAGGCCATGCCGATTTCCTGTCCGCCCGCGATGCGCATGCCGTTGACGCGGTTGATAACGGGCTTGTCGCAGATAAGAATGTTCGTGACCATGTCATTGAACAGACGCATGTACTGCTTGTATTCCTGCGGATTGCCGGAATAATATTCCGCGTATTCCTTCGTGTTACCGCCTGTGCAGAAGGACTTGTCGCCCACTGCGGTGAAGATGACAGTTACGCAGGAACGGTCGCAGGATGCGGCGCGGAAAGCGAGAATGACTTCTTTCACAGCCGTGGTCGTGTAGGAATTGAACTGAGCGGGATTGTTCAGAAAGATCCAGTGGTTGCAGAGTCCTTCGATTTCATTTCCCTTGCCGTCGAGCAGCGGACGCTTTTCAACGATGATGTCTTTGTACTCATAGCCCTCGACGAGCTCGTGATTCTTCAGATGATCCATGTTGATTTCCTCATTCTTGTATCGAAATAAAACGATAGAACGATGTCTGACCGTCTTTCAGACGGACGTCTTGCGACCCTGCTTCAGGGAGTGAGAATGACCCGCTTGTCGAGTTTGTGCGCGAGCGCCATGGGAATGATCTCGTTGATCATGTCCAGCGGCTTCATCTCGATGTTGTCGCGCAGATTGATTGCGCCGCTGAGCACCTGGTTGACCACGACCGGGTAGTGGGCCGGACGGCAGCCCCAGTTTCCGAAAACATCGGCGTCGAAAGCCATGATGTTGCTGAGGCGGATCGTGAGCTTGTCCATGGTGAATCCTACCACGCCGACGCTGCCGGCAAACGAAAGCAGCGAGAAGGCGACGGATTGTCCGATAGCGGTACCGCTGGTCTCGAACACGCGCCACTGAAAGCGCGGGAGATTATTTTCTTTCGTGATGCCGCGGATTTTTTCCTTGATGTCCCGCTCGCTCATGTCGCGGGAGTTGATGACATGCGAGGCGCCGAGCTTTGCGGCTCCCGCCAGCTTCGCGTCGTCGATGTCGAGAGCAATGACCGTGGCGCCTGCGGCCCGCGCCTGCTGTACCATGTAGATTCCGATGCCGCCTACGCCGATGACGATCGCAAGATCGCCTCCGCGCAAACCGCTGCGCTGCAGCGACTGATAGGGGGTGGTTACAGCGTCGGCGATGACAGAAAGTTCGGGCAGTGTGAATCCTTCGAGATCATCGGGCAGCGGACAGAGAAAGCGCGCCGGGATGACCACATGACTGGCGAAGCCGCCGTTGAAATCGTTGCCGGGCATCAGCTGCTTCATGCAGATGTTGTCGCGTCCGTCTTTGCACAGCTTGCACTCTCCGCAGGGAAGGACGGCGGGCACGATAACGTTTTTCCCAGCCCATGCCGCGGCGTCTGCGCCGGTAGCGACAATCGTGCCGCTGATTTCGTGTCCGAGGACGAGCGGAAGTTCGTGCTTCGTCTGCACTCCTCCGGTAATGAAGCCGATGTCGGTATGGCACAGGCCGCAGCCGGCGACGGCGACCACAACCTGATCCGCTTCGATCGTGTCGATCGTGAAGCTGCGTTTCTCCAAAGGTGCATTCACTGCTGTCAGGAAGTATCCGTAGGCGTCGATAGAATTCATGGCTTCCTCTTCAGACTCCGGTGATATTGACATTATTTATCGGACAAAACTATCTGCAATCTTCACAGTGCGGCGCGGCTTCTTCCGCCGCGGGCTCCTCAATCTTCTGCAGGCCGTCGGTCCGCCCGCTCAGCAGCACGCAGCCGTAGGCGGCCATGAATTGCGGAAGCTCGGGTTTGCGTATGTCGGACCATCGCTGCGAAAACATCTCCACGATCATCGGATGCCGGTCTGGCACGCCGCCGGTGAAGACCAGCGTGTGCTGCGGCAGCGCCAGCTCTTCACAGCGCTTTGCGATCGAATGATACACGCCGCGCACGAGGTCGGGCATGGAACTGCCGTTCTTGATCATACCGATGATTTCAGATACCGCGAACACGGTGCAGTAGCTGTTGAGCCGGATTTCCGTCGTGGATTTGCGGGCCATGGAGTCGAATAATGACGGATCCATGCCGAGACGAAATGCGATCTCTTCGAGAAAGGCGCCCGTACCAGCCGCGCATTTCCGGTTCATCTTGAAATTCTCCACATACCCGGTTTCGGAGAGACGCACGTACTTGGTGTCCTGTCCTCCGATATCGATAATGTCGAGCCGCTCGGGATAGGCGTGATGTACCGCAGCCGCAAGCGCAATGATTTCAGAATTGGCTTCGTAAGGGACGTCAAGCTGCTCGCGTCCGTAGCCGCAGGAATACACGGGGTAGCGGAGCTCATGCTGTTCGGCGAAATGGTCGAGCACCGTCTTCGACGCGGCGCGGAAATCGTAGCCCGTGCGCACGGCCAGATGATCAACGATGCGGCCCTCGTCATCGACGAGTACACCCTTGGTGAAGGACGAACCGAGATCCAGGCCAATGCGATACACTTACTTCCTCATCGCCAATTGGTTGACAAAAGTCTCGATGGCAATAATGCTCTGCTCCTCACTGTAGCAGCGGCTGTCGTTCAGATCGCCATTGAGTTCGAGATACGGCACCGCCGTCTGCTTTTGCACGCGCATCTGCAGGCCGTAGCGGTTGTTGGAATTTCGGGGACAGGTCTTCGCGTCGTGATAGATAATGCCATCGATCGAGTATTCCTTCAGATGCTGCTCGATCACCTGCTGCTTGATTCCGTCGGAACGCACGATAAAAAGTTTGGTGTAGGCCAGCGCTGAAGAGTCGAAGGGATTGGCAGAATCGAGATCGTCAAATACCCAGCTGTTGCAGTAAGTGGATGCGACGACGGAGGCGTTGAGGCCCGCGAAAAGCTTCGCCATGCTGCTGAGCTTGAACCACATCGGCATGCCTTCCCAGTACAGCCGGAATTTCTCGCCCTGCACTGCTCCAATGCCAGCCGAGACGCGCGCCTCCAGCTCTTCCTTGAGCAGACGGTAATAATTCAGCGCATGCTCGGTGCCGCGCATGACAACGATGGGTCCCATATGAATGGACGCGTCGAAAAAGCTGATGGGCGAAGGACGACTGCGAGCGGTCTCGAGCACTTCGCGCCAGAGCACACAGGCATCATGCGAAAGTGCGATGCGATCGCGGAAGCGGTCGATGTCGAAGCGCAACCCGCTCACGGCTTCGAGCTGCGGAATGATGTCCTTGAATTGCTGCGCAACATAAGTGACAAGGCTCTCCGAAATATCCTCCACGTTCAGCGGCGTGTGAATGCCAACGATGGGCGCGTTGAAATGCGCGGCGTAGAAGGCGAACCAGTCCATAACCTCGCGGCACTGGTTGGTGTTGTACACGAGGATGTCGGGCTTCGGGAGTCCGGCAAAGCCGTAGCGCTCCAGCGGAGTTTCGCCGGAGAGAAACGCACCGATGTCGCTGGTGAGGTAGGAGCAGATGTCGGGAGAATAGCCGTGTGCAACGGTGACGGGAATATATTCCGCCGCCTTTTTTGAGGCGCCGATCATCGCCGCATGGTTCTCGGGAAAAAATACTTCGAAGCCCATGGAATACAGAAGTTCGGCGGGACCCACACTCGAGCACCACGCAACGCGCCGCTCGGGGCTTTCCGCTGCAGTTTTTACCCGGGCGAAATACCCGCTCATCACTTCCTTCAGCCGTTCGGCGGAAGCGAGCTTCACGACATCGCTTCCGCTACGCATTGGCCTGCTTTCCATTGACGACGTCGCGGTCGATAAGCAGTCCGTGAATTACCGAGCAGAGAAGCTTGTTGTAGGCGCAGGTAACGCCGTGCTTGTCTGCATATTCCTGAATCTTGTTGTTGAGATAGTCGATCTCAAGCGGGCGACCTCCCTCAAAATCCATCAGCATGGACGGCTTATGATCGCCCGCTGTGGCAAGATACTCGATCGCATTTTTTTCGAAATCGGGGCCGTAGTCATAACCTTCGCAGCGCGCCACTTCCACAAAATCCTTCATTAGCGATTCCACGATCGCACTCAGGGAGGGGGTTTCCATGATGCGGGCCATTGTCAGACGCGTGGTCACGGAAACAGGCATCAACACGGAATTGAGAATGGATTTACGCCAGGCTTCTTTCTGCACGCACTCGGCGTAGCGGGTTTCGATGCCGACTTCGTTCATCAACTGTGCAAGCTCCTTCGCCCGCTCGACACCCTCGGGCACGATCTGTCCGATATGATTCGGCGGGTGAAAGAAGGTCATGCGCACGACGCCCGGCCGTGTGATCATTCCGGCGTAGTTGACGACGGTGCGGAACACCCGTTCCTTCGGAAAATGCTTTGCGAGCACCTGCTCGTTGTCGATGCCGTTCTGGTAGCTGATATAATCCGTGTGCGTCAACCCGAGATCTTCGAGGGAGCGCGAGACGGCCGGGAGATCAATCGCTTTCGAACAGATGTACACCTGATCCAAAGGAATGCCTTTCAGCTGCTCGATCTCCTGATAGACTTCATCGACGCGTGCGTAAAGCTCTTCCACACCGACGATCTGCAGCCCTTTTTCCTTGATGGCTTCCATGAGGTGTGCCTGCACTTCAACGAGATGCACTTCGTGCTCTGCGTTGCTCAGATGCGCGGCGAGGATAGAACCGACGGGTCCTGCTCCGATGACTGCTATTCTGCGTTTGCTCATGACACCTCTGTTGATAAATGACACGGGACGGTTCGTAGGTGCTGCGTTATCAGAACATCGTCGCGTAGGTGTTCTTCCAGCCGGGCAGTTCTCCGCGCGGCGTCATATCCATCGGCGGATTCTTTCCACCCATATTCAGCAGGCGAAGAAGTCCGGTGGAAACATAAGGATTCACGGCGGGATTGAATGTCTCGCCGGTTTCCCGCACGAGCAGATCGTCGTCGATGCCCTGCGTGAATGCGCGGGCCTTCTGCTGCTGATACAGCGCCACGGAATACGGCGCTGCGAATTTCTGACGAAGGCGTGCGATTTCGTAGGCCTGTTCCACCAGTGCAAACTCGTCTTCGCCGATGCCGTTGCTCAGGCCGACCTGATACGCCCGCGAACCGGTCATGCCCTGAAGGAAAAGTTCGTCGATGATGGAATCGCCCATGCCGAGACGCCGCAATTCCTGCACTGCGCCGAAGCCGGCGAGGATAGCGTATTCGATCTCGGGCTGATTATAATTTTTCTTTTCTTTTTTCACCATCTCACGCGAGATCGAATCGAATTCCACTCCGTGGGAAATCACGTCGAAGCGCTGATTGAGGAAGTAGGTGAATTCCGCGCCGCCGCCCCATTTCTCGCCGAACACGCCAATTGTCCAGATCGGGGATTCCTGTATGAAGCGGAACAGCCGCATGCCGGCTTTGGTGAACCAGGACGCATCTTCCTCGCCGAGGAACTGATACCCCACCTTCGCATCGAACCAGCCCTTGCTGAACTGCCGCGCGTCCGCTCCCAGCATGCGCATGTTGACGCCCGTTGCGGTGAAGACGATTGAGCCGAGACGTCCCTGCTCGTACAGATCCATTGACACGCCGATTGCGTGATCGAGCTGATCAAGCGTGTACCTGTTCCAGACGTTGCCGCGGAGGGGATTGTCGAAAATGATTGTTGCCACGCGGTCCTTGCGGTTCGGATACACGTAGCGCAGATCGTTGTAGTACGGCTGCATTGAATCGCCGTCAATCACATGCTGGCTGACCGGCGTGCCGTAGATGCGTCCGTAGCCGAGCAGCGTCGCCCATCCGCGCTTCTTCATCATGTGCAGCAGGCAGGGCTTGCCCTTGCGCGGACCTATCAGTCCGTTGACGTCGTACAGTTCGGCGCGATCGGGATTTTCCGACGCCGCCTTGCCGATAAGCGCGAGCATGCCGTCGATGCCGAAATGCAGGAGGAAGGCGTCAACGATCTCAATGAGCCCATTCTTGAAGCGCAGGCCCACCTTCGATGCGGAATTCACATCGCCGGCGGAAGCAACGCCATCCTGGATCAGATCCATTCCGTAAAGAAGGATCGGAAGCACGTAGCGGCGGAACGTCTTTCCGCCCTTGTCTTCGGCCTCCGCGATCAGAATTAATCCGTCAACGCTTTTAATCGTGGCTTTGCGGTAGTCGAGTGCGTTCGCCTGGCTGAGGGAATAGAATTCCGCCGCATCCGGTTCGCTGTACGCCACATACTCGCCGGTCGAAGGATCATAAACCTTCGTGGGTTTTTCGCGGCCGTCGCGGCCTTCCCATTTGAAGAATCCTTCCTTCGCTTTCGAGGAAATGCCGATGCGCCCGGCTTTCTCAAGATCCTCGATCCACTGCGGGTAATGGCGGCCGTCCTGATTGTAAATGGAGCGCAGGCGATCGTCCGCCGGCAGCGCGTTGCCGAGGTGGTGGCCGCTTTCGGTGTAGGGCATGTGGCCGGTGCGGTCGAGTACCTGCAGGGGATTTGTAGTGATGAGGGCGAATACCGCAGCGAGGTCGATGATGTCCTGCCCCGTTTTGATGTCCCAGCTGACGATCGCACCCATTCCCTGGAAAATCGGATCGGCGATGTAGCCGTGATGATCGTTGACAAGCGCAATCGTCTTTTTCTCAAGAACCTGCTCCGCGAAAGCCACGCCGGCGATGAAGGTTTCCTCGCTTGCAAATTTTCCCTTCATCACATCGAAAAGTCGGTTGAGATGGAAGGGGAAATAGCCGTGGCCGGTGAGGAAGCGGTCGCGGAGGAAGCGGTCGTTGAACAGCACCGCCAGTTCTTCCGTCGTATGGGAGGAGGTGTTGGAAAAAACGAACACCAGCTCATCCAGGTTGACGTGCTTTTCAATTTGGGCGAAAATGGATTTTTTGATGTCGATCCGCTCAGTAGCGATTTCCCAGACGATCTGCGCGTTGTTGAGCGAGGCGTAGTCCGACGTGTACTGCATGCGGGCGAGGTAGGCGTCGCGCTCTTCGGGAAGCATGCGCCCTCCGGCGGTCAGTCCGTCGGCGTAGGCGGTGATTTCCTTTTGCGCCCGCGCAAGCGCTGCGTCGGAGATATCGATGAAAGTAATACCGTAGGCAGTTTTATTGAGCAGATCAATGCCGATGCCGATGCCCATTGTGCCTGCGCCGATCAGCGCGATGTTCCGCACTCCGTTCAGACGGGCGACCTGTCGGCCCAACATCCGGTTCCCATACGAAAAGCACATACCCATGTCAGATATCCTCTGTCCAGTTGCGGATTATTTCAAAACGTCCGTCGTATCTCGGTCATGGCGGATCGCCGGTTGGCATGCATTCGAACCCTATGCCGACTTTGTGACGTCGTCGGCTGGGAAGCGATTAAACGATTTCGACGCAGACGGCGCCGCCCTGACCCCCGCCGATGCAGGCGGTGGCGATTCCGATTTTCTGATTTCGGCGCTTGAGCTCGTAGATCATGTCGGTTGTGATGCGAAGCCCCGTCGCGGCAATGTTGTGTCCGATGGCGATCGCACCACCGTTGACGTTGGTCGCCTCGCGAGGCAGATCCAGTTCCTTTTCCGCTGCAAGATACTGTGCGGCGAAGGCCTCGTTGATTTCGAAAAGATCCACATCCGATTTTTTCATGCCGAGCTTCTCCAGCAGTCCGTTGACGGCGGGAACGGGGCCCTGTCCCATGACAAGCGGATCCACGGTCGCGAAGTGATATCCCCGCAGGATCGCGAGGTAGGGAATGCCGTTTTTATCGGCGAATTCCCGGTCCATGAGCACGGCTGCCGCGGCGCCGTCGCTGATCTGGCTCGCAGTACCCGGGGTGACGAGGCCGTTGGCCTTTACCAGGGGACGCAATTTCGAGAGTTCTTCGAAGGTCGCGTCGTAGCGGGTACCTTCGTCGCGCCAGACTGAAAGCGCGCGGCCGTCCTGGTCCACCGCATCCACCGCGAAGCTGCCGCGGAGATAGTCGCTGCCGTCGGCTTCCGTGTAGCGGTTCCACTGATGCAGCTGCGCATGCTTCGCACGTTCGTGGCTCAGGCAGGAAAAATGAATGCATTCATCGAGAGTGATTCCGACGCGCGCGCCATATTCTTCCGCCGTCACCGGCATCATGGTGTTGAAAAGGTAGTGATTGAATCCCTCAAGCAGATAGTCTTTCAGCGGCGCCTCTTCAAAGCTCCATACATCGTCTTTAAGCCGCCGTCCCTGATGAATCAGATTGGTCTGCGACATATTCTCGGTAGCGAAGGAGATCACGCAGTTCATCTGCTGCTGCTCATTGCCGGTCAGCAGGTCGTAGGCATCGGCAAGCGTCTGGAATCCCGTACCGCAAATGCGCTGCGTGGTTTTTCCCGGCGCGACGTTGAGATTATCGGTGTCTCCGAATTTCGCGGCGACGCGCGAGGCGACGTTCCGCGGCAAGTAGATCTGCTGATTGCGCGAGTCGATATAGATCATGCCGGCGACTACCTGGTCGATTTTGATCTTCGAAAGATCAACACCGCTGCGCTTCAGCGCCTCCTCCATCGCAAGGACACCCAGATCCTCAGCCGGGAGTGCGTTGAAATATCCGCCATGCTTGCCGATCGGCGTCCGCGCAGCGTTTACGATGACAGCTTCCCTCTGTTTTTTGCTCATGCGCGCTCGTGTTCCCGATTTGTACAAGATGTGTGGTTAATATACAGCATCAACTCTAAGGGCGGTTATATCGTTATTTAGTCACAATAAATACACTTTAGGCGAACGTCTTCTAAACGGCACATACGGCGTCACTACCGAATATGCGGTTCTTCCTTAAGTTCATAGCGCGGGGATCCATTTGGAAGACGGGATCAGCCGCGGGACGCCAAAGCGTGTTGAAATTCAGAATCTTATTTACCGACGAAAAGAAATAGAGGCGATCGTTCTCAGACCGGAATCCTCCGGACAAATCGGGAACGACAGTTCCGCAGCTAATCACCAGGAGAAGGTGCCGTGCGGACGGGAAGGTGCGTGTATCTGGTAGGTGCTTGTAGAAGAGCAGGTGCGTGAATACAGTAGGTCTGGAAAATATAGAAAAAATCATAAGTTGATGCAACTGCATAAAATTCAATGACCTCCATAAAAAATGGAACCCGCGCAGCACTCAGGAATGCTGCGGGGAAGTGCCTCCATCGCCCGTTAGTGCGGCGTAATCCTCAGGAGTATCGATATCCTTGAGAATGGCGGAGGTATCGACAGGTACCTCCAGCACGTCCCCGGCGTGACTTGACAGCAGCGCACGCATGCCTGCGGAGGGATCGATGCGCAGTATTTCCTCACGGTAGCGCAGATCAATCAGCAGCGGATGTCCCCGCCGGCCTCTGTATGTCGGGAGCACGATACCCTTGTCGGATGCCTCCCACGCCTTGATCACGCTTTCAACCACTTCCACCGGAACGGTGGGCTGATCACCGAGCATCAGCAGCACGGCGCCGGGGTCCGGAGTGAGCATGCGGAGTCCGCACTGTATGGACGAAAGCATGCCGAGCTGGAAATCCCGGTTGACCGCAATGCTCACGGGCAGGTGATCGAGCACAAGCCGGATCCTCTCCTCCAAAGCACCCAGTACTACCACGACCTGCTGAACCGGGGAAGCAAGCGCCGTGTTTGCAACGGCTTCGATAATAGTAGCACCCGCATAGGGCAGTAGCATTTTCGGTTGTCCCATGCGGCGCGCTTCGCCTGCGGCAAGTATGAGAATGCGGATCACGGCGCTTTTTCTCCACGCAGTCGTTTGCGTCGTTCGGCGACCAGCTCGGCGGCGATGCAGATGCCGATTTCCTCCACGGTTTTCGCATCGATGCTCAGACCAACCGGAGCATGGATGCTGTCGAACTGCTCGGCCGTGCACCAACCTTTCTCAAGAAACTTCGCACGCATCTGTCCGATTTTTCTTTTGCTGCCTATCATACCGATGTATGCAGCTTCTGAGGCGATGCATTCGCGGAGGGCCTCGGCATCGCCTCGGTGCCCGCGGTTGACGATAACGATGTAGGTGTTCGGCCTGAGAGTCAGACCCTTCACCGCGTCGCCGATATCGCTCACGATGAAATGATCGGCATCGGGTATGTTTTCCCTGCAGGCCAATTCTGGCCGGTCGTCGATCACGGTCACTTCGAATTCCAGCAGCTTGCCGTAATGCGCGAGGGAGCGTCCGACATGTCCCGCGCCGGTGATGATGAGCTGAGGAAGCGGGTATGCCGGCTCCACGTAAAGAAGGATGTCCGTCAACGCTTCCTGCGGCGGTTTTTCCGAAAACAGCGCATGGGCAGCGGAGAGTGTTTCTATGCGCAGCGTCACAGGTTTCCGCTTCGTGATGGCTTCAAAGATTTCCTCGCCATGCGTCCGAAGGCTCTCGCTGTCGCCATGCAATGCGCCTTCGCTGGCTGTCACCCAATGCCGCTCGATAAGAACGTTTTCTCCGGCGTTTCTGCCGATAAAGGTGAGCAGCGCTCCGGACAGCTCTGCATCCAGCGTCCCGGCCATCTCACGGAACGCGCCTGCATGCCGTACGGGATGCACATCGATGAGCACCATTGCCGCACCGCCGCAGATTGCACCTTCCTGGTCATCGATATCCGACATCAGTTCACCGACGAACAGCTGTGATTCACCGGACTGCAGCGCGAGCATTGCCCGGTCCTGGCCCTCGGCTTCGATGAGTCCGCCGCCGAGCGTGCCTGCAATCAGGCCTGCCGGAGAAAACAGCGCCGAGGCGCCGGTGATCTGCGGAGTGGAGCCCTTTGTCTCGATGAGCGTTGCGAGCGCGAGCTGTTCACCAGCTTCGATCGCCCGGAGCAGTTCTATATAGATGTTTGGCATAGTAAAATTCCGCACGGCCGCGTCGAAGCCACCGTGAACGTGATTGGTCTTGAAATAGCCGATTGCACTTCGGAGTAGAAACTACGCGATGGGGGGAGGAATGTCAATGTGTAACTAACTCCGCCCCGAAGTGTTTTTCCGGGGTACCACAATCTCCCCAATCCAATCGATTTCAGCTGGCGCATATTCATCTCCCATGGGTGGCTGCCCGTGCGAATTCGGCAGGTGCGATTCAGTGTTGCCCAGCAGTCAGGACTTTCGCTCGACCTCTCCACGCCCGGCCTGCGCAGTCTGGACACAACTCTCAACCGCGGCGATACGCTGCGCGTCTGGTATCGTCTGCACGTCGCCCCGTCAACACGTGCGCGGTATGAGCTGCTCGACTGGAATATGGATGCCGGATCCAGCGCATGGGCCTTTGGGAGCGATCATTGGCTGGATATCCCCGCCGTCAAATCAGTGACCGACGTCGCCGAGTCGCCCGTCCCGATGGATGTGGAGCTTCAAACACCAATGCCCCATCCGGTCCTTGGCTCGGCGGTGATTTCGATCATGCTGAATTCGGAGCGACACGTCTGTCTTGAATTGCTGGACCTCCTCGGCAGGCGCGTCAGCCTCGTGCACGATGGTCTGCTTCCCTCCGGTGCATCCAGCCTCCATTTGAGCCGCGGCGATCTTCCTTCGGGAATGTACCTCCTCCGGTTGTCCTCCCCGTCGCAGCTGCTCCGGCAGCGGAGGATACTGCTGCGCTGAGATAATGAAGAACTCACACGCCTGCAGTATGTTGCATTGAAGAGTTCACCGGATACACCAGGCTTCAGTCCTCCATAGCTCCGGAGCTTTCCCATGATCTACGACCATATCGACAACCTGCCAATCTATGCAGCGCTGCATCCCGCTCTGCGCGGCGTTGCGGAATTTCTTGCGACAGTGGAAACTTCTGCGCTGGCAGCCGGGACCATTGAACTTGGCGACGATGTTCGCTGCATCGTGGCGGAATATGAGACGGCCGAGCCAGGGGAATGCTTTATCGAATGCCATCGGAGATACATCGATATCCATGTGCCGCTCGAGGGAGGCGAGCGTCTCGGCGTATGCGCGCGCGCGCTCAGTGAAGCAGCCGGGGTGTATGACGAGGAAAAGGACTATCAAGTCCTGAACGGGGAGGTGTCCCTTCTTGATCTTTCCCCCGGCATGTTCGCCCTCTTTTTCCCCGATGACGGTCACATGACGAAGCTGCCGAAGCAGGCGCCCGGTGAAGCAGTCCGCAAACTGATATTCAAACTGCCGGTGCTGCACCCATTCGTCTAAACGAATGCGGGAATCCATCCGGTTCGGACATCCAGACATTCTAAAAAAAAGACCGCGGGCGAACCAGCGGTCTTTCATCAAATAATCGAACTGCGCTTTTATTCCAGCGGCAGTTTCTTCCCGTTTTTCGCAAGCCAGGCGTCGAAGGTCTGGAGCTCGGGGTTTAGTTCGCGGGTGAAGGGAATACTGCGCGCGCCGCAGAAGTATTCTTCGAAATCATGCTTGAACTGGAACATGTTGCCCAGATCGTCCGCGCCGGGGAAACCGAAGCTGCGGAAAACCGAGGGGGGAACGGCGTTGTAGCGGACTTCCTCGCCAATAGCCTTCGTCATGCCGGCAGCCATCTGTGCGCCGGTGAGATGTTCGCCGGCAATGCCGACAGTCTTCCCGATGAATTCGCTGCCGCGCTTGAAAATACCGTATGCGCTTTTCCCGATGTCCTCGGCGGCAATACCCGGCAGCTTGCGGTCGCCCATGGGAATCGTGATTCCGTAGGTACCGTCCTCACCCTTTTTCGGACCCATACCGAAGTAGATGAAATTGTCCCAGTAAAATGAAGTCAGCAGAAAGGTGGTGGGAACGCCGTTGGCCGTGAATGCTTCGCCGGCTTCACCCTTCGCATCGAAATGCGGCACTTTGTATTTCTCCATCAGCGTCGGCATGCGATCGTCTTCGAGCGGCACCCATTTGCGGGTGTCTTCAAGCGTGGACCAGACCACATGCTTCAAACCGGCATCCTTTGCGGCGCTGGCCATCGATGCCACCTGAGCGATTTCCTTTGCGGGACTGAAATGCTCCCAGAAAAAGGTGACGCAATACGCACCGTAGGCTCCGTCGAAAGCTTTGCGCAGACTTTCGGCATCGTCGACATCCGCCTGCACTACCTCTGCGCCCTGCGCTGCCAGGGCTTTCGCTTTGTCGGATCCAGCATCGCGCGTGATCGCGCGTACAGCGAATTCGCTTGTTGGATCGTTGAGAATCGCCTGTGCGAGCCCGCCGCCCTGTGCTCCCGTCGCGCCCAGAATGGCGATGATTTTCTTTTCAGCCATGATTTCTCCTGAATTTATGTGAATATGGATTTTATTCCAGAGTCAATGTAAACAGAGGGAAGCGTGGAGAAATTCCCGAACGGAGGATTGGGTAAAATGAGGAATAGGACCCGTCGAGCTGACAGGTCCTATTCTTTTGCGATGAAGGAATACTCTTCGTTTTCCACTCATCGCGATTTAGAGCAGATCGTGCTTCCTTGCCTGCCTATTTCTGGCAGGTTTGGGTCACCTCTATTGAAATGCGGCGGTTCAGCTTGCGTATTGCTTCGAGCGCTGAGGCGGACATTTTCTTGAGGGTCCTGCCCGTCGGCTCCTGCACCTTCGGCTGACGAGAGCCGTAACCGACGGTACTGGCAACGGTTTCTGCTGAGATACCGCGCTCGATCAGCCACGTTTTCACGCGATTTGCGCGCATATCGGACAGTTCCTGATTCCGTGTGTCGGATCCTTCCTTCGAAGCATGACCCTCGATGCGGATGCGCAGACCATCGCACTGCCGCACGAAGGCAAGCAGCGTATCAAGATTCGCCACCGTCTGCGGGAATTCGTAATTGAACTCGTCAGTGTTGACGATGAAGAAGATATCCGGGAAATCGAGACGCGTACCAACTTTCGGCGCTGCCGGACAGCCGTTGCGTCCCTTTTCATCGCTCTTCACTCCGACGATCAACGGACAGTCATCCACGCCGTCGAGAATTGTATCTCCATCTGTGTCAGGGTTCAGCGGATCGGTGCGGTAGCGGTAGGAAACCTCATCACCGTCAATCAATCCGTCCTTGTCGGTGTCCGGCACGAGAGGATTGGTCTTTTGAGTCATCACCTCGTCACCGTCATTCAGCTTGTCATTATCCGTGTCAGGATTCTTGGGATCAGTTTTGTAGCGATTGACCTCGTCGCCGTCGTTGAGCTTGTCCTCATCCGAATCTGCAAGAGCGGGATTCGTTTTGTGAATGTTCACTTCGTCGCCATCGAGCAGGCCGTCATTGTCCGAATCGTTTACGAGTGGATTGGTGCTGAACTTCTGCACTTCATCACCATCGCGCAAACCGTCTTCATCGGTATCGGCGCTCAACGGATTCGTTTTGGAATCCTTCACCTCATCGCCGTCAATCAATCCATCTTTATCAGTGTCCGGGCTTTGAGGATCAGTTTTTCTTGCAATCTCCTCACCGTCATTCAATCCGTCGCTGTCGGTATCCGTCTTGACGGGCGAGGTGCTGTGTTTGAAGATTTCGTCATAGTCTGTCAGGTTGTCGCTGTCGGTATCAGCTTTCAGGGGATCCGTGTTGTATGTGCGCACTTCCTGAAAATCATTGAGCCCATCGCCATCCGTGTCAGGATTGCGCGGGTCAGTGCCGATCTTTTCTTCTTCATCGTCGGACAGCCCCTCGCCGTCGGTATCTCTCGTTCCAAACAGGTAGTACGACAAACCGAGTCCAAAAGTAAGGAAGGCATCGTCAGCGCTTCCACTCACGCTATAGTCATCGAAATAATCGGTCTGCGTCAGGCGCATCGTCGCCCTGCCGTTGAGCACAAGACTGTTGGTGAGATAGGATTCAAATCCGAAGCCGAATGGCATGGTCAACTGCGTCTTATCATAGAGATTCTTCGCATTATTTGGAAGCTGTTCGTTGGCGAAGAGTGTTGCCGGATTCCACTCCAGCATCCCTACACCTGCGAAAACAAACGGGACAAACCGCTGACTGGGAAAAATATTCAGCGACAGCAGCAAGTCATAGGCGGAGAAGCGTATGGCATTTTTCTCCTCGATTCGAGTGGTACCCGTACCCGGATAGATCCCGCCGAGTTCATTTCCCTCGCCGAAGAAAGCGGGGTTAGCGGTAACGATGATGTTGTCGACTTTATAGCGGGCCTGTCCCAGGGTGACCATGGCATGGACTGATAGTTCAGGTATGATATTGTAGCGGGCAAATGCGTCGCCTGCGAGCCAGAACTGGTTGTCAGAAAAATCACCCCAGTATTTCACTGCCCCCGCATCAATACCAAACGACAATAGTCCGCCCGAAACCTGGGCTTGGATCTTGCCAGCTGCAGAAAGCAGCAGCAGGATAATTGCTATATACATTCCATTTCGTCGCATGAGAGCCTCATAATGCTGTGAGAAATTAGAGCAGCCCGCGAAGCAGATCGCAATGGCGCTGCTGTCAGCATTGCTGGATGCAAGGCTGTCGAATACTGTGCATGATTATACATATATGGTACCACTCCCGGAGAGGACAGTCAATCGGGTAAACAACGTATATTCGGTAATTCGATCTGGGCCGAAATTTACCGTGTCACCCTAATTCGCAGAACCCGTAAAAGTGGAATTGTCGGCCGAAAGCAGTCCGTTCTTGATTGCATAGCGGACGAGGCCGGCTGTCTCATGAAGCTTGAGTTTCTGCATGAGGTTGGTACGGTGGGTATTGACTGTTCGAATGCTGATATACAGCTTTTCCCCGATCTCCCTGTTTGTCAGTCCCTCGGCAATGAGTCGCAGTATCTCGGTTTCCCGCTTCGTGAGTGGGCTCTCACTTTCTTCCGCAAGTTCAGGACCGGCCCCAACGCCTCCTTCAGCAGCTGCGCGATCGAAAAATTCACGGATGACTACATTCGACACGAGTGTACAAAAGAATGTCTTGCCGGAAATCACGGATTCCGCCGCGTGATAAATCTCGTCCTTCGCGGCTGTCTTGAGAATGTAGCCGTTCGCGCCCGCCTTGAGCATCCGGTAAATGTATTCCTCGTCAGCGTGTATCGTGAGTGCGAGTATCTTCAGGTCAGGGTAGAGCGGCCGCAGTGCGTATGTCGCTTCCAGGCCGTTGACCGTCGGCATGCTGATGTCGAGAATGACTAGATCGGGAAGGTGCTGCGCGACAAGCGCCGTAACTTCGCTGCCGTCCGAGGCTTCCGCAACGACTTCGAACTGGCCGGAACTCTCCAGCACCAGCTTCAGTCCGCTCCGGACCACTTCATGATCATCAGCGATCAGGACCTTCGTCTTCATGGAATTATCCCGGGCTCATGGCATTTACCGCGCTTCGATGGGATAGGGCAGTCGCACAGTAATGCTGGTCCCTGCGCCGGGAGAGGAGTCGATGAGCAGCGTGCCCCCGAGATGTTCCGCACGTTCCCGCATGCTTACCAGACCCATTCCATGCATGCTGCCTTCGATGAAGACAATCTCTGATGGAATAAAGCCGATGCCGTTGTCGCTTATTATCATGGTGATTTTACGATCACGGCAGTCGAGTGCTATGCTCGCTTCGTCGGCATGAGCATGATGAACGATGTTGGAAAGCGCTTCCTGGGCGATGCGATAGAGCGCCGTTTCGTGTTCTTGCAGTGCAGTTCTGCTCTGATATTCTTTCTCAAGAACCCTGATGGTCAATCCGTGGACTTCTTTTTGCTCGCGTGCCATGACGCGCAAAGCGGCGGCGAGTCCGAAATCATCGAGAACGCTTGGACGAAGACTGCTCGACAGTCGCCTTACGGTCTCGATCATGCTTGCAAGCTGGGTTTTCAACAGCACAAGTTTTTGATATGAGTTTTCGTTCAGATCCCTGATCTCGTCTTCGAATACCTCGATGTTCAGTTTCATCCCGCTCATTCGCTGACAGAGATCATCATGCAGATCCGAAGCGATGCGGCGCCGTTCCTCTTCCTGTGCTTTTTGCGTACGGATCGCGAATTGCCTGAGCTCGCCGGCTCGACGGGTTTCCGCATGCAGCAGCTGTTCGTGAAGCGTCCGCGCCTCCGAAATATTTTCGATCATGCGCACACAATACCATGTGAGCTGCTCTCCGGAGTGGATCGCCATACCGGAGAGATGGATCCGCACATCGATCGTGTGATCGTTCACATGGTACCGCTTTTCGATCTGTACAATGCGCCGGCTGCCGGCCCTGACGTCCTTGTACGAGGCCGACTCCACCAGGGGATTGTCGGGATGGAGCAAGGCCGGAAAAGACTCCCCGGTGATTTCGTGATCGACGAATCCGAAAAGCTCCTTGAAACGGTCGTTCGCCTCGACGATGTAATCGTCTTCGTCCGTTATAACAATTCCCAGCGGGGCTATCTGGAACAGCATGCTCAGCTCCCGCTCCTGGAACCGGTGCCGCTGTTTCGGGTATGGGGGAAGCTCGTCACGCAGAAGCATCCGGAAATGCGTGCTGTAGCGCTCGATGTCGCTCAGTGCCTCAAGGAGCCGCGTCTCTATTCGGAGTATGGCGTCCGTATCTAGCGTACGAGGGGCTGTATCAAAGAATTCCGCCACCGCCAGAGGGCCGTCTTCCGCGAACAGCGGAACACAGCAATATCCGAGATAGCCTGCTTCGCGAATCCGGTCGTTGCGTGAGGATTCAATGACACGCGAGATATCCTCAAACCAAATCGCGGCCGCATCCTTCAATGCACGGTTGATAACCGCGTCATCGGGACTCATCCGGATGCCCCGGCAATATTGCAGGAAGTGGTGATCCTGCTTCCTGTCGCCGGGGACGCTCACAGCGCAGACAAAAGCGTTGTCTTCCTCCACCGGAAACCAGAGCTGTGCAAGCGTGAATTGCTCTGTTCGCCTGAGCACGGATAGCATTTCCTCCACTGCAGGCAATGCACTTGATGACGGATACGACTCGCGGCGAGACATGTGGAGCTCGGTACCTGGATAAATTCGTCGGTTATGCGGGGAAGTGATAAAAGAAAATAGACAATTGTGGGTTAAGAAGTGCACAGGAGGGATACATCACTTCGAACGCTGGTCTGCGGCCTTGTTCAATTCTGACAGGACCATGAGAATGCCGAATTTTATATTTGATCGTGAAATAATGCTGTCGGCGTGCGTCACACAATGCAGCATATCAAAATCACGTACGTCATTCGAGGTCATGAGTACGACGTATGTTCCCGGAGTACGCTCCTTCACAGCGCTGGTACAGCTTACTGCGCCGTATGCGGGCATGCCGGAATCGATGAGCAGAATATCGGGCTTGTGCAGCGCGGTCAATGCGACGGCATCCCGTTCGTTTGTACCTACTGCATCAACGCGTATACCCGGCATGCTTTCGAGCAGAGCAAGGAGACTCGCGCGATACTCGCTGCGCTCATCGACAACAACGAAAGAGTACATCCGTGTGTCGTCGGTAATCATTGTCGTTCCATACCGTACAATACGCGACAGCATCACCGGCGGCAATAGGGTGAATGGTGTATTTCCTTGCTGCGATGCATTTCTGCGTTATCACGTCACCACGATTTTCAATTGGCTAGCTTCCTCCCAATCTTCTGTATACCTTACAGATGTAACTTCTCTAAACGTATTTACCCGCAGTTCCGTCATGGGCGGCATGCGCTATCATGGAAACTGCTATGAGAAAATCCATCCTCTTCCTGTTTCTTGGAATGTGTTTCGTCACGCAAGTGCAGGCGCAATCCACTACACGTGACTCGACATCCCATCCGTATCATGTGAATTACTGGGTGACCGGTCCGCTGCTAACCGTGGGAGTGACGGCGAACTATCTGGGAATACCGGCGATCATGGAAAAGAAAGCCATCTCCCAGCTCGAGATCGAGGCCCTGGACCCCGATGTCATCAACGCTTTCGACCGCTGGGCGCTGCGTCAGGACCCCGCCCTCATTGACGACTACCTCAAGTATTCAAATTATGTTCTGACTCCGACGGTACTGCTTCCGGTGGCCCTGCTGCTCGACGGACAGATTCAGGAGGACTGGTTCGACATCCTTTTCATGTACATGGAAACCATGTCGCTCACTTCCAATATTTATGAATGGACGCCCATCGGTCCTTCTTTCCTGAACAGATACCGGCCGGTCACATACTACAACGAGCTCGACTATGACGCGAGAAGGTCGGGCAACAACCGGAATTCCTTCTACAGCGGACATGTCGCATCAGCTGCCGCGGCGACCTTTTTCATCGCAAAAGTGTACAGCGATTATCATCCCTCCATCGGTGACGACAAATATTATCTCTATGCGGCGGCGCTGGTTCCGCCGGTAATTCTCGGGTATTTCCGAATGGTTTCGCTCCGGCATTTCCCTTCAGATATACTCATGGGCATCGGTATCGGCGCGCTGTGCGGCATTCTTGTTCCCGAACTCCACCGCATCTCGCAGGAAAATATTTCGCTGGGAGTATACACCACCCCCGAAGCGACAGGCCTCGCCATTCAGTGGAATCCCTGAGGTCCACTGATCGCCGGAGGACTCTAAAGCAGGACGAAAAGTAATTCCTCCACGCGATGTCTGCTTTGCGGGCAGGGACTACCGCAGCACCAGAATCTTACGCGTGAGTTGTTTTTCACCCATCGAAAAGCGGCAGAAATACACGCCTTCCGGCAGCGTCGAGATGTCGAACTGCTGCGTATGCGTTCCAGCATTTTCAAACTGCTCGGTCAGCAAGGCGATGCGTCTGCCCTGCGCGTTGGTTATTTCAAGACGGACGGAGCCGGATACCGGGACGGTGTAGCGGATGGTGGTCACGGTCGTACCGGGATTGGGATAACTCTGCTCGAGTTCCATCGCATCCGGATTGGAGTGCGTCGCTTCCACCGGGGTGGCGGAGGCGAGTTCGTAAATTCCCCGGCCATGAGTGGCGGCGAACAGGCGTCCCGAAGGTGCGTGGTACGACAGATCCATCACGCTCACGATCGGCAGACCGTCGCCGAGCACTTCCCAGTTCCTTCCCATATTGCTCGTGACAAACACCTTCAGATCCGTGCCGATCCAGATCACGGAGTCGTTGGAAGGATCCAGCGCGAGGGTGTTGATTGGAGCGACCGGCAGATCACCGTTGAGAATCTCCCAGCTGCTGCCGCCGTCTGTTGTCATTACGATATTCTTGCCTGAATATCCGGAAAAGGTCACGTAAAGCCGGTTGGGATCGGTCGCGTGGTATTCCATATCGGTGATGGCTGCAGTGAAAATTTTCGGACCCGGGGTACACGTGACGCCTTCGTCCGTCGAAAGGGCGACGCCGCCGTCGCTGCTGTAGCCTTCTGCCATGTGCGAAGGGTCGGCAGGCGAGATGGCTATTTTCTGAATTGAGCGATTGGCGACGACGCGCTCAGACACCTTGAGCCACTCGTCGCCGCGGTTGCTGGTCTTGTACAGATGCGTCGTACTGGCGGTGAACAGCGTCGCCGGATCCCGTGGATGCATGACCACCGGCGTGATCCATGCGCCATCCTCCTGAATGCCGATTTTGATGCTGCTCCAGGTCCTTCCACTGTCCATGGATCGCCAATGGTTTTTCCCGTTCTGCATTTCGGTGTAGAGAATGCCGGGATTTTCGTAGTCGATGTTGCAAACGGCGCCGTCGGAACCTGTGACCTTCAGCCAGTCCTCACTTGGCAGGGATCGGAGGTGGGAGCCGTTGTCCTGCGTGCCGCCGAGTATGATGTGGGGATCCGTATAAGAGACGTCGATGTCGTAATACTGGGTAATCGGCATGATATGCGTTTTCCCGTCGTAGGTCGAGCCGCCGTCAGTGCTCCGGTTGAAGCCGCCGTCATGTCCCGTGTAGAAAATAGTCGGGTCGGAAGGTGCGAATTCCAGCGCGTGCTGATCTGCGTGGGAAGGACTGCGGTAGCTCCAGGTCTGTCCGCCGTCGAGCGTCTGATAGATGAGAATGCCGCCGAGAAGCACGCGGTCGGGATTCACCGGATCCACCGCGAGATCGCAGTTATAAAAACCCTGTCCGTTAAACACATTGTACGGAGGCGCCGAAGTGCTGTCCCATTTCACCCCGCCATCAGTTGATTTCAGCATGACATAAAAGTTGCTTCCGCTGGATTTCACCAGCGCTGCATACATCACCTCGGGATGCGCTTTGCAGCAGTCAATGGCCAGACGCCGGATCTCGGTGAGCGAGAGGCCAAGATCATCCACCCAGCTCTGCGACAGGTATTCCCATGTGTCGCCGGTATCGGTACTCTTATAGATGCCTTTCGCACGTACGCCTGCAAACCAGGTCGCCGGGTCATCCGGATGCATCATCAAATCGTAGACCTCGCCTGCGAGAACGGTCTCCCAGCTATGCCCGGCGTCCTTCGTCCGCACCAACCCTTTCAGCGTCGCGGCGAACACCGTATTCCCATCGGTGGGATGCACGCGCATCGCTGAGGTGCGCGTGCTGTTGAACCAGGTCGTCGTCGACCAGGTCGCGCCCGCATCGGTGGATTTGAAGACGCCAAGACCGGGGTAGGAGTAGGTCCACACATTAGCCTCTCCCGATCCCGCCCAGATATTATCCGTGTTGGAAGGATCGATGGCAATGGCGCCCATTGCCAGTGTGGGCAGATCGTCCGCGATCGGAAGCACGGTCGTACCGCCGTCGACGGATTTCCAGATGCCGCCATTCGCGGCCGTCAGGTAAATGATGTCGGGATTGGTTGGATGAATGGCAATGCCGGTTACGCGTCCGCCGCGGTTTCGCGGACCTAGATTCACCCAAGCCGCCTCCGCGACTGCGCCGGATTTATCCAGCACTTTCGGCCGGTACACGTCCATCGTCTGCAGCTGCCGCCAGGCTTCCATTCTTTCCTGTCCGGGGGCTTCCTCGCCTTCCGCCACCCGTTCGCGCGTGTACCACAACGCTCGCGAGATAATGTCATCGGGTCCTTCGACCGGCCGCACCGCCGATCCGCCATCAGCTTCCTGCGCCCAAGACGAGATCGGTATAATGCAGCAGGCGGCCAGAATGAATGCAATACAAATTGGGGAGAAGCAGCGTGGTATCATGGCGCATCCGAGGTAATGACATTGCTCGGTGAAAGATACGGAGTCTGGAAGTCTCACGCAGATTCCTTAGCACTCTGTTTCTTTATCGCAATCGCTGCGGTTTGGAATACAAGTATTTGCCTGAATTTGCGCCAGAAGGATTGCATAAACAAAAACAGCGCCCGTTCCTCATGTGAGGCAACGGGCGCTGTGCGTTTATGCTCTATGTCGCATGAACTTTCGCGGGCGCATTTTACCGCAGGAGAAGCATTCTCCGTGTAACGTTTGTGCCGTTCCAGCTGAGGCGGTACAGGTACATGCCTGATCCAAATTCCGCCGCATCAAAGCGGCAGGTATGTGATCCTGCCTGATATTCTCCATTCGCCAGTACTGCAATCTCGCGTCCGAGGTTATCGAGAACGGACAGACGAACTTCACCCCGACCCGGAATGCTGAATTCAATTGACGTCGAGGGGTTGAATGGATTCGGATAGTTCTGGAAAAGCGTGAAAGCGTGCGGGGAGGTCTGCACATCTTCTACCGGTGAGATATCCGTTCCCGTGCCATCCACGACAACAGTATCGGGCGATGTCGGCGCGTTGCTCACAATGATAAGCTCACCGACCCGGATGCCGAGCACGCTGGGAACGAAGCGGATCGTATCGTTGAATGAACCGCCGGTAGGTACCTCGAATTGAGGAACATGCACGGCGAAATCAGGATTGGTCGAGGTGATCGTCGCGACGCTCAAATTCATGCCGCCGGTGTTGTTGATGGTGAGAACGAGGTTCTTCACACTGTCGACATACACTGATCCGAAAGAAAGCTGCGGAGGCGCGAAGGAAATGGCGGGATAAACAACGCCTACTCCGTCCACGTTGATCGTTTCCGGGGATGAGACGGCATTGCTCGTCACGGTGAAGGCGGTGCCTGCCGGACCCGCGGCAGTCGGCGAAAAACGCAGTGTGAAGGTAGTGGCCTCTGCAGGTGCGATGGTTGCGATCGGGGTTTCCAATGTAAACAGGGGATCGCCCGATGTGAACGATGCGATCACCAGCGGATCATTGCCGGTGTTCGTGATCGTGACTGTCATGTCCTTGAAGGCGCCAACGGCAACGTCGCCGAAGGAAACGTCTGCAGGATCGATTGTCATGGTTATCCCAGAGACTCCCGTTCCCGAAAGCCCTACAGTCGTCGGCGAGGTCGACGCATTACTGGTCAGCGTGAGAGTGCCCGTAACAGGCCCGGTGGCTGTTGGGGAGAAGCGCACCGTGTCATCGAACGAAGTACCGGGCAGCAGCACTAACGAGCTGGCAGCCACGGTGAATTTCGGGCTGGATGCAGTAATGGCCGAAATGGTGAGGGTATCGTTTCCAGTATTCGAGATATTGAGGACCAAGGGTTTGCTCGAACCCACATTCACCCCACCGAAATTCAGAGAGGATTTGTCGGTTTCTATCGTCGCCGAACCGGTTCCCCAGCCCGTGACAGCAATCGTGTCCGGACCCAGGACGGAATTGCTCTCAATGACGATGTAAGCGTTGAGAACGCTTTTGGATGTCGGTTGGAATTTCACAGTTGCCGTGACATTCGCGGCAGGGGCGAGGGTCGTATTATCCACCGTCAACGTGAAATGCGGGTCACTGGTGGCGATGCCGGCAATTGACACCGGGACGCCGCCAGTGTTGGTGAGGGTAAGAGTCTTCGTCGACGAGTAGCTGATTCCCACTGCACCGAAAGCCAGGGACTTCGAAGAGAACGACAAAATCGGCGGGCCGATCGGGAAGGTGCCGTCGGAAAGGATTCTGGAGGCGTAAACTTCAACGTTCGAATACGAGGGTCGGTAATCTTCCCATGTAAGGATGGCGCCGTTGTGGCCATCGCTGACCATCCATGGAAATTGCTGGATCTTATCCGCAGTGCTGACCGGGACACCAGCGTCCGACCAGAGCAGGGCGCCAGCGACTGATATCCGCTGAGCGTAGATATCGCTTTGGTTCGCACCCTTGGTCCTGTCCTCCCAGGAAACAATCGCACCGCCGCTTCCGTCGGAGATGATGAACGGTGACACCTGGTCGCCCGATTTGTTGGAAGTCGCCACGCCGTCTGCTGACCAGAGTTTACTTCCGGTCGTATCGATGATTTGCGCAAAAACCTTTCTTTTTCCGGCCACGCGTCCGTCGTCCCAGGTGATGCCGCATAATCCGGCACCGACGTTCGACAACTTGTGATTTGCCTGTCCGCCGGTAGTTGACGTCGCGCGGAAGGTCGACGCTACTGTGCCGCTTTTCTTTAATAAGGCAATCTGCAGGTTGTATGTCGATCCTGCGCCCCAATCGGCAAAAGCGAGGAACGCATTACCGAAACCATCGGAGACAAGCATTGGGGAATCCTGCACTGAACTGCCAGTCGCGACTGCGACTCCGTTTTTCGGCCAGTGCAGCGTGCCGTTGCCGCTGATTCGCTGCGCGTACACATCGTAGTCGGGCCGGGGGAAATAGGCGTAGGCGATGAATGCGCCTCCGCTGCCGTCACTGGTAATGCAGGGCGCATTTGAAAACCGCAAAGTACCGGACACGAGAACCGGCGCGCTCCAGAGCGGTGTCCCGCTTGCATCGACGCGCTGCGCGTATATCTTGCTGGCCGGCGGGAAGCCGCCGGTGTTGGCATCCCATGTCACGATGGCGCCATGCTGGCCGTCGGTGGTGAGCTTCGGATCGGCCTGGTTGCTGGTGTCTGCGGTTAACGCTACGCCGTCTACTCCCCAGAGCACCTTGCCGGTTGAATCGATTCGCTGGATATAAATATCATTGTCGCCGTTTCTCGTGTCTGTCCAGACAATGATCGCACCGCCCGCATCGTCAGATACAATATCCGGTTGTGATTGTGAATTGTATGCGTTGCTGACAACGTTGCCATTCACTGTCCATCGAATGAACCCATCCTTGTCGATGCGCTGGGCATAGACGTCGAAAGAGTTTTGCGAAACTCGTTCATCGGACCAGCAGATGATGGCCCCATCTTTCCCGTCACTGATGATCCGGGACGCAACCTGATTGTTCCCTGCTCGGCAGATCGCGTTGTTCGACGCAGGATCGGAACTCCATTGTGCATGGGCAAACATGAAAGGAACGAGGAAGAATGCGAGAACAAAAATCCGTAGTTGTCTTGATACCATAACTGCACCTAATCATTGTTATCATCGTGGATGAGTTGATCGCGTAGATAAGGGAGTGATATTTTGGGGATACCGCAAGAATTAATATACGTACATTGGCTGATATTTGGGCAACATCGTCGATATTACCTCCCCATCGTATTCGTTTCTGTTCTGGCAAAGTGAGCAGAAACGCACAAGGCCCCGTTTTCAGGACCTTGTTTGGGCAGAGAAATGCAAATATGCTTCTAGGAAGAAATGATCTTCAGGATGGTTCTGGAGCTCTCGAATTTTTCGCCTTCTTCCTGCCCGACCATCCGATAAAAATCACACTCCATACAATCGATTAATTTCTCAGCGAAGCTTCCCTGAACCCGGTCATCGCACAAGGTCCCCTTCAAGGGCCAGCATGCTCGCCCCCCGTAAATACCCGAGTTTATCCCGTCGAGACGTGATTCAAGAGAAGCAGGACAAACCCCGAATTCCTTGACCTTTGCGCCGCCAGGTTCACGGCCGCACTTCTTTTGCTCCCAGCAATTCATTTTCAGCATTGTGTCACCTTGACTGTTGTCGATATTCCTTTCCAAAATAAACAGGTTCCCCCTCGAGGGGATTGAACAAGTATCGATAGACCAAAAGTAAGGCGAATTTGAAGAACTGTCAACGCGTCCACTCGGATTACCGGGGCGGACACAGCTATATTTTCACGCTCCAATCCATGTCTTGCTTCATTGTGGGAAAATGATAATATTATCCTGAAATAGAAACGTAGCAATGATCTGGGTGGAGGGCCTCGTGAAAACAAATGCGTATTGTATTGTGATGACAGCTGCGATTGCAGTTGTTTTTACCTCCTTCGGTTATGCCCAAGGCGCCGCTGGCATCGCCTTGGAATACGATTCCGCCGCAGTCTTCACTGTGACTGCAGGGGAGGTGATTGGATTCGACCTGCGGGCGCGCAACGAGCGTCAGGGAATTGTGGAGAACTGGGACAACATCGGTAAGGCCGTGACACTCACCGTGCGCGGATCATGGGCGGAGACCGATACGAGCACGCGATCGTGGAACCATCGTTCCCGGGCGTACACGTGGACGTACGTCAAGGCCGGAGATACGGTGCTCCCGCTCGATTCGATCACCTTCGCCGGTACGGAACCGCTGCTCTATTACACGATTCCGAAAGAAGTGTTTGTCATGGGACGCGCAGCACTTTCCTACATACAGAGCCGGGCGGATACGGGCATCGTGCTGTCGCTCGCTCCGCGATGGAATTTCCTGCAGCAGGACTCTCCACCGCTTTCCTTCCTGCCGGGTCCACCGGAGAACTTCCTTCTCGAGATCACCAGTCAGACGGCGAATCCGAACGAAGTGTACTTGCTGCAACGCTATGAGGTTGTGGTGACACCGCGCGACAGGTACCTGAATACGCAGCCTGACAGCACGGTCTCCGTCACGTTCTCAGCGCGTTTCCCGAATGAGTTCGATCAGCTCCAGCCGGGACTTGACGATGTTTTCCGAGGTGAGGTGCTCATCAAGGGACCGACCAATTACTTTCTGGCCTCCCGTGTTCGGCGCGCGGACGAGAGAGACGAAGAGCGTCAGTGGGTCGAGGTGTATTCCACAATGGATCCTTCAATCATTGGTCGTTCGGATCCTTACCAGATTCTGGACCATGCACCGAATCCTGTTTCTTTGCTTTCGCCACCGGATGAAACATTGATCAAACTCGGCCGTTCCACGAACAAGGTGTTCTTCTCCTGGGAAAAAGCCGAACCAGGCGATCCATTCACTGACATCCAGATCTCGCGTTTTGATCCAGCAAAGTCTTCCGACCTGATCCTCTATATCATACGTTTTCTCAATGCGACGAATCTTGTCCGTGCGATGGAATTCGTGAGTGACCATGGTGGATGGGAGCCCCAGTTCACTGCTCCGCACAGTCTCCTCAATGGAGCTGTCGAAATCCTCAGCGGATTTCCTTTCAACAAGAAGCTGGAGATAATTTGGTATGTCGAGTCGACAGACGGTCTCTATACGACAGCATCTCGTCGACCGAGTGAACAGCTGATCGGCAATCGTATGACTGTGGATAAATCTGGATATTACGATGTTCCCATTGCCGTCGAAGGACTAAGCCTATCCCCCAATATCACCCTGCATCCTAACTACCCAAACCCCTTCAATCCCGTGACGACGATCTCCGTTGATCTGTCTGTCTCCAGTCACTGTCGCCTGCGGGTGTATAATCTGATTGGTGAAGAGGTCGCCCTGCTGCATGACGGCTTCCTCGAAGTCGGAAAGCATCGCTTCATGTTCGAGGGCAGCGGACTGCCGTCCGGCACCTACTCCTACCGGCTTGAGGCGGATGGCGCAACGCTAACGCGCAACATGGTGCTGCTGCGTTAGAGCAGCGAAAGATCATAACCATCTCTGGATGTTTTTGTCTTTTTATTGTAAAGGTAGATCAGTGCCTGACGGAGAAGCTCCGCGGGGTACGATGTGATGATATTCTCACATTAAAGTTATCGCGACAGCCGGACAAGTGG
Source organism: Bacteroidota bacterium (assembly GCA_049663345.1). GTDB lineage: Bacteria > Bacteroidota > Ignavibacteria > SZUA-365 > SZUA-365 > SZUA-365. The sequence continues at coordinate 86,498 of JBATDG010000073.1, forward strand.
TATAATCCTTGCGGTATTGTCGTAGGCCAGCCGCAGAAGGTACATGCCCGGGAGAAAATTCCGCGTGTCGAGCGGGATCAGATGTGTGCCCGGTTCGAACGCTTGGAAAGAGGATGTGTACACCTGCCTGCCGCTCATATCCACCAGTTCCAGCTGTACTGCTCCCGGGTGTGGAAGGGAGAGCATAACAGTCGTTGCCGCGGTGAAAGGGTTTGGCCAGGCGGACACTGAGATCTCCTCGCGATGCGGGATTACATCAGACCCCGACGTACCAACATCGAACCCCAGGAGGGGAACCTCGAAGATCGGATTCCCGGGATCCATGCTGTTGTGTAATTGGAAGAACGCGATGTGGCTGCCGGCTTCTTGCTGGTAGTAGCGGATGCGGACTTCGCCATACCCCTGGTTTGTGCGCTCTCGAAGAGAATCGATGATCCTAAAATGAGCTGCGTCGGGACCGTTGATTTCCTGTCCCCAAACCAAAACACCCCCGGACCAGAGGATGCGCAGGATTGCATCAAGACTGTCAGAGACAGGAACGGAGGGAAAGACCAAATGTACCGGCTCTGATTTAAGGCTTGGTGGATCTGGATATATGCCACTCTGTTGGACATCGATGAGAAATTCCGGAGTGCCGGGATCGTTGCTGTGAAGTACGATCGTAGAACGTGCCGAACCAAAGCGCGTGGGAGTGCAAGTGACGATCAACGCGAGGGAATCACCAACCATAACCGGTTGCCCGGCAGACGGCTGAATCACAATTTCACATTGTTGGTTTCTCGGTTCAATCAGTTTTCTGTGTTCGATTTTGTTGATGTACAGAATGGTGTTGCCACGATTATAGATTACAATCGTTGCGGATTTCGGAAAGCCGATGTACGCTGGTATAAAATGCAACTGCCTGCTGCTGGCGGCTATATCCGGCTTTTGATATTCTATCCCGGACCCCTGCACTGCCACCACTGCATCCGGTCGCAGCGGATCATTCGTTCTCATATGGAGTTCTGCGGACTTTACCCCGAGTGTTGACGGATGAAAAGTAACCGTAATGTCTCCGTGATAATCGGGATAGATCTTGAGCGAATCGGTAGGAGATATTTTGAAATCGGCACTGTCCGGCCCGCTCAGCCGCAAATCATTCAGAACAAGGATTTTTGTCCCAATGTTATAGAGCGTGAGTGCGCGACTGCATTCTTCACTCAGCATCGCCGTGCCCACCTGCATTGGATTGGAGCGAATATCAAGGATAGGCTGATCCCAAAGCCATGTGATGGAGATGAAGACGTTGACCATGTATCCGCCCTCCAGGTTGATCTGCAGCAGGCACCATCGCTGGCCGGCAGTCTCGCTTGAGGCGAGTACCCAGGTGAATCCCAGTTCCGATGGAGCGAGCAGCTTTTTCGGCTTTTCAGTGAAAGTGAACGAACGGGAATGTTCGCCGAGAAGCTGAACGCTGTCGATACGCATCGTGTCAGGAGAACGATTCTCAAGCAGGAACATTATTTCAAAATCATTCCCGACGAGGTGGGGGCCGTCGTCAAAAGACTTCGGCGATACGTGAAGTGAAAGGGCTCCGTGACCCGGAACGTCACCCCGGACCGGAATCGACAAAGTGTCAAACTCCGTTCCCCGGTTGTATACCAAAAAAAGAGTATCAAAGACGCTCCCGGTATCAACCGGAATAAACAGAATTCGGAAAACATTGATCTCACCTGTTTCCATTCGGTCGCCCATCCTTGAGCCGATGACAAACGCGCTTTCGCTTCGCTTGCTGAACCACGGCCCTAAGATTCGAATGCTCCGTTCCCCTTCGTTAACAATCACGATGCTGGTTTCCGTCGTATCGTTCAGCTTCCCCGGAATGGGCTGTGTCATGTCCGGATACATCCGCAACGGCGACGCCTCCTGAGCTTCGGCGGGAATGGGAGCGATACTCAGAATAAATGCAGAAAGACAGACTACACTCAGTACACTGATAAAACGATGCATACCTCCTCCATTTGAATTTGCCCCAGCCGGAACCTACGCAAGATCGGCACAAAGCGCAAGCTTTAATGCACTGCAAATATAATTAGGATGTGGAATTCCGCAACTAAAATGATTACAAAAGGCCACAGTGACGCAATTATAAATACAATATTCGCTGTTTCAGACTACCGCACAATGAAGGAACGAACAGTGTGAAGAAGCGCTGTCGATGCTTGGAGGAAATAATATCCCGGCGGAAAAGACCGAAGATCCATGGAGAATCTTGAGGAAGCGGCTGTGCTGCCGGTCCAGACGATCCGGCCCAGGGCGTCGAGGATGCGCAGCGAGATGTTCTGCTCGTTTCCACGGATCGAAAAAGTTGTGCTGCCTGAAGCGGGATGCGGCCAGCGTCCTTCTGCCGGGCTTCGTATGGGGATCAGGGGCGGATGAATATGCGGGTGCTGGTCATGCCTCCTGCCTGAAGGCGGAGGAGATAGGCGCCGGGAGAAAGGCGTCGGGCGTCCAGCGTCACAGAATGCCGGCCCGCCTCGCGGTGTCCTTCGGTCAGACGCGCGACTTCGCGGCCGAGGAGATCGTGGACGGTGACGACAGCGCGCCCTGCCTCCGGCAGGACGAATGGAACGACAGCCGTCGCCGAAACTGGATTCGGATACGGAACTCCGATTTCTGTCAGCCCCAAGGGCGGGTGATGTTGAATGCCATTGACCGTGCGCAGCAGCACCATGCGTGCGAAGTGGCTGTTTGAAATCGGCCCCTCTCCGTGGCGGATGATACCGTCCGTGGGTTTGCAGACATATCGAAACATAATATCTCCTCCGATGGGGAGTTTGTAGAGCATGTCAAACACCAGCGAATCTCCACCTCCGATTCCTGCATCCTGCACCGGGACGAGCCGGTTATTTGAAATGAATACAGACCCCGAGTCGTCATAGAACCAACGGGTCCCGCCCCCCCAGGCGAGTGGGCTGAAGCCGACCGAGTTCGTCGTATCGAAGTACCTGAAAAACGGTTCCTTCGTTGAATAAGAATCAATCCACGGCCCGCTCGTCCAGTGCTCTCCCGACGGACCATCCCCATCCAGTCGCATCGGGAATCGAGTCAGTGCCCTGGACACCTTTTCATACGGAAGGAACGTTAACGTGAGTTGATATGTCGTGTCGCCTTCGATCAACAGGGGACCACTATAAAATCTCCAACTATGGAAGTACTCGTACACCAGTTGCTGGTCCTCGGTCGAGTCGGGCAGGATGGCATCGAGTATGTCGACGTAGGTTCCGGGCAACATGCTGACGGTATCGCTGACGGCTACGAAGACCTCACCCGAAAGCGCCTGCAGGGTAAGTCTGTAGCGGAACACCGGACGTCCGGCGGCAGGCTGCGCGACGTAGCAGAATTGATCCGGCGGCTGCACATCGATGTCAACCGGCATCCACATCGAGTCCGCCCCGGCACGCTCGAGCGTATAGCCGGCGATCTGTCCACCGAGCCCCGGGTCGTTCCATTCAAGCATCGCCTCGGTTCGTGTGAAGCTGCTGCGGTTCGTCGCAGTGAGGGAGAGCGGCTGTGCGAGAACTGTCTCCCAGTGCTCGCCAGTATCCCTGGTGCGCGACAGTCCGAGACCGCCTTGGGTGATCCAGTCCGAAGGACTCAGTACTTTGGCTCGAAGGTACGACGGCATAGGCGTCCAGGAAATCTGGGCGTGTAGCGGTGCAGCGTAGGCCAACGCCAGCAGCATGAGACAGCTAATGCTCCGGAAGAGGCGCCCACCACCAGAAACCAATGGAAGAACGCGTTTGTGCATCAAATTTCGTGAAATATGTTCCAACCTGTACCCCCCCCGAAGCTTCCTGAATGCGTATGCGGCAAATTATCGTTTTCGGACAACATTGTCAACTTTCCAGCCATAGCATAGGAGGAACGCATATCGAATACCCATCATGACTGAATCGTCTTGATATATCCTAAGACACCTCAGAAGGCAGATCATTCCTTCTCTCCAGAGATTTCGAATGGAATATCATTATAGCCGAAGAGACAGGCAATCGAGGCACGAACCGCCTCCACTTTGATGATAGGTTGACACCGCGAATGAGGAGCCTGCTGCCAAGTATCTGAATGCAGGCATTACTGTCGCATGAGGAAACTTCAAATTCCCAGATGTTCAAGAAGGGGAGCCTCATGGTCGGAACAATCGGATGTATCACGATCCACAAGGGGCTCGGTCTGATCCCAACTGTTTATTTTCGGAAGACGACCCTTTGTACGTTCATACCGCAGGTAGAAATTGTACGAGAGCTCCTTGTAAAAGTCATGAATGGACTCAATAATCTCGGGATCGTCATCCATAATGTGTGCAAGTTCAACGATCTCATCGAGTAACTCACCAATTTCGATGACACGATTCTTGATGCGACTTGCAGCCGGCATACTTGGATCATCGAGGACAAGCGCTGATTGAATGCCGATCGCCTTTGAGTAATTGCCGATTTCTGACCACCGCAGCTCAGCATCGGTACCGGATTCCAATTTAGAAATCGCGCTCGCGGAACAGCCC
>JBATDG010000074.1:0-108172 GCA_049663345.1 Bacteroidota bacterium
TGTGCCTATGTGCCTATGTGCCTTTGTGCCTCTTCCAGCACATAGCAGCCTGCGCGCGTGGGATGGTCTTCTACCAGAGCCGTCGGCGAGATATCCCGCAGCAGCCAGAGGATCAGCATATCTCCGCCAGCGGCGAAGGTGAAGAAGAGTCCGAATGCAATGATTCCGGCTTGCCCTTCCGCGATGGCGTAGAGCGAGGGAAGGATTCCTAGAAGAATGAGAGGCATCGCCGCACCGATGCGGTAGGGCTTCGCCATCATGGATTCCCTGCAATGTGCGTAGGGAGTGATGGTTTTCCAGGCGAAGCCGAACTTGATGGCACTGAAGGGCTTGCCCGTCGCAAGCTTCCAGGTGACGCCGTGAATTCCCTCATGCACTACAATGCCGAGCAGCATATAGATGAGCGGAAGGAAATAATCCCCGCTCGTCAGGAGCCACAGCAGCCGCTGATAGCCCCAAAGCCAGACATACATTCCACCAAGAATCAGCACTGCGGGAACTGAGAAGTAGACCATGAGAAAGTTCGCGCGAAGCAGCGAGACCGAGCGGTCGATGCGCGTGAACCCTTCGGGAAGCGCTGCATCAGGATCTGATGTCGGAGGTAAGTTGGTTGGGTCCATTTACTAACATCCGAAGCCCGTCGGAAGAAACCAAACGCGTCCTGCCGCGCCGTGGTACCGCGGTGCGCAACGAAGGCGGGAGAAGGCGGAGGCGGGTGCCGCGACCTGATCCCGGGGCTTACGCCCCGGGCCGTAATGTTCCGAACTTTCAGGGCGGGGAGGGGTTGTGTCGCGACCTGATCCCGGGGCTTACGCCCCGGGCCGGAATGTTCCGAACTTTCAGGGCTGCGTCCTGCGGCGTCGAAGTCCCGCGGTGCGCAACGAAGGCGGGAGAGGGAGAAGGCGGGGGCCTTCTCAGAGGACGGGCATCAGCGGGAGGTAGCGGTCGCGGAGAATATTGAGATGGTGGCGCTCGTGGCCTGCGAGGATGAAGGGTATCGCGCGCGCGGTCACGCTGTTGCCGTTTGCGGTGCCGCGCCGAAGCTGCACAGCCTCGCTCCATGTGCTGAACATGTAGATGTTCGAGTGACGCATGTGTTCGAATTCCCCGGCCAGACTTTCTATGGAACGCGCGTTGAATTCCGCACCCATGACGTAGTCGTCCTGCTCGAAGCCGGGCAGCGGTGTGATGTCCCCGCGTGCAAAGCAGAGTCCCCGGTAGGCGAACACCCGCTCCGTGTCGATGATATGTCCGATCACTTCCTTGATGCTCCACTTCCCTTCGGCGTAGGAAAACGCCGCCTGCTCTTCGCTGAGTCCGCGCAGAAGCAGAAGCGTCTCGCGGAGCTGCGACTCAAGTATTTCGAGAACATCGCCTTCCGGCATCAAGCGAACGTAGGTGTCGTAATAGGGTGCGTACTCGTCGGAAGACGGATGGTCAAAGCGATGTCTGGTCATGATTCCTCCGAAATTGACGATGCTCGATCTTCAGCTGCATTACTGTAGATAATGGATCGGCCTGTCCGTTTTATCCTACATGATTTCCCGGATGGGATTTTTCCTTTTCAGCGGAGACTTGAGCAAACGCCCTTCACTCAGGCGCTTGTTTCTCGTATAGCGCATCTGCAGCAGTTCAACAATCAACGCAAACCCCATCGGCAGGTAGATGTAGGCTTTCGGGACTTCCTGATGCAGACCTTCCATGAAAATGGTGATGCCAATGGTGACGAGGAAGGAAAGCGCGAGGATCTTCAGAGCGGGATGTCCGAGAATGAAATCACCGATGCGCTTCGCGAATGCAAGAATGGCGGTGAATGAAAGAACGACTGCAGTAACGATCACCCATACATGTGAGGTGAGTCCGACAGCAGTGATCACGCTGTCTATGGAAAATACTATATCGAGCAGCACGATCTGCGTGATAACCGAGGAGAAGGTGTGCGCCTTGGTTTCATGCGCTTCCTCCTCAGAGAGCTCGACTGTCTGATGAATCTCACGAACCGCTTTGTAGAGGAGGAAGAGTCCGCCCGACAACAGAAGAAGATCCCGCACGGAGAATGTCAGGATCACCGGTTCAGTAAGACTGGCAAGCGCCAGCACAGCAGCGAGCATTACAAGGCGCGCAACCAGAGCGAGCGAAAGGCCGATGAGGCGGGCGCGATCGCGCTCCACCTCATCCAGCCGGGAAATAAAAATGGAAATAACGAGAATGTTGTCGATACCCAGCACAAGCTCGAGACCGAGCAGCAGGGCGAGCGTTGCAATGGAGTCTAACATTTAGGAATTCTATCCACGCTGTTTGAGGAGATCGCGAATTTCGCTGAGCAGCACTTCCTGCGCAGGAGGCGGCGCCGGAGCTGCGGGTTCTTCCACTTTCTTCTTCTTCATGCTGTTCATGCCCTTCACTACCATAAATATCACGAAGGCGACAATGATGAAATCGAACAGCTTCTGCAGAAACATCCCGTAGTTGAGCGTCACGGCCGGAGTCTCACCTACCGCAGCTTTCAAAATAATATTCATCGAAGTGAAATCCACACCGCCGAGCAGCAGGCCTATGGGCGGCGTGATCACATCGGCGACGAACGATGTAACGATGGCGCCGAAGGCAACACCGATAACGATACCAACGGCCATGTCGATAACATTTCCACGCATCGCAAAATCCTTGAACTCCTTCATCATGCTCATAATTCCTCCTGAAGATAAAACTGTATGTGGTAATAATAGAGCATTCCGCTGCCTGCCGCAAACCTGGTTCAGGTGTTGAACTCGGCACGAATTTCGGGACGCGTGAATTTGTAGATAGCATACCCGTAGAGTCCGAACCACGGAAGTACGCCAACCAAGCCACCGACGATGCCGCCGATAAACCCGGGCAGTGTACTCGCACTCAGGACGCTCATGGCCCGCCACATAAAGGTGGTCCCTACGATCATACCCGCGAGGCCGACGACGATCATGACTGCCAGCAGCACGATTACCGCGATTCTTCCCCAGTCATGCCGCTTCAGAACTCCGTATCCGGCGCTCGCAAGAGCGACTGATATCGCGGCGCTGTAGATCATCATGACCGGAAACAGATCGGCAAAAAAGTCCATCAGCTCGAAAATGGCTTTTGCCTCTCCGTCCGGCGCACTGTTTTCCAGGATTCGCAGGATGAGAGGTCCTAGAAAAAGCATCAGCATAATGCTGAAAGCATTGTACACACTGTAGCCTATCATCACCCATCCTGCGGTAGTGACGAAGCTCTTTACATTGTTTTTTTGCGGACGCTCTTCAGCCGCTTCTTCCGCCTTATGCTGGAATCCACTTTCGGTCTCCACACTAATCTCCCGGTTGTTGAAATTCAGTAGAACTTTTGAACAATCACCATGCAGTTTGAACGAGCGCGGCAACAGCGCCGGCTGTATCCTGGAACACAGTTATATCCGCCCATGATACGAAGCAGAAACGTGATTGGCAATTCCGAGTTCGGGGTCCTGTAGCGGTCCGCAACATTCCTCGGACCTGAGCCCGTGATCGGTTCGGGACTCCTCCACCCACCACGGAGAGAAAGTATGGCGAAAAAAACGTCCTACTGGAGCGCGATGCCGCGATGCTGTATCTTGTGTTTCTGTGCTGAAACCGCAACACAAATATTTCATTCTTTCGCTGCTCCTTCTGGCAGGTGTATTCCAGTCGAAGGCGCAGCAGAGGAATCCGGCGACGGAGTTCGTGTTCCATGGACTCGACCGACTGGACGGACAGCTGCTGCGCGACGCAATGCAGAAAGGCGGCCGAGGCCGCTTCACTCACCGGGACGAACCCGCGCTGCGCGATGCTGTCGTCGGGGCAGCGGGCTCTCTGGGTTTTCCATTTGCGCGCATCGACAGCCTGCTGTGGGACTGGAGCGATGACAGCAGCACAGTGTCCGCCGCAGTGTACTTGCGCGAGGGTCCGCAGCTGCGCACAGACAGCATTTCATTCACCGGAAATTCCGCCCTCCCGGCTGAGGAACTGCTGCGCGAACTCGACCTGGCACCCGGAGCGCTTTTCGTCGATGCCGCGCTCAATGAGGACCTGAGGCGCATCGTTGCGGCATATGATGCTGCCGGGTATCCTTTCGCAGAAGCTCGACTTGCGGATATTTCGCTGCGCGAATCCGGCGATGAGGCTTTCGCCAATCTGACTTTCTCAATTGAAGAGGGACCGCTCTTTTACATTGATGAAATTTCGGTGGAGGGCAACAGTCAGACGAATACCGATGTCATCGTGCGGGAGACGCGTATCGGCGAACATGAACGCTACGATCCGGAGAAGGTTGCGGACATTCGCCGCCGGCTGGAGCGGCTGCAGTTCTTTGCGAGCGTGGACGAGCCGCAGCTGTATCTGCGCGACAGTACCGGCGGACTCCTTCTCCACGTGACCGAAGGAAACACCAATCAGTTTGACGGCGTCATCGGCTACCAGCCTCCCAGGGGCACGGAGGAACGCGGCTCATTCACCGGACTGGTAAACATCAATTTCCGTAATATTTTCGGTACCGGCAGACGGCTTGACGCCCGATGGGAGCGCGCGACTTCCGAAATATCCGAGCTGGAGCTCCATTATCTGGAGCCCTGGGTGGCCGGCCTCCCGATCAATATTTCCGTTGGGCTGTATCAGCGGCAGCAGGATTCCGCTTATGTGCGGCGCAGCTTCAACGGAGCTGTGAGTTTTCTTTGGAACAGCGATGTGCAGCTCACCGGCCGCGTCGAACAGACTCAGGTGATTCCGTCCGAAGGGACACAGCTAGTCGGACTTTCCCGAAGCAGTACGCTGACCGGCGGCATCGAGCTTCGCATAGACACGCGCGACAACGTGTACAATCCACGAAGCGGCATTGTACTCCGCAACAGCTACAGCGGCGGCAACAAACGGCTGAGCGGCGCCAATGGAGATATCAGCGCCTACGTGCAGCGGCTGGAAGTGGATGCCGAGTATTTCCTGGAACTGCTTACCCGCACTGTGATAGCCACCGGACTGCATGGACGCGAACTCCGCGGAGGAGAGCTGGACCAAAGCGACCTGTACAGACTCGGCGGCGCCAATACTCTGCGCGGATACCGGGAGGAGCAGTTCAGCGGCACACGTCTCGGATGGTCATCGGTTGAATTGCGCTACAGCCTCGGCCGCCGTACTTTTGCGTTCGCATTTTTCGATTTTGGTTATATTGAGCAGTCGCCCGATCCGTTACGCAACCGACCTGAGTTCAGCGCCCTCCGAAGCGGCTACGGCATCGGCGGACGTTTGGAAACAGGACTCGGCATCATCGGAGTCAGCTACGCTCTCGGCGAGGGCGACGGCATCGCGGAAGGTAAAATTCATTTCGGTCTCATCAATGCATTCTGAGAATTCACGTTCATCGCATTTATCACGCGCACAGATTCTGGGCGGCCTCGTCGCGCTTATGCGTCCGGTGAATACTGTCGTGGCGTTCGTGGGTGTCGCAGCAGCCTGCATCATCGCGGGGGCGGAGTGGTCGAATGTCGAACGAATTCTCCTCGCCGCTTCTGCGGGAGCTCTGCTCGGGGCCTCGGGTAATGTGATCAACGATGTCTTCGACATTTCCATTGACCGCATCAACAAACCCGCTCGTGCGGTTGCCGCCGGCATCGTCACTCCTTTCACTGCGACGATCTGGGCAGCCGTTTGCGCAGCCACCGGCATCGCACTCAGCATTCCCCTCGGCACAGCGGCTTTCTCTATAGCCATCGGCAGCGCGATACTGATGTATCTGTACAGCGCGTGGCTGAAGCGCATTCCTTTTGTGGGGAATTTTGTGGTGGGTGTTCTTACCGGCGCAGCGTTTATTTTTGGCGGACTCGCGTTCGGGAATCCTGCCGCGGGCATCGTCCCCGGGCTATTCGCATTTTTCTTCAATGTCGCCCGCGAACTCCTCAAGGATGTTGAAGACATGCATGGCGACGGCGTCAACAATGTGCGCACTTTTCCCTTAATAGCCGGCGAAACCATGGCGCTGGGTGTCGTCACGGCCATCCTTGCGTTGGTGATGCTTGGCAGTGCTGTCCCCTTTCTGTTCTCCCTGTATGACTCGTTGTATTTCTGGGTCGTTTTCTTTGGTGTTGACTGTGTGCTCGCCTATGTGCTTTTTGCGATGTGGAACGACCGCTCCACAGGGAACATCGCGCGGCTCAACATCCTGCTCAAGTACGACATGCTGCTGGGAATCGCCGCCATCGTTTTAGGGACACGCTGACAACACATGCATAGCTTCGGTCATATCGAAAGCGAGCTCATCGATTCGGGCGTCACCCGTTTCGCAGGCGTCGATGAAGCAGGACGCGGACCGCTCGCGGGACCAGTCATCGCCGCGGCGGTGATGTTTGATCTCGATGTGACTATCGATGGCGTGGCGGATTCGAAAGCCCTGAGCGCCAACCAGCGCGTCGCCGTTGCCGGCACAATTCGCGAAAAGGCGCTGAGCTTCGGTATCGGAATTGCATCGCATGCGGAAATCGACGAGATCAACATTCTGCAGGCCACCATGCTGGCAATGCGCCGCGCGGTGGCGGCGATGGATCCCGCTCCCGAATTTCTTCTGGTCGACGGCAACCGCTTTGCGCATCCGCAGCTTCCTTTCCGCACGGTGGTAAAAGGAGACGCGCTGTGCTTCAGCATTGCAGCCGCATCCATTCTCGCCAAGGTGGAACGCGACGGCATCATGCATGATCTTGACTTGCGGTTTCCGCAATACGGCTTTGCGCGGCACAAGGGCTACGGCACCGCCGCGCATGTTGCTGCCTTGCGGGAACACGGTCCCTGCGAAATTCACCGACGGTCGTTCACGGTTAAATCACTTTCAGCACAGACAGGGATATTTTCCGATGAAAGACCGACAGGAACTCGCACGCGAGGGAGAGGAGCTCGCAGCCCGGCATTTGAGTGAAGCCGGATGGACCATCCTCGAAAGAAACTACCATTATGGACGCGGCGGAGAGATTGATATTATCGCGCGCGATGGCGATTATACCGTGTTCGTTGAAGTGAAAACCAGGCAGTCGCTGGCCTGTGGTGCACCGGAGTACGCGATCACTCCCGCGAAACAGCGGCAGATCATGCGCATCGCACGCGGATATATGTGGCTGCAGGGCAAAGGTGAAATGCTTTGCCGTTTCGACGTCGTCGCAGTCTCCATCATTCGCGGGCAGCCGCAGCTCAATCATATCCGGAACGCGTTCACTTCCACCAGCTGACGTTACCGGCCGCCGCAGCAGCAGCGGGACAATCACATTCACGAAGCGGAGCTCGTGAAATTCATTTGACAAGATCAGAAACGAAACATCCATGCTCGATACACTTGCTTCCTGGCATCCTTTCATCGTCCACTTTGCGGTAGCGTTCACCATCGGAAGCGCCGCCTTCGACATTCTGGATTTCTTCCTTCATCGCCCCCGCTTCGAGGAAACCGGCTATCTGCTCATGCTCACCGCTATGCCGTTTCTTCTGATGGCGGTGTTCACCGGCAATCTCGCCGAGTCGCATGCCCCGGGACTCGAGAACGCAGCAGCATTCATCGAGAATCACATGCGCTATGCAAACATAGCGGTGTGGGTGTTTTTCGGCGCCGGTGTTTGGCGGCTGTTCCTGCAGCTGAAAAAGCAGTATTCGGGACTGAGAAAAATCATTTACGTCTTCATTGTCACCGCGGCTGCCATGAGCGTGTACCTTGCGGCGTTGCACGGCGGAAAAATCCGCCATCACCGCCCCATTCAATCGACCGTTTCCACGGACCAAGCCAGCTCCGCATGGCTGGCGCATCGGGCACAGCAGGCGCCAGCGGAATGGCGAGATGCAGGGACACCGTTTCCCATTGAATGATTGACCTGCGCTTCACAGATTGCGGAGACGAGCGCTTTCCCACCTTCGTCCCGCTCCGCGTGACTACGCCGCGGCAGGGCCCGTCTTCGTCCCGCTTCGCAGGACTACGCCGCGGCAGGGCAGGAAAGATACTTGTTATAATCAGCCATTTGTCATCAGCTATCAGCTATTTACTCCCCAGGCACACTCATGCGCATGACCACATTCCTCATTCTGCTTTCTCTGCTCACACCGTTCATCGCTTTCGGCCAGGGATGGGAATGGCAGAATCCCAAGCCGCATGGCCAGACAATCAACGATATGGTAATGGTGGATGCCGTGCACGGCGTGGCAGTGTGCAACAACGGTTTCTACATGTACACCGCGGATGCAGGACACAGCTGGGCGACATACCGCCTCGGCCATAGCAATCTCGAGCGCATAACTGTGGCGCAGGACGGCAGTCTGATTCTCGTCTCCGATAAACGCCGAATCTACCGTTCTACGGACATGGCATACTCCTGGCAGCTGGTTTATTCCGCATCGGTCGATGCGCGTGTTCCCGGCTTTGATATCACAACAACTCCCGGCGGCACTCTGCTCGCCATGCTGAACGGCGCGTATTTTGTGAAGTCCTCAGACAACGGCGCCACATGGAATCAATTCGCGGACAACAAGCTTCAAATCACCTTCGATAATCCCGTTTCGATCTCCGTGCAGTCAAACAGCGTGTGGATGATCATCACCAACCGCAATGTCTTCCGGACAACGGACGGCGGAGATTCCTGGGATTTCTACAATGACGATCTTGACGTTCAGGGACTCCGCCGCCTGGTTTTCATCGACAGTCTCTATGGCTACCAATTGCGCGAGGGTCAGCTCCTTCGTACCCATGACGGAGGTGTGAATTGGGATGAGATGGACATTTTCGGTTTCGGAAGCGTGATGGATCTGCAGGTGGGACCACGTCTGGGAAGCAGCGTTTTCTGCATGAGCATCGGCCGATACCTCCTCAATGCATCCACCGATGCGGGCGAGAGCTGGAACATCAGCCTCACGGAAACCGCTTTCGCGGATTCATACCCGAGCGCAATTGAATTTGTGGATGCGCAAACCGGCTTCGTTGCAGGCGACGGCGGACGTATTCTCCGCACGGAGGACGGTGGACAGTCCTGGTCCATCGTGCACGGCATCGGCTACATCGGTACGATCACGGATTTGATTTTTGCCGATGGGAGCAACGGAATCGCAACAACTTATTCCCCAACCGTGCTTCTGACCACTGACGGAGGCAGACGATGGAATGAAGCGATTCCATCTGCGGATCATGATTGCGATGAATTGGCGGCCTCGCCTTCCGGCACGCTATTCATCGTCGCCACCACTTCCGGCTACGACTTCGATCTACTGCGGAGTACGGACAAGGGCGTGAGCTGGACCCTGCTCAGCCGACTTCCCATACAGTACAGCAGCACAAATCCTGAAATGGCGCAGTCTATCCTCGCGATTTCTGATCAGGAAATATGGGTCGGCGCGACGTTCGGCATTCTTCTGCGCTCTTACGATGGAGGCGTCACATGGGATCGGTCGTTCGTCCAACAGGGAATCAGCAATCCCTATTCAACGGGAACCGACATTTTCTATTTCCCACCTTCGACCGTTATCTACATGCAAAGCAACGGACTGAATATTTCCACCGACATGGGTGGAAGCTGGGAAACGCGCCTCACTCCCCGCGCCAGAACCATCTGGGAGCCGCAATTTCTCACTCCCGATATCGGCTTCGGTCTCATCTCGGGTGAATTCTCGCGCACGACCGATGGCGGAATGAACTGGGAGACGATGGATGGTTTTTCGCCGCAGCTCATAAATTTTTTTGATGAGAATAACGGACTTGCGCTGTGGAGCGATTCGCAGCAGGATGACCTGACCTTCGTTATGCAGACCTCCGATGCCGGACGCAGCTGGGAAAAATTTTCCATGGGAGAGCGTGCTGGATATAATGGCTGGTTCTTCCTCTCCCCCACTCGAATGTGGGGCTTCGGATACGGCGGGGCTATCCGGTATAACGGCGACGGCGGCATCGTCGATGCAGGACGCGTTCCATTTTCCCCCTCGGGGCTCACGGTAGATCCCGGATTTCCCAATCCTTTTTCATCTGCCGCGAATGACGCTTATCGCATTCCCTTCACATCCTCGGATGGCGGAGCGCTGCATCTGACTCTGCAGGATCTGCTCGGCCGCTATGTCGCAACGATCGATCGTGCCGCGACTGCGGATGGCAAGCAGAGCATCGCGATCCCCGCTGCCGCTCTGCGCGGCTTATCCCCGGGCACATTCCTGTATCGCCTCACCGTAGGCTCCCAGAGCAGCACAGGCCGTCTCATCCTCCGATAACAGAACCGCGGAGCGCAGGACCGCGGAGCGCCTGCTCCGCGCCGCCGCTTCTGCACAAAAAAAGAGGACGAGCCTGAAGGCTCATCCCCCAAAGACAGGTCCGCGGAGCGCTTGCTCCGCGCTGCCGCTTCTGCACAAAAAAAAAGGAGGACGAGCTTAATGCTCATCCTCCATAAGAACTTTTGGGAGGGACGGATACGGCGATCAGTTGCTGCCGTTTTCGATATCCCAGGTCTGTGTGTCATAGAGGAGGGACTCTATCGTACCGGCACCCTGCTTTTTGATAGCGGCCTGCACCTGCTGGTCGAGTTCGTCTTCGTAGGTCGAGCGCTCGATGTCGAGGAAAATACCGACGGGCAGCGGGAAATCGGGCTGATCATTCATGTGTGCGAGAATGAAAGCGAGTTCCTTCGATTTCGAGTCGTGCACGATCAGGTCGTTTTCGCTGTAGTCTTTAAGTGAAACCACCTGCGTGCGGAAACCATCGAGACGGATCCCCTTGTCGCGATCCTTTCCAAACACCAGCGGTTCGCCATGGTTGAGGTAGACGACGTTATCGTAGCGCGTTTCCTTGCTTGTATAGAGATCGAACGCACCATCGTTGAAGATCACGCAATTCTGCAGCACATCGATGAATGATGTTCCCTTGTGATGATACATCGCAAGCATCATTTCCTTGAGGTGCTTCGGATCGCGATCCATGGAGCGGGCAACGAACGTTCCTTCCGCGCCGAGTGCAATGAGCATCGGATTGAAGGGATGATCGATAACGCCGTTCGGGCTCGTTTTCGTTTTCTGTCCATGCAGGGAGGTCGGGGAATACTGACCCTTCGTCAGAGCATAGATTTGATTATTGAACATCATGACGTTGATGTCCACATTCCGCCTCAATGCATGGATGAAGTGGTTGCCGCCGATGGAGAGGCAGTCACCATCACCCGTCGCAACCCAGACGGTGAGGTTCGGATGTCCGACCTTGAGTCCGGAAGCGATAGCGAGCGCACGACCATGGATGCCATGGAAGCCGTACGTGCTCATGTAGTAGGGGAAGCGGCTCGAACAGCCGATACCGGCAACCACTGCGATGTCTTCTTTCTTGACGCCCACTTCAGGCAGCGTGCGCTGCAATTGTGAGAGCATGGAATAATCGCCGCAGCCGGGACACCAGCGCACATCCTGATCGGATGCGAGGTCTTTCGCCGTGAGAACTTTTATCTGATCGTTTATAGCTGGATTCAATTCTTCGTTGCTCATGGGTTCCTTTCCTTTACAACGTGTTCAGGATTTCGTTTGCCTTATCCTCAATTTCGCGCGGGGCGAAGGGCATTCCCTGCACCTTGCACAACGAAATCGGTTCGATGAGATACTGAGCTCTCAGGAGAAAGGCGAGCTGACCGAGATTCATTTCGGGAATCAGGATCTTTTTGTATTTACCCAGCAACTCACCCAGGTTTTTGGGGAAGGGATTCAGATGCCGAATATGAAGATGGGCGACGGACTTGTTCTCTGACTGCATGCGCTCCACTGCGGTGCGGATGGCGCCGTAGCTGCCTCCCCAGCCCACAATGGCAAGATCAGCTTCGGCAGGCCCGTAGATGATCTGATCGGCGATGTCATTTGCGATACCGGCGATTTTATTCGCTCGCATTTCCACCATGAGTTGGTGATTGGCGGGATCCTGCGAAACGTTGCCTGTTACATGCTGTTTTTCCAGACCGCCAATGCGGTGTTCAAACCCGGCCATTCCGGGAACAGCCCACGGACGCGAAAGATGGTCATCGCGTTCGTAAGGTTTGAATGTTTCCGGATTCGTCGCGAAGGGTACAGAAATGTCCGCGAGGTCTTCGTCTTTCGGCAGCTTCCAGGGCTCGGAACCGTTGGCGAGGTAACCGTCGGTAAGCAGGATCACCGGAGTCATATATTTCAACGCGATGCGTGCCGCTTCAAATGCGCCGTAAAAACAACCGGCGGGGGAACAGGCAGCGACGACGGGCACAGGTGCCTCGCCATTGCGACCCAGAATAGCCTGGAAGAGATCCGACTGTTCGGGTTTGGTCGGCAAACCGGTTGAGGGACCTCCGCGCTGCACGTTAATAATAACGAGCGGGAGTTCCACCATCAACGCGAGGCCGATTGCTTCGGTTTTGAGAGCCATACCAGGACCGCTGGTCGTAGTAAAAGCGAGGGATCCACCGAAGGCCGCTCCGATGGCGGTACAAACACCGGCGATTTCGTCTTCCGCCTGGAAGGTCTTGAAGCCGAAATTCTTCCGGCGTGCGAGCTCCTGCAGGATTTCAGTGGCAGGCGTGATCGGGTAGCTGCCGAGGAAGCCGGGGAGTCCGGATTTGACGCAGGCAGCGACCATCCCGAGGGCGGTTGCTTCGTTGCCTGTCACATTCCGGTATGTTCCGGCAGGAAGCGCAGCAGGGCGCACATTGTATTGAACGCTGAACACTTCGGTAATATTGCCGAAGTTGAACCCTGCCTTGAGGGCAAGTGTATTAGCCAGGGCGACCGTCGGGTTCTTTCCGAATTTCTCCTGTATCCAGTCAAGTGTGACTTCAATCGGACGGTTATACATCCAATACAGCAAACCGAGTGCGAAAAAGTTCTTCGACCGCGCCATGTCTTTCGGGCTCATACCGGTTTCTTCGAGAGCGGTGGTCGTCAACGTTGTGATGCGGACGGGAAATACTTTATATCCACGGAGAGAATCGTCTTCGAGGGGATTTGTTTCGTACTTGGCAAGCTTCAGGTTCTTTGCATCAAAGGAGTCGATATTCACAACAATATTTCCGCCTTCATGCAATGCCTTCAGATTCACCTTGAGAGCGGCAGGATTCATAGCGACCAGTGTATCAAAGCGATCACCGGGTGTATGAATGGCGCGGCTGCTGAAATGGATCTGAAAACCTGAGACACCATAAAGCGTGCCTGACGGAGCGCGAATTTCCGAAGGGTAATCAGGGAAGGTACTGAGGTCGTTTCCTGCCTGAGCGGTCGTGGTAGTGAATTGGGTACCGGTGAGCTGCATGCCATCACCTGAATCGCCCGCGAAACGGATCGTGACGTCGTCTACCTCAACGAATTGCACGCTTTTGGTCTTCTGTCCGTCCGCAGTTTCAACTGTTGTTGCCATTGTGCTGCCTGAACTCTAACAAAGTTCGAATTTTATTAAATATAGAATGTCCCCGTAATGGGGACTAGATCAATATTCGTTTTTTTCAGGGGATACCGGCGTTACTCAGCTTTCCTGACGAACAACCCACACCTTGATTTTCGCCGAAACTTCTGCATGAAGTTTGAGAGTCACGGTGTAGATGCCCAGGACCTTGATGGGTTCGTCGATCTCGAGTTTGCGTTTATCGATGCTGAAGCCCTTTGCGGTAAGCTTATCAGCAATCATTTCCTTGGTAACAGTACCGAACAACTTGTCTTCCTCGCCGACCTGCATGGCGATGGTCACTGCATTCTCGTGCTTCTCAAGCTCAGCAGCGATGTCTTCTGCTTTTTTGAGTTCACGGTTCAGCTTCACCTGAAGGCTGCGACGTTCCTGGTCCAGAACCTTGACGTTGCCCTTGTTTGCCAGATAGGCCATGCCGCTGGGCAGAAGGTAGTTGCGGGCGTATCCGTCTTTCACGGTCACGACCTCGCCCATTTTGCCGATCGATTCAATATTCTGGCGTAAAATAACTTTCATGATGATCTCCAGTCGGGAATCGTTGATTACTCTTCTATTTCGTTGCTATCAATCTTTGTTTACGTCAGCCAGCCGCTCTGTATCGAAGCTGAATAACGTGTCGTCGCTTCCATCGAACAAATCGAACATCTCGTCATGATCGGTGCCGTACTCATTTCCGGCGAAATCATCATCGTGATGGCCGTTGACGCGCCCGTTCTTGTTGAGAAACTGGATCCGGCGAGCTTTCAATTCGAGTATGCTGCGTTGTCCGCCATCCTCGCCGCGCCAGTTGCGGGTTTGCAGTTCGCCTTCGACGAGCACTGCGCTGCCTTTATGCAGTCGTTCGTGGCAGCTTTCAGCCAATTTGTTCCAGGCCACGATGCCGATGTAACACACATCTTCCTGCCACGAATTATTTCGGTCCTTGTATCGCCTGTTCGAAGCGATGGAGAAATTGACGACAGGCGTATTATTCGATGTTGTCCGGAAGATCGGATCTTTGGTCAAGTTGCCGACAATCAGAACATAGTTCAGTTCCGGCATCTTCAGATCTGCCATTTGGCTTCCTTGCGTTTCAAATGCTCACCGCACGATCCCCTTTCGGCCAGGCCAGTGGGAATGGAAGGAGAACATGTATCCAGATCAGTCAGCTTTTTCTTCCGGTGCATTGTCTTCAGCGATCGGAGCGGCGGCTTCTGCAACCGGAGCGGCGGCTTCTGCTACTGGAGCGGCGGCTTCTGCTACTGGGGCGGCGGCTTCTGCTACTGGGGCGGCGGCTTCTGCAACCGGAGCGGCCTCAACCTTCGGCGCAGGACCATTCCGCCGGTCGTCGTTGGAATTTTCCTGTTCCTTCTCCTGCAGCACCATAGCGGCACGTTTGAGTTTCGCATCGAGTTCACGCGCATCGAGCATAACCGTGAGGTAGCGCATAACATTTTCATCGAGAGTCAGGAAACGCTCGACTTTTTCTACGATGCGGCCTTCAGCTTCAAACTCAAGGACGATGTAGTAGCCATTGTGTTTTTTGGCGATGGGGTAGGCGAGGCGGCGGCGGCCAAGATGCTCAGTATTGATCATTTCACCGCCGTTTTTCACGACGGTGTCTTGTGCCATTTTCACTGTGGATTCGATTTGCGTATCGTCCAACCCGGGGTTGACGATAAACGTGCACTCGTAGAAGCGTTTCATTGAAGCAGTGCCCTTTGGACTGTGAAGAAAACGGCCCAGCGACGCGCATTGCGCCGCCGAGCAGGGTCTGATTATTTTCTATACAAACGATATCCGTTATTTCGCAAGATGTGCGATAAGCGGAGCAATCACTAAAGATACGATGGACATCAATTTAATCAAAATGTTCATCGCGGGTCCGGAGGTGTCCTTGAACGGATCTCCAACGGTGTCACCGACAACAGTCGCTTTGTGCACGTCGGAGTTTTTTCCACCGAGATTACCTTGTTCTACCCATTTTTTCGCATTATCCCATGCTCCGCCGGCATTCGCCATAAACAGTGCAAGCAACACGCCGGTGACAGTGGCTCCGGCGAGAAGCCCGCCGAGAGCTTCGGGACCGAGAATAAATCCGACGAGAACCGGGGCAATGACCGCGGTCACACCGGGAAGAATCATTTCCTTCAGCGCGGCTTTCGTAGAAATATCAACGCAGCGTGCGGTGTCGGGCTTGGCCGTACCTTCCATCAATCCCTTGATCTCACGGAACTGACGGCGCACTTCCTCTACCATCGCGAAGGCGGCCTTGCCTACCGATGTCATTGTCATGGCAGCGATGGCGAAGGGAAGAATGCCGCCGAGGAACAATCCAATCACCGTAGTGTGATCAAGAATGTTGATGACGAATTCCTTCTCCGATCCAAGCGCCATGTTGATCGTACTTGAATAGGCAGAGAAAAGCGCGAGAGCTGTCAGAGCGGCGGAACCGATGGCGAAGCCTTTTCCGATAGCTGCAGTGGTGTTGCCGAGAGAATCGAGAGTGTCGGTGATCTTGCGAACATCCTTGCCCAACATCGCCATCTCGGAAATGCCGCCGGCATTGTCAGCGATGGGACCGTATGCATCGACGGACATAGTGATTCCGACCGTGGCAAGCATCCCGACGGCTGCAATTGCGATGCCGTAGATGCCGCCGGTTTCAAAAGAAACAAAAATTGCGAGTACGATCAGTATAACCGGTCCCACAACGCTTTCCATACCGATTGCGAGGCCGGAAATGATATTGGTTGCTGCGCCAGTGCGGCTTGCGGTGGCAATGCGGCGTACGGGAGGACCACCCGTGTAGTATTCAGTGACGAATCCGATGAAGAGTCCGCCTACAGAACCCGCGAGCAGAGGCCAGAAATAGTTGGTTGCGATGGACATCGTTCCCATGATCGCGTAGACGCCGCCAAGCATCAGGACCAGGGAAATGATAGTCGAATAGCGCAGAGCTGCAGCAGGATTCGAGTTTGCGAAAATCCTGATCGTGGCGATTCCTATCAACGAGGCAGCGAGTCCGATCATCGCAATAATCAGCGGGAAGATCATGAAGGCCACTCCCATAGCAGTGGAAGCGGCGATTGCGAGAGCGGCGATAATTGAACCGACGTAGGACTCGAAAATATCGGCACCCATACCTGCGACGTCGCCGACATTATCGCCGACATTATCAGCGATAGTGGCGGGGTTGCGGGGATCATCTTCCGGGATGCCTGCTTCGACCTTTCCGACGAGATCAGCGCCGACATCAGCCGCTTTCGTATAGATACCGCCGCCGACGCGTGCGAAGAGTGCGATGGAGCTAGCACCCATGGCAAATCCGCTCAACACATCCGCATGAGCGTAGTCGCCGAAGAAGAGGAAGAAAACGCCAACGCCGATAAGGCCAAGGCTTGCGACGGAAAGTCCCATCACCGAACCGCCCATGAAAGAAACGACAAGCGCGCGCGATTGGCCAGAGCTGCGTGCAGCTTCAGTGGTACGAACGTTGGCGCTTGTCGCCGACATCATGCCGAGGAATCCGGCAAGAATAGAACAGATCGCACCGGATAAAAAGGCAATGGCGGTATTGATTCCGATAAAGTATGCGAGCAATGCGAAAACGATGACCACGAATATGGCGAGAACCTTGTATTCACTTCTCAGGAAGGCCATAGCACCAACATGAATCTGATGAGCGATATCCTGCATCAATTCTGTGCCTGGCGACTGGCGTTTGATCCAAAAATAGATGACCAATGCAACTACCAATCCGACCGCCCCGCTGAGGGGAGGCCAAATCCCCAGTGAACCCAATTCTGTCATAACGTATCCTGATGAGTTATTGGTGGAGTATTAAAGACATTCATTGCCCGCTGCATGCCGATATCCATTATCGCGAGGACAGCATCCGCCGCCCGATCGACCATGGACGCGGCATGAGGGAGTTCTTCTACTTTGAACGGGCTCAAGACATATTCCGCAAGATCAGCAGACTCGGTTGAAAAATCAACCCCGCATCGCATACGAGGGATTTTATCCGTTCCGACCTTCTCGATCACGGAAGCCAACCCATTATGTCCTCCATCGCTTCCGCGGCTGCGCAAACGCAGATGCCCGAGCGGAAGCTGCACTTCGTCATAAACCACAAGCAGCTCTGCAGGCTGCAGATCGAATTGGTCCATCAATAGGATGACCGCTTCGCCGCTGAGATTCATGTATGTCCACGGCTTGCAAAGAATAACGCTCCAGTCGCCGTGTCGACCAGTAGCCTGATACTGGTTCGTTACAAAAGAAGACTCGCGAATATTCAGCATATCCGCGAGCCTGTCCAAAACCTGGAAGCCGATATTATGCCTCGTTTGCGCATAGCGCGGGCCCGGATTGCCGAGTCCGACTACGCAAAGCCGCTGCGGCTCCGGAGCGTCCTGCCTGCGTTCCCCGGCCAGCCCCGTTTCCGGAGCTGAACCTTCGTCCGCAAGGAGGTCGCTGTCGTTGTGCAGCCCGCTCTCTGAAGTTTCCAGCGGCAAAGGAATTATTCGTCCCCGCCTTTTTCACTGCCGACAAGAGCAGGGGTGCCATCCTTATCCTCAGTTTCTCCGGCAGCAGCCTCTGCGCGCGGATGGCTGAGAATAGCTATTGACTGATCGCCGTTTGTGATGATTTCCACATTTTCGAGCTTCAAATCGCTCACAAGCAGAGACGTGCCAATTTGCAGATCCGTAATATCAACCCCGATGTGTTCCGGTAGATTCTTCGGAGTACATTCGACTTCGAGTTTGTGCAGGACCTGCTGCAGAATGCCGCCGAGGCGAACGCCTTCGCAAGAACCTTCAAGGATCACAGGGACCTCGAATTTCATCTTCTGTCCACGAACGACGCCGATAAGATCGAAATGGACCATTCGGTCGGTGACGGGGTCGAACTGCACATCGCGCAGCACGGCAGCTTCGCTGCTGCCATCGCTGAGCTGCAGATCAACGATATGAGTTTCGGATGTATAGACGAGGTGACGCAAGTCCAGCGCCTCGACTTCGATGGAAAGGTTCTTCTCGTTTCCGAGATAGAACACGCCCGGCACCTTGCCATCGCGGCGGGCGGCGTTGGATGCGGTTCGACCCTTGTAGTCACGGATCTTCGCTTTAAGAGTGATTTCAGCCACGGGAATACTCCTGATAAATCGTGTATTGATTACATTAGTTTGTCTTTGTCAATATCGAACAGGGAGCTGATGGATTGATGCAGATGAGTCCGCTTGATCGCCTCGGCGAACAGGCTGGAGACGGACTGCACTTCGACCAAACCAGTTTCCTGCATTTCTTTACGCAGCGGAATCGTGTCGGTAACCAGGATCTTCGAGACACCCGATTCCAGAATTTTCTCAGGGGCCGATCCGGAAAACACCGCATGCGTGCATGCACCATAAACATTCCTGGCTCCGGCCTTCTTCAACGCAAGGACCGCGCTGGCGAAGGTTCCCCCGGTATCAATCATATCATCGACCAGCAGCACGTTTCGATCGTCAACCTGTCCGATGATATTCATAACTTCGGCCTCGTTCTGCCGCGGCCTGCGCTTGTCGAGCACTACCAGCTCAGCTTTCAGCCGCTTGGCAAAGGAGCGTGCCATTTTAATTCCGCCCACATCGGGCGATACAACCGAAAGATCCGTGAGCGCCTGCTCGCGATACGATTTCAACAGCACCGCCGACGAATAGAGATGGTCGAACGGGATATCAAAAAAGCCCTGGATCTGCGGTGCGTGCAGGTCCATCGACACCACGCGGTCGGCGCCGGCGCTGGTAATCAGATTCGCTACCAGCTTTGCTGTAATGGCGACGCGGGGCTGATCCTTTCGATCTTGACGCGCGTATCCGAAATACGGGAGCACTGCCGTCACACGTCTGGCAGAGGCTCGCTTGGCGGCGTCGATCATGATCAGTAGTTCGAGAAGATTTTCGGCGGGCGGGTTTGTGCTCTGAATGATGAACACATCGCGGCCGCGGATATTTTCACGATACTTGACCCATATCTCGCCGTCACAGAACGTCTTGATCTCGCATGCACCGAGAGGCTCGCCGAT
The DNA here is from genome assembly GCA_049663345.1 of Bacteroidota bacterium. GTDB lineage: Bacteria > Bacteroidota > Ignavibacteria > SZUA-365 > SZUA-365 > SZUA-365. Next base: position 19,471 of record JBATDG010000074.1, read on the forward strand.
TTGCGCGGCGATGTTTTCAGCAAGCACAGGATTTGAACGTCCACTAAAGACTAACATGCGTTTGCACCTCTGTTCGGATAAACGAGCCAAGTTCTGCTGGGGCGGAAGGGTTCGAACCTTCGAATGTCGGCTCCAAAGGCCGATGCCTTACCACTTGGCTACGCCCCACTCAAAAGCATAAGTTTACTGCAAATTGCAGTAGTTAGCAAATATACCAAAGGCGGGAATGTGAGTCAAATCAATAACATAGGTACTTACTGCCGCCCTAAACCCACTGATTTCAGGGGAGAGGATGCCTCCGAATGATTGCCGGAGACGCAGCGGCGGAAATATTTTCACTCGTTTTTGCTGAAAGAGCTTATCGGTGGGGCAAATTATCACGCAACTTTTCAGAACGCAGAAGCGAAATTTCTGCGATTCCTGAGACGGAATCGGACCATTATTCACCCAATTTGAGACGCTCTGCCAGGCGGCGCGGAAGCCCGTTTTTCAGAATTTTTTTGGCCGCGCTTTCCACATCGTACTCCACTCTTCTATTCTCATAGGTCCCTGCCACCGTGTCGAGCAGGCCGTAGCTGCTGCGCCAGTTTCTGTCGCGCGGCTGTCCGACGCTGCCAACGTTGATAAGGTAGCGTTGACCATGCGTGTATTCGTAGATACCCGCATCGATCGGATACATTCCCGGAACATGCGAGTGTCCGATGAAGCAAATTCGCTCGTGGAAATACCGGCCGAGCAGCCGCGCTTCCATTCCGCTGAAAACGTAATCCCATTGCTCGGGTGCACGCGGGGCGGAGTGTACGAACAAGAGGTCGTCCTTCGAAACCCGATAGGGAAGTCCCTGAAGAAAGGCGACATCCTCGGTTGAGAGCTGGGCAGTGGTCCACGCCACCGCTTCCCGCGCATTGGGATTGAAGAAGGAACGTCCGGATTCCGTAAATACCGCAGCGTCGTGATTCCCCAGCACGCATATCTCCGCCCGCTCCCGGATTATATTAAGACAGGCTGCCGGATCCGCTCCGTATCCAACGATATCACCGAGGCAGACCAGGCGGTCGGCCTGAATCATCTCAATATCCAGAAGCACGCTTTCGAGTGCTTCGAGATTTGCATGTATGTCAGAAATTATGGCGAGACGCACGAAGGCAGCAATCAGTGTTGGGTGAAGAAAACTAGGCAGGTGCGCGGCGAAAAACAAGCGAAAAGAAGAAAGAGGCGGCTCATCCTTCGGGAAGTTTGGGCGCCATACCGTATTTTGTGCAGATGCGTCTCGTAGATCAAATACTTCAGAACTTCATTCCGGGCACCAGGATCAGCCTGCGGTTCAATACATGGGCTGCGCTTCTCGCTCTCCCGCTTCTGTTTATTATGCTTCCAACTTCGCTGCATGGGCAGGAACGGTCGCTGCTCAGAGTGCTGGCAGCGGATCGGCTCGAGGGACGGCTGGTCGGCGACATGGAGCTCCGCGAACTCGTGGGCAACGTTAAGCTGCAGCAGGACAACGTGCTCATCAGCTGCGACCGCGCCACACAGAATATTTCGCGCAACAGTGCGCAGCTCAGCGGAAATGTCATCATCACGCAGGATACACTCACCCTCAAAACTGAACGCGGCTCTTATGATGGAGACACGCGCAGCGCTTCCTCGAATGAGGGGATCTACATAAACGACGGCCATATCGTTCTTCAGGCCCGCATGGGCAGCTATCGCACAGGTTCGAAAATCGCGGAATTCTCAAGCAATGTGACGGTCGACGACACCGCGGCCACCATTACATCCAGCCGCATGCAGTACATCCGCGACAGTGCCTTGATCATCGCATGGGAAAATGTGCGCATCCGCTTCAAGGATGAGAACGTGCTCATCACCGCTGACAGTGTGCGGCATTATTCAGATCTGAAGCGCACATACTTTCATAACAGTCCTAAACTCTGGCAGATCGATACGGTTTACGTCTCGCGCGTCGAGGATGAAATCGACTCGCTCGATCTCGACACGCTCAGCATCGTCGCCGACCGGATGGAAGCGCTTCGCGACAGCAGCAACAGTTTTTTCACTGAGGGAAATGTGCGGATCGTGCGCTCGGGGCTCGCCGCGCTTTGCAACGACGCCGCCCTTCTTCGGGCGGACAGTTTGATGATTCTGCGCGGTGATCCCGTGTTATGGTTTGACGACAACCAGATCACGGGCGATTCGATTGCGGCGCGCATCGCAGGCAGCGAGCTGCGTGCACTCGACGTTATCGGAAATGCCTTCAGTCTGTCTCGCAGCAAACCAAGCGAACAGGATACCCTTTACCCTCCCGACAGATTCGATCAGACAAAAGGCAAGCGTATCCGCATGCAGTTTGAAGACAAAAAACCGCAGCGCATCCGCGTTGAAGAGACCGCCATCAGCGTCTACTATTTGTATGACGGACTGGCGCTCAACGGGCTGCGGCGCGAGAGCAGCGATTTGATCATCATAGATTTTTCGGACGGAAAGGTGGAAACCATTCGCAGTATTCGCGGCGTCGAAGGCGTGTACTACCCCGAGAAATTCGTTACCCGGAAAGAATCCAGCTACAACATCGACGGCTTCAACTGGCGTGACGACCGTCCCGTCATGCCGCAGCACCCTGATTATTAGCATAGAGTCTAAAAAGCCCGGTTTATCCGCTACAGCAGAATCGCAGTGATGCCTTCATCCAAAGCGGCCATGCATGCGATCTGTTGAAGCGTTGAAACAATCCCCAAAGGTCACCGTACTGTACACCACAACGCAGCGCGCTCCCCGCATATACTCAGGAGCCGCCCATCACCCCAAGGAGGTGCAGTCATGGAAAAACGATTATATCGCAACACTGAAAACAAAATGATCGGCGGAGTCTGCACAGGACTCGCGGAATACTTCTCGATCGATCCTGTATTGATCCGTCTCGTTTTTGTTATTCTTACCCTTCATCACGGCATCGGCATTCTTGCCTATGTCATCCTCTGGATTGTCGTGCCGGCGCGTATGCACACGGTCAGGGTTGAGACTTCCAGCGGCGAGGTCGCGATGGAAGAAGACGAGAGCGGCGGTTTCGCTGTTCCACCGATTCGTGAGAAAAAGGAGCACGGACGCGGAAGTTTTGTCGGCGGCATCTCACTCGTTGTAATCGGAACTTTGTTTCTGCTCGACAACTTCATTCCCAGTTTCGGATTTGAGGACTTCTGGCCACTTCTGCTAATCGCCGTTGGTGCCGGAATGCTGTGGAATACAATCCCCCGTCCCAATCACGAAAACGGAGAGGTGGCATCATGAAATCAGGTCGCGTGTTCTGGGGAACCCTGTTTGTTATTCTCGGTCTCCTCGGCATTCTAAACAACTTTTTCAGTCTGGCCATTTCGTGGGATTTCCTCTGGAAGCTTTGGCCGCTGCTGCTCGTCTTCCTCGGCGTCAGCGCCTTCCTTAAGGATTCCAAATCGAAGTGGATTGTCATCGGCGGCATTGGACTGCTTACCGGCGTCGTAATATTCGCGTCCGTGCAGCGCGGCTGCGACAGTGTCGACCACATCATCACCAACATCGACGGCGATCATACTCCTGGAAATTATACAGAACAGGAACTGACATTCGGCTACGACAGTGCGGCAGCAACCGCCAAATTCTATTTCGAAGGCGGAGCCGGTCATTTTGAAATGGGCGACACCACAAGTTCATTTGTGTCGGCAAGCGCCAAGGGAAACGTGTCCGAATATATCCTCGACTACGATTCTGAGGATAATATCCCTGCGTTCCGGCTGCACATGGCGGAAGAATCCATTTCCTGGAAAGGCAACAAAATGCGCAACCATGTGATGATGCGCCTGCACCCCGATCCGCTGTGGGATTTGAACATAGATGCAGGAGCCGCAAAAATCGAATTTGATCTTCGCGCCTACCGTATCGGCCGCCTTGATCTCGATGCGGGAGCTGCATCTGTGAAATTACGGTTGGGCAGCCGCGCCGACACCTCACATGTGAAGATTGAAACCGGTGCATCGAGCGTGCATATTTTCGTCCCTACGGGCGTCGGCTGTGAATTCAACACCGAATCCGCTCTCTCATCGAAGCATATCAACGGATTTGCCAACAAAGGCGACGGTGTTTACCGCACCGACAACTTCGATACTGCAAAAAAACGGATTTTCATTTTTGTAGATTCCGGCCTCTCGAGCATATCCGTCGATCGATATGATGAAGAGACCTGGTGAGATGGTTTCGTAAATTTAAAGGCACCCACGTATTTACAATAAACCCCGCCACGGCGGGGTTTTATAATGCACAGATCTGTCCTCAAGCTCAAAAGATGGCGTCTTCGGGACGGCTGGAAATCAGGGATCGAAGCTGTCGCCGCCTGTCTTCATGATCTTGTAGAGGCAGCCGGCAAGCAGCAGGATAACCGTTCCCCATCCGAATGCCATGAAAATTATGCCGCTGGTTTCCATTCCTGCTCCTGGAATAATCATCTTTATTGACGAAGTATACGACAGACTTAAGCGAAACTCAACGAATAAATCAGAATCCGACTCCTATCAGAATCTCCACTGAGCCAAATCCCGACTCCGTCACAGGAAGACGGCAAGCCTGCTTTTCGCTCCGATTCAGCCTTTGACGGCGATGCAGCTGATTTCCACAATTCCATCCTTGGGAAGGCGGGCAACTTCGATGGCTGCACGGCTCGGCGGATTCGCAACGAAATACTGTGCGTAGACTTCGTTCATTGCGGCGAAATCATTCATGTCCTTGAGAAAGACAGTGCATGCGGTGACGTCGCCCATTGAGGCGCCGGCAGCTTCGAGAATGGCGGTCATATTCTTCAGCGCTTTGTCTGTCTGTTCACGAATCCCTCCATCCACAAAATTTCCCGTCACTTCATCAAGCCCAAGCTGGCCGGAGACGAAAATCATGTTGCCGGCAATATTGGCCTGGCTGTAAGGACCGATCGCCTTTGGCGCTTTATCGGTTTGTACTACTTCGCGATGATGACTCATGTGATGACACTCCTTTGAAACTGAATGTATGGATAAAAAGGTTTGCAGCTATAAATATCGCTTGCGGTCTCCGGTCCGATGCGCGGCTTGTTCGCATGGATGCGCATTCTTATGTTGATCGGAGAACGCATTCTTTCATAGGAACCAGCACAAGTGACAGGATAGAACAATGGCCCGATTCAAACGACATATTCTCATTTGTGAAAACCAACGCGCCGAGGGACACGTGCGCGGATCCTGTGCAAGAAAAGGCAGTTGCGATCTCACCGCAAAATTCAAGGAAGAGCTTCGGAGCCGTGGATTGGCTTCTCAGTACCGTGCAAATAACTCGGGCTGTCTCGATGCCTGCGAATTCGGGCCTGTCGTTGTCGTCTATCCCGACGCTGTCTGGTATGGCGGAGTGACTACGGAGGATGTCGCAGAGATCATCGACTCGCATGTCATTGGCGGCGAGCCGGTGCAGCGGCTGATGATTCAGGACAAGCGGTTTCTGCAGGACTTCGAATAGCGCGTACCGATTACGCTTCGTCGTCGCCGGAGCGCACCCTGACGAGCATCATCAATACTTCGCGCACAGCGCCATATCCCCCGCGATAATGGGAGACGTAATGTGCTGCCATTCTTGCCGAAATATGGGCATTTGAGGGAGTTGCGGCAAAGCCAACGCTTTTCAGCACACTGACATCCAGGATGCCGTCGCCCATGTAAGCGATGCTTTCATCCTTGAGCTGATATAGCGCCTTGAATTCCTTGTAGGCTTCGGTCTTGTCGAACATCCCGTGATAGATGTCATGTATGCCGAGTTCGCGAGCCCTGTGCAGGACCAGATCGGATGCATGTGTCGTGATGATCCCGATTCGGATTCCGATGCGCTGGGCGGTCTGGATACTTTCTGCATCCATAACCGTGAACACGCGATTGTCGAGGCCATTTTCGGTAATAGTCACTGAGCCATCGGTGAGCACGCCATCGACATCAAGCAGAAATGCTTTGATGCGCAGGAGGCGGTCCACTACATGGGGATTGATTTCTTTGACAGAGGGAATAGTCATGAATTTTCTTTCAAACGGAATACATCTTGTACCGCCCGATCGACGGCACAAACTTCGTTAAGCAAGGATTCGAGCTGCGAAAGCGGAAGCTGACTTCCGGCATCGCTGAGTGCGTTCGCGGGATCGGGATGCGTTTCGATAAAGAGTGCGTCAATTCCCACCGCGGCTGCGGCACGGGCAAGCGGTGCGATGAATTCAGGCCTTCCTCCCGAACTGCCGCCCTGACTCGGAATTTGAACCGAATGCGTGGCGTCCATCACCACCGGTAAACCAAGCTGCCGCATGATGATCAGCCCCCGCATGTCAACCACGAGGTTATGGTAGCCGAAACTGCTTCCGCGTTCGCAGAGCAGCACATTGGAATTCCCGGTCGAGAGGACCTTATCCGCAGCATGTCGCATGTCTTCGGGAGCCAGGAATTGTCCTTTCTTAATATTGACTGCCTTGCCCGATGCTCCGGCGGCGAGCAGAAGGTCCGTCTGGCGGCACAGGAACGCCGGAATCTGGAGCATATCCACAACCTCCGACGCTGCTGCGATATCCTCTTCGGTATGAACGTCCGTGACCACAGCCAGGCCGAATTGCTGCCGAACTTCTGCGAGAATATCGAGCGCGGCGTCTCGTCCGATCCCGCTGAAACCCGACATGCTGGTCCGATTGGCTTTCTTGAAAGAGGATTTGAAGACGAGCGGCATGCCTGTACGCTCTGCCACGCCGCGGATAAATTCAGCGCTGCGCAGGATCATGTCGCGATTCTCTATGACGCAAGGACCAGCGAGCAGTGCCAGAGGGGCTCCGCCGCCGATGGTGATATTGCCGACCTGAACTTTCGCGGTCATCCATTACTCCCTTCGATGCCGGCTTGCAGACGGGCGGTCCGGTCTGCGACTTTCATCCTTTCGAAAATATCCTCAAGCACGCCTTCCATAACTTCGTGGAGATTGTAGATGGTCAGGCCGATGCGATGATCGGTCAGGCGGTTTTGAGGAAAATTATATGTGCGAATCTTATCGGAGCGGTCGCCGCTGCCAACCATGGACCGGCGTGCAGCTGAAATTTCAGCGGTTTGCTCAGTCAGCAGCTTTTCGTAGATGCGTGCGCGCATTACTTTCATTGCCTTCTGCTTGTTTTTCAGCTGCGAACGCTCTTCCTGGCAGGACACGACGATGCCCGTAGGCAAATGGGTCAGACGAACGGCAGTCTCAACCTTGTTGACATTTTGTCCGCCCTTGCCGCCGGAGCGGAAAATATCTACGCGCAGATCGTTTTCGTTTATCTCGACGTCAACATCCTCGACCTCCGGAAGCACCGCCACGGATGCCGCTGACGTGTGTACGCGTCCGCTGGCCTCTGTGGCAGGAACCCGCTGCACCCTGTGGATTCCGCTCTCGAATTTCATTGTACCGTACACATCTTTGCCGGTCAGGCTGAATGTCACTTCCTTGAAACCGCCGGCCGCGGCTTCGCTCAGTGTGATCAGTTCCTGCTTCCATCCCTTGGTTTCAGCGTAGCGCGTGTACATGCGGTAGAGATCCCCTGCGAACAGGGCCGCCTCTTCTCCCCCGGTACCGGAGCGGATTTCCACGATGACGTCCCTGCTGTCGTTGGGATCCGTCGGAATCAGCAGGATCTTGATTTCCTGTTCTGCTGCCTCCAGCGCCGCTTCCAATTCGGCCATCTCATCGAGAGCATAGCGACGAAGTTCAGGATCGTCTTCATTTTTAATGATATCGCGATGCCCTTCGAGGTCTTCCTTCAATCGCTTGTAGCGAAGGTATTCCTCAACCAGCGACTCGAGCTGACTGCGTTCTCTTCCAAGTTTGCGGAAGAGTCCCTGGTCGCTGACGACCTCGGGTTTGCTCAATTCCAGCCCCAATTCCTCAAAACGCGTAACAGTAGAATCCAGTTTATCGAACATATGACTCGTTTTTCTCTACAAACATCAAATATACGCAAAATTGCCCATTCCTGTGAGGAAAAAAAAGGGTCCGGAACCCGACCGCCCTTCAATTTTTTGAATATTCCCGGGATTTGGGATGGAACCTGGTAACTTTTGTGTGGTTGAACTGTCTAGTTCAAAAATAAATGACCTTCCTTTCCTGTCACCGGGAATTTTCTTGTACGGCGATTGTTTATTCCCTAGATTGAGTGGTATAAAAGCAAATTGGAGTTTATGATGAATAGAATTGTAAAAGCGTTTTTTCCCCTTCTGATCTTCAGCATGCTGCTTGCCTATACCGGACCCGCAATCGCACAGGGTTATCGCGTAGCGGCAGCCTCAGCGCAAGCTGCCGGCGTACCCTCTGACTGGGTGCAGGTGAAAATCGAACTGGCAAACATTTCCGGCAAGGATTTGAATCTGCGCGTTGAAATTACGGACAGATCGGGTCTCCCTTCCGATTGGAATACACAGATCTGCTTCTTCCAGAATTGCTTCCCCCCGGGTTCCACCGCTCATGAAGGGACGATGGTCACGGATTTCAAGGAAGATATAGACATCACCTTTATTACCGGTGCGAATCCCGGTACGGCTACGGTCAAGGTGCTTGTGACCAATCTCGATAACACGAACGAGAAAACGGAACTGACGTTCACTGCGATCACTACTCTCGCCTCTGTACCCGGCGCACCTACAGCGAGTGACCTGATTCTTTCGCAGAACTATCCGAACCCGTTCTCTCTAGGCAAATACAATGGCACGACGATTACCTACCGTATGGCGGAGTCTGGCAACGCGACACTCAAGGTGTACAATCTCCTCGGCAAGGAAGTGCTTGCACTGGTAAATGAAATGCGTCCCATCGGGAAGTCCTCTATCACCTGGGATGGCCGCGACAATACTGGGCGCCAGGTACCTGCAGGCATCTACGTCTACAAACTGACGACAAACTCGCAGACGCTTTCCCGACGAATGATGATTACGCGGTAAATTTTCCGCCTGAGAAAATATGCATTTGCAAAAGAAGGCAGTCAGAATTGACTGCCTTCTTTTTTTGCAGCCGTGTATTTTCTAACTTCCTCTCTTTGCAACGCGCACCGACATAACGGACCGTGCGTCACTCCATCACAACCCCCGTGTTTCCATGCGACGATTGCTGCTCATACTATCGCTTCTTTTCTACACGACCTCCTGCGCGCAGCTCTCGCTGCAGTCTCCCATGCCTTCGGGCGGACGCTCAGCGAACGGCAATTCGCTCAGCGCACTCCGGGTGATTACACATGACCGCGATGAGCTCCTTTTTGCTGAGAACGGCTGGCAGCTGACGACACGCGGCATTGAAGGCCGCGCACTGGTGCAGACCACTGATGGCCTGCAGGTCGCAAAAGATACGACACTCTCCTATTGGGATGCGGCGTCCGCTTCTCCTGTCGGACGCAACGATACTATGAGCCAGTTCATTCTCACGATTCTCGGTGTGATTCTGATTCTCGGCCTTGCCGCGATCATCCTCTACGCAGCATTTCTCGCAACCGCGCGATGAACGGACTTCCATTCTTCAATTCTCATACGCAGTGGGCACGCGCGGCATATCTAACATGTCTGCTGCTCGCGATCACGTTTGGGTCGATTTGGATTGTCCGCTTTGCATCGATTGTCTCCGATGAAAACTGGTATACGGATATCAATGGGAAGGTCACTATCATCGAGGTTCTGCCCGGAGGCGTCTCCGATCGTGCCGGACTGCAGGTCGGCGATGTAATCACCGCGATAAATGGGAAACCCGTACGCAACAAATTCGACGCGAACGATTACCTCATCAACAGCCGCGGCGGGGACTCCCTCGTGTACAACATCGTCCGGGAGGGCAATTCACTCGCGGTCACGTTGTATCCCGCTGTGTTCGGACTCCCTCTTCTATGTCTGGCTTTTATCCTCATCGGCATCGCATTTATCGTCAGCGGGACATGGGTCTTTCTGCGGCGCACGCAGCAGCCGGTGGCCCGGTTGTTCGGGTGGTCGCATTTGACGGTCGGCTTCACCATGCTGATTTCCCAGAGCTACTCCTACTGGTTCTATCCCGATGCGATTACCACTCTTGGAATCTGGCTTTCGCCTCTTGGCTGGGCTGCAACTCTCGGTTCTTTTACACACTTGCTGCTGTACTTTCCGTCGCAGCGCTATGTCAAGAGTGTTCGGCAAATTGAAATCACTATGATCTATGGAATCACGCTCAGCGTTGTATTCCTCACGTGGCTTCTTTCCAGCATTCTCAAGTTCAAGGGAATCCCGAAGGCACTGCTCCTCTTCGGGCTCGTCTCGGTCTCACTTATCGTTATTCAGATTCTGCTTCAGCGGCGGTACCGTCTGTACGAAAGCGTCGAGTATCGCGAACGATTGCCCCGGACCCGTCTGGCGATCATTATCGGACTTGTGTTCATCAGCGGATCCCTCGCTGTTACTTCCTACACTTCCTGGCAGGCGATCTTTCTTCTCGGCCTGGCCTCGCCCGCTCTCTTCTTTGCAACAATTGTCAAGTACCGCATTTTCGATTTGTATGTCGTGGTGAGGCGCGGGTCGATGTACAGCATGCTCACCACCGGAGTAACTGCCGTGGCCATCGGCATATTTTTTCTCCTGCTGTATTTTCTCCCGGCACAGGATTTGAATGTTCCGGTTCTGCACATCGCGAGCGAGCATATCGAGATCATAAGACTGCAGACACTTTCGCCGGAACTTCGTCTGGTTTTCGAGAAGAGACTGTTCCTTACCTTCGGCGTGCTGCTGCTCGCCGTACTGTGGTGGCTGCATCGAAAGGGGCGGGGCTATCTCGACCAGCGCTTCTACCGGGGTTCCTATGATTACAAACGCGCGCTCACCACATTCAGCAAGCTCTCGCACAGTTATTCCGATACTTCGCTTCTCGCCCAGGCTGTGGTCAATGATCTTGTCAAGCTGATGCACTTGAAGGGAGCCGCCTTCGCCGTGCGCAATGGACAAGGCTATATTCCGCTCGCGACGAACAGTCTGCACCTCGACAGCGGGCTGCTGCAGTTTGATAATGAGACTGTCGACTCCTTTGATACGCTTTTCGCCCACGGACCCTCGCAGCCCCTCGATAATCTCCCGCTGCGCGAGCGTTTCGCTGCAAGCGGAGTGGAGTTCATTACTGCCGTCTTCGCCGACGAGCGCGTGGAAGTACTGATTCTGCTGGGTGAAAAACAGGCCGAAACGAATTTCTCCCGCGAGGATGTCGAACTGCTCGATAATCTCGCGATCAACGTCCGCGACGCCCTGATGACCATGCGCTTCTACGAAGGCGCGCAGGAGAAGGAACGAATGCGCAAGGAGCTTGAGGTGGCGCGGCAGATTCAGCTGAGTTCACTGCCGGAGGACGTTCCTGACCTTCCGGGTATTGATATCGCCGCAGAGTCGCTTCCGGCGTATGAAGTCGGCGGCGATTTCTACGAATTCCTTCCGCGCCATGATTCGACCACTTTCATAATCGGCGACGTTTCAGGAAAAGGCACATCGGCCGCGATGTACCTCGCACGCATTCAGGGAATTCTCAAGACCATCGAATCTTACCAGCCCACGCTATGGGAACTGCTGGTCCGCCTCAACACGCAGATATTCGACCACATCGAAAAGCGCAGCTTCGTCACCGTAGCGGCTTTGAAGGTGGAACTAATGCGCAACGAGGTCACGTTCCTTCGCGCCGGACATCTTCCGCTGATCCACTACAACGCCCTATCCCGCGAAGTATCACTGCATCAGCCGCCGGGACTCGCGATCGGGCTCGACCGGCATGCCTTCGCAGAACAGCTGGAAGAGGAGAAGATTTTTGTCCGCGGCAGCGACATTTTCCTCCTGCTCTCCGATGGCATCACTGAAGCCGAGAATGAACAAGAAGAGCAATTCGGAATGGAGGGGGTTATCGAATGCCTGCGCGAGCATGCAGACGGAACGGCTGCAGAAATCAAACACGCCCTTCTTGAATGCGTCAGCGTCTGGGCCGGCGCCACCGAGCGCAAGGACGACGAAACCATCGTCGTCATCAAATTCGCTATTCCCCACACAACGTAATCGAGATCAAGCGCGAAATCGAGATCGAGGGCCGAAATCGAGATCGAGCGCGAAATCGAGATCGAGCGCGAAATCGAGATCGAGGGCCGAAATCGAGATCGAGGGCCGAAATCGAGATCGAGCGCGTAATCGAGATCGAGGGCCGAAATCGAGATCGAGGGCCGAAATCGAGATCGAGCGCCGAAATCGAGATCGAGCGCGAAATCGAGATCGAGCGCGAAATCGAAATCGAGCGCGAAATCGAAATCGAGCGCGAGTGCCGAAATCGAGATCGAGAGCCCCGAAGGTCGAAGACTCGCCGTGATAAACGTTCTTTCGCCCTAATCCGTCTTCGTCCGCTTTCGCGGACTTTGTCGTGATAAACGTTCTTTCGCCCTAATCCGTCTTCGCCCGCTAACGCGGACTACGCCGCGATAAACGTTCTTTCGCCCTAATCCGTCTTCGTCCGCTTTCGCGGACTTCGCCGTGATTAACGTCCTAACGCGCCATTCCAGATGTAGCGGAGGCGGGCGTCGTAGTAGGAGTTTTCGACGGATTCGTAGACGGTGATGATGGGGATGTCCCAGCCGGTGGTAAGCTTGCGAAGGAATGGTTCGAGTTCGCTGCGGCGCGCACGCGCTTCGGTCATGTCTTTTCCGAATATCTGGATCTCGATTTCGTAGATCTGCTGGCGGGGAGTGCTGCGAATCAGATGTAGCATCTGAATGAAGGCTTTCGAGGTTTCGTCGACGGCATTGCCGCGTTTGAAGATCTCCGTGAATACCCAGGAAAGCTTCTGGACGGGATTGTAGTTGGTCCGAGGAAGCGGTGTGAGGTCGGTTCCGTCGGCAGTGCCGTCCCCATCAGTGTCGGGATTGCGGGGATCGGTCATCAATGCGAAGAATTCACTGTAGTCCGTCGCTCCGTCATTGTCGGTGTCGGGCTTGCGCGGATCCGTGCCGATGCGCACTTCCATTTCATCGAGGAGGCCGTCCGCATCGAAGTCGGCATCGTAGGATCGCAGTCCGTAAGCGGACTCCTTCCCATCATCCAAACCATCACCGTCCGTATCGCGAAGGAGCGGACTCGAAACCGTCTCGAGTCCGTCGGGCATTCCGTCGCCATCGGTGTCGGCGCGCAGGGGATCGGTGCCGCGTGCGAGTTCGACACTGTCGCTGAGACCGTCGTTGTCTGAATCCGCGCGCATGGGATTCGTGCCGGACACGGTTTCTTCAAGATCACCAATCCCGTCGCTGTCGCTGTCCTTTCGCAGAGGATCGGTGCCCCAGCGGCGAACCTCCTCTCCGTCTACGAGTCCGTCACCATCGGTATCCGCAAAGATGGGCGAAGTTCCGCGTGCGATTTCTTCGCCATCGCGCAGTCCATCGCCATCGGTGTCAGGATTGTCTGGATCGGTCCTGTACTGGCTGCGCTCCTCCCGATTCGAAAGTCCATCGTAGTCACGGTCGCCGTCGGGCTCAGGAAAGGAATAAGTCAGTCCTATGCCGGCGGTGAGATAGGTGTCGCCCCAGTCCCCCGCTTTCAGGCCATCGAGATAATCGGTGAACAGCGGATGCAGAGTCGCCTGTATCGAAATCGCAAAATGATCGGTGAGCATATAGTCGACCATCGCCGTCAGCGGAATGCCGACGGCCCACTTTCCGTAGGCTTCCTGCGGCTTCGGCAGCGCATCGCCGTTCGAGTTCATGGGTGAGTAGTAGGTGAACTCGAGTCCGCCGCCAAGGAACAGTTCCGCGCCGCTGCCGATCGGAGTGCGCCACAGCGCTTCGAGCGTGATCGGCATGGCGAAGCTGCGGAACACTTCATTGAGGCGGACTTGCGAAGTATCGAAATCCGCGAGAATTTGTCCATCGGTTTTCCACTGCAAATCATAAAACCCGATGCCCACCATGCCGTAAAGCGAGCCGTTGCCGGGGCCGAGATTTCGCAGATATCGCCGCAGCGTCAGTGCGCCGCCATTCGAGAAACGCGTATCCGAAAAATCGTCGAGCAGTTTCGTCGCGCTGCCTTCGATGCTCAGAATCCACTCGCGCGGAGTGAGAGGTTCGAGTTTCTGCGCCTGCGCCTGCGCCTGCGTGAGAGTTGGAAAGAATGTCAGGAGCAGAAACCCAGCAATCAAAAACGTGACCAGCTGCGAGAGCAAGGACTGCGGAAGAAATCGGGAACGAACGTTCATGCGTGCGACACTATTCTGTTGAGGAGGTAAGCGAAATGGGGTCGGGATGCGGGCCGTAGCGTTCTTCGAACCATGCGGCGATTTCGGCTTTCTGAAATTCAAGCGTTCCAGGTTTGTAGAGACGGACCAGAGCCTCGATATGTTCCGGCGTCGTGCCGCAGCATCCGCCAATGATGCAAGCGCCGTCGTCGACCCAGACGCGGGATGCTTCGGCAAATCCTTCGACGTCGACCTCACGGCGGATGGCTTCCTCGCCTTGCGGACCCGGATCACCGGTGTTGGCGTAGCAGCCGGCGGGCAAGGACGTGTGCTCGCGCAGCACGCGGAATGCGCGGTGCATATCGCGCACGGAAACGCAGTTCAGCAGCAGTGCGGTGGGCGCAGAGCCAGAAACGGCCTCGATGGCTTCGCTGAGCGGTTCACCCGAGAGCAGCGCTCCGGAGGCATCGGTAACAAAGCTGATCGCGAATTCCTTGCCGGTTGCTGCGCAGGCCTCGGCCACTGCTGCGGATTCGCGCACAGTCATCATGGTTTCGGCGAGGAGAAAGTCCACTCCCAGCATCGCGAGCAGCTGCGCCTGTGCGAGATGCTCCTCACGAAGTTCAGCATCGGGCGGCACGTCTTCAGGACGATAGCAATCCTCCGCCGGAGCGAGTCCGCCTGCGATGAGCACCGGACGTGCGGGACGATACCGCTCCCGCGCTTCGAAGGCAAACTCCACCGCACGCAGATTCATTTCTTCCCAACGATCTTCCATACCCGCTTTTCGAAGAGCGCGGACATTACTCCGGAAGGTATTCGTCGTGATGATATCCGCACCGGCATTGAGATAATGGAAATGAATGTTTCGCACGAGATGAGGGCTGCGAAGATTCGCATTGGCGGACCAGAGAGGCGGCGACAGATCCACCTCCTGGCGAAGCAGTTCCGTACCAGTGGCTCCGTCAAGAATGAGAAGCTTGCCCTGTGCCAGAAATTCGGATAGCAGCATGCGATTAAGGAAACGATGTTGAGGTAAATCTGACTTGGCGTCAGCGAAGTTCCGCGCTCACGCTGCCGGAGCGGAACGCACGTTTGTCGACATCCCGGAATCCGAGCGCAGCCAGAGCAGCGCGGCATTTTCCGAGATCGATTGCATCAAGAAGGGATTGATCGATTTCTACCATTGCGGCGTCATCCGGCAAATGCCGTACACGAAAGTTGACCGTCGACGCAAGACCAAACGCCTCGCGAACGGCCTCCTCCGCCGCCTCGATGCGACGCAGATGCTCGGCTGTCGCGGGAACGCCGATATGAAGTCGGGATCGAAGACAGGGACTCGCTGCGGCGTCCCAGTTCGGCAGCCCGGCAAAGCGTGAAAGCTCACGTACGTTGTTTTTACTGCAGCGCGCAAGCGGACTGAGCACGAGGTGCTCCCGCGCTGCCTGCAGTCCCACGCGGGTCGGGTCGGAGAAATCATCCGCGTTGGTGCCGTTGTAAAGGAGTACGCGATCCGATAACCGCCGGGCATCGGCGTACACCGCTTCCATCGCGTCATAGATGCTGCTTTTACACACGTAGCAGCTCATGCCTTCATTGGCGACGTAAGTGGGATCGAGATGCTCGGAAGTTTCTACGAAACGGAGGGGAATGCCGATATGCGACGCGAGTGCAATGGCGGATTCGCGCATGGACGCTGCGACCGACGGGGACAAAGCCATGACTGCCTCTGCTGTTTCAGGAAAGGCGTCGTATACGGCCTTCGCCACGAGACTGCTGTCCACTCCTCCGGAAAAGGCGACGAGATGCAGCTTGGCCGCAGCGCCTTCCCTGACAATTTCATCGAGCAGTGACTGATATGTCAGAGAAATCTCACTCATGGGATCCGATCGAAATAAGGCGGTTGATGCGATGCGCCGCAGCTGCGGCTCCGATGCCGTTGTCGATATTCACTACAAGCACGCCCGGTGCGCAGCTCCCCAGCATCGACAGCAAAGCGTTAATTCCGCCTTCGTTCACCCCATAACCTGTGGAAGTAGGCACACCGATTACGGGGATGGAGAGAAGTCCTGCGAGCACGGAAGGCAGCGCGGCTTCCATACCGGCAACGCAGACACACACCTTTGCGCTGGCAATTTCCGGAAGAACCGCGAGCAGGCGGTCGAGTCCGGCCACGCCCACGTCGGCGAAGCGCACGACGCTGCTTCCGGCGAAGGTGCAGGCCACCTCGATTTCCTCGGCGATGGCGAGATCAGAGGTCCCCGCCGTCACAAGCGCTATGCGTCCCAGCAATAAATCGGCTGGCTGCGGCGCGAACACCGCGGTTGAGGAGCGCTCGTAATAACGGGATTCGACGTCCGCAGCTGCGAGCAGTTCGAAAATTTCTCTCGGCAGCCGGGAGAACAGAATGTTGCTGCGATCATGTGCGAGAAGCGATTTGAGAATGCCGTGGAGTTCATCAACGGTTTTTCCCGGTGCATACACCACCTCGGGAAAGCCGGTGCGCTCCCGGCGCGCAAGATCCAGCCTGGCATAGTCACCCACTTCCAGGTGCTGCCGCTGTGCTGCTTCGATAGCTCCGGCGCATTGCGCCATGTCCATTTCGCCTTCGGAAAGCCGCCGAAGCAACTGCCATATACTCTGTGTGCTGTCCATTCCTGTAATATAACCGCATCGGCCCACATGCGACAATGCGAAAATGCGGAGCGCGAGGCTGAATTCCCCTATCGCTCCGTTTCAAAAGCATTCCGGACGGCCATGGCACGGTACGGCCTTTCGCCCTCCGTCTTAGTTGGTGCTGCCGGATTGTTGCTGCATATTTGTAGATAAATTGTTTCACCTTTTTTCTGGCGCATGAAAAACTGGCACAGCCTTCCGCTTCAAGAAATATTCGACGCTTTTGGAACGAACCCCTCCGATGGATTGAGCGCCGAGTCGCTCGAACTTTCGCGCAAGGCGAACGGGGCGAATGTACTTCCCCGCGAAAAAATCAAGCCCGGATACATCGTGCTGCTCGAGCAGATGAACAACCCGATCATCATCATCCTGCTCGTCGCGGCGGTTCTGACTGCCTTTCTGGCGGACCTCGCAGATTCCATCGTCATCTTCGCCGTGGTCATCATCAACACGCTTATCGGCTACTATCAGGAGTCTAAAGCCGAGGCTGCGATGCGCGCGCTCAAGGATCTCACATCCCCCACCGCCCGCGTACTCCGAAATGGAACCCAGGCCACGCTCCCTTCAACGGAACTGGTCTGCGGCGACATAGTTTTTGTGGAGTCGGGTACCAAGGTGCCGGCTGACATTCGACTCATCGATTCGCAGGAACTGATGATCGACGAATCCATGCTCACCGGCGAAAGCATGCATACGCTTAAGAAGGCGGACGCGGAGATTGCGACGGACGCCAGCCTCGGCGACCGCAGCAACATGCTCTACTCAGGTACGGTCGTGCAAAGGGGTCGCGGCAAGGGGCTGGTCGTCGCGGTGGGCGTGCTTTCGGAGCTGGGCCAGATTACGAAAAACATCGTCGAGGCGGAAGAAACCATATCACCGCTGCAGCTGCGCCTCGCCCGCTTCGGCAAAAATCTCAGCATCACTATCGGCATCGCAATCGGCGTACTTTTCATCGCCGGCTGGCTGCAGGGCAATTCCCTGCTGCAGATGTTCCTCACCTCGGTCGGACTCGCAGTCTCCGCGATTCCTGAAGGACTCCCCGTCTCCGTCACCGTCGCCCTTTCCATCGGCGTTTATTCGATGGCAAAGAAAAACGCGATCATCCGGAAACTTGCGGCAGTGGAAACGCTCGGCAGTACGACCATCATCTGCACAGATAAGACCGGCACACTGACGGAAAATGCGATGACGGTCACGCGCATCATTGCCGGCGGCGAGACCTTCGAGGTCAGCGGAATCGGCTATGACGCTGATGGCGCCATCACCGGCAGCGAGGGCGTGCTTTCTTCCATAGATCATGAATCGCCTCTTGGACGCACGCTCCTGATCGGCGCTCTCTGCACCGAATCGCGTCTCGTTGCCAATGACGAAGGCGTAAAGCTGATCGGCGACCCGACCGAAGGCGCGCTCATCGCGAGCGCAATGAAGGGCGGCATCGCAGTCGAAGAAGTGGCGAAGAAATATCCGATTGTCAATATTCGTCCCTTCGAATCCGAGCTGCAGTACATGGCCGTCACCATTCGGGTTGATGGCGTGAAAGTACTGCTGGTGAAAGGATCCATTGAGAAAATCCTGGCCATGTGCGATAGTGCACAGGCGGCCGAAGGATCAGTGCCTCTTGCTGCCGACAGCATCCGAGCCGAAGCGGCGGCGCTATCCTCACAGACGCTGCGCGTGATCGGCTGCTGCTGGAAAGAGCTGCCTGAGGAATCCACTGTCTACGACGATGACTCATATCAGGGTTGTATGTTCAGCGGACTTCAGGGAATGTATGATCCCCCGCGGGAATCTGCGAAGCAGGCGATTGCGGATTGCAAAAGCGCGGGCATCAAGGTGATCATGATCACTGGCGACCATCATGAGACCGCCCGTGCGATTGCGCATGAACTGCGTCTTGATGACGAGCAGATCGATGTGATTACGGGGGCCGAGCTTGATGAGATGGATGACAAGCACCTGAGGGGAATTTGCGATAACACGGAAGTCTATGCCCGCGTTTCGCCGATGCATAAACTCCGCATTGTACGCGCGCTGCAGAATCGGAATCATATCGTGACGATGACCGGCGACGGAGTCAACGACGCACCCGCGCTCAAGGCGGCGAATATCGGCGTCGCAATGGGCGCCGGCACAGACGTCGCTAAGGAAGCCTCGAGCATGGTAGTGCTGGACAACAGTTTCGCCAGCATCGCCGCAGCCGTGCGCTATGGACGCGTGATCTTCGACAACCTTCGGCACATCATTCTGTTTGTGCTCAGCACCAGCTTCGGCGGAGTACTCACCATCATGGCAAGCATCCTCGCCGGCATGCCGCTCCCGCTGCTTCCTGCACAGCTGCTGTGGATCAATCTTGTGACGGACGGTATTTCCACATTTCCCCTGGCTTACGAAAAAGAACACGGCAACGTGATGAGCCGTCCTCCCCGACCGACGGATGCCGGACTGGTCCCGAAAGAGATGCTCGTCACCATCCTCTTCGCCGGCATCATCATGATGCTGGGCACGCTCGGCGTTTACAAATGGGCGCTGTTCACTTACGGATACAATCTGCTCAACGTCGATCTCCAGGGCTTCCCGCTGGAAAGAGCGCGGACGATGGCTTTTGTTACGCTCGCACTCTTTCAGATCTGGAACGTACATAACTCACGATCGGTGCATTCCTCGATTTTTCACATCGGGGTGTTTTCCAATCGTCCGCTGCTGTTGGTGATGTTCGTTTCCCTGACTCTGCAGGTCGCCGCCGTCCACCTGCCCGGACTCAACACGCTCCTTCGCGTCACCCCCCTCACGCTTCAGGAATGGGCCATTTGCGTCGGAACGTCGTTCTCTATTCTCCTCCTGATCGAACTGAAGAAAATATTCACGCAGCGCTGGAGCACGCATTAGCGGCTTCGCCGCGCGGGAGTGCCTGCGGCACGGGGGAGTGCCTGCGGCACGCGGGAGGCAGTAAGCAGTATGCAGTATGCAGGGGGGTACTCCTCGAAAAGTCCAATCTGTGTAATCCGTGTAATCTGTGGTTACTCTTCGATTTCCCCGGGGAGGGTGGAGCGGCGGAAGCGGCGGAGGAGAAGGGAATTGCTGACGACGCTCACGGAGCTGATCGCCATCGCGCCGGCGGCGATCATCGGACTCAGGAGTCCTGTAGCCGCGAGCGGAATGCCCACCACATTGTAGATAAAAGCCCAGAAGAGGTTTTGTTTGATCTTCCGGATCGTTGCGGCGGAGAGACGCATAGCGTCGACCACAGCGCGGAGGTCGCTTTTCATCAGCGTGATGTCGGCCGTTTCCATTGCAATGTCGGTACCGCTTCCCATCGCGATGCTAACATCGGCCTGCGCCAGCGCCGGTGCGTCGTTGATTCCATCACCAACCATCGCCACGATGCGTCCTTCTTTCTGCAACTCCTGTACGTGACCGGCCTTTTCATCGGGACGCACCCCCGCGATCACCCGGTCAATCCCTGCCTCGTCCGCGATCATGCGAGCCGCTTCTTCTGTGTCCCCTGTCAACATGACGACGTCAACACCCTGACGATGCAGCATTCGCACCGCCTCTGCGGAGGACTCGCGAATCGCATCGGACAACGCCAGCGCACCGGCGAAGCGGCCATTGACAGCGGCGTAGAGAACTGTGCGGCCCGGCAGCGTCATTGCTTCGGGGAGTTCCGTCGGAAACTTCACGGCATAAGATTTCATCAGTCCGCGATTGCCGACCATAACCGCATCGCTTTCGAGAAATGCGATGACGCCAGCACCGGGTTCATACTGAAACGAATCGGCGGAACGCAATTCCACCCCGTGTTCACGGGCATAGCGCACCACGGCCTGTCCGAGCGGGTGCTCTGACGGCTGCTCCGCTGAAGCGATCAAAGAAATCAGCGCATTCTCATTCTCCACATTCTCGAAGTCATCCTGCAGATGTATAGCAACGACATCGGGACGACCTTCCGTCACCGTACCCGTCTTGTCCAGCACGATGGTCTGCACGCTGCGGGCGCGCTCCAGACTTTCCGCATCCTTGATGAGAATGCCGCGATCCGCGCCCACACCCACGCCGACCATGATCGCTGCGGGGGTCGCGAGCCCGAGAGCACAGGGACAGGCAATAATAAGCACTGCGATAAAATGCAGCATGCTCGCGGTGAAGCCCGCATCATAGCCGAAGTACCAGACGAGGCCGGTAAGAATGGCAATGCCGATCACAGTCGGAACAAACACCGAAGCGATGCGATCGACGAGCTTCTGTACCGGCGCCTTGGAACCCTGGGCTTCATCAACCATGCGGACGATATGTCCCAGCACGGATTGCGCACCGATTGCCGTGGCGCGCAAGGTCAGCGCTCCTTCCTTGTTCACGGTTCCGCCGATCACGTCGTCGCCCGCCTTTTTGTCCACCGGAAGCGGCTCTCCGCTGATCATGGATTCGTCGACCGAAGAATTTCCCACAGTGATGAGACCGTCCACGGGAAGCCGTTCTCCCGGACGCACGACGACGAGATCATCGATGCGAATCGCGCTGATAGGAACCTCGACCTCTTCGCCTTCGCGCAGCACGCGCGCCGTTCGGGGCTGCAATCCGATAAGCTTTCGAATGGAATTCGAGGCGCTGTTCTTTGCCCGCGCTTCGAGCATGCGTCCTACAAGAATCAGTGTGATGATCGTCGCGGATGTGTCGAAATACACTTCCATGTGTCCCGCCCGCATTCCGAGCCATTGCGGAAACAGTACAGCTACTGTGCTGTAGATGAAGGCGGCTCCCGTGCCGACTGCGACAAGTGAATTCATGTCCGCGGTCATGTGTCGGAGCGCCGCTGCGAAGCCCTGGAAAAAGCGCCGTCCGGGATAGAGCAGCACGGGAATGGTGAGAAGAAAAATGATGCGGTTGGTTTCATCCATCGTGAGCGGCCACCATGCATGAACAGCGGCAATCATGGGAAGCATGCTCATCAGCATTACGGGGAGTGTAAACGCCGCAGCGATGATCACATCCCGCCGGAGTATGCGGAACTCCTCTTGATGCGGGGCGTCGGCGTCGAGGTCAAGCATGTCGGAATCTTCACTGCCGCCGCCTTTCGCGGGAAGCTGCACGCCATAGCCAGCCGATCGAATCGCTGCCTCCAGGGCGCGGAGATCCGTGTCATCGCTGATTTCAATGACCGCTTTGTTGGACGCCAGATTCACGGCGGCGCTGCTCACCCCAGCCACGCCCTGTATCGCTTTTTCGACGCGAACCACGCAGCTCGCACAGGTCATGCCCTGCACGGGGAGACTCAGTTTTTTCGTTCCGACTGCTGCATTCATTTCAGATATGCTTTCCTTTCCTGCTGAGAGGTTTATTCGTGTCCTATGACTGGGTATCCGGCCTTGGCGAGGACCATCTCGATGTCTTCGGTTTTCACTGCGTTTTCGTCGAAGCTGACAACGGCGGCTCCGATCTGTACGTCATCGACTTCAAGGTTTTCGATTTGAGCGAGGCTCTTGCGGACCGACATGACACAATGGTTGCAGGTCATGCGATCGAGGCGGAATGTTTGCGTTTTCATTTCTATTTCGTCCTGTTGTGAAAAAATGGATTGAGAATGCCTGAGCTGCGTCAGACGCTGGTCTGTATTCGCGTCATTTCATGAGTTTTCGAATGGTCTTCAACAGTTCGTTCATAATCTCCGGATTGCTTTCCTGCAGCTGATCCACGACACAGCTCTTCATGTGGTATTCGAGCAGAAGACTGCTGACGCCGCTGAGAGCAGACTGAATCGATGCGATGACGTTGAGAACATCGTCGCAATAGACATCTTCGTCAATCATCCGTTTGACTCCGCGAACCTGTCCCTCCACCCGATTGAGCCTTGCAGTAAGATTCGATTTGATCAATTCGGAGTGATGACTTTTCCTGTCCTCCGTTCCACTGTGGCAAAGCCGCCTATTTGATTGATCCGGCATATTTGAATCCCGAGCTGCTGTGAACTGGCAAAATCGTTTCATATAATATACCCCCCTACCCTATCTGCCGCAAGGTCATTTTTTCGCCCCTCTTCTGATTCTGACGGGAATATCACAGGGAGATAGCTGCAAAAGCAGAACGCCCCGGAATTCGGGACGTTCTGCAAATCTACTTATGTGAGATGTCGAATCAGGACGTGCGCTGCTCGAGAAGGGAAAGCACGCTGATGCATTTCTCTTTGGCTCGTGCAAGAATGGAATCCGCTTCGCCGTTCACCCGAAGCTTAAAATCCTCGTCTGTTATGCTGTCGAGATTGATCATGACATTCTTATACGCACCCCAGCAGCCGGTTTCCAGCGATTTCGCTCCGACTTCAAGATCGGATTTTGAATTGAGGTTTCCATGCACTGCCATTTCTTCCATTGTCTGCCAGCAGGTGTCCACGATCCGCATGGTGGTCAGCGGAATGTCGACGGCCTTTTTGAGGCCCGCCTGCATCGCGGCGGCACGCGCCTGCTTCTGCTCTTCGGTATTCTTAGGCAGACCGATCGCTTCCATATAATCGTTGAAGGCGTTGGTATCCGCATCGATCATGGGAATCAGCTTGTGCATCGCAAGATGCAGGGGCGGAATGATGCGGCGCATCGTGCTGTCCTTCTCTTCGAATTTTTTCTTGCCGTAGGTCATCCAGCCCACCATTGCTCCCAGCGCGGCGCCAACGCCCGCGATAAGAGCAGATGCAGAACCGCCTCCCGGAGCGGACGTACGTGCGCCGGTCAATTCAATAAAATCTCGAACGGACATCGAGGCAAGGGGCTCCGCATTCTCTTCTTCGATCATGTACTCGATAATGCGTTTTTCGGGCACAAACGCCGATACCGAGTTGAGACCAAGTCTTTCAACGGCAAGACGGATTTTCTGACGCTCATCCAGGATGAAAAGATTTTCCTTTTCGATATAGTAGTCGGCAGCCATAAGCATGGCTTCGAGAGGAATCAGGCCGACGAGTTCGGATCCCGCAACGGCGAGGTTCAGCTCGCGTGCATCCTTCGCGCACTCCTCGAACGCAACATGCGGCGGAGTGATCATGTAATTGTCGAGGTTCATCGACACCTGCGCCATGTTGTATTCGTCGACATACCAGCCGATGCCTTTCACAGCGGAGAGGCGGCCGGGTACACCGTCGCCGCGGCCCTGCTCGCGGATATTGAGGGCGATGCGATGCGCCTGCTCCTTGGTGCCGAGGATGTTGACGTTGTAGGCGACGAGGAAAAAGCGGGCGCCGGTGGCCGTCGCTCCCCATTTGGGCACGAACTTTGCCGGACCGAAATCCGGTTTCCACTCGGGCATGATGATCCTGTCCTTGAGAGCCTCGTATTCTCCGGCACGAATCTGCTTGAGGCTTTTGCGGTACGGCGTAGTTGACGCTTCCTCATAGAGGAAGATCGGTATTCCGAGTTCCTCGCCGGCGCGCCGTCCGAATTGCTTCGCGCAGGCCACGCATTCTTCCATCGTCACATTGGCAACAGGAACGAAAGGACAGACGTCCATCGCTCCCATGCGCGGATGCTCGCCAGTCTGCTTCGTCATATCGATGCGTTCCAGTGCAACGCGGGCGGCGTTGAGAGCGCCTTCGACCACCGCTTCGGGAGTACCGACGAAGGTATACACCGTGCGGTTGGTGGATTTTCCCGGATCGACGTCGAGCAGCGTGCAGCCGGACGTTTGCCGGATGCTCTCCGCAATGGCTTCAATCACGACCGCATCGCGACCCTCGGAAAAGTTGGGAACACATTCGACGATTTTTTTCATGATTTGCGACTGATATGATGAAACATTTGAATAGTGACGAGCAGCATTGGAAATTGAAAATTAACACATGCCTATCGGAAAAGGAAACCTTCCGCCGCGATAGCTCTGATTTGCTTCAAAGGGAGTAGCGGAGAATGAGAATGTTTCGTATTATGTCAGCTGAAATTCAAGTACGCTTTTTTGAGCCGTCGGCGCACGCGGCATTCTCGCTGCAGCGTGCAGCATTTAGTCCAGGCACATATGAGTACCGAGTCCGGAAAAAAAGTGATCCTCGTCGTTGAAGACGATGAGCAAAGTATGCGATACCTTCAGGTTCTGCTTGGGCCGAACTACGAAGTACGCAGCGCTAACTGGGCCGAGTCGGCCTGGAATATTCTGCAGGAATTTCCTATCGATCTTGTTTTAATGGATATCTCGCTCCCCGGCGAGGAAAACGGTCTGCAGCTTACCCGGCGAATCCGCGCATCCGAGACCTTCCGCGATATTCCCATTGTCGCAGTAACAGCGCATGCGTTCCCGCGCGACCGCGAAAACAGCATTGCCGCGGGCTGCAATGAGTACATCTCGAAACCGTTCGAACGGATGTATCTTCTCTCCGTCGTGGAAAGTCTTCTCGCGAAATGAGCGACTCTTCCGATTCCTTCCTGCTTTTCTTGCTCTTTCCGGCTAACCGCCGAATCCGCTGACCGCGGCAAGCACCTCATCGATTTCGTCCACCGTATTGTAGCAATGCGGCGCCAGCCGCACGTGGCCCACCCTTGCGGATACAACAATGTTTTTTTGCAGGAGATGCTGCTGCAGCTCTTCGGCTCTCTCATGCCGAAATGTGATAATGCCGGCACGGTCGCTTTCTTCCTCCGGTGTGATAATTTCGAAGCCGAGCTCACAAGCACGGGAATAAGTATGCGCGGCATTGGCGCGGACCAACTCTTCGACGCGATCATGTCCGATATCTTCGAAAAGCCTCAGCGCGCCGTGGTATCCTGTGATGCCGATGGAGTTGTAGGTTCCGTTCTCGTAGCGTCGGGCGTCTTCCTGCAGCGGGTTGTCGTAATCAAAGAAATTCCAGGCATTCTGGACGCTGATCCACCCGAGGTGCGACTGGCTGATCATCTCCTGCACACGTTCGGAAACATAAATGATGGCGACGCCCTGCGGACCCAGCTGCCATTTCTGC
This sequence comes from Bacteroidota bacterium, assembly GCA_049663345.1. Taxonomy (GTDB): domain Bacteria; phylum Bacteroidota; class Ignavibacteria; order SZUA-365; family SZUA-365; genus SZUA-365. The sequence continues at coordinate 45,305 of JBATDG010000074.1, forward strand.
GCGCCCGCTGAAAGGAAATCTACCGGGGTTGTACGCAGGTCCAGACGCAGGGCGCCGATTCCCTGTATCGCGTCCACACTGAGCAAAGCCCCGAACCGGTCGCATATTTGCCGCAGCGCAGCCAGGTCGATACGGAAACCGGAGAGGAATTGTACCCAACTGACCGCGACCAGACGCGTGCGCGGCGTCATGGCAGCTTCGACATCCCCGATACTCACGCGCCCTTCGCGCTGAGGAACGAAGTCTATTTCGACGCCATGTCTGCGGGCATTGAGAAAAGGATAAATGTTGGATGGAAATTCCTTGTCGATGAGGAGAATCCTGTCGCCTGCTTTCCACTCGAGCCCGGCGGCGAGGACGTTGAGCCCCTCCGAAGTATTCTGAATAAAAGCGATGCGCGAGGAGTCCGTCCCGATCATGTTCGCCGCCATGCTGCGGGCTTCACCGATGATACGGATCGTGTCGGCAAAAACGTCGATGCTGCCGCGGGCGCGTCCCTCTATGAATTCCTGCACATTATTTTCGACATATCGGGACCATGGACCCGTCGCCGCGTGATTCAGGTAAATTTTTCCGCTTTCGAGATACGGGAATTGGCTGCGGATTTCTTCGATTGTCATGATGCGGCCCTGATGGTGGTCAATGCAGATTATTTCGCCTACGAGTGATTGTCCGCTGCAGCAGCATGCCCGCTCCCACTGCGCAAAGAATCACGATAATCCAGAACCAGTATGTCCGGTGCAAGGGTGGCAGTACTTCGATCCTGAGTAATTGCTGTCGGTGCGTCCATATTCCCTCGCCGATCGTGGCCTGCACTGCGAGCGTGTAGCTCCCCGGTTCCAGGCCTGTGTAGAGAATGCGCCCATCATCCGAACGATGCCAGGTGTATTCCATTCCCTGAAGCTGATAGAGAAAATGAACCTGTCCGGGATTTCGGAAACTCGGCAGCAGCACGCGGGCACGCAGCACATGATCATTTTCGTCCATCTCTATCAAGTCGCGAATTGCCGTGGAGGTGTCGTTGATCCAGAGTTCTGAAAGGATAACGCGCAGAGGAATCGCCGCATCCTTGCTGTTGTTGATCGGCCGACAAATTGGAGGTACCCATTGCCCGACGCCTGACGGCTTGGATGGATTGTAGCTGGTCGCGCCCCTGCTGCTGCCAAACCACATTCGTCCGGCACGATCGCGCAAAACCGCACCGTCTTCCATTTCTTCGCCGGATAGACCCATCATCCCTGTGAGAGAAAACATCGACAGAGCACGAAGAAAGGGCAGCTGTGCGGGTGGAATGCCGGTCCAGACCGTTTGGGCTGAATCGACAGGCAGCAGATACTGGAGATTCTCCTGCGGGAGTACAGTGACGCCCCGGTTGCTCCCGAAATACAGGGCTCCATAATTGTCCTGCCCGATAAACGCGATATTGCCGCTGGCCAGTCCCTGTGCTTCGCCCAGACGCACGAGTTTCCCATCATTGCGCACGATAACGCCCGATCCGACCGTGCCTATCCACAGACGTTCCTTGCTGTCGAAAAACAGGGCGGAGACGTGAATCCCGCCGAGTTCATGAATGCTCTGCACATCACCGGCACCTGTAGACCGTGCTCGCGCGAGTCCGTCATGCGTCCCGACAATCATCTGTCCATATGCGTCTTCCGCGAGACAGGCGATGCGATTGGACGGCAGTCCATCGCGCATGGTGAACACCATGCTGCGTTCGCCATCCCAGTTTACAAGACCGTTCATCGTTGCGAACCAATAGCTGCCATCCTTCGCGCGGTGAATCTGATTGACACGCTGGTCTGGAAGGATGAGCGTTGCCGGCATCGGCAGTACGCCAGCCTCTCCCCAGACAACCAGGCCGTTCGACGTCGCAATCAGAATCTCTCCGGTCGCAAGTTCGTGCATCGACAGAATATCATCGGAAGGAAGTCCGTCACGAGTGCTTATCTGCCGGCGGGGACCATCAAAAATCCTGAACACTCCCTTCCGGCGGGTTCCAAAATACATTCCGCGGTCGCGTGTCTCGATCATACATGTTATGGCGCTGCTGTCGCCGGGCGTCAGATTTACAAACCGCTGCGGCACTAGCAGATAGAGTCCATCGCTGCTGCCGCACCAGACATTGGTTTCCCGGTCAACGCAGACGCTAGTGATGTTGTGGGTGGAAGCTCCTCCGTCCGGCACAAACACGTGCCTTGAAGCATCCGTCAGGGCGACAAGACCGCTATCCGTCGCCACCCAAAACCTTCCGCTGCAATCGCGAGCCATGCCGTTAACCTGCATACCCGGCAAGCGTGACTGCAGAAACGCATATTCGCGATCGGAAGTGCTGCAGCGCTGCAGACTGCTGTCGCGCAGGGATAGCAGCCACGCCTGGTCGAATGTTTCGATGTATAGTTTTCGATCTCGCCGCGTTTCGAGGAAGCGCACCGGTCCGCGCACGGCATGCAATATTTGATTCATTGCTGTGTCGGGCCGATCCGCCGCATGTTCATCGAGGAGCAGGACCCGCACGCCCTCATTTCCCCCTGCAAAGAGCCAGCGGTCCCCGTCCGTTGCCAGCGCAAATACACCGCCATGGATGAACCCCGCATGTCCCCCGAAGTGCAGAAATTCCTTCCCGTCGAAGCGCGCTATTCCTCTCTCGGCAGTCGCCACCCAAAGAAATCCCCGGTGATCGCTCACGACGTCTGTGACGTGATTCTGAGGCAATCCCTCGCCTTTCCCGTAGCGGGAAAAAGGATACTGCTGTGCATGCGCCGATGCGGCAAGACAAAGCATTGCGATAATAAGAATTCGAGCACCCATATCCGCAATGTACATGCGGAGCAGCTAATTGAAAATACAAATTTGCGGAAGAGCCGTCGTTGTTGGCCATCAGCGGGCAGAAAGCAGTTCCCCCGAAATCCCCTTGCGGGGGTAACCCATGAGAGGGAGTTGTCGGTCAGTGTTGAGTAACCGATGTGAAAAAGCCGCAGGGCAGAATATTGATAATGCGCATGCACGATGGATTGCGTACGGCACTTGAGTAGCGAGCCTCCGTGTACTACCTTGCATCGACCTGAAAGCGACACAGATTCTGGAATATTATGGCGAAGCAGACACTTAACGATCTCGCGGATCTTCGCAGCCTCTTCGGCGGTGCTGAGAATACGGCTGATGACCCCGGTGCCGCCCAATCCGCAGAAGAGAAGGCAAGGACGAAAAAAGAAAGCGCGGCTGCCAAGGCGATCGCGCTGAGCAAGCTGCATGTGCAGCTCGAGAAGAAAGGACGAAAGGGGAAGGGCGTTACCGTGATCAAGGGATTCTTTCACACGAAAAACGACCTGGAAGCCTTTGCCCGGGAGCTGAAAACCCGATGCGGCTCGGGCGGAACGGTGAAAGACGACACGATTGAGATCCAGGGGGACCACAGAAAAACTGCTGTCGATTATTTCAAGGCAAAGGGCTTCAAGGTGACTGGAGGAAGCTGAGGAAAGTACTTTTCTAGAAGCGCATTCCCAGTTCCCGAAGCAGGGCTTCTATCGTCTTCCGTTGTTCTTCCGTCAGATTTGCGGGGATCGTCAAATGCGTCCGAATATACAGATCGCCCGTCGCCGACTGGCCGTTGAAACCCATGCCTCGAACGCGAAGCACCGCTTCGGGCTGAGTACCGGCGGCAATTTTCACGTTGACCTTTTTTCCCTGCGGGGTGCGGACACGAATCGTAGAACCCAGCAGCGCCTGAGCGAGATTTATCGGGATATCCACGTAGGCATCGTTATCCTTGCGCTTGAAAAAGGCATCCGCCGTCGCCTGTGGATGTGCGGGTTCACTATTCTGCCGCGAGGCTCCGGAGTTGAAGCGCACTCCCTGTCCGCGTTTAGAAGGACGTCGGCTGCGTGAAGCCTGCCCACTGAACAACTGAGAAAAGATGTCATCCAATCCACCGCCGAAACCCCAGGTGAACTCCTCCTCCTCACCTCGTCTGTTCTTCTCCCCGCCGAAACGACTCATAAAATCTTCATAGGACATTGAGCCCGGGGCCTGTCCCGCACCGTAGCGTCGAAGTTCATCATACTTCCGCCGCTTCTCGGTATCCTTCAATACCTCATAGGCCTCACCGATTTCCTTGAATTTGGCTTCGGCGGTCTTGTCTTCGGGATGCCGGTCCGGATGATATTCTTTCGCCAGCTTCCGGTACGCCTGCTTCAACTCCGCTTGGGTAGCTGTCTCAGAAATCTGAAGTATTTCGTAATAATTCTTTTGATTCATGGTAATCCTGGGTTAATGCAATCATCATACCAAAACATAAAACAGGCGTGAAAGATGCCCTAACGGAAGCAACATCTGCCACTATGTCTATGGGACCTGTCAATATGGCGCAATTCCGAAATTTTGTCAGCATTTTAGACGCACACAGTGCCGTTATGTCATGTATTTCTGCCGTATCTGTCAGCAAATTGAATTGGCACAGAGGTTGAATATACTGTCATAGAATCAGTAAAATCACGATTCACACGTTCCACTTTATAGGAGATACTAAAATGACAGTCGTACGCTGGAACCCCGTAAACGAAATGATGAGCCTGCAGCGCGAAATGAACCGTTTCTTCAACGGAATGCCATCCCGGACCAACCGCGATGAAGACTACGAATCCGCTGTTTGGAGTCCGATGACCGACATCACCGAAGACGTAGACAAATACGAGCTGAGTTTCGATCTTCCGGGCATGAAAAAAGAACAGATCAGGATGAATTTCAGCGACAACACTTTGAAAATCAGCGGTGAGCGCGCGTCGACAGAACAGAAGAAAGACGCAACCAGCCACCGTATCGAACGGGTGAGCGGGAAGTTCTACCGCAGCTTTACTTTCCCGACGCAGGTGAATGCCGAGCACATCTCCGCGACATACACCGATGGTGTTCTTGTTGTGACCGTGCCCAAAGCGGAAGAAGTGAAGCCGCGTCAGATTTCCATCAACTAAACTCCAAAGACAGTTCAGCAACGCGTGAGCACATCCCCCGTCGGTTTCCTTCCGGCGGGGGATTTTTAATTCTGCGTCGGTGCGTTGCCTTTTTCAGGGATCTTCCCGCTCATAAGCACGCTGATGGGTCGGAGAGGCTCAATGTTTTCAAAAATTATTTTCAGAATCGACATCATGGGTATGGCGAGAATCATACCCCAGATGCCCCACAGCCATCCCCAGAAAAGCAGGGCGACAAGAACGAGCAACGGACTGAGATTGAGGCTGAACTGCATAACCTTCGGTTCGACGACATTGCCGATCACCTGTTGCGTGGTCATAAGCAGAGCAAGGAGAAGCAGCGGCGTCGAGACACCATCGAACTGAAGAAAAGAAATTGTAACGGGGAAAAGCACCGCCACGACGGATCCGATGTTCGGGATGAAGTTCAGGAGAAATGCAATAAAGCCCCACAACAGGGCGAAATCCACTCCGAAAATCAGCAGGATCACGGTGGTCAGGGTTCCTGTAGCCAGACTTATAAGCGTCTTCGCTATCAGATACTGCCTCACACGCATATCGACGCTTTCGATCATTTCCGAGAATTTTTGGGAGTGACGCTCCCTCAGGGCGATCTTCACCTTTGCCTTCAGATCTCCACTTCCGGCGAGAATGAAGAACATCAGAAGCAGGATGATAAAGAGATTACCCAGACCTGAGAATACGGAGCCTGCCCCTGAGGTAAGCAGGTAACTGATTGAGGAGACATCCACAAGGTCCGTGAATCCGAGGCTCCCGGGTTTTATATCCAGGCGCGCGGCTACACTGTCAAGCGTAAGGGTAAATTCCCGTAGAATGAATGCGAGCTTGTCCTGATACTTCGGGGCTTCCCTGACAAACGAGTCGAAGCTTGAGGAGATGATCGAGAAAAGTCCGAAAAACAGAGCTGAGATAAACACAAACACCGCCAGAAGCGCGAGCGGCGACGGGATATTTTTTCTTTTGAGAAACAGAATCACAGGGGAGAAAATGTAAGACAGAAATATTGCCAGAATCAATGGCAGCAGCACGGCCTGAAGTTGATACATCAGAATACCAGCCACGAATACGACTATAATTCCAAGAAAAACGTTTGTCAGACGCAGGTCTTTACCTTCCATAGACACTCCTCAGATTGAATATCTCAACATACGCTGATCCGGCGTGAATGGAAAGCGTCTTTACTCGTCCGTGCGGAAAATGACAACCACTCATCCAGCAGCTTGATTTTACTGGCCCTGCTTACCGTATTCATCAACAGGCGAGAATCTGTCTTTTCTTCGGACATATTTCGCAGAGAAAGACATTTCCGCCAGGATGCGCCACAGCCTTGACCGGTATTGTAAAAAGGCCGTAAATTTTGGTTCGTCTCGGATCGCCGGGACATTCCAGATGTATTCTATGAACGGAGCTCTATGAAGAAGAATCGAATTGTGAAAGTGCTGATCATGCTTTCGCTCACCGCCGGTCTCGTATCCCTGCCCGCAACAATGTCCGGAGCATCGCTCTCGACAGGCAGCAGCAAGGAAACCAAGACCTCCAAAGCGGAGAAGAAGAAGTTGGCCCGCAAGGAACGCGCATTTTCTGTGCTTCGCGAGTACCTGCCACGGTACGCCGATATTCTCGAAGCAGAGATTGTTCGGTTTGAAGACGCGTTTTACGGAGGCAGCTCTCTTCTCCCAATCAAAACCAATTTCGACCCCAGCTCACCGTTTGCAAATCCTTTCATGCGTCTGCAGCTGATGCAGGTGATCAATAACTGGCTGGGTACGAGATACCGCTATGGCGGACACTCAAAATCAGGGATCGATTGTTCGGGATTTACTTCACGCGTAATGACTGAAGCCCTCGGACGAGATTTCGTCGGGACCTCCCGCAACCAGGCGGCGCAGTTTACGCCAATCACGGATGTTGACAGTCTGCAGTTCGGCGACATGATTTTCTTCACCGGCACGCGTCGCAGCAGCAATCGCATCGGGCATGTTGGTATTTACCTGGGCAACGGTGTGTTTACACACTCTTCGACATCAGTGGGCGTCACATTCAACCATATCAATGACGGCTATTATTCTCGACGCTTCCGTTTCGGCGGCCGTTTCACAAACAGCCCTGCTTCTGATTTCGAACGCACAGGCGTTTACGCTAACCCCTAATCCCCCGCACAGGCAGCGCTCTGCTGTCCCGCCAATACACATGACCTGAGTTTGAAAGAGTCCGCCACATGGCGGACTCTTTACGTTTTTGTCCGCTGCAATTCTGTTCGGAATACGATATCCCACAATGGAGAACTCACCCCGTAGCCGGCCTCCGAATTCTGGAAATGGTGCCGCATGTGCCATTCACGAAGCCTTCCGAACACTCTTCCCTTAATCGGGAAGTGATGCACAGCGTAATGCGTCATGTCGTAGACAAGATATCCAACAAGGAACCCGGCGGTGAAGGGTGCGGCCGAAGCGTATCCAAGGACTGCCACAAACAGGAAATAAAAGAGCGCGCTGAGCGGGAGACTGATCGACGGCACCATAACCAGGCGAAGCGGGTCGCTGGGATAATCATGATGGACGCCGTGAAACATCCAGTGGTATCGCTTCCCCCATTCACTTTTGGGATGGTAGTGAAATACAAACCGATGCAGCACGTACTCGGTGAAGGTCCAAAAAATCAATCCCAACACCCCTAAGAACACAATATCCATGCTGCCGTACTTGTAGTAGCTTGCCGAATAAACAACAAACGCTGTGATGATTGGAAGGAACACCAATAACGGTACGCTCCAATGAACATGCGAGAGTATTTCCGCAATATCATTTTTAAACATTCGCGGAGTTTCGCGCTTGTTGGAAACAAACATCTTCATAGTGGCAGCTCTTGATAACGGTGAATGAACCTACAACGAATCCTTGCCTGAATTAAGTTCCAATTTTCTGAGTCACGACGATCATTGCAGAATAAATCGAAAAGGCACTCGCTGTATGGAGTGCCTTTCCGGTTCAAAAACTATTTCAGTGCAGAAAAATGATGCGACCGGATGAACAGCCCTGACGCTGCACGGCAGCAGGTCGTGAATTTAACGTTCGAGGACGACAATCCCGCCGATGGTCGTACGAAGTGAAATCGACCGGATGTGTTCGAGTGTCAGCATGTTGTACCACTTTAAATCGCTCGATGCGACGTACACGACCTTATTGTCGTGGTTGACGGCGATGCCATGCAGCACGACGCCGGAGTTGAAAATCTTGGTGATTTCATTCTTGGAAGCGTCGATTACGTTGACGCCATCCACTTCCTTGAAAGTATCCTTGTGATTGATCACAAAGGCGTACTTCCCATCGGGACTGAAGACAATCCGCTTCTGGATGCCCGTCTGATGATTTGGGACAGGGATGACTGCGGTCTGCTGATAATTGGCGGTATTGACAACCTGGATTTGATTCGCCGAGCCGTAGCTGACATATGCCATAGGCGCGGTCGGACTGCAGGCAATGCCCCAAAGCTTGGTCTCGTGACCCGCAAGCAGCTTAACCGTACCGATCTGTTTGAAATCGGAAGTACTGAACACCCGGATTCCCTCACCCTTGTTGACAACAAAAAGCTTGGTGCCATCATTGGACACCGACATCGCGCTGATGCTTTTCCCTGCGTCGAATTGCGCAATGATGTTTTCTTTCTGCGTATCGATCACGTAGATGCGAAGCTCGCGTGAAGCATCGTCGGCACGTTCTGCGATGAAAATTCGTGTCCCTTCCCAGTTCCTGATCATAGCCCCTGCATTAATACCGCGGCGGTTAACAGGCAGCCGAAGCACCTGCTTCTCCGTTGCTTCAGCAATATCGATGATCGATACGGTGATGTCTCCTGTGTTGCTGACATACAGCTTGGTTTTGTCAGCATTCACTACAATATCCAGAGGATCGCGGCCGACCTGGATGCGTTGAATCAAACGGCTGGCGCCGGGATCTACCACAGCGATATTTCCCTCGTCAGTAAGAGCAGCGTACACATAGGGTTTCTGTGCGGACGCTATTTCATTGCAAAATAAAACCGCCAGGATAATCAGGGAGAAAGTGGTGAGGATTCGTTTCATGTGTAAACTCGTTAGGCTATGGGTAAGGACTACTCGGCTCAGTACAATGGTAGCAAACGCGGATGTCTCAATCAAGAACATCGGTCGAAAAAACCTTTTTTACAGGAGTCCGGCGTGCAGCTCATTCGGTAGGGGCATGAATTGTTCCATTGTTTCCAACTGACCGGATTCCGATAATACAATGATATCAACAACAGTGTTCCCATGAGAGTCTATTTCCCCATTATCTTCAGCATGGCAGTGATCGCGATCCTCAGCGGACTCGAGATCTTTCTGCTAAAAAAAATTCATCGCGACTGGTGGCAGCACCGGAAGGTGCGGAAGATTTCGTTTGGCATTCCATTAGTCGGTATCGCCGGACTGCTGCTCTGGGCCGCCGGCGTCGCAGCGGAAGTTGATCTGCTTGTCACTACCGGGGCAACGCTGACATCAGTCATTCTCGTGCTGGGACTTGCCCTGATGATCTCACTGCCGCTCTCAGGCATGTTTCATGCAGGAGACCGGCTCATCGCGCTGCTGATGAGGAAGCGCAATGAGCGCCGGGGTGAGGAAGCTCCGCCAGATCCGAAACGACGCCAGCTGCTGACCACCTCGGCCGCAATATTTCCGGTGATGGCGATCGCCGCCGGCGGGAAAGGACTGGCCACGGCATACAGCGAACCTCAGATGCCGGTCATCCCGCTCGTGTACCCGGATCTGCCGGCCGGACTCGAGGGCCTGCGCATACTTCACATTACCGATTCGCACATCGGCCTCATCATCAGCCTTGAGGACGTCGAACGAATGGTGGAGCTTTCGGCCCTGCAAAAACCTGATATCGTTTTGCTGACTGGCGATTTTTCCGACGACGCCGATATTTACCTGGATGCCCTCCGCCTCGCGGGTCAGATCCCAAGCCGCTACGGCAGCTTCGCCTCCATCGGGAATCACGAATACTTTCGAGGAATCAAGACGATCATACGGGCCTATGAAAAAGGCCCCATACCTCTTTTTCTCAATTCCGGCACCACTGTCGATATCAACGGTACTCCGCTGTATATCGGCGGGGCGGATGATCCGCGCAGCAACTTCGGCTTGCCTGCGGGATTTTTCGCGCAGAGTATCGAACTTGCGATGCGCGATGCTCCGATGGATGCGTTTTCCATTCTCATGTGCCATCGCCCTGACGGATTCGATGATGCGGCCCGCGCCGGCATTCCCCTGGTCCTGTCCGGCCATACGCATGGCGGACAGATCGGCATTAACGGACGCAGCCTGCTATCCGCAATAATTCCCGAGAAGTACATGTGGGGATTGTATGAGAATAACGGCTCGAAGCTGTACGTAGCCGCGGGCGCGGGGCATTGGTTCCCGTATCGCCTGGGCTGCCCGACAGAAATTCCCCTCTACGTTCTGACCTCATCGAGGCCTGGCGCTCACGAGTGATCGACCAGCCAGCGAACAAACGGCGACATTGCCGAGAAATGTTCAACCAGCTTGTCGAGCAGATCGGCCTCGGTGACCAGTGCAACGGGAAGCGTCTGCCAGCATAAAAACTGCTTTTTCTTCAGAAGATCAAGAGCCGGGTGTTCCTTGTCGTATCCCTGCGGCACCCTCGCCAATTCCTCTCCCGTCAATTTTCCGAAAAACCGCTTGTACTTTTTGTCCTTGAGAATAGCTCGAAGCGGAGCGGCGTCTGCATCAATGGCTTTCCGGATGTTTTTCAAGCGATCGCCTTGCGGTGCGTACAATCCCCCGCCGATGCCGAGTTCCTCCGGCGTGATGTGGAAATAAAACGCAGCATCGTTTTTTCTATCGAATCCCCGGAAGGTGAATGCCGCGGCGATCCAGATTTTATACGGCGACTTGTCTGAACTGAAGCGGACGTCACGATAGATGCGGTACATCGCCTTCTTCGGTTCGATAACAATTTCGGGATCGACCATGAAGAGGCGGGCAGCGAGTCCGCCGAGGAGCATCTGCATCGGCTCTTTCACGTTCTGCTCGTAGCGGTCCTTGTTTTCGGCGAACCATTCGCGAGTATTGTTTTTCTTCAGCTCTCTCAAAAATCGCAGCGTGTCAGCCGGAAAGCCGGAGAACGGCGGCAGCGTGTCTTCGTGGAAGGGATTTATCTGTCTGGCCATAGGGAGCTCATGATTTTAATAAAATGGAGATGAAGATCTTTATCTTCGTAGGTATCCGGACTTGCGTGCAGTTCTGCCTGCGAATAGCCGCTGTAAACTTCATGAATGTGCACGATGCGATCGGCGTCATCGACAGAAAAGCGCAGCCGCCAGGTGCGGTAAGCAAGCTGGTATTCGTTCGCCGCTCCCTCGATGGGGCGAATCCTTTTGCGATCGCCATCGCGGGGAGCCGCTTCGAGCTGAGTCTTCACAAAGGGATGGAGGTCCACTCCGTGCTCGCGCAGGAAATTCATCTGTGCCTCAGCGCGGACGCCGTATTGCACGCTGAATAAATCTTCGCTTCGCGGAATCCAGCCGGTCACCGCATCGGGAAAGCTGTCAGCGTAGGGCAGATAGGGTTTGATATCCAGAACCGGCGTTCCGTCCAGAAGATCGCATTCGGAGATCCACAGGGTGAGTCCCTCGATCTTCAACAGCCGCACACAGCTCAGTCCAATCGGATTTGGCCGGTACGGAGCGCGGGTGGCGAACACGCCGACCTTGTCTTTCCGGTGACGCGGAACATTGACCCGAGGCTTCCAACCTTCATTCAGGTGAAACACGTAGACCAGCCAGATTCGTTCGATGCCCTGCAGATCATCAAGCGCTTGTTCGAAGTTGCTGCCGGAATTCAGAACCAGCTGCGAGCTGTGCTCATCGTCCAGCGTTCCCTGCCGCGGCACGTCGTAGCGGTGGCGACGCTCTGATGTGATGGTGCCGATTGCTGTGAATGTCCATGAAGTCATTCTCCAATATATGAAACAGCAGAAACGGGTGCGAGAGCCGGCGATACGCCTGCGGGCTATGGAATGCGGCTGTGGAGTACAAAACATGAAACAGCCGAAACGGGTGCGAGGGCCGGCGGTACGTCTGCGGATTGAGGAAGACGGCTGTGGAGTACAAAACTGCGCGAAAGCATCACAGCAGCGGCTGTGTAATTCTGATTGCGGCAACAGAAACGGAATCAGGAAATCCGTATTTTGGGGATTGCGATGACCTGCATCGCCGCATGATTCCACGATGTTCGTGAGTATGGTATATGGATCTGATCGACCGCATTTCTCCAATCGACGATGTTCCCCCGGAACTTCATCCCCCGCAAGTAGACCTGAGGGAATATCTCAGCACCACGCTTCAAGCGTGGGATGGTCCCGTGCAGCAGGTGTTTTCTCCAGTACCGCTGCGCAACGGCGCGATCGTGCATTTTCCACGCCTTGGTTCGTATCCCGATCTGGGCGAAGACCAGGCAGGGGACGCGCTGTACGCTGCGCTGGAGGCCTTCGATTCAGGCGACGGTCCATGGCCATCCCTGTCACTTGAGGAGCGTGCCGATCACGTGAGGGCCTTTATCGAGGTGCTGCGTCCGCTGCGCGACGCAATCGCACTGCATATCATGTGGGAAGTGGGAAAAGTCCATTCCGAGGCACTTAATGAATTCGACCGTACGCTCGAGTACGCCCTTGAAACCGTGGAGGCTGCATTGGCGCTCGACAAGCGCGAACGCCGCGACACTTTGCTGCAGCAGGTCATTGGGCGCGTGGACCTTCTTCCGATCGGCGTGGTGCTCTGTGTCGGACCGTACAATTACCCTTTCTACGAAACCCTTACCAACGCCATTCCCGCACTCCTGATGGGCAACAGCGTTATCATCAAGGTTCCGCCGCGGGGCGGGCTTCTGTACGCCCACCTGCTGCCGCACTTTGCCGCACATTTCCCCGAGGGCACTGTCGCCCTTCTGTTCGGTGAGGGTGAGCCGCTGCTTGCTCCGCTCATGAGGTCAGGAGACATCGATGTCTTCGCGTTCATCGGCAGCAGTGCGGTAGCCGATGAACTCATCGCCAGTCACCCGGCCCCGCATCGGCTTCACAAGTTGCTGGGACTCGAAGCGAAGAATGCGGCCATCGTTTTCCGCGATGCGCCGATGGACATCACGGTGAAAGAGTGCATCAAGGGAGCGCTCGCTTTCAACGGCCAGCGCTGCGCAGCGATAAAAATGATTCTGGTTCAGGAAGATGCGGCCGAGGCATTTCTCGATCGCATGGTGCAGGAGCTGGAGCGCTGCGAGCCCGGCATACCGTGGGAGGACGTCCGCAGCACGCCCCTGAGCAGCACGGAGCATACGGCTTGGCTCGCAGAGCTGCTGGAGGACGCAATGAGCGGCGGTGCAGTCGTGCGGAATCCCGGCGGTGGAGAGTGTTTTTATACGCTGATGCGCCCCGCACTGCTCACAGGCATAAATTCGGGTATGCGGATTTTTGAGGAAGAGCAGTTCGGTCCGATTATTCCGGTTCTCACATTTCGTGAAGAATCGGAGGCGCTGTCGTATCTGAAGTATTCGCGGTACGGACAGCAGTGCAGCGTGTTCGGCTCCTCGCCGGAACAACTCACGCGGGTGGTCACTGCCGCCGCGAGGTATGTTGGGCGCGTGAATATCAACGGGAAGTGTCAGCGCGGTCCCGACCATTTTCCCTTCACCGGGAAACGCGATTCCGCTCTCGGCACGGTATCCATCGAGGAAGCGTTGCGGCGCTTCTGCATCAGCACCGTGATCGCGACACCGGAGTATCCGGAGAATACGGCGCTGTGGTCGGCTATGTTCTGATCAGCGAATGCGGGCTATGCGTCCGATGTACTCGATGTCGCCGTCGTCGCTCTTCACGATGAGTTTGTAGAAATAGACTCCGTTGGCGCATTGATCGCCGTCCTCGTCGCGTCCGTCCCAGCCGACAGTGTTGAAGCCGATGCGGAGGGTTCCTGGTGGAATGCCGATATTCCGGATTCTCCTGCCCGCGACGGTATAAAAGCGAAGCTCCCCTTCCCTCGGTGCGTTGTCGCCGCTCAGCATAAAAGTGATGTCCGTTTTATCCGTGAAGGGACTCGGATACGGAAATACCTGGAGAATGCGTGAGTTGGCGTCCACATACACGCGCACTGTCTTATCCTCCGCAAAGGCAGGATTCCCCAGCATATCCACTGCATTCCAGCGAAGCAGATGTTCGCCGTTCTCGAGTTCAAGGGCGACCCGGAATTGTGCTGCGCGTCCGGGTGCGCCTGCGTCGAAGCGGACACGGGAATCCGACGAAGGAATATTCACATCATCGATTGCGAGATGGAAGAGTGCGGGGTCCGTTATTGGAATGCTGTTCCCCGGCAGCAGCGATAGCACAACTTCCGGCTGCGCGGCGACATAATCGCCGTCGAAGGGATCCGAGCCGTCGATCTGCAGGGTCAGTTCCGGAGAACTGGTATCGCCGCGCACGGTAAAGCCGAGCTGGAACAGATTATTCTCGCGATACTGTTCGCGGATACTATGCTCAGGATCGATTTCCACCATGAGACGATAGCGGCCCGGCAGCTTCAGCGCCGCGAAATGAATCAGCGTGTCCTTCCGTTCCATGAAGCGGAGGGACGGAAGCGCTGCCGTAAGATCTTCGACAGGCGCACCGTTCGCAGTGGTCACACGCAGCTGCAGAGAGGTCGCCGGGGCCGTGCTTTCTCCCGCATTCACCACTCCAATACGCAGCGCAGGAGAAGCGCCGATCTCGAGGCTGTCTAGTTCAAGTGCGACGGATTGATAGTTCATCGCAAGTTCCGGAAGGTACTGCAGTGAAAGATCCACCGCGCGCAGTATGGGAATTTCTCCCAACTGCCGCTGCTTCAGATCAATTTCCACCCGCAGGTCCGGGAAGCGCAGGGGATCGATGCTCTGAAGATCAACCAGCGTTTCCGTGCCGCGAATGAGCAGCGTGTCTTCGGCGCCGGTGCGCAGGCCGAGGAGGCGGAGCTCGATACTCCCGTCCAGCTTTTCTCCCTGAACCCGCAGCTGCCGCCACGCTTGAGCCGGTCCCACCGGAGGCGTGCGCAGCGTTCCGGCCGGGGGAAGAGCGCTGATGGTGCTGTCGAGGACTGCGCGTCCCACCAGGCGGGCGAGGTTGATTTCCGCGACGGAGCCGGTGGCCGCGCCGGGGTGTCCGATTAGGGACCAGGAGCCGCGGTCATCGAGCTTTGTGATAAACGCGCTTCCCAGGCGCTGGATTTGCGGCGTGAAGCGATCGACATTGGGCAGCGGATTTCCAGCAGTTGCGATGGCGACGATATGTCCGCCGCTAACCGCGTCGAGAAAGACCGCAAGCGAATCCGCCTGCGCCGCGCTGTTGCGCGTGGCGAAAATGCGCATGGCCGTGATTTCAAAACTCACACTGTCTAGGACAACCACACCGTAGCCGTCGAGTCCGGGAAAGGGCAGCGCTTCCTCGCCGTCGACCAGAATCGAGGCGGTGTTGCCAGCCAGGGCGCCGGCAGAACTTACGCGCAATGTCCGCTGCGCTGCGAGGGGACGCACCGTTCCGTCCCCCGCGACAAGCTGCGAAACGGTACAGAGTCCGAATGAGACGCTGTCTGCAAAAACGACACCCGGTGTGCCGCGCGAATTCAGCAGGTGCGGCGCCGCCTGGAATCCCGTCGCGGGATCGGCATTCACGCGCCAGAAATACGGCGTGTTGGTCTGCACTCCCGCAGGAAGCGTGGTGGAGGAAAGAACATCCCCGTACACGCCTTGCACATCAACAGGAGAGGCAAAGGTGATATCGGAATCGAATTCCCAGAGAATTCCCCGAATCTCATCGACCGTAGTGACAGGATTCAGCAGACGAATCTTGCTCCACTCCCCGCTGCTGAGCGCAGGAAAAGCATTCGCGACAGCGAATTGCGACGAGAGCAGCAGCACCTGATATTCAGTACTGTTGTTGTCTTCGCGCGATTCCTCAATTCGCGATTCGGGATCGAGTTCGAGCCGCAGCTGAAAGCTTCCCGCGCGGCGGGGAGAAGGCACGGCCACGATGAGGGTATCGTGAATCAGCGGCGCGGGGAAAGAGATACCGACGGTGGAGAGTGTTGCGGCTCCATCAAGGAGGGTGATATTCATGCCGAGTTCACCACTGATTCCGCGGCCATAATTCTCCACTACAACAGTGAAGCGCAGCGTGTCAACGACGTCGGTGAGAATTTCGCTGACGGGTTGAACTGCGATTTCCGGGAAGGTGAAATCCGGCAGATCGGCGATGGCGAGCGCGAGAATCGGATCGCCGATGAGAGTGCTCATGGTGACCGCGTTGAGATTCGCCTGGCTTCGTCCGAACGTTGTGAGCAGTTCCGCCCTCGCGAGGCGATGTGCGTCGCCCAGCTGGTGGATACCTTCCTGCAGCAGCTGACGATAAAAAAGGCGGGGGAAATTCGAGCCCGATGCGCGGTAGCCGAAGGCCGCGTTGCCGATGTAGGCGATCGCCTGGGCGCCGACCGGGACGACGCATTTCTCGGCGAAGCTCGCGACGTCAGGTTCTGCAAAGCGTGCGGATGAGCAGCCGAAATCCGTAATCAAGGAGCCCCGGCCGCTTTCATTCTCTAGCTGGGCAGGATCGTTGATGGAATTATCCCACGTCGTTGTGGCGCTATGGCCGACAAAGGAAATGGACAATCCACCTTCCGCAACACGCTGCTTCACGAACTGTTCAGACACGGGACCGAAATTGCTCGGGGGTTCGGAGGTCTTGTAGAAATGAGTGCTTTGTCCTGCGAATGGCGCGGGCTCAACGAGATTCCCGATCAGGTCGAGATTGATATTTCTGTAATAGCTGAGATCCGTTTCATTCTCATAGTACTCGCCGCCGGAAAAATGCAGTGTGGTTTTATTCCAAAGGTCCGGCACAGTATTCCGGTATTTCTCATGCTTCTGCTGATACGCCTCAAGCTCGGCGCTGCTGCGCACCGGTAATCGACCGACGGCGAATTCCTGCTCAGTGCCGTCTACGTCGAAGGATGCCAGCACACAATCGCTGGCCGGGTTTCCGAAGGATGGCACGAGGTTTTCACGAAACGAACCGGTGAGGCGTTTGTAGTTGACATTCGCATCGCCGGCAAGAAAAAGATACCGCGGCGCCTTGCCCAGCCGCGAAAGTGTGCGGAGATACAGCCGCAGCGCTTCCGGATTGAACATGCCATAGCTGAACGCGTCGTAGACATTCTGCACGTCCACTACGGATGCAGTGATCCCATATTCCTGCGCAATGAAAGCTGCGTAGGACGTCGCGGCCGGAAGCAGGCTGGCATGCGTCAGGATGAGATAATCGGCGGCGGATGCGATCGGATCGGCCGTGCTGCGAAGACGTCCGGGCGGCGCTGAAGGAATGCGCCCGATTTCACTTGTCATGAGGGACATCCGCGCCGTCAGCGTGTCGCTCAGGAGAAGCGTGTAGCCGCCGCTCCCATTGTGGATAACTCGCGGTTCGAGCAATGTCCAAGTTTCGCCGCGGCGGCTCAATGCCAGCAGGTCCGGAGCATTGAAGCCTTTGACCGCCAGCAGATGCTTCCCTTCGGGAATGCGTTGAATTTCGTGCAATGAAAGCTTTCCGCTATCGGCACTCAGCTGGCGCGGATAGTCGAGATCTGCCCAGTCGAACGCGACTGAGGAACTTCGGGTCACACGCGGACGGCTCTCAAGATAGAGAGTGTTGGCGCCTTCCGTGAGTTCCCCGGGCTGGACAGTTGCTGCGAAAAGTATCTGGTCTCCCGGATCGAACTGGATGGAATCCTGCGGTTCATTTGTACCCACACCAAATCGGATGGAATGATTGGGAGAAGCGGTCAGGTCGCCCTGATAGCCGGCGAGCTTCGCCGTAAAGTAGGCGGGCTCGTTTTCCTGCAGGGACGCGAGTGTAAAAGGGAGCAAAAGCGTTCTTTCTCTTGAAAGAACATCCTGCACCCAGGTCTTTTCCGCCGACCAGCCGAAAGAATTGATGAGATCGATATTGCCGCCGAATACGGTGTAGCTGCGGTCCTCCTCCACGTGCAGAGTTTGATACAGCCAGTGAAGCGTGTCGGTCGTTGCGGTAGAAAGGAATGGTCGTGTCGGCAGCGCCGCCGCGGCATCGCCATCGAGCAGCAGCCAGTAGGCGGTGGAGTCCGCATAGCGGTAGAGACGCTCCGGGTAGGGACCGTCCACCGGCGGAAGCAGGCGGTAGGCTCCTTCATACGGACGCTCGCCGTAGAATGCGAGATAGTCGCCGGCATCGAAACTACCGTCTTCAAGTCCTTTGCGGTATAGCGGAATTTCAATTCCGAGTCGAAATAGTTTTATCTGTGAAGGGTTGAGAGTTGCTGGATTCGTTCCGGCTGCGAACAGCCACGCGTCATCGATTCGGATCAAGCCATCCGAATGAACATCGAAGCGTATGGCGCGGCCTGAAGACGGATTCCAGCTGCGGAGTGTGTCAAGAAAGGTGGTTGCGGGTATCCAGCGGGCATCCTGCGCGAACGCAATTGATGGCAGCAGAATAACGGAAAATGCCACTGCGGTGAGCAGGAGCGATCGAAATTTCTGCCGGAATATATGCGAACGGATCATGGGATTTCAGATCGTTCCTGAAGGTCAATTTCCACTAAAGTACGTGTTTCCTGAGTCTGATGCGTGCTCACGCTATAGATAGCCTTTTCTTACGAAATATTCACGCAAAAACGGGCTTCTCTTACAGCATTGTAACGACAAAACCTTGATTCTTTGCGCCATAGGGTGGATTTTTCATTGAGTGCATTATTTCACATGGTGAATAAAAAATGAAACGCGCAGCAATATATCTTTTCATCCTTCTGGCATTCGGATCGGCCGCGATCGCGCAGGGTCCGGGTACAGCTCTCCGCTTCGACGGAAGTTCTACCTACGCCAGCGGCGGCAACCAGAATTTTGGCTTCGGCAGCACTTTGTCAGTGAGCGCCTGGGTGAAATGGAATCAGACTCCGACCACCGGTGTCGCCAGTGCAACGATCATGGCGCTCAACAGCAGTACGGGCAACGGCACGGACGGACAATTCTGGCTGCAGCACAACAGCGGCAACACCGCGTTCCAGATTGCGGTCCGCACCAATAGCGGCCGCCGTATTGTCAGTGGTACGACGGCTCCGGTGGACGGCGCCTGGTATCATGTGGCGGGCGTGTTCAACGGTACACAGCTGCGCATCTATGTCAACGGAGTGCAGGAAGGATTGGACACTCTCAGCGGTACCATCGTCTCATTGAGCGCCTCCGATATTTTCAGCATCGGACAGTGGTCAAACGCGACGGGAAGTTTCCGCCGGATAAACGCCGATATCGACGAGGCGAGGGTCTGGACCACCGCACTCTCCTCCACTGAGATCCGTGACAACATGTGCCGCCATCTGCCTGCGTCTGTTTCGGGTCTTGCCGGATACTGGCGCTTCGATACCGGATCCGGAAGTACAGCGGCGGATTACAGCGTCAACGGACGGACGCTGACCCTCAGCACGCCCGCTCCGGGGTGGCAATGCAGTTCCGCGCCGATAGGAAATGAGAGTTCGTACTCGTATACCTCGTCCTGGAACAACGAGGAAGTATTTTTATACCACAGCGCGGGCGACTATGTCAGGCTTGACGATTTCTCGGGATCTCTTTCGGGAGTGCATATCTATCGAATCGACGGCGTCGCAAGTGATACAACGCTCCCTGTTAATGTGTCCGCGATAAGTTCTCTTCGACACTGGGGTGTATTTGTCGTGAATGGAGCCGCAAATGTGTCGTTTCGTACCCGTTACTACTATTGGGACAGCAACGATGAGGGCCACCCCGGAATTTTCTCCGAGAATCAATTACGCCTGGCAGTGCGGCAGAACGATTGCAGCAGTTGGTCACGCGACAACAACTCACCGAGTGGTAACCGTATCCAGTTGACCTCTCCGTTTGCTCTGCCGCAGTTCCAACTGATTTTATGCTCGATCACAACAGCGAATACGCTTGACTTTCCAACATACACCTGGATCGGCGGAAACAGCAGTTGGACGACCAACAGCAACTGGTCACCTTCCCGCTCGTCGCGTTCATCCGACGACATACTGGTTTTCAACAACTACAATAATAGTGCGGTGACCGTCACAAGCCTTCGACAGGAGACAATCGGAAAACTGCGGATCGAAAACGGCGCCCAGGTTACGATCCAGGCATCGGATGACAGGAATCTCACACTATCCGGTGCTCCGCTCTCCGGATTAGTTATCGCGAGCGGTGCTTCCCTCACATTGGGCGGCAGTAAAGACATTGAACTGCGCTTGCCAACTGATGCGACCGCTCAAATATGGGGCGCACTTATAACGACAGGATCAGGTAAGCACGCTCTGAACGCCACTAGCGCTTCAAGTGTGGATATATATTCCGGCGCAGTACTCCGCCAGGAATCATCTGGATATTTCTTTACGTCTTCCGGTACTGCCGGCGTTGCGATATTCCACAGCGGTTCACGATTTGAGTTCCGGTCCACACAGGGAGATGCCCGCCCCCCGTTCGGACTCTCCGCTCCAAACAGCAAAGTCGTATTCGAGACGGGCAGCACCTACGCCCAGCAAAGCAATGTGACGCGTACTTTCGAGCTGAGCGGGCGCAGCTATGCGAATGTCGAAATCTCAAATAATACTAACTATTCGGTCTCGGAATCGTTTTCCGGCACTGCGATCATCGACACACTCAATATCGTAAGCGGTAGTACGCTGCAATTTTCATCCAACAGTTCCGGCAGCGGAAGCCTGAATATTTTTGGGGATCTCATCGTCGATGGTTCGCTGCAGTATTCCACTAGTTCCGGCGTTCGGCACACATTGCGCTTCGGGGGCAGCGTCGTGCAGAAGATACGCGGGACAGGGACGATCACCCTTCCCTCAAATCTCACTGGTCTGCTCATCGATGCTCCGGACGTCAGGCTCGCAAGAGATCTTTCCGTTGACGCTCCGATTCTGCTCAACAGCGGTGCATTCAAAATCATGTCGAACACGCTAACGGTGAACGGCACGCTTTCGCAAGCCGGCGGTTCACTGGCGGGCGATTCAACCTCGACACTCGTATTTGCAGGATCTTCTTCGGCTATCACATGTCCCCCAATCACAGTCGGCAACCTTGTCGCCGATCGCGCCGCGACAGTTTCGCTCGGCGGCACTGTGCAGGTGGAAACAATGCTGACGCTGACACGCGGAACACTTTCCATCGGAAGCGATACGCTCATACTCAACGGTGCGATTTCACAGACTGCCGGTACGCTTCTTGGCGGGAACAGCTCGAATATGGTGCTCGGCGGGACAGTGAGCGCCACGCTCCCCGCGCTCACGCTAGGTTCGCTGAGGATAAATAAAAGCGGCGGCGCGATTCTCGCCGGCACTCTCGATGTGTATTCAAATCTGGATTTCCACAATGGAATTATCGATATCGCCGACCAGATAGTCAATCTGCAAGGAGCAATGATCGTAGGCGGATCGCCTTCAGCTGCGAGCATGATAGCGACGGATGGAACAGGGGTTGTACGCCGCTTCTGGTCGGCGGATGGTTCGTTCACATTTCCGCTCGGGGATAAAACGGGAACTGCAGAGTATTCACCGCTGACCGCGACGCTCGCAGGAGGCAGCTACGCGGCTGGCGCCTATGTCGATGCGTCAGTTAAAAATTCACGCCACCCCTCGCATACAGATCCTTCGAACTATCTCAAGCGCTATTGGCAAACATCGAGCAGCGGCATCACGAATGCGACTGCGGCGGTCGCTGCCACATACACGAACAGCGATATTATCGGCGTCGAGCGCCGCATTTCCTCCGCTGCCTGGGGTGGCAGCAGCTGGAGCTATTTCGGCCGAGCCGATTCCGTCAACAACCAGGTGAACTTCACCGGACTGACGACTTTGCTGATGTCCTACACTGGAAAGGATGAATTCCCTTTCCTCGTGATCAGTAATGCCGACGGCAGCTGGCAGAACAGCGATACATGGGATATCGGCCGCGTCCCGCTTTCCTCCGACAGCGTGATCGTGCGCCACTTTGTCACACTGGCCAGCAGCGCTTCCTGTGCGGGCTTGTTTATCGACTCCCCGGGCGTGCTTTCGAATTCCGGATCTTCCGCTCCGCTTTCAATTTACGGCGGATGGACAAACGACGGTTCATTCATTCCCTCAACCTTTGTTCCTGTTTCGCTGTTCGGACGTGCCGACACGGTATTCGGTATCGCAGGCAACGCCCCCACCACGTTTGCCGACCTGACGCTCAACGCCAGCTATGCGCTGCTGCAGGACATCGAATGCACCGGACTCTTCTCAATTTCCGTCGGCAGCACCTGTTCCGCCGGCAGTGCTCAGCTCACATTGAAAGCAGCTCCTACCGCGTTATTTATTGCCGGACGCTGGGATCCGGAAATAGGCATGGTGCATTTTGCGGCGGATGCTCCGCAGGATATTCCCACGATCTCGTATTACGATCTGAAGACCAGCTCCGGCAGCGGAGTGCAGCTGCGCACTCTGCTCGGCGATATCACGGTCGGCAATGCGCTCACGCTTGCCACGGGCGCCCAGCTTGCGCTTTCCAATTATCGAGTCGATTTGAAAGGATTCGAACCGTTTATTCTCGCAGGCGGCTGGCTCGACTACGGCACGTCTACGATCGCATACAGCAGTCCCGATTCGCAGCAGATCACCGGTACGGAATATTATAATCTGCTGATTTCCGCCGAAGGCGGCAGCGCTGTTCCTCCCGTAGGCAAGGGCGTCCTCGGCAGCATAACCACGTACGGCGATCTCTTCATCGATTCGCTGGTTTCCGTAGATGCGGCCAATACCACAATCAATGTGCAGCGGAATCTCTATCAGCGGGGAAATGAAGTTGGAACGATGCCGACGCGAGCCGGACGCATCGTCTGGGGAAGCAGCGGCACGCTGCGTTTCTTCGGAAGCGGAAATTCCATGCTCGAGCCCAACAACAGCGGACAGTTCCCTGATATCCGCAACCTGCTTCTCGAGAAATCCGGGATCGCGGACACGGTGTTTGTCGCGGAAGCGAGCGGCCCCGCCTCCCTCCTGCGCATTGCTGCGGATGCGAATTTCTCGATCTCTTCCGGCGTCCTCGACTATCGCGAAGTGACGTTTTTTCCGGAGCAATTGGAACTGGGGTCCCTCACACTTTCCTCCGGCGCAGCAATTCGCGCGGCGGGACTAAACAATTTCCCTCTGCATCTCAGCAGCGGTATCGCCAGATTTGCCAGCAATACATTTCAATCGGGCAGCCGCGTTGAGCTCTATGGCGACAATCAGGACATTCCCGGTGCGGACCACAACATCAACAGTTATTCCACTTTGCTGCTGACAGGCACCGGCAGCAAATCGCTGACGGCTGATATTGCGGTTGCCGACAGCCTTATTCTCACAAGCGGAACCACCATCTCCAGTGCGGCTCATACTTTGGTCTATTCTTTCGGCGCGACTTTGAAGTATGCGCTGGCCAGCGACAGCATTCCATCGCGGCAAACTGCACAGACAACCGGCGAGGAATATCAATCGACCTTCGGACCCACAAACCTGGTCGTTTCCAACCGCAAAACTCTTTCACTTGGCGCGGCTCATTCGCTTTCCGGAGCTTTGACGCTTGAGGCTGGACATCTACTGCTCGGCGACTACAACCTGAGTTTAGGCAGCACGGCAAGTATCGCTGGCGAGGACCTCACGCGATTTATCGTCACGAATGGAAACGGTGCGCTGCGGCGCGATGGTATTTCGACCTCGCAGGTCTTTTTCCCGATCGGCACCATTGATGCCATCACATCGGATACTACGTTTAATCCAGTCACGATCAGCAACTCCGGAACCGCCGACGCATTCGCAGTGCGTGTGCAGCCATCCATTGATAATCCCCCGATGTTTACGGACGTCGTTGTCAACCGCCAATGGAATATCGAAGAAGGCACAGCTGGCGGGAGCAATGCTGCACTGATGTTCCAGTGGAATACTGCCGAGCAGGGCGCTTCATTCGATCCATGGGGATCGGTTGTCATCAATTATTACACAACGACATGGACGGAAGAAAGCGCGTTTGTCTCAGGTTCCGGGCCCTATAGCGCTCTCGCTGCATTCACAACCATTTCGAAATATTTTGTTTCCATGGCCACGCCGCTGCCTGTCGAACTGCTCACATTCGGCGGCAAGCGCAGCGGATCCGAAGTGAATCTTTCCTGGTCGACCGCAACCGAACTTTTCAATCTCGGATTCGAGGTCCAGCGTTCGATCGACGGCATTCATTGGGACGTCGCTGGCTTTGTCGATGGGAACGGTACGACCAGCTCGCCGCGCGATTACCAGTTTGCTGAGACCTTGTCCGGCTCCGAGGCGATGGCTGAGGTGCTGCAATACCGTCTGAAGCAGCTCGACGCCGACGGCACGTATTCATTTTCCTGGACACTGCGTCTGACAAGAAAAATCGAGGAAGAGCAATACCTCCTGCAAAGTTATCCTCAGCCGATGCATCAGCAGGGTTTGATTACATTCCGCATCCCGAATGACATGCCTGTGCGGCTCGAAGTGTTTGACAGCATGGGAAGGCGGATCGCGACTCTTGCCGATGGAACGCAGTTCACAGCCGGAACGCACGTTCTGCCTCTGGATATGGCGTTGCTCCCGGCGGGTGTCTACTTCTGTGTGATGCACACAGCGCTCGCCGTCAGCACGCACCGTGTTTTGCTCACACGTTGATCCATTGGATGATTAACGAGAACTGATATTCCCTGCGATCCATACAAAACAGGCTGCCGATTGGCAGCCTGTTTTAGTTTCGAGAATCTCTGGAAAACTTAGAGCGGGAAAACGAAGCGGATGACAGCACCCGGAGTCGGGTCAGTTTTTTCAATTTCTATTTTCGCGTCCATCACATCGAGATATGAATGCATCAATGCGCGGGAAAAATCTGCCTCGTTCTCATATTCACGAATATCTCCGCTATGAGTACCGATACCAGAAATCACTTTCGGCTCCAGGGCATTTGCGGACTGGAAATGCAATTCCGCAATCAGAGTCCCTTCGCCCCCGAAAACCCGGGTCTTCAGGTGAGTCTGCGGTTCTCCGAACGGCAGCAGTACGTCGACAATCTGATCAACGGCATATTCCACTTTTTCAACATCCATCGTACACTGCGTTTCAGCGAGTCTGTCTGGAACGTCTTCGACATTCACCGACGCATCCGGCATCTTCACCTTGATTCGGTCACTGATGATGTGAAGCAGTTCGCCGGCATTTTTCTGCTGGAGGTTGAAAGACACATCCTCTATTCGGCGCAGTTCGACCGAGGTCATTCGCACGATATCATCTAGCAGACCTTCCGCGCCGACGTTCGCCTCCTTGACGTAATCAAGAATTTCATCCTGGGTGAAATCGTCCTGAGAAAGAATGAGCTGAAGGAATCCCATGACAGTTGTAAGCTGCATGCGGAACTGAATGTTCTGATCGCGTATCGACTGTTCTTTCCTTTTGTTCTCGCGATCAGTGATAATTCCTGCAATCAGCAGCTGTTTGCTTTTCGCTTCAATCGCCTTTTCCGCAATCATCCGTTCAGTGACGTCTCTCCCGATGCAGTAAATCTCTCCGTCTGTCGCTGAACGGGTGATGCTCCAGCTGATCCAGCGGACGTCACCCTCCTTTGTCCTGTAGCGTGCTTCGAGCGTGATCGAAGTTTCATCGGGGGCAGTATGGAGAACTTCAGCCACATGCGCACGATCCGCATGCAGGACAAAATCATCGTGCGATTTTCCGATGAGTTCCTCGCGGCTATAGTGCAGAATTGCGAGCGAAGCCTCATTCGTGTTTTTCCAATTTCCTTCAAGGTCCATGGAACCGATGATATCGCTCGACGAACCGACGATGCGGCGAAGTGAGCGCGTCATCTTCTCCGCGAGGAAAAGAGCCCGCTGCCTGCTGTTGCTGAGTGAAAGAACAAATCCGAACAGGAGTAAGCTTATAAGCGCACCGGTGATGAGCACATAGATCGGCAGCGAAGTATTCACGGCGGAGGCGAGTCCTTCACCTGAATGAACTTCCACAGTCCAATCATGCCCTGCGAATTTCAGGTTCATGGTCCGTGTCCTGAACGCTGACTCCGATTTCGTTTCGGCAAAGAGGAGCGTTGACTCGGATGGGATAAGCCCGTCATACACAGTGACGGAAACCATTGAGGAATCGGCGTCGCGGGCAATTGCATCCGCAATAAACTGACGCACGAACAGCTCCACCGTACATACACCGGTGAATGCCGCCGCGCGGTCTTCCGGAGCCGGAAGCGACGAGGTCCCTTCATACAGCGGAGCGATCAGCTGGAAAGTGGGTTCACTCTCACCGGAGCTGCGAAGAACTGCTGTGGCGGTGATTTCTCCTGTCTGCGCCGCGATGCTGATTGCCGCAGCCCGTGGTCCTTCGGAAGCAAGATCAAATCCCAGCTTTGAACTGTTGGGAGTAAAGGGGACGAGATATTCGAGAGGGAAAAATTCAGGACGCGGCCCAATGGGATGCACAGCGAACTGCATATAAGAGAGTCCTTGATTCCGCGCGTAGAGCTGGTATGCCGTCAGATCGGTCTCACGGACGCGCGGTGCGAAGGCGATGCATTTAACGCTGGGGTGCAAATCCGCCGGGACAGTCGCAAAAAGCTCGAACACATCGCGCACAACCTGGATGTTCATCGCATACAGCCCCTGGAGGCTCCGCATCACATCCGTCTGCTGATCCACTGCAATGGACAGCTTCATCATGATCTCGCCTGAACGTGCCTCGGTGAGAGCATCGATTTTTGTCGCAACCTGATCCTGCGCGAGGCGCGTGGCGAGCAGTGTTAAACCGAGCGTTACAAGAAGCACAAAGAAAGCCGGCCAGGAGCGGCGGAGCAGACCGGGCGCTCTTGGAGGTGTATCCAGTTTCGCCGTTGCTGTGTTCACGTTGCTATAAATTCCTTTATCTGGGTTATGAATGTACTCGGGTTGATCGGTTTTGCGATATGATCCGAGAACCCATGCTTGAGCAGGCGGTCACGATCTCCGGGGTTGGCAAGCGCTGTTACAGCAAGTACGCGCAGTTCCTTGCCGTGAGGGAGCGTCCGGATGAAGGAGAGAACTTCCTCCCCATGCATCCCGGGAAGCATGATGTCGCAGAGGACCAGGAGTGGTTCATTTTCTCTGAACCACTCGCAAGCGGCCTCGCCGGTATCAAACGCAACCGCTTCATAACCGGCTTTCCGCAAAATGATGGAGAGCAGTTTAGTGATCGAGCCGATATCTTCGACGATCACAATCGTGTTAGGGTGTTTGGTGACGGTCATGCCAGATTATCCATTGAGTAAAACGTGGAAAGGAGAATATTTCAGAATTATTATTGACGTGGGAATCACTGATTCACTTTGAACGGCTGAAGAACCGTTTCTCAACGATACGAATCAAGATAAAGATTATAGTAGTGAAAATAATACCAACAATAAGTAAAAACGATGGTAAATCCTGATTTTCTGACTGAAAAACTGATGACCTGGCCCGGTACTCGACCTGCCAGACAGCATCGCCAATTGATAACGAGTCATAATGCACCATCGTGCTTTCAGACATCGACGCCGGCGAGAACATGACTCTATGGTCTGTTCCGCTGTTTGTCACGGCAAACGCGATTCTGCTTGAATCATACGAATACATCAGCGCCGACGCAAGCAGCGCCCGGGGATCAAGGATGACGAAGCACGTACCCCGTGAACCAATTGGCGCGGGCTGCGAACGCACAGAAAGACTCAGCATCGTATTGTGCGGGGAGGCATTCTCCGCGCTGTCGACTGCAAGGTCTACGACATGAATCGTTTGTGTCGTATCCATCGCCTTTTCGATCGGCAGGATTGTGAGAAGATCGAGTCCGAGGAGCGAACCGCTTTCGTTCCGTAAAACCTCATATTCAATCGGAAGATACGATTCCCGCAATCCTTTCGGATGGACGTAGAATCCAGGATATGCTGAGCGGCGGACATAGTCCACGTAAGAAGTGAGTTCCTTCTGCAGCACGAACGAGGCATAGCCAATGGATTTGATACCCGGCTGCGAATTCCCCGGGACTGAGGCAGTGATTTCGAACACATCGCGCACAATATCGACATAGGATGCGAGTGCTGTCTCGAGTCCCCGCAGCATGAGCGTCTGCTGATCGAGCTGTGTCTGCATGCGGTTGTTCAGGAGACTGCACTCCTGCACAAAACGGGATTCGCTAGCCTCCTCAGTCAAAGCGCCCAGCAGCAGCCATGCGGCCAATGTTACTGCCAGTCCGCTCAGCAGGACAATGAGGGAACCCATATGCTTCATCGCAGCATCCTGTCAGAATGTAAAGGGGCTTGCTTTATTTCGATCATCAAATATGCTCCAAATTACTGACTCAGCACACGGATTTCCGCACGATTATTCAGCCGCCTTCCTTCGGGGGTTCGGTTCGACGCTGCGGGACGCCGGGAACCGAAGGCCTGAATCTGAAGCCGAGCTCTCGGAACACCGCGGCTGACGAGATAGTCGGCGGCGCGTTTCGCCCGTTCTTCGGATCTCTGCTGACTCTCGGTAAAGCTGCCGAAGTTATCTGCATGACCTTCCACCTGCACTATATACTGGCGCAGACCCTTCACACTCTCGACGACCTTGTCCAGAGCACTGCGGCTTTCGGCTGTCAATCCAGTCTGCGCAACATCGATCAGCAGCGTAAATGCGGACTTCACGTTTTCAGGCTTGTCCGCAGGAACCGCAGGCGGACTGAAAACCGTGGAGTCAGGAACAGCTTCTGACTGTGGAGTGGGAGACGGGCGCAATTCGGGAGTCGGACGCGGCTGAGGCGGCGTGACCGGTATGCTTCCTCGCAGAGTGATGTCTGCACGGTTGTTGCGTCGGCGTCCCGCTGCGCTTGTATTCGGTGCAAGCGGTTGTCTCGAACCGAACGATTCCGACTGAATACGGCTGCGTGGGATTCCCTTCTTCAGCAAGTACTCGAGAACCCGCTGCGCTCTTTCCTGGGAGTGCTGCTGATTCTCAGTGAAGCTGCCGAAGTTGTCGGAATGTCCTTCAAGCGTAATCGAGTAGCTATCCGCAGTTTTCGCGGTTTCGACCAGGCGATCGAGATACGCCAGCGTACTGCTGTCGAGACCTGCTCGAGCCAGATTGATTTCGAGATGCTCTGTCACGCCCAATTGTACAGGAACAAACGCCGCGACAGGCGGACGCACTGTATCTGCAGCAGCTATCGGGGGCTTCACAATCGTATCCGCTGCAGCGATCGGCGGCGACACTGTCGTATCGACTATCGGGGGCAACGGACGTATGCCGGTCGTATCCACTGGGAACGGCGGCGCAATCGGTTTATCCGACTCGATGACAGCGATGGTCGGCAGCGTATCGATTTTCACTTCCGGTCCTTCGATCACCTCACCGCTCGGATAGAGCAGGAAATCGACTCCCGTCAGAAAATCTCCGTTCTCAATTCCGCGCAGCGTCACCCGTTTTTCCTTCGGTTCTGCTATCAGTCCCCGACGCCGCAGCTGCGTACTATCAGGCGTCACCACCCAGCTTCCCGGATGCAGCCCAAAATGCGAATACGTCCCATCCGAGAAAGAATACGCCGATGCTTCCGGCTGCTTCGCTGCGGGATCCCTGAACCATACGCGGATGCTTCCTTCGGAAAGCGTGTCCATTCCCGACACCTTTCGAATTTCTCCCGCAATTTCTCCCCCCGCAAACACCGGCAGATACACCGCCTTAAACTGATTCGGATCGGTAGTGAGCGATATATCTTTATATCGCGGCACGAGCAGCGGATCGGCAAAGCTCCCGGCATCAACGTGCATCTCATAATTTGCGTATTGCTCCATTTCTACAAAACGCGTCACTTCATTTTCAGATGGCCATTGCCTCGCGCGAGCGATACTTGTTTGCACCGGCATTTCGAGGACCCTTTCACCCTCGTCCAATTCCGAGTTAGTATTGGTGTCAAAGTAAGGAAGAATGCTCACTGCGGATCGACCCACCCAGGATCTGTCGGAGAACAGCATATCATTTGTACCTTGATCCCAGGCGACTCCACCGGAGGCGCGCTGAACCAATTGCCATCCGTCATTGTAGTAGCTCCCGCTGCTTCGTGTTCTTGTAAATGGGAGAATTATGTCAAGATCAATCTGCAGCTGAGAGCTTTTTAGTCTGAAGTTTTGTGCCCACCACGCATTCAATTTCCATACTTGACTTAGCTGTAGGGATATATTAACTCTCGCGTAGGTGAAGCTTTGGTTCTGATAGTCATAGCCTAAACTCCCCAACAAAAAGAGATAGCGTGAAATCGGACTGCTCACCTGAATACTACTTTCCGCCAATTGTGATTTGCGACCGTCAGCAATACTGGTCACAGTAAAAAATGAGTTCAACATTGCATTGAGAGTCCCAATTCCTGCACTCAAACTCGAATTGACAGTCAGAGTAGAACCCCACAAGTATTCCTGCCTTCTGGCGTAGAATGATATCGCCGACCTCAAGGGAAGAAAGTACATTGGAAAAGCAACACTCGCTCTGGCCTCATTGAGAGTGTGTGATGAATTGAAAAATGGATGTGAGGCGAAATTGTAATAATTCAGTTCCCCTCGGATATTGTCCGGTGTCGTCAGTGATATTCTCGCAGTGGACATGATACCTTCATGATGAGCCGCCGAGAAAAAAACTCCATTTGCTAACCTGGACTCAAATAATGCGAACGGGAAAAATCCTTCTCCAGGAATGCCAGCAAAGTACTGCATACCACCACCAAAATTGGCACTTTTTCCCGCACCATATCTTGCAACCGACTCAGCGACGTACGCATCCCTCCAGGGCTGGAATATTCCACCACTCACTTGATATTCAAATTCACCGGCTGGAAGAAAACCAGCGGGAATATCTATGCGAACAGAACCTGTTTCCATGCCGCCATTCTTCGGATACTTTCGAATTTCAAACTGATTTGCACCGAAACGCAATGGTACGTCAAACTGATAGTTGCCTGATGAATCTGCGACTATGATATCATACAGACGTCCGCCTCTATACAGTTCAACATCAGAACCCGGATCTGTCACGCCTCCAATATCATCCATCCCATATTCAGTTCGAGAGATAAACCAGGAGTTGCTGACCGAGATTCCTCGCATGCTATATTGTCGACCGATAGCAGTTGTCATCCAACCTGCATTAACCTGCCGCAACAGCGGCGCTTCATCGGCAGTATAGCGCCAATGCCAAGGCAAGGTCGACCATTGCACCGGACGATCGCTCTGAGCGCTGAACGCCGTGGTCAAATCTCCACCGAGGACCTCAGTTCCGAGTCGAATCGATACCGATTTCTGCTCGTCCCCTTTATCACTCAATGAATACCCGGCATTCCAGTCCATCATCCCGCCAGCAAATACATGCCGCTGTCTCGACAGAATCAAATCCAAGAGTGTTTCTCCGTTCCGTCCTTTGCGAAGCTCCAGCCGTCGCATTTCCCGTTCTTTTTCCAGTTGGACCGGAAACGGGCGGTCAGAATAAATTGTGACCAACAATTGCTCCTCATTGTACATCGCTGAAATGCCGAATATGCGATGCAGTGTCGAGGTGGACAGAAAGCAATCTGCAACTCCCAGAATGAAGTCGCTTTCATTCAAAGTAAAACGCTGTTCCCCGAATTGTATAATATGATTTGCAACATCAATATGGTATGGCGTACGTATATTGTACAATACCCCGGAAATCGTTGCTGGATCAATGTCGTTATCCATCTGGACTTGCAAATAGTTGAAAACCGCAATCACCGGAAGATAAAGAGTCGTGTCCCGCATGTATGTGATCAGATCAATGACTCCCGCACCTTGGAGAGTAACACGGACAACAATCTCGGGCGCAGGCGAGGATCCCGATTCAGTGTTTCCACCCGAGATTCCTGTCAATGGACGGCCGATATATGCAAAATTCTGCTGCGCCGTTGCGGGCAACACAAAGAAGAGGGTAACAATCCCTATGATGAACCGTTGGCGTATCATGTCATGGCATGATGAACTCGACAGTGAATTCCTTCGGGAGAACCGGGAGCACAAATTCCCTGATATCCGCCCTATCTGTATTAAAGCGAATGCGGGCCTTGTATCGACCTGGCGCGAGCGTCGTACCGGGAATATCAAAGCGCCTTCGGTACATGTCATACACTGCGATTTCATGTTTCCCGCTGTAGATCAGCTTGCCCTTAGTATCCTGAATATCAAGTATAAGGTTCCCAACGTATGCAGCGTTGCCCATCGGTTGCATATCCACAAACAGCTGCACTTTGTCCTTCAAACGGACGGCGGAAAAATTCAACAGTTTGATATCTGCAGCTACATCTCCTTTACGGTAGATGATTGGAATGATTGTGCGGATGGAAAAAGTCTGTGACGCGTTAATCTTTGCTTCAGGGGAATCTGAATCAATATCTTCCATGCGTTTTTCTGAAGTAATGACCAGCCTGGACCAATACTCCCGTTCCGGCATTGTTGAAGGCAGATTTACGATGAAACGAATGGCCCTAGACTGACCGGGCAGCAGCATGAATCGATTGGGATGCAATCGGATAAATGGAACACAGGATTCGTCATGCTGAGCACCAGTCTCATCAAGATAGATGCTGACCGTTCCGAGTGAGTCGGAATGCGGATAACCGAAAACCAGTTCCATGCGGACATTTACCGGATATTTCGCATCTGACGTTACGGTAACAACACTTGAAGATTTTCTACTGTCAAGATAAATCTCAGTTGGTGATACGCGGATATCTGCGTGAAGCGAGATCGTCGACAAAAACACGATCGCGCAGCAAAGAAAAGCAAAAAGTGTTCGGGATATCATGATTTCACTGAACCTCGGGACTGGAATTTGGTAGTAAAAAATACGGACAAATAAGGATGAAAAAAAGGCTGGCCTGTGATCACACAGGCCAGCCATGACAAGTATCCTAATGGGATTCAAAACAGGGACAGCCCTGCTAGCAGCCTCAGACTCCGGTATACCCTACGGTAATAGTGCCAGTTGCACTGTAGGCTCCTGCAGCATTAGCAGTTGTGGTTGTAGCTGTACCACCAAGAAACACTCTGGCATCTCCACTTCCATCGAGAGTGACAGTGCCCCCTAGCGTGGTGGGATTCCATCCGGATGTCGGAGGTGTTGCAGATGTACCAGCCTGCGCGCGAGCATCATCACTGCCATAGGAAATGGGAATTGAAGTGGAACCATCGCTGATTGAAGTATGATTGGTAAATGTAATACTCACCTCACGGTTGATCGCTCCGGCGATTGAAAAGGTTGCAGCTCCCGTGGGGATCCCACCGACCGTAGGTGTAGAGACTCCTGTAGGAGCGACATACTTTGCGTAACCCTGGAACAATTGGCCGAACTCCAGTGGTGTTAGCTCCGCAACGGTGAGAGCGCTTTGGACATTTGCCTGAATTGTGAAGGTTGGGGACACAGAACCGTATGTTTGCGAAAACGATGTCCCTGATGCCATCAGGAAACAGACGAGGAGGAGAGCTAATTTTTTCATGACAACCTACCTTTGAAAATGTAACAGAGAGTGAGAGGGTTAGAGTTCTGAATCTTTTTGTCGACTCTTTCGGAAAGAATCTACTTGCAATCTAGGGGGTCAACATTAACACAGCCCTAATTTCAGATTACAAAGCGATTAACAGAGGCTTACGAAATTGTAGGGAATGTATGGGCGAAGGGAGGTGTCGGGGAGGGAAGGTAGGGAATTGAAGGGCTAAATAATGAGCGGGGCCGGACGACGAACCGGCGAAATATATGCAAAACGGCCGCTCGTTCCGGACTGGAACGTGCGACCGTGGTCGGTTCGTGACAAACGGATTTAAGATTATCGGCTGGAAAAGGCCCTAAATAGGCTCAAATCAAAGGAATTTGTCGATAACACTCTTCAAGTGTACCCACTGAAAAGGCTTCGAGACGTAGTCGTTGCAGCCAGCTTCAAGACTGCGCTTGCGATCTTCAGGGAAGGCGTGCGCGGTCAGGGCGATGATGGGTACATCGGGATTCGGAGCTGTCTCACGAATTCTCCGCGTGATTTTCAATCCGTCTTCTCCATCGCGCAAGGACAGATCCATGAGAATCAATGCGACGTTTTCGGATTCCAGGACTTCCCAAGCCTGCGAACTTCCGGCTGCGATAAAGACTTCGAACTCGCGAGAAAGCAGAATTCGCATGTACTTCTGGCTTTGTTCGTCGTCTTCAACTACGAGAATGCATTTCTTTACGTCAGACATGAAAATTCTCCGATAACAAATGGGTTCAGGGTAGTCTGAACAATATCAACATACGATTTTACTACCTAAAATTCGACCGCAGGGGCGGAATTTATTTTGATTGTGGATGGAAAAACCACCTCAATGAGGGTTCCATCGCCTTTAATACTCTCGATATGGATAGTGGCGCCATGGGCTTCAAGATAGAGTTTGACCAGCGTCAGTCCGAGACCAATTCCTTCGTACATGCGGTCATACCCGATGTCTTCCTGAAGATATGGCTCAAATACCTTTTCAAGGAATTCCTCCGAAACACCAATTCCGGTATCCTTGATATGGATGACGGGCTCCTGATCGCTGCCGAGCGACAAGTCGAGAGAAATCTCACCCTTTGCCGTGAATTTTATGGCATTGTCGATGAGATGTTCGATGGACTCCACCAGAAAATGTTGATCTCCCAGGATTTCAATCCTTTCGCACTCGTTATGGAAAGTAAGGATCAGCCCTTTCTCCTCAGCCTGCCGGCGGAATCGCTCTCCGCAATCCCAAAGCAGCTTGTCGAGCCGGAGCGGCTCCGATGCGATTGAAATGTCGCCGGTCTGGAACCTGGAGATGTTCAGCACGGAATCCACCGTGCGAACGAGACGCAAGCTGGCGTCGTTGATAGCTTCGACGTATTCGTTGATTTCCTCGCCAACGTCCGCTGCAATCATTTCCGCAACAAGCGCCAGGTAGCCGAGAACGATGTTCACCGGCGTACGAACTTCATGCGAAATATTCGCGATAAACGATTTTTTGATGGCATCGGCCTGCAGCGCTACTTCGCGGGAAGTGACCAGTTCCTGCTCCGCCTGCTTGCGGCGAATGGCGGCACCCAGCGTTTCCGCGCTGACACCCATCGCTTCAAGCTCCGAGCGCAGCCAGGTGCGCCTCACCCTGCATTCGTCGAAACGAATGA
The DNA here is from genome assembly GCA_049663345.1 of Bacteroidota bacterium. Lineage (GTDB taxonomy): Bacteria > Bacteroidota > Ignavibacteria > SZUA-365 > SZUA-365 > SZUA-365. The sequence goes on from JBATDG010000074.1 coordinate 80,628, forward strand.
TGCCCCACCACTTGTCTCCGCAAAACACGGGAAGAACCGCAAGAGAACGTACGTTCTGACGCGCCAGAAATACCTGCTCTTCATTGGGAAGATTGTCAATGATGCCGGAAACCGGGTTGCCGGCGGAAAGTTCGGCGGCCCAGCGATGAAACGGTTCATCGTCGAAAGAATGGCCGTCCGGAACTCGTTCGATCATACTGTCGCGCATCTCGGGACGCACCCAAACGGCTCGTTGGCGCATGACGCGAGAGGCATGCTCCTCGTCTACGTTTTCGAAAATGACCACGCGGCAAACGTTCGATGCAGAGCCGAAGCGCTCCAGCACTTCCATAATGGAATCTTCCCAATCGGCTGCCCGCAAAAACTTCGTTGCGGCAAATCCTGCCGCACGGATCAGTGCATCGCTTCGTTTGAGTTCTTCCTCCTGCGTTTTTCTGGAGGTCAGATCGCGAACTGTGACAAGCGACGCAGGAACTCCTCCATAGCGGATCACGGTGCCGGCGAATTCGCCGATTCTGATAGTGCCGTCCTTGGCCAGAATTCTCGCTTCGTAAACAATTGGTTCAGTATTCCCGGTCGAACGCGAAGCTGCGAAGGATTGAACGCGCGCACGATCTTCCGGATGAACAATCGCCCAGGGATTCATCGCCGTCATTTCTTCCCTTGCATATCCGGTAATATCGCTGGCCCTTTGATTTGCGAAAACCAGCCCTGACTCACAATAGATGATGATGGCATCATGGCTCTTTTCAACAACGGCGCGATACAGGATCTCACTTTCCATTCTTGACTCTTCAGCCAGCACGCGCGCCAGTACTCCGCCGAGGAATGAAGCGATCGACTCAAGCGTGTGCTGGATCGGCTCATCGAAAGACTCCGCTGTCAGCGTGCCCACATCGATCGCGGCAATGCTCATTCCGCCGTGCATGACAGGAACAAGTCCGAATGCCCGGATCCCGGAAGGCAGCAGCAGACTCCCGAAGCGATCAGTCGAGAGCTCTTTTTCATTCAGAAACAGAGAGGCGGTTTCCCGCACCAGCCGATCGTGCATCTGATCGAAAGCTGCCTGTGCTTCGGCTGCCGGGAATGGCCCTCGCAGACCACGCCAGGCCGACTGCTGGAAATGCCCGGTTTTAATATCCTGGATATAGATGGCAGCAACGTCAATTCTTTCAATCCGCAATACAGACTGCAGAACATATTCGTAAATCTCCTCCCTATCCTTCGCATGCGCGAGATCGATGGCCAGGCGCTGCTGCAAACGGGCCAGATAAGAAAGCCGATAACGCTCTGTCACATCTTTCAGGGTTCCCATTACTCCGAAGCCGTCGCCGAGTGAAATGCGTCCCACACTCAACTGCACACGCAGCCGCGAACCATTGCTATGGAGGGCCATGCATTCGTACACCTCTTCTACCTCCTCGCCTGCAATCCGTCTCTGATAATTGTCAAGCACGAAGGGGTAATCTTCAGGGGCGATTAGATCGGCTACGCCTTTTCCATACACTTCATCGATGTGAAAGCCCAGAAGTTCGCAAAACGCACGATTGGCGGAAATAATTTTCCCGTTGGAAACAACAAATACACCATCCTGGCTGTGCTCAACCAGAGTGCGATAACGAGCCTCCAGCTGTGCTCCTTCGCTGCTCGTGTCCATTCCCGGAGGAGCCGGCACAACCGTGCCCTGTATCTTTCCCGCGCCACTGGCGACAGCCGCGCGGGAGAGACTGACCAGCACGCGTGCAGCCGGTTGACGTGACGATGCGGTATGCACGAGCAGCGACTCGGCCGACTCGTTGCGCCGAACGCGCTTCAGCGAATCAAGCAGACGTGGACGATCTTCCTCAGCTACGAAAGAAACCAGTGGGCGATAGAGCGAAGCATGCGGGTCAGGGAGTTCGAACAGCTGTGCGAGCTGCGAGGCAGCGTGAGTGATATTGCCTTCTTCGTCGAGCGCGAAAGCGGCACAGAGCGGAAGCGCTTCAAAGGCAGGCTGGAAAATGATTCGCCCTTCGTCGCTCAACGCCTGTTTTCTTGCAATTGCAAAAAGAACAACGCGGGTCAGGATCTCGCTGGTGATGCTCCCCTTGACGAGGTAATCCTGCGCACCTTGATGTATGGCGGTTTGGGCAACCCGGTCATCAGCGACGGCGGATACGATCACTACCGGAAGTTGAGGTGCAGCGGCCTGCAGAGCAAGGAAAGTGTCTAACCCTTTCGAATCCAAAACATTCAGATCCAAAAGCACGACATCAAACTTGCGCTGTTTCACCACTTCGATAGCGTCCTTTAAAAACCGGAAGCTTTCGAATTGAAATTCTGTAGAATATGACCGCTCAAGCAGTCGCTGATTGAGGCGTGCCTCCCCTTCATGATCTTCCAGCAGCAGCACATGGACCACTTCCATTGACACTCCTGTATAGCCGAATTCAATACCACACTCTCCTGCATCATCCGGAGGCGATCACCGGATGAAATTATCCGATGCAGGGTTTTTGCATAATACGGGATTTCACAGCTCTTCACAATACCCGATTCAGACTGCAGCGCCGATATATTTTCTAGGGACCCTGGTATTCAACATGGTAAGAATCTCGTAGGGGATCGTATCGCTGTACTCAGCCAATTCCTCAACAGATATGCGTTCATTCCCCTGTTCCCCAATCAGCACGGCCTCATCTCCCGTGTAAGCAGAATCGCTGCCGATGTCGACCATGCACTGATCCATGGAAATACGGCCAGCGATCGGATACCTCTTTCCGTTGACCAATACCTGCGCCCGATTGGAAAGACTGCGCGCGTAACCATCCCCGTACCCGACCGGAAGCGTTACCATCCGGGTATTTTCACTGGCGGTCCAGGTGTGATCATATCCGATGGAAGCGCCGGCAAGAACGACCTTGAAATACACGACGCGGGATTTCATGCTGAGAACGGGATGAAGCTTCACCGTTTTCGCGACATCCGGTCCGGGATAGACTCCATAGAGCATGATTCCCGGACGCACCATATCGAGAATGGATTCCGGATGCTGCAGCACCGCGGCTGAATTCGCAATGTGCCGAACCGGCATTTCGAGACCGTTGCGCGGAAAATACTCCAGCGCTGCGAGAAAACGGTCGAGCTGCAGGCGTGTGAAAGCGGGGTCCGCATCATGGGATGAAGCGAAATGCGAAAAAACACCCCGGAGGTCGCAATGGCGGGCTTCGCCTGAAGCGGCGAATAACTGATCCGCATTTTCATGACGGATGCCGATGCGTCCCATTCCAGTATCGATTTTCAGATGCACCCGGGCGCGCTTTCCCATGGCCGCAGCCGTTTCATCGATCTGGCGCAGTTTAAAAACGCTCGATGCGGTGAGCTGCAGATCGTATTCAAGAAAGTGTGTGATCTGGTTCCCGATTATTCCGCCCAAAACCAGTATTGGGGCTGAAATGCCGGCTCGCCGCAGCGCGATGCCTTCTTCCAGAAATGCGACGCCCAATTCGTCCACGCCGAAGCGCAGCAATTCTTTCGCGGTGCGAATCAGGCCGTGTCCGTAAGCGTTGGCCTTGACTGTCGCCATGATCCGCGCCTTACCGACGCATTCCCTGACGCGGTCCACATTTTCACGCAGTGCAGCAAGATCGACCTCAATCACGGTCGGCCGCATTGTGATGAATTCGTCTTCGAACACCGGTTCAATCATGCCTGAGGTCCCTCGTACTTACCGGCACAACAGCAACAGCTGCTGAGCGTCATCCTCCTGCACCGCAAACACCTGACATGTGGCTTCACTGCCTGTCGCCGGCGAGGAAAAACTCACCGTTTCCCCGACTCCTTTAAGCATGAGAATCTCTCCAAGCATAGCCGACATATTCTCTCCGAAAAACTCCACCGGCGTGCTGGCAGCGGCTTCGCCGTTATGCGCGAACAGAACGCAGGCGGCGCGGTTGGCTTCGTTCACCACGGCTTCATCCATGAAGCGAAGCAGCCTCGTCTCCTCTTTCGCACGCGCGCCGAAACGCGGCACGGTCAAACGGATGACGCCGGGACCATCGGCTTCGGCTGACGCGGCAGGTGCGGCGGCGGCAGGCATGGCCGTGGATGGCGCCTCCTGCACGGCTTCGTCGGATTCCGCTCCGTCCAGTCGGTACGCGATATACAGCAGCTGCTCGACGCCCGACTGTCCCGTCACGGGCACAATCCGCCAGCTCCAGTGCATTTCCTTCCCCTGCCAGTCAGTGAACACCTCATCCTCGCTTCCGATCGCTTCGGTTCCCGACACGGCCTGCACCATTTTCTGATATATGTCGCGGTGGTATGACGCGTACATGAAATCACTCACGTAATATCTTTCGATGCCCGTACTGCGGAAGGGCTCGTCGACCAGCGCTGAAAAATGCGCGTTGGCGGATTCACAGCGGAAAGGATCCCGGCTGTCAAAGCGTGCGACAGAGATCGGAAGAAGGCTGTTGTAGGCATCGAGCATCAGTTTTTGCGAGGAGAATTCGCTGCGGAGCATACGATCCGCCTCCATGCGGAGCCGCACGCCAAGTCCGTGCGAGAGCAGCCTCGAAATTTCTTTCAGACGCTCAAGTTCCACGCCGACGAAGTGATTCTTATCGCGCGAGTAACAGACAAGCACACCCACTTCCTTTTCATCATAGAGCAGGGGGAATGCCGCTAACGAATGCAGGCCCATCCGCTCCGCCTGCCGGAGCCAGGGTGCGTACGAGGCGTCGGTCGACAGATCGGACACAATAACCACTTGACCGGTTTTCAGGGCCCGGCCGATCGGACCGTTTCCATACTCGCTGTCATCGTAGCGAATCTTGATTTTCATCAGATAATCCGTAGCGGAACCGGCACTGACTGAAGGATGAATACGCTCGTCATTCGCTTTCGTCACTCCTCGCCAAACCAGCGAATAATCTCCATGCCGGACAAGCGCATCGCAGACATGCCGCTCGAGATCATCGACGGATCCGGCATCGACCAACGCCTGAACCACATCCCGGTACATCGCGTTGAGACTGCTGTCCCGGCGCGCCTGCTCCTTCCGTTCGATACTGTCTTCATAGGGCCGGATACAGCCAATTGCGCCGGTCAGGGAGCCGGATTCGTCGTAAATCGGAGCGGCGTTGACCATCATCATCCGGCGCGACCCGTCGGGACCGAGCATGCTGATGCGGCGGTTTGAAAGCGCCTGTTCCTCCACAAGGGCGATCATCAGCGGATGGCTCGAAATTACGAGCGGCGATCCGTCGTTATCGACAAGGCGCCAGCGGGAATCCACACATGAACGTCCGATGATTTCATTTTTCGATACTCCGAGCAGCCTGTCCGCAACGGCATTCGTTTCAGTAATGTTTCCGCGCGTGTCCACCACGAGCACGCCGTCCGAAGTGGCGAGCAGAAACACCTGCTCCCTCGTGCGCACGGAGGAAGCCGGGCTGCGCTTCCCCTCCACGCGGTCGATTTCCTTACCGATGCAGAGTATGTAATTTCGCGAGCGGTAGGTGACATAAACCGCCGTGATTTCCTTGGCCTTCAGAGCGCCATTCCGGGCGACGTGCTCGGTTTCGAATACATCCGCTTCGTCCGTCTGCTTGAGCCGGGAAACTCTTCCCAACCAGGTTGCGCGTGTGTTGTTCGGGTCGATTCGCGGAAGCGACATCTCGAGCATTTCGCGTTCATCGTAGCCAAGACTCTGCAGCATGGCGTGATTCACATAGACAAAACGTCCCGTGTCGGTGACGAGAAATAATTCGTCACCATCGGTCCCTTCGATGAGCTCGAATAATTCATCCTCATCAAACTTGCCGCTGCTATCGCTCGCTTCAGAGCATTCTTCATACTGCTTCTGCAAGCGGGTAAGCTCTTCGATGAGTTCGGCTTTTGTCATGCTGGATACACTGGGCATATGGACCTCAAAAGATCAGTAACGAGTGAAAACGAAATATGTGTGACTACGGCGTACCGCCGTGTTTACCTGAAGACAGTTCCAGGAATTTCCGAACACGATCTGCGCGCATCGCAGAGGCATTAAGGGAGAATCGTAACCATGCGGGACGCGACTTCCGTCGCTCCGCCGGTACTCTGCAGCGTCGCCCGGCAGATATACAGGCCTGCGCGGCAGCCGCGTACGTCGACTGACATAGAATGTGCACCCTCGGTGACACGCCGCGCGGAAACGAGACCTACGTGTCGACCCATCATATCGTAGAGGGAGATTTCTGCAATACCATCCGACGCAGAATTAAGCATCAGCTTCAGAGTCGTGCCGGAAGTGTACGGCACAGGATTTGGATAGGCCTGGAAGTTGAAGCCCTGCGACGGCTGCGGTGGGTCGGATACCCGGTTGGGCGTTAAGTCGATCAGCGCCGTGTGTATGGTCAATTCTCCCTGGTCAAGCTCGACCCAGATCGGCCGAACGCGTCCGTCATAAGCGGCAATCCCGTTATAATCTCCGAAAAAAACCATGGGACTCGGATAAAATGCCATGTCGCTCAAACGCTCGTTGATGAAGGTCTGCCCTCCATCGGTCGATCTCGCGAGATACACGTCGGTCGAGTCTGTGGCGTAATTGCGGCGGTCATGAAAAACAATCCAGAGATCGCCGGTCTTCGGGTCGACCGTTGCCCAGGTGAAAAACTGATCGCGGCCGTTTCCGACCGGATCGTCATTGACCCGGATGGGTCCGGACCAAGTGACTCCTTCATCCGTGGATTTAGCGATAAACACATCGGGGTCGCCGTTGCGCTGATCTACCCAGTTGACGTAGATCGTGCCGCGATTGGGTGATGAAGAAATATCCGCCACGGTAATCGGAAGTCCGTTCGAGCGCGAAATGCCCGATATTTCGATGTCCCATCCTCCCGGCATGTCCGAGATCACTTTATCGGTACCGAATGTGGCGCCGCCATCGAGGGAACGGTCGAAGTACAGCCCGTCAGGTCCCGCCCAGGCAACGTAGACCTGCCCGTCAGGCCCAACTGCGGGAACGGCGCCCTCGACTGTTTCATCGCTGTCTACCGCATCGCCGCCTTTGTCGCTGATGCGAACAAAGGGCTCGAAGCTCTCGCCTCTGTCCGTGGAACGCGCAAACACAATGACGCTGCTATCCTTGGGATTCTGGCTTCCGTATTTGGTGAAGTCCGTCCAGGAGGCGTAGATGTTTCCGCTGAATGGACCATCGGTCAGGTCAGTCGCAAGGAATTCCTTGTCCTGCAGGCTGGAGCTGAACAGGCTCCCGGCCTTCGCACTGTCGGAACTCGGTCCGCGCAGCTTGACGGCTTCCGACCAGGTCAATCCGCCGTCATCGCTGTGGCGCAAGACGATGGCATCCCAGCCATAGAACAGATTTGCGATATACGCACGTCCGGTCTTATCAAAGAGCACGGCCGGATCACCCCAGGTGCCATTCGGCAATTCACCCTGCGTCCAGGTTTTCCCGCCGTCGAAAGAGGAGAAGAAATAACGGAGATTCGCACCGGCAATAATATTGTCGGGGTTGAGCGGATTGATGGCTATCGTCACTTCCTCGGCGGAACTGCCGGGTTTATCAATGCGCTGATTTTGCGGTTGCGCGGCAAGGTCCGCCGTGATAACGGCAAGGCCTGCCAACAGCAGGAGGGTGGAAAGCTTGTTCATCGATGTAGGAGATGCATTTCGGAGTAGTGGGTCCGAAATTTATTTATACAACATTCCGGCCGGAGAGTCTTATACCGGAACATTTGTGAACGAAGTCGGAAGAAAACGGAGGCTGTTGCCCTGTCAGGTGGCCCCGTTGAGAGTCTGAAAGATCGTGATGGTAAAATACACTCCAAATCCAATGATCACAAGGGCAGTAATGGATGAAGCGATTTTAATGAAAGAATCCGAGATGGTATGCCGGCGGCTGCGCACGAACAAAGCCAGCGAGAGGAACCATCCCATGCTTCCCACGCCGACAGAAAGGGAAAAGAGAAGCTTGTGCATCGTACTGTCGGCCAGAAGTCCGTGGGCGCTTATGAAGCTCAGCACTGCGACCCAGGAGAAGAACAGCGTGGGATTGGCCAGGGTCATGGAAATACCGATAAGGACGTTGCTGTAATGGAACTTCTTGAAAAGGCGCGTCCGCGGCACCGGAAGGCTGTCGTCATCATTATCCTCGTCGACATCGCCCGCTTCCACCCGCGTGCGTTTCTTCTCGAAAAACAGCATCTTCACGCCGTACCCGATGAGAAATACCGAGAAGACCATCTGCACGACAGCATTCTGCATGTAGGGGTGAACCAGGGCGATCAAGCCCATCGTAATCACCAGGCAATAGAAAACATCCACGATGACGGCGCCAATGGCAACAAGCAGACCCTTCCGAGTATCGCCGTCCAGCGTTCGCTGAGCAACGTAGATCGAAGTAGGTCCAAGTGGAACCGTGATCAGGATGCCAACCAGGATCCCGAAAAGTAATGTCACAATGTATTGCATACAGTACGGATTTGTGACTCAATAGCTGCAAGGGAGAAAGCAGATGGCTCTAAGCAGGGAAAGCTAAGAAAATCGACCCTTTGATCAAAGCAGACGAGCCGCGTACCGGCCAATCCCATTCCGTCGGAAACCTACTGATCAAGCAGTCCTTCGATCTTCGAAATTATTTCCGAATCAAGGGGGTCGATCTTTGTTTCGTAGCGCGCTACGACCTCACCTTTCCGGCTGACGAGGAATTTCGTGAAGTTCCATTTGATGTCACCCTGAAACTCTGTTTCGGCAGTCAGATAGTGATAGAGCGGATGAATTTCCTCACCCTTGACGCTGATTTTCTCGAACAGATCGAAAGTGACATCATAGTTCGTGCTGCAGAATTCCTTGATCTCCGCATTGCTGCCCGGCTCTTGCGCACCGAAATTATTCGCCGGAAAGGCGAGGATGCGAAGTCCCTTGTCCTTGAAGCGGAGATACAATTTTTCCAAAGCTGCATACTGCGGGGTATAGCCGCATTTCGAAGCGGTGTTGACGATGAGAAGGACTTTCCCGGAGTAATCCGAGAGCGGTACGTCTTTTCCGTCTATACTTTTCATGGTAAAAGAAAGCACGCCCGTCGGGGCAGCGCTCTTGTCCGTCTGCGCCTGCAGGGCTGCAGTCGCAATAAACAGGAGCATCGTGAGTGCAGCTACGAATTTCATGGTGCTGTATTCCTTTCCTGTTGATTCAAATTCTTTCACTTCAATCCTCATTCTCACAAAATATTCAGTGCTTCCGAACCAGCGAGGCGCATCGCCGCTAGCGAAAGTCCGGTTATGGTTTTGCCGTCGCAGATGCGGCCATCGGCGCACATTGCCAGGGCCTCGCGCATGGGAACCCGAAAAACCGTGAGATTTTCTTCCCCTTCCTCGAGTTCCTGCTTACCGTCATGCAGTCCCTGCGCGAGATAAATGTGCAGCACCTCGGTGCAGAATCCCGGAGTGCTGAGCATCGCCGTCAGCTTTTCCCAGTGGTCCGCCGTGCAGCCGGTTTCCTCGCGGAGTTCGCGTCGGGCACAGTCGAGAGGGTCCTCTTCCGGAGCGAGTTTGCCTGCAGGGAGTTCGAGAATTTCCTCTGCGACCGGGTAGCGAAACTGCCAGATCAAAAGAATGTCGCCGTTGTCATGCACAGCAGCAATAACGGCGCCTCCGTCATGCCTTGCCACTTCGCGTACGGCGGTGTATCCGCTGGAGTGGCGCACTTCGTCGCGAATAACGGTAAACACCCGCCCTTCGTAGATGATTTCGCGGCGGATGATTTCAAATGGATTGCTCACAATATATTTCCGCCTTCCTCAGCGCTCTTCCGCTGTCCGAGCGTCTCGCTGGCTTCGGGAGAGAGATGCAGCACGCGCTGCGGGAAAGGAATTTCGATGTTGTGCTCGTACAGCGTGTTATAGATGATCAGCAGCAGGTCGCTCTTGCGGCGGGGAATATTGTTGGGATTGCGAATCTTGCATAACAGTTTCGCATGCATCGACGAATCGGCCATTTCAGTGATGCGGACTTCGGAGGTTTCCGGCTCAACGATATCGATTTCCTTTCCAACGCGTTCCAGTATAATGCCGCGCATTTTCTCGAGGTCCGTGCCGTACGCAACGCCGAAAGGGACCTCGAAGCGCACGATATCGTTGGGATAGGAAAAATTCATGATCTGACTTTTTACAATCTCGGCGTTCGGCGTAATGATCATCACCTGGAAGTCGTCGATGACGCGTGTTGAGCGAATGCCGATTTCGCGTACGATTCCGATGGTGCCGTCCGGAAGGCGAATGCGGTCGCCGATGCGGAAAGGACGATCAATCATGAGCACAAAGCCCGCGATCATATTCGCAAGGGTTTCCTGCGCTGCAAGCGCGAGAGCCAGTGAACCGACGCCGAGTGATACAACGAGGGTGCTGATATTCTGATGAAAATGATCAAGAACGATGATCATCCCGACGAGGTAGATCAGGACCTTGAGCACGCGGTTGGCCAGCGGGGCGAGCTCGTCGTCGAGGTGCGTCAACGTGCGAGTGGCCACTTCGTGCAGATACCACCCGACTGCTGAATCGACGATCCGCGTAATGAAAAAGCAGACGTACATCACCGTCGTGATGTACAGTATCTCAACAAGAATGGAGAGGGCTTGCGTCAGCATCGTGACGTCGCCATGGAGAGCGCCGGCCATCCATCTCACCGACCAATTGATCGCGAGCAGTGTGACCAAAGGTGTTACATATTGGGCAAACGTATTCACGATGAGGTCATCGAGAGATGAGCGGGTTTTTTTTGTTATCTTGTCGCTGAACACCCGCAACAACATCTTGAAAAGGCGTCCCGCGATACACCCCAGCACAATGATTAGCAATGCGGAAAGCAGGACAGAAAGCCGCGTATCACCGAGAGCGAACTCGAGAATATTCATGGCACTGAACACCAACTGTTTACAATGCTCCCAATATAGAAAAAAACGGGGCACCTGACATGATGCTGTCGGACATCCGTACTCCAACTCTTTTGCTGGACGAATCCGTCTGCCGGCGAAATATCTCGCGTATGAGTGAGAAAGCGGCTGCACGGGGATTGAACTTTCGCCCGCATTTCAAAACACATCAATCGCGCAGAGTCGCTTCATGGTTCCGCGACGTGGGCGTGACCGCCATCACCGTCTCCTCAGTCGGCATGGCCCAGTATTTTGCGGACGACGGTTGGGACGATATCACGATCGCCTTTCCGGTCAATCTGCGGGAAGCAGCCGAAATCGAGGCCCTCGCCGCCCGCATTTCCCTGGGAGTGCTCGTTGAATCAGCCGCTGTTGCATCACGATTGCAAGCCTTGCTCCACTCCTCGGTAGATGTGTGGATAAAAATCGATACGGGATACGGACGCAGCGGGGTCTCCTTCGAAGATGCGGATGCGATAGCGGCGATTGTTCGCAGCGTCAATTCCTCAACGAAACTCAAGCTGCGTGGAATCCTAACACATGGAGGCGACACTTACCAGGTTGCGGGGCCTGCCGATATACGGCAGCGTTTTGTCATCTCACGCCAGCGCATGCTCCAGGCAGCGGAAGTTCTGCGAAGCAGCCACCCCGATATTCTGATCTCCGTCGGAGACACTCCCAGCAGCACTCTCGTGGAAGATTTCGCTGGCATCGATGAAATCCGACCCGGCAACTTTGTGTTTTTCGATGTCATGCAGCTGAATCGGGGAGTCTGCCGCTTCGAGGATATCGCGGTCGCGCTGGCTTGTCCCGTCGTCTCCGTTCACGACGAGCGCGATGAGATCGTTCTCTACGGAGGCGCTGTCCACCTCTCGCGGGATTACATCGCCGATGGACGCGGCACTCACTTGTTCGGGCTCGTCGCGCCGATTGAGGAAAATGGCTGGGGCCCTCCGATCGCCGGCGCCTACGTCACCCGAATGTCGCAGGAGCACGGTATCGTGCACCTCGCGGCCGAGCAGCGTTTCTCCCTGATCGAAGGCGATCTACTTGCCATTCTTCCCGTACATTCCTGTCTGACCGCCGAATGCATGAAGCAATTCCGCTGCCTCGACGGCACTACCGCCGACCACTTTGCCGGCACCTTCCCTCACACAGTATCCGTTCCACCAAGCAGCAGCGAGGACCCCTCGTTATGAGCGCCGTTTCAGAACGCATCCTTTCCCTGATGACCACGCACCCCGTGGTGGATATTCATTCCGACTACGCCATCGAATTGTATCGCCGTGAACAGGACGGTATTGAAAACGCGCTGCTGCACGAGCACCTCCCGGCCCTGCGCGAAGGCAAGGTGAGCATGGAAGTGCTGACTGTGGCGGGGGATTTCGATATCGACACGCTGAAGCTTTGGGATCCGCGTCTCATGCGCGGCATTATCGACGCCACACTGCGGCAGATCGCCGAGAATGAGGAATTTCATCTGGTGCGCAATGCCAGGGATATCGACCGGGCAGCGAAACGCGAAGGAACGCATTTCATGATGGCGCTGGAAGGCATTCGCGGTGTTGAGGATGTTTCCGCCCTGCGGCTGCTGCACGCGGCTGGTGTACGTGCGGTAATTCTCACTCACAATGAACGCAATCTCGCTGCGGACGGCTGCAGCGAACCATTGCCAGGCGGATTGAGCAAATTCGGCCGCGCAATCGCACGCGAACTCGAGTCCCTGCGCATGGTCTTCGATCTGGTGCATCTTTCGGATCCCTCGTTCTGGGACGCCCTCGACCACTACACTCTGCCCCCGATCGTCTCCCACAGCAATGCGCGGGCTATCTGCGCTCACCGCCGCAATCTGACCGATGAGCAAATTCGCGAAATCGGAAAGCGAGGCGGAGTGATCGGGCTGAATTTTCTTTCCATGTTCATCGACAACGATCTCCACGAGGCTACTGCCGATCGCCTCGCCGATCATGCCGTCCATATTGCCTCGCTCGCCGGGACCGAAGCGCTCGCTCTCGGTCCGGATTACGCCGACTATTACATGGAGGCGATGGAACGGTGGATGCGGCGCGACAATCTTCCCGCCGATCTCATGACCTTCGTTCCCGGTGCAGAAACCGTGCGGACGCTTCCGGTACTCGTGCAGGCGCTGGCCGATCGCGGCTTCAGCGACAGCGAACTTGCCGGCATTCTCGGCGGCAATGCACTGCGCGTCTATTCCACAATTCTTTCAGAAAGCGAATGATCAGCTTGATCTCTCTCCCGATTCTTCTCCTGACAGCACTTCTATTTCCTGTGCCAACCGGAACTGACTTCGGCAGCACCGACACGGGACGCCAGAGCGAGAGGCGGACCAGCCAGATTCGGAGGGACCTCGATCGGATCAGCGGCGACCAGCTCATCAGCGGCAATCGGAACGGCGGCGACCCCGAGCGCCATTTTCGCGAAGCGGGAGTCACCGGATCCTTTCTGCTCTGCGAGCTCGAAGGCGACAGCTGTCTGCGAGTCAATCCCGATCGCTGCGCAAAGCGCTTCATCCCGGCATCCACCTTCAAGATTCTGAATTCCCTCATCGCACTTCAGGAAGGAGCGGTAAAGGGACTCGACGACACCATTCGCTGGGATGGAAAAAAACGCAGCGTCGAATCCTGGAATCAGGACCAGTGCATGCGCGATGCATTTCAGCGTTCCTGCGTCTGGTACTATCAGGAGCTCGCCCGCCGCATCGGGGAGAAGAAAATGAAAGCGGCGGTGAATGCTGTCGGCTACGGCAACGCGGATATCAGCGGGGGCATCGACCGCTTCTGGCTCGACGGCGCGCTGCGCATCTCGTCCGAAGAGCAGGCCGCCTTTCTCCGCAAACTCTGGAAAGAGACGCTTCCGTTTTCACCCGAAGTACAGCGGACGGTGAAGGATCTCATGCTGCTGGAGAAAACGGATGATTATACGATACGAGGGAAAACGGGCACCGCGATCCGCAGCGAAATCATGATCGGCTGGCTGGTTGGCTTTCTTGAACGCGGGGACAAAGTCTACATCTACGCGCTGAACGTCGAAGCGCCGGATAACGGCGACATGTCTGGATTCTGGTCCTTGCGCCTGCCGCTCGTCAAGGCAATGCTCCGCGATGAGGGGTTAATACAGGCGCAGGAATAATAAGCGGAGGTCAATGGAACCGGGACCGTGCATTTCCCTGTTTTGCTTGCATGTCAATTTGCAAGAATACATCTGGAGCATAGAATGGTTTCACTTTCAATCGGTCTCGGCATTGTTCTCAGTCTTTTGGGCGTTATCGGCTACACCGCTTCCGGTGCCGAGAGCATCACCGCTCTCATACCCACATTTTTCGGCATTCCCATACTCATCCTCGGTCTGCTTGGCCGCAAGGAGAATCTCCGCAAGCACATGATGCATGGCATCGCCGCCCTCGCGATCATCGGTTTTGCCGGATCAGCGCGCGGTCTTGCCACATTGATCAAAATGATCGGCGGACATGAGGTTCTGCGTCCATTCGCCACCATCATGCAGAGCATCATGGCGCTGCTCACCCTCGGCTTCGTCATCCTCGCAGTCAAATCCTTCATCGATGCACGCCGTCAGCGCAGCGTGGCTGAAGTGCAGAATCCGTAGCCGACATGCCTCCACATAAACGCGACATTGAGAATATCTTCGAACTGAGGGAGCCTTCCCTCGACCGCTTGCAGGAAGAGAACTATCACAAGGGAATAGACCTGTTCAACGAAGGTAAATACTGGCACGCACATGAGGCATGGGAAGCGGCTTGGCTTCCGATGGGTAATGACGCCGGCGATGATGGTGAAATATTCTTTCGCGCGCTCATTCAGCTCGCTTCCGGACTGCATCTCAAACGCAGCGGCCGCTACAAGGGCGCGCGCAGTCAATTCAATAAAGCCGCCGAAAAATTCGCTGTCATGCCGCCGGTATTCATGGGAATCGATACGATTTCCCTGCGCATTTTCGCGCGGTACCAGCTTTCACATTTCAATCAGAATTTCACTTGCCTGCTGAGAATGAAATACGGCAGCTAAGCTGCCGCAGGCAGGGCTGACCTTCCGCAAGTTTCCGCGGCAAAACTATTGTTCTTTTTGTGCTGTCGGCAGAGTAAAGCTGAAGCTGCTTCCTATTCCCAATTCTGAGGTCACCGCCACCTGTCCCCCGATCTTCTCGATCATACGTTTGACGATGGAAAGACCGAGCCCGTGTCCCTCAATTTTGGCCTGTGATAGACGCGTGAAGGGGAGAAATATTTCGGGGAGTCTCTCAGAAGGTATTCCGGGACCGTTATCGCTCACGGAGTACTTCAGCATTCCTTCGGGCAAGCGCTCCGCTCCGATACGAATATGGCAATGCTTCCCTCCATATTTTATCGCATTCCCCACGTAATTGACCCAAACTTCCTCAATCCACGGAGCGTGCCCTCGTGGTGAAAACCATTCCTCAGGGAGCTCGAGAGATATCTGTTCATCCGTAATGCGCTTCTGAAGCCGCCGTATTGCATCGACAACAATCAGTCTCATGTCGAAAGGCCCGAATACCACGTCTTCCTTCCGCACACTTGCCAGAAGGAGCAGCGAATTGATAATGGCGATCATCTTTCGCCCGTTGAAGAGCACGCTACCCATATAGTCGTGCAATTCCTCAAGAGTGAACACTCGTCCCTCGTACTGCACCATGTCGGCGTATCCGAGAATCAGGCTAAGCGGATTTTTCAGATCGTGCGCGACGCTATGGGTGAATGTATCCAGGTCTTCATTTCGTTCCCGCAGCGCGATATTCTGTTCTTCACGCAGGAGTTCCTCTCTCTTCCGATCGGTTATATCCCGGCTCACGCCGATGAGACCTACAATCTCCCCATTCTCCTCTCGCAGCGGAGTTTTCAGTGTTTCAAACCAGATGGGCAATCCGCTTTCAGGATCCAGCATGGACTCTTCCCTTCGCAGCGTGACACCGCCGCTAATCACTTCCCGATCACTTTCGAGACATTGTTCGGCAAGTTCAACAGGAAGAAATTCCAGTTCAGTTTTCCCCTTCAGTTCCTCGGCAGACATGCCGATAAAATCTACATAGGCCTGATTGGCGATAATATTGCGGAGCTTCGAATCCTTGAAATACACCATGTCTGGAATCGCCTGAACCAACCCCTGCAGGAGCTGGTTTTTTTCATCCGCATGCTGTTCGGCCAGTTTGATTTCCGTGATGTCGCGCATCACGGCTGCGGTGAGCATTCCGAATGATGACGACACCGGAAACGTGACTGTTTCGATGCATCGGAGTCCGCCATCGGGCCGGTGAATCCAACGTTGGAACAGCTGATTCAACCAGGGTGCGTCCCCGCTGCGCAGATAATCGACTGCTCGCTGCTTCAGCTGCTCAAGCACTCCGGGTCTTTGTTTTTCTTCCTCAGATCCGAAGTTGTACTGAACGTCCCAAATGGACATGGTCAACGCCGAAGACTTCGCTATGCCGGTGATCCGCTCCATTGAGGGATTCCATTCGATGAACCGGCCATGTTCATCCATCAGCACTATGCCGTCGGTGGAATTTTCGATGATGCCCCTGAATTTCTCCTCTTCCCTTGCCAGAATTTCCTGAGCCCTGGCTTCATCGAAACCCTCGCCATCAGGGTGTCGGCGGCTGGTGACGTCATTGCCGACCAGCATGCAGCCCACTATTTCATTTCCATTTCCGCGAATGAGATTCGAATTCCAGGATATGATCCGGCGTTCCCCTGACGCGGTCCGGATTTCATTTTCAAAATCACGTGCTGCACGATCATTCTGCAGCAATTCAGCGAACTGGGCTTTCATTTCCTCCCGCCGATCCTGCTCCGGGTAGAGAAATTCCCACCGCATTTTATTTGAGAGCAGTGATTCCGAATTGAAGCCCGAAATCGTCTCAGCGCCCTGGTTCCACAGGAGCACATTTCCATCACGATCGAGTGCTTCCACCCAGACTCTCGCTTCCTTCAGAAGGTTCTCATAAAATTCCTTCTGACTGCGAAGCTCACGCTCGTGCTGTTTTCGTTCAATGGCGTATTGAAGGGTTTTCCCGAGAATTGACGAACTGACTTCCTCGATACGCAGATAATCCTGCGCCCCTTTTTTCATTGCTTCCACAGCGTAATGGTGGCTGGCAGTATTCGTCAGCAGAATAATCGGTAGCGAAGGGGTGTGGTTGCGCATCGCCACGTAGGTGTCCAGCCCCTGGCTGTCAGGAAGCACCAGATTCAGCAAAATGGCATCAAGGTGGGTATTTACAGAATGCTCCAGTGCGTCGGAGAGACGCCTGACGTGTGTGATCTTGCAGGAGACAGAGCTTTGCCGCAATGCTTCCTGGATCAATTCTGCATCTGCAGTGCGCTCTTCGATGAGAAGAACCTGGTACGACATGCCATCCAAGGTTAACGAGTGGGTGTGGTGGCCGTGCGAAGCCGTATAATACGCGAAAGCAACGAATAATAAAACGATGGCGCTGCCGCAAACCTACGGAGCAGCAACACGAAAATCGCTGTCGACGGGCCGACGCGCGTCGTACATCCGCCTCAGCGAAAACCAGCCGGTTTGGCTGCCACGCACCGCACAATCTCGATATCGCCGGGCTGCTTCCCCGACATTAACCGCCCTGCCCACTCCGCGTTCATAACTCGTTGCCAGGGCTACCTGAGCAATGAGGGATCCTTCCTTAGCTCCGGCTTCGAGTATGGAAAGAGCGAATTCCGGATCGAGTTTTTTTCCTTGTCCCAGAATCGCCGCCGCGGCAAGCCGCAGCCTGGCCTCCTGCTGACGAAGCGACGAGGCCTGCTGCCAGAGTTCTTCGGCCTTTTCCTGGTTCGCGGCAACCCAGCGGCCCGTCGCATAACAGATTCCGAGCTGCACGACAGCGGAGGCATTCCTCTGCAGCGCTGCGCGTTTCAGCAGTTCAAGCGCCTGCGAATCGGAGAGACGCGTGTCTATATCCATTGCCTTGAGACAGGCCCAAACGTACTGTGCCTGCGCATCGCCGCCCCAGGCACGATCGGGCAGTCGTGCGGGGATATCGGAGTTGCGAAGCAGATCAATCATCAGCGCCGGGGCACGAGCCGATTCGAGAAAAATCGCTGTGGCAAAAAGCGATGCGGCCTTCATATTGTCACGGTCGACATGCCGGCCCTCGGTGTACAGGCGTCCCAGCAGCGCAAGGGCTTCGGGATTCCCCCACGACGCCATGCGTGTGAGCTGCAGCCAAGCAGCGCTGTCTGCAACCACCTCGAGCAGTGTACCGAGCGAGAGAGAATCCGCCCTGGAAAACTCGCGCGAGGCCAGCAGTTCATCCAACAGCACCGAACTGGATAGTACTTCGGGCTGAGTTTCGCGGCTGAAATCAAGCAGGAGCGGCGTCCATTCCACGACCGATGGCTTTTCTTCGTTTTCGGCGGGACTCTCTTCCTGACTTGCAACCAGAGTGGAATCGGCCGACAGGCGGACGTATCCCCTGAGCTGAATTTCTTTTTTCGCATGGAGAGCGGGTTCGTAGCCCGAAGCCGCTGCTTTCGCAATCCATACCCAGGCGCTGTCCCAATTCTGAGGCAGTACCAGATTATCGGTGAAGAAAATACCCGTCACATGTTGTGCTTCGGTCATGCCGCGTTCAGCCGCGGCACGAAACAGGCGATACGCCGCAAATGGATCCCACTCTACTCCCTGTCCATTGTTGAGCAGCAGGCCAAGATTATACATGGCCGGGGCGAGTCCCTGCGCCGCAGCTTTTCTTATCCAATGTGCGCTTTTGACCGTGTCGGCGTTTATTCCGTTTCCGGTGAGCAGGCGCACACCGAGTTCATGCTGCGCGAGTGGATCGCCGTTGGCCGCATCGCGCTCCAGCATGAACACATTGATCTGCTTTCGCAGGCCATCGTTGCGCGCATCCTTATTTTCGCTGTCCGGACGATATTCACGGAATACTGGTGAATTTGGATAGACCTGTGCGTGTATCACTGAAGTGAGAAAAAACGCACACGCGATGAAAACGTAATATCGGTTCAAAATCATAGCCATTAGTGCATTCTACCGCGGTAATGGTTTAAAAACAATGTCGTTTTACTGGCCCGCGTAGAATCCCGCTTTATGGGGTTTCGCACAGACAGGTTTTGCCTTTCATACGCGAATTGCTAGATTTCAGGACATCTATTTCCAACACCGGACTCAGCCATGAAAATCAGACGTACGCTCGGCATTGTCTTCGCCGTACTCTTTGCATTGATGATCATCCTCGGATTGGTTTCATCCTTCATCACCGACATGTGGTGGTACGAAAGTGTGGGCTTCCTCGAAGTCTTCTGGAAAACCTACAGCGCACAGTACACACTGTGGATCGGCGGATTCATCTTCTTCCTTCTAGCGATGAACATCAACCTGAGCATCGCACTCAGATCGGAGTCGAATCTGACCCTCGACCCACGTATTCAGAAATTCGTTGAGGGCTTTCAAAAAGCCATCCGCTGGCTCGCCTACGGTGGATCGATTTTCCTGGGCGTTATAATGGCAGGAATGCTGAGCGGCAACTGGATGGAAATGCTGGTTTACGGCAGCAGTGAAAGCTTCAACCTCGCTGATCCGATCTTCGGAAACGACGTTGCTTTCTATCTCTTCCAACTGCCCTTCATCCTTACCATCAAATCGTGGCTCATCGGCTGCACGGTACTGACGCTGATCGCCACGCTGGTGGTGTATGTCGTGCGGCAGGGAGTGAGCTTCGCAGTGGGGCGCGTCTCCATTTCAGCGATGGCGCGCAAGCATCTGGCCATTCTGCTCGGCATCCTCTTCCTTCTCATCGCCGCCAGCTACTGGTTCGGGCGCTACGATATTCTTTCTTCAGCACGCTCTTCGAGCTTTTTCGGAGCGGGCTACAGCGACGTCAATGCCCAACTTCCCGCAGCCTGGATCATGACCATTGTCTCAGTGCTCGCAGGCGCGGCCGTCGTTTACGCATTGTTCTCCCGCAGCTTCAAACTGCTGGCGAAGGTCGGCATCGGCTACGTCGTTATCGCGATACTCGCCGGCTCTGTCTATCCCTCGCTCGTGCAGAAATTCATTGTGAACCCGAACGAGCAGAGCAAGGAACTTCCTTTCATCTCAAACAACATCACCTTCACGCGTGAAGCCTACGATCTCAACCGCATCGTTGAAAAACCGATTGATCCGCAGTACACGCTGAACTCGGACGACATCGCTGCCGACAGTTCCACCATCCGCAACATCATGCTGTGGGATTATCGTCCGCTTGCCAGCACACTCGATCAACTTCAGGTCATCCGACTCTATTACACCTTCCCGGATGTGGACATTGACCGCTATCGTTTGCCTGATGGCGGCTTCCGGCAGATAATGCTCAGCGCCCGTGAGCTCGATCAGAACAAACTTCCCGTGAACGCGCAGACCTGGGTGAATACCAACCTTGTGTACACTCACGGCTACGGACTCGGCATGAGCCCGGTGAACGTAGTTACGGAAGAGGGTCTGCCCGAATTCTTCATCAAGGATATTCCTCCCGTCTCCGAGCATGGGATGACCGTCACCCGGCCGGAGATTTACTACGGCGAGAAAACCGACAACCGCGTGATCGTCAACGGCAACATTGAGGAATTCGATTATCCGCTCGGGGATCTCAACCAGATGACCAAGTATCAGGAAAAATCCGGCGTGTCGACAGGTTCAATGCTGCGCCGTCTGATTTTCGCCATGCATTTCAGCGATCTCAACATGCTGATCTCGGGCTACATCGGCGAAAAGAGCCGGGTGCTCTATTATCGCAACATCCACGAACGCGTGCGCAAAATCGCGCCGTTCCTCACTTTCGACGGCGATCCTTACCTCGTTCTGGCCGATGGACGCCTGTACTGGATTTACGACGCCTACACTACCAGCCGGAATTTTCCGTACTCGAAACCGACAGCGGATTTCAACTACATCCGCAATTCGGTGAAAATCGTGATCGATGCCTACAACGGCGACACAAAATTCTATCTCTTCAATGCGAAGGATGACCCCTTCGTCCGCGTCTACAAAAACATTTTTCCCGAACTTTTCCTCGACCAGAGTGAGCTCCCGGAAAATCTCCGCGCGCATATTCGCTACCCGCAGGATCTGTTCGACGTGCAGTCGGAAGTCTACTCAACGTACCACATGGAAGACGCACAGGTCTTTTATAACAAGGAAGATCTCTGGAACATCGCCAACGAGAAGCTGCAGGATCAGGTGGTGCAGATGGAGAGCTATTACGCCATCATGCGCCTCCCGGGCGAACCGCATGAGGAATTCATTCAGATGATTCCCTACACGCCCAACAAGCGCGACAATATGATTGCGTGGCTGTGTGCGCGGAGCGACGGCGATAATTACGGCAAAATGCTGGTGTACAAGTTCCCGAAGAAAGAGCAGGTCTACGGACCGATGCAGGTCGCAGCACGCATGGATCAGGATCCCGTGATTTCGCAGCAGCTCACGCTGTGGAACCAGCAGGGCTCGAGCGTGTATCGCGGCAACCTGCTCGTCATTCCTATCCGCGAAGAAGTGATCTACGTGCAGCCGGTCTATCTGCAGGCGACTTCGGGTAAGCTGCCGGAGCTCAAACGCGTAATCGTGGCCTACCACAATCGGCTTGCGATGGAAACCACGCTGGAGCAAAGCCTTCGTCAGGTGTTCCGCGGCAGCGTTCCCGTCGAGGCCGACGGAGCGGTACCGCAGGTAATCAAGCCGGGAGATATGCCGCCGGCGACGAAGGGCATCCGTGAACTCTCTCGCTCGGCAATGAACAGCTACAACAACGCGATCGCCGCACAACGCAGTGGCGACTGGGCACGCTACGGCGAGGAAATCGAACTCCTGAAAAAGGAACTCGAAGCAATTGTGAAAGAAGCGCAGAAGTAGCCTTAGATTATTTCACGACGAAAAGAACCCCGTCCTTTGCATGCAAGTGCAGGGACGGGGTTTTCTTTTTCTACAGGGCGAGAATTGGGATTCGATTGGGAATGCGATTTCTCTGCAGGTCGATATTTCAGCTTCCAGACGGTGTCGCTTCAACTTCCGGTCGCGACAGGATTCTCATCGTAGCTGATCCAATCGCTCCAGCTCCCTCCGTAGAGACGCGGGAGATCAAGTCCGGCGCGCACTGCGGCAAGAATGTTCACACATGCGGTCACTCCCGAACCGCAGTACATGATGCTGCGTCCGTCGGCCACAGCCAGAGCGTCCGCCATCCGGGCAACGCTCACGAAACGACCGTTCTCCTCAACCAGATCGCGCCAGGGCACGTTCAGCGCACCGGGAATGTGCCCCGCTTTGACGTCTATCGTTTCTTCTGCGCCGGAGTAGCGCTCCGGTGCCCGGCAATCGAAAAGGATATCCGAAGACCCGCGATCGCGCACGTCATCCATCGTCGCCAGCATTTCCGGCCGCGGCTTTGCGGCAAAGGGAACAGGAGTCGACAAAACGTCATCCGTATCGATGGCTCCGCCGTAGTCTTTCCAGGCGGTCCACCCGCCGTCGAGCACTCGTACGTTGTCATGTCCGCAATACATCAGCATCCACCAGAGCCGCGCAGCATAGCATCCGCCTTCATCGTCGTAGGCAACGACCGCGGTTTCCCCCAGCTTGATGCCGAGAAGGCCAAAGAGCGTTTCCATTTCTTTGACCGAGGGGAGCGGATGGCGCCCTCCGTGCGCTGCCAGCGGAGCCGTAAGATCTCCGTCCAGGTTTAAATACACCGCACCGGGAATATGTCCCTCATCGAAGCGCTGCATGCCGTCCCCCGGCAGAACGAGGTCAAAACGGCAATCGAATACAAGAACAGAATCGATTTCGCGGGAAAGCTGGGCTGGAGTTATCAGAACCGACATCACTCTTCCTTAATTGTTTTTCCTAACATACGGATTTCATCCTCATCGACATGCATGGATGAATATTTGACCTGTTTTTTACTGCGGATGGTTTAACTATTTCGTAACATAAAGCGTTAAGAAACATGGAAGTAAGAGACGAACGGACCCCTTCTTCACAATGATGGATAGACTCAATACCTTCCTCTAGATTAAGGCTCAAGTAACGGCACCTCTCGACTAGTCCTTCGTCTCCCTTCCTTATCAAAGATCCCGGTTCCCCTCCTCTGACCGGGATCTTTTTTTATTCCCTTCGCCTCGCCTTTCCCACCGCTTGAAATAGTGCAGTAAATCAGATACATTTTGTCGTAGATAACACAATTGTTTTTTTCATGGTGCTTTTTGCGCCGCAAGAATCTGCTGCAGCCGACAGCACAACTTTATGAGCACTTCTTCAGCTATTCCTACCCGATTGGCATTCTTTCTGCCGATCACATTCTTTTTCCTGATCGCGATCAATCCTGCACAGGCACAGGTGCTCTTGTGGGACAGCACAGGCGTTCCCGTCTGCACTGCCGACGGATGGCAGCGCAATCCCCGGATGGTCACCGACGGCGCAGACGGCGCTATCATCGTATGGGAGGATACACGCGGCGGGTCGGATCCGGCGATCTTCGCAGCGCGCCTCCGCTCCGATGGAACAATCCCGGTGAAAAAGGATGGCGAGGAAATTGCCGCTCCCCGGACCGGTCAGCGCCTTGCGGGAATTGTCAGCGACGGTGCGGGTGGTGCGTACATCGGCTGGTGGAATCGCGCGGGAAACGAGGGCGACATCTTCATGCAGCGCATTGATGGCTCCTGCCAGCCTGTCTGGATGCAAGGCAGCTTAACCGTCTGCGCCGCGGGGGGAGGGCAGGAATGGGCAGAAATGACATCTGATGGAAAAGGCGGAGTGATCATCGTCTGGCATGACAAGCGCGGCAGCGACAACGATATTTATGGGCAGCGCATTGCTGCTTCCGGCGCGGTGCTGTGGAAAACGGATGGCGTTGCTGTATCGACGGCTGCCGGCGATCAGAACTATCCCCAACTCGCGGCCGATCAGAACGGCGGCGCCTACATTGCATGGATGGATCGCCGCACCGAAGACGACATCTACGCGCAGCATGTGCTGGCGGACGGCAAGCTGGACTGGGATCAGGATTTTCCGGTATGCGTCGAAGCCAATAGGCAGGTCGCCCCGAAAGTCATTCCCTACGGCGAGAAGTCCGTCGCATTTTTCTGGCAGGATTACCGGCTGGGTCCTTCGACTTCCGCGCTGTATCTGCAGGTCATCAACGAACTCGGCGAGCGTCTGTACCCCGAGGATTATCAGGTTTCGCAATCTGAAAATGCGCAGAGCAGCATGGTGCTGACCGACGACGGTCAGCGCGGCGCGCTCGCAGTCTGGACCGACTACCGCAGCGGAGCCGGTGAGGGCGACGTATACATGCGCCGCCTCCGGGCCGACGGCGCCATCATCGGAGATTTCGGCAACGCGCTCTGCGATTTTTCGAACACGCAGGAGCGCGCCAACATGATTTCCGATGGACACGGCGGCGGCTTCGCGGTGTGGCAGGACAAGCGCAGCACCTTCGATTACGATCTCTACATGAACCGCATCTCGGCGCAGGGCCAGACGAATTATTCCGAATGGGGCGGTCACAGCGGCGTGCTGCTCGTCAAACACGACAACAACCAGCTCGCACCCCAGGTCATTTCGAGCGGCGAAGGAATCGCGTTGATCTGCTGGTACGACGGCCGCACGCTAGACGGACAGGCCGACATCTATGCACAAAGGGTCGCCTGGGCGCCGAGCCTCGCATTTCCAGACTCCGTTAAATTCGGCATTCTTAAAGTCGGCAAGACCGTGCATGATACGATCCGCGTGTTCAATGACGGCGCGCGTCCGCTGACGATTTCCAATATCCGCCGGGCAAGTGATCCCGGAAACACTCATCCGCAGGATTTCATTTTCTACCCGACCTTCACGATTCCTGCCATCCTTCAACCCGGAGAAGGCGTAGACATCGCACTTTCATTCACACCGAGCGGCATCGGCGACCGTGTCTCAGAACTGCGCATCAGCAGCGATTCTCCGCAGGATCCCGTAGTGATTCCCCTTCACGGACTTGGCACCAACCCTGTGCTGAAACTAAAAAGCGTGCATCAGTTCCGTCTCACCAAGGTGGGCAGCGAGAATGAGGAGTCCGTCGAGGGCATGATTGAAAACAGGGGCACGGGGCTGCTTGTGGTTCCCAGCATTGAGATCGACGGAGCGGACAAAGACCGCTTCTCCCTCGGCGCGAATCCCCCCTTTCCTCTCCTGATTCCCGAGGGCGAATCCTACGCCCTCAAGCTCCGTTTCGCTCCGCTGCACTCGGGTCCGGAAGACGCCATCATCCGCGTCTTCAGCAACGCCGACGATCTTCCGAAAGAAGCACGACTTTCGGGCATCGGCGCAGAGCCTGCGCTGATCACAATTCCAGTCGCCGCACATTTCGACACCACCATGACCATGCGGAACCGGGAAACCGAGCTGCAGATCCGAAATACTTCCGGCGTCGAACTGGTGGTTGCGGACATACAGCTTTCCGGCACGGCCGCAGATCAGTTCGAGGTAGAGGCCTCGCTTCCCATGCGAATTCCCGGCGACGCAAGCGCACCCTTCACAGTACGCTTCACGCCGAACACAGTTGGGATCAAGCATGCCGATATTCTGATTTATTCCGACGCGCCGACTTCTCCCAACACGGTACGAATCGACGGCACAGCGATACTGCTCGGAGCCGAGTCGCTCTCATCACCTGCGGAATTCAGCATCGAAGCGATGTATCCGCAGCCTCTCAGAGTCTCGCAGCCGCTGAACATCCGCCTGGCTCAGTCCAAACAAATCAGCAACGCGCGCATAGAGCTCTTCGATATGTTGGGGAGAATGCGGGGACTTCTGTTCGATGGACGCCTTGACGCATCCTCTTCATTCATGCAGCTGGCCACCGACCAGCTCTCGCTCTCCCCCGGTCTCTACACGCTTCAGATCACCAGCGGCCGCGAGCGTCTTACGCATTTCCTGCTTATTGGACGCTAGAGCACTAACGCGCAGCCGCGATGAAAAATGAACAAGTGGAGATGAAATCGCACTGGCACCGCAACAGGCAATCGCATTGGAGACCGCTTATTCTATCTGCTTTCCCTGAAGGATAGACAGATAGTCCCGAGCAGCGCTAAGAATGCGATAGATCAACACCACATCCGGCTCGAGCTTATAAAACAGCAGATACTTTCCGGTGATGAGGTAGCGATATACAAGAGCGAGAAGGGTCGTATCATCGGGAAGCTTGCCCAATTCCGGATACTTGCTCAATGCATCAAACGTCCTCGCGAAGGAAGAAAGCAGACGCTCGGCTGATGCCGGATGTTCTCTGGCGATATACTCAATTACTTCCCGAAGATCTTCTTCTGCGGCTCTGAGAAGTTTGACTTCAGATCGCTTTTGCGCTTTCATGGAGCTTCTCCCGTAACTCCTGGAGGATGTGTTTTGAAGGTCTCCCGCTGTCGCCGGAATTTCGCTGAGCCTCGGCGACGCTCAACCTTCCTAGTAATTCGAGCCTGTACTGCAGCTTTCGATAATAGGCGATGGACATAATGACCATATCGCCCTCCCCGTTTTTTGTGATAAAAATTGGTTCATCCGAATCACGCGCAAGTGCTGAAAGTTCATGCGATTTATTACGCAGATCGGATATGGGTTTAATGAGCGCCATGATGAGATATCATTATGTGAAGCGTATTATGATAAAATAATGATTTCACTGCTTCAAGTCAAATAACGGGATCCAGTAGAAATCCCAGCTTCCATCATTCTTTCCAATAAAACCCGCGATCCTCTCGATCGCGGCGAAAGTGCGCGAGGGCTTCAAAGTCGGGTTCTACGATTTGAATAGCGGCATCGCCCGTTGGATGATAGAACGCGGCGGGATCGACGCCGGTGGTATCGGCGAAGCCTCCGACGCCGCTGGTGATATGCTTCGGCAGCTCGGACGGAAATCCCCAGTCGCTGATGCCTGCGAAGACGCCGAATTCATACGCGCGCCCGATGGCCAGATGCCGCCAGAGTTCGCGGGAATAATCCGGCGTCGATTTTCGCGTGACGGACAGCGCCGGCACGAGCACGAGATCCGGCAGTGTATGCGCCTGGAGAAAAAGATCGCTGAACCAGAAATCCGCGCAGATGAGAACCAGCACGTTCAGCTCCCCGATGCGGAATTCCCCCAACCGGGAGCCCGGATCGACGCGGCTGCGTTCGTCCGAATAGGGACGAAGCTTGTCGTACCAGCCCTGCACCTCGCCATCCGGCGTAAGCACCGCCCCGGTATTCCGCTTCACCCCCTCGCCGATTTCATGAAACGATCCCCCCACGATATGGCAGCCATACTCCGTCGCCAGCGGACGCATAATGGCGAGGTATTCCTCCTGCGTCTGAACGAAAAACGCATGCTCGGGTAGCAGGAGGATATCATCGCGGCGCAGGCCGCCGCGCACGCCGTCGAGCAGCCGACGAATCACGTCGAGCGAGTGTGCGTTATCGAAGGCTTTGAGCTGGGGTTGGGCTAGAATGAGGCGCATGGGGATATGGCTGATGGCTGATGGCTGATGGCTGATGGCTGATGGCTGATGGCTGATGGCTGATGGCTGATGGCTGATGGCTGATGGCTGATGGCTGATG
>JBATDG010000075.1:0-76643 GCA_049663345.1 Bacteroidota bacterium
TATGCGGGACAAGCATTTTCAATCGCTGTGCAGGGTCACCAGCTTCCGCTCGAACCGCCGCCGCCGAAGCTTCCGCCGCCGCCGCTGAAACTGCTGCCTGAAGAGGAACTGCCGCTGGACCATCCCGATGAGGATGACGACCAGCCGGAACTCTTCCAACCGCCTCCGCGAGAGGAACCCGAAGCCGCTTTTTTCGCCATGTTCTTTCCGAATTGCGTTTTCGGCAAAATGGTGTGCAGGATTGGATAGACGACTAAGTAGACCAGCAGAACAATGAATCCGAGTGATGTCTTCGATTCAGCGGAAAGAATAAATGCAGGTGCGATGTAGAAGGGCATGAGAAAGCCATACATCATCCAGCCGGCACATCCCTCCATGAATACGCCCATGAGCGTGAACAGTCCTATAAGGCTGAACCAGGCAATCATGAACGCCCATACAGGGAAATCATCGCTGGATGAGGTTGAGATATCGCTCTCCCCGATCGTACCATCCGCAATTGAAATCATGTCGGACAATCCTTCACGGATACCCGCCTCATAATCTCCCTGCTTGAATTTTGGAGTGATCACCGCGTCGATGACAAACGAGGTCATAGCATCAGTGAGCGAGGATTCGAGTCCGTAGCCGACTTCGATGCGAAGCTTGCGGTCATCCTTTGCAATCAGCAGCAGTGCGCCATTGTCAACACCTTTCTGTCCGAGCTTCCATGTCTCGGCCACACGCAGCGAATACTCTTCGAGCGATTCGCCTTCAAGGGACGTAATTGTCAGCAGTACGATCTGATTTCCGGTACTGTCTTCGTAAGCCGTCAGCATTGCCTCGAGTTCGGCAACTGCTCCCGTGCTCAGCATTTGTGCGTTGTCGTTGATATGTCCCGAAAGAAAGGGAACTTCCAATGCATACGCGGTTGCGATCAGAAGGAATAGCGCGGCGAGTATTAGTGTGATGCGTTTCATTCTGGCTCCATCACGAATCACTGAAGCGGATGCGGTTGTCAAGCTCGTTCGTGTCGTCGGGACGGATCTCCACGCCGCTGCGTTCGAGCAACTCTCCGCATTTCCAGATGGCTTCGAGCATGCCTTCCGCAGCAGCGTTGTTGCGTATGGCGTCGACGATCACCTGCACGATGCCGTCCCATTCCTCCTGCTTGACGAGCTTGTTGATGCCTGAGTCGCCGAGGACGCGGACACGCCGCTCGAAAAGCGATATGAAGATGAGAATGCCCGTTCGCTCACGGGTGTTGAAGACCTCTTCGTCCACAAAGGCAAGTGCGGCGCGTTCGTCGACTCGCTGTTGGAGAATGCCGCCGACCACAAACAATCGTTTGACAGAAGGGACGAATGAAGTGACCAATCCGCCCACCGCAAAGGCCAGGATGACGAACACCCCTGATTCAGCGAATCCGAATGGCAGCCACAGATCAGTACCCATATCCACCAGAGCGAAAGCAAACAACATGAAGAATGCGAGCAGCAGACCCGCACGGAGCCATGCTTCGGGGTAGGTGTCGCTGCGTCCCACTATAAACGGGACGATCTCACCCGAGGTGCGCTGTTCCGCTTCCTTGACTGCATCGGCGATGCGCTTTTTATCCTGTTCGGAAAAGAGAGTCTCTGGTTTGAGCATTGAAGAACCGATTTGTGATGAATACGGAAAAATAGGGCGTAACCGGGCAAGAGGCAATAGGCACCCGCGTTCGTCCAGCTCCGGTGGACTATGGCGCGAAGAACACAGTACCGCGGAGCGCCGGCTCCGCGCTGGCCGAGCCCCGAAGGGGCGGCACGCTTTGCCGGATCTGTCACAGAGACATCAATGCGGTGTCATACATTCGCAATGTTGTGGGAAAACGGTTACGTCGAAGCCTACTGCTTTTTTCCCGGCACTTGCGTATCTTTTTCCTTTTATACCTGATCAGTGAATCACGGAGGATTTTACATGAGACGATGCAAGGGAATTGCGGCATTAGTGCTGCTGGTGCTGCTGTATGTCCCAATGGCCTATGCGCAGCTTTCAATTGAAGTGCAGGATGTTGAGACCGCGGCATTCCCGGATGTCACGGCGAACGTGATAGTGCGGCAAGGCGGCGTGATCGTGCGCAGCACGGATAGTTCTAATTTTAAACTCGTCGAGGACGGGTTTAAACAGTCGCCGCTGCACCTGATCCACCCGCTTCCCACAAAAAGCTTTTCGATGTCAATCGTCATCGCTGTGGGATCCACGATGACGGCGGGCGATGTCGCCTTCGCAAAAGGACTCGCCTCCCGGCTGGTTGAACGGCTGGATGGTTTGCTGGACGAGGCCGCCGTTATCACCTATGATGGTAACGCGCTTGAACTTCAGGCAATGACATCGATCAAACCCATTCTGCTGCAGCGCATCGACGGAGTCGCTCCCACCGGTGGTTCCAACTTCATCTGGGACGGCGGTTATTTCGGAGTGTCTTATCTTCTTAACAACGGCACTCATCCCTCGCGCACAACAGTCATTCTGTCCAACGGCAAGGGAGACGGAGGTGCGAGAGACGTGCAGCAGGTTATCGATCTTGCCAAGGCTGGCGGCGTGAAGGTCCACTGCTACGGCATCAATGCGGTGACCAGCGATTCGCAGATGCGGCAGCTGTGTCAGGAGACAGGAGGTACGTACTACACCAACACCGATCTCATGGTGCAGGAACTCATCGATGATCTCAACGGAACGCCAGCGGCGTCAGCCCTGAAATATCGCAGCGATAACCTCTGCCGCGACGGACAGGCGCGCAGCCTGAACGTGCAGGTGAAAATGGTTAATGACAGTGTGAATGCGACATTCAGCGCTCCGCTTGCTGCGAACTCGAGCGGCAACGTCACTTTGACCATCAAGACTGATACTGCGACGATTGTTTCGGACAAGACGAAGGAAGTGGCTCTGCTCATTTCGCCGGCAGTCCAAAGTCAACGTCTTTATGGTGGGACTATCTCACTTTCTTTCGATACATCAATATTGAGCATAGAGGGCGTGACCACCACCGGCCATCTTGCCGAAGGTCTTGCGGCTGCTGTCGCAATGACCGCCTCAGGAGCGGATGTGACGCTCACTGGCGCTTCAAGGCTCATCGGCAGCGGCGCTCTGCTGACGCTCACATTCAAAGGTGCGGCTGTGCAGACGAACACCGATGTGCAGGTGCAGGTCAGCAGCGTGGTGCTTGATCGTGGTTGCGTAACTGCCCAGACAGGAAGCGCGCGAATCACTGTGCGCCCACAAACGGCCTCACTTTCCACCAAGGCGGGATCCGTGGTATTCAACTGGGATGGACCTGCGAATCGATACTCGCCCGATCCTGCTGTCCTGACGGTAGAGGTAACGAACAACGGGGACCTCCCGCTCAGCGGCATAGAAGCCACCCTGGAGCAATCCAGTGACGTGCGCGTTGCCTATGGCGGCAGCCTCAAAGTCGGCGTAGAGCCCTCATCGCTTGCTCCCGGCGACAAAGGAATAGCGACATGGTACGTGCAGGCGCAGCCGCAGGCCAGCGAGAAAACCGCTCAGATCAATGCGCAGATTACATCGGCCGAAGGCGCCGGGGCGCAGCAGCGACTGTTCCTGAATATCAAGGCCGCGACATCGGCTGTAGCCATGCTCTGCGAGGCAGATGTCATCACGGTCACAGGCGGGATTTACTCACCGGACCCCGCAGTTGTGCGCGCAGTGCTCACATCTGCCGGAACGAACGATAGTCCCGCAGGCGACGTCACCATAACACTTCCGATGGAACTCACACTCGACGGCGGTCCGGTAACACAATCCTTCACTGCAATGACGTCGGGCGACAACACGACGCTGCACTGGCCGATCCGCTACCCGCAGCCCGCTGTCCGCACAGACTATCCGATCACGCTTGTTCGATCGGCTGCCGGCTATCCCTCCGACACCTGTCACGTGATGCTGACTGTGCCGGTGCTCACCGCAGCACAGCTCGATGCGACCTGCAGCGTAACGCCGCAGGACATCGACAGTACGGTCACGGAAGTCACATACAGCGTGACTGTGCGCAATACCGGGAATGCCAATGCCGTGAATGTTTCTGCGGCTGTCATTGTCCCGGTAGGGTTCTCACTCGGCGCCGGTGAAACTGCAACGAAACCTGTCGCCGATCCGCTCGCACCCGGTACTTCGGGCGCCGTGAGCTGGAAACTGATTCCCGCCGCAAGACAAAACTGCAGCGACACTCAGGTAAACATCGGAACGCTTGCTCAGCAAACCGGCGGCGCTCCGGCGCAGTGTGCGGCTTCGGCAACATTCAAGGCGGGAAACAATCTGCTTCCGGAAATCCGGTCGGCATCTCCGCTGGACACGATTGTGCCCGGGACGAACCAGACGTTCGACATCGATGTCTATGATGAGGAACGCGGTACGCTGAAGTACGAATGGTTCCTCGACGGCAATGCCACCGGTACCGATGACCAGCAGTTCAGCCACACGTTTGCCACAACCGGTGATTACCTCGTGCGAGTCGATATCTATGACAACTGCACCGTAAACGGCGGACCGGCGGTTTCCTACACCTGGAAGGTCTACGTCTATAACCCGACGGGTATAGAGAATCCGGCCGCCGCTGCCGAATATGCAATCCTCGGCAATTATCCGAATCCCTTCAATCCCGGAACTGTGATTTCGTACCGGCTGCCTGAAGGACGCCACGACCTCCGGTTTGAAATCCTCGACGCAGCGGGACGTCATGTCCGTACGCTCCTTGAGGGCGAACAGTCCGGCGGGCATCATCAGCTTGCATTCGATGCTTCGGGACTTCCCACCGGCAGCTATCTTGCGCGGCTGATAAGCGATGGTGTTGTTCGCACCCATCGGATGATTCTTCTCAAATAAGGTCGAAGGAATAATGGAACGAAGGAATGATGGAAAGATGGACCCGGTGATAAAATGCCGGAGTTCTCTTTCCATCGTTCCGTTTTTCCAGCTTTCCATACTGCTCATTCTTTTTTCCATTTTCGCTCCGAACATTTATTCGCAGGATTTCGGACGACGCGAGCGTTCGTACGATGTTCTGCATTACCGCATTGACGTGCGGCTCAATGAGTCCGCCCGGAGGGTCGATGGCGTGGTGGAAATCACGCTGCAGCCGCTTCGGAGCTCGATCGATACAGTCGTACTGGATGCGGTGGATATGGACATTCGCTCCGTGCGCATTGCTGCGCCCAACGGGGAATTCAACGCAGAATCCCGTTGGAACTACGACTCGACAAGGCTGCGCATTATGCTGCCGCGTCCGCTGACGCATGGGGAGCAGCGCAGTTTCCGCATCGCCTACTCCTGCACTCCTCAGCGCGGCCTCTACTTCATCGCGCCCGATGCCAGCTTCCCGGACGATCCTCGGCAGATTTGGACTCAGGGACAGGGCGAGGACAATCGCTACTGGTTCCCCTGCTACGACTTCCCCAACGACAAGGCCACGAGCGAAATCCTTCTCACAGTCGATACCGCTCTGCAGACGCTCAGCAACGGCGCACTCGATTCGCGCAACGACAACGGCGACGGCACCGCAACCTGGCATTGGCGTCAGGAACTTCCGCACAGCAGCTATCTGATCATGCTCGCTGCGGGGAAGTACGGCGTGTTCCACGAGACCCGCGACGGGATAGCGGTTGACTCGTGGCATTATCCGTCGGATGATGCACGCGATGTGCGGCGAACTTTCGACGATACCGAAGATATGCTGGCCTTTTTCTCCGAATACACGCAGCTGCGGTATCCCTGGACGAAGTACGTGCAGGTGCCGGTGCGCCATTTTCTTTACGGCGGCATGGAGAATACCAGCGCTACAGTGATGGCCGACACGCGGCTGGTCGTGGACGCCCGCGCCTCCCTTGACTATGATCCCCAGCCGCTGATCGCGCATGAACTCGCGCATCAGTGGTTCGGCGACTATGTCACTTACGTCGACTGGAGCAACGAGTGGCTGAACGAAGGCTTCGCCACATTTTTTCAGCAGCTGTGGACGCGTGAGCGCTTCGGGGAAGACGACTTCATCATGCAGCGCTTCAACGGCATTCGCAGCTACCTGGACTGGGCCGACCGGGCCGGAAGATTTCCGGTGGTCGCTGCACATCGCGGCGGTTCGGCGAACACGTACTCGAAAGGCGCTGCGGTGCTGCACATGCTTCGAGCCATTACGGGTGAGGAAGAATTCCGGCGTGTGATTGCTTCATGGCTCAAACGATTCGCCCTCGGCAGCGTCGAAACCAACGATCTCAAACGCACGGTGGAGGATGTCACCGGACGCAGCATGGAGTGGTTCTTTGAACAGTGGCTGTACAAGGCGGGGTATCCTGAAATTTCGGTGACGCGTGAGACGGTGGCGGATGGAGATTCGCTGCGCCTCACATTTATACAGACACAGACTGTCGATTCGCTCTGCGGCTATTTTCGTCTGCCGCTCATGCTGAGATGGCCCGGTGGACGCACGGAAACGATATGGCTCGAAGGGGCGAGCACGACCGCCGCTTTCGCGATCGATGGGGAAGACGATCGCTTCCTTGAGTTCGATCCAAAGAACATTATCTGCGGACGCCTCAATGTGGACTACACTCTCGAAGAGCGGATCCGGATTTTGAGGGAGGCTGGGAGTCCCGCTCAACGCATTCTCGCTATCGAGCAGCTCGCTCCGCAGGCAGAGCAGGAGAAAGTACGCGAAGCGCTGTTCACTGCCGCCCTCTCCGATCCTCATCGCGATGTGCGAAAATCTGCTGCAACCAAATTGGCGAATCTGAATTCCGACACAATTTCTTTTGCCGGAGAACTCAGGGAAATTTTTGTGAAACTGACGAATGACGGTTTTTCCGGTGTTCGTTCCACTGCTCTCAACGGATTAAATAATTTCCGCGACCCGCTTCTCATCCCGCTATTCCGCCGGATGCTGGAGGATTCAAGTTATTACGTTGAAGCCTCGGCCATGAACTGCATCCTGAGTGTTGACTCCATCGGGAGCACAGAGGTCGTGCGTGAGCGTCTCGAAAAAAAATCTTACTCCGACATCCTTCAGCTGGCAGCGATGGATTGGGTACAGAAATATCAGTATCTGCAGTTCATACCGCTGCTGCGCGGGCTTGCCGCACCGGGACACAACGTCGCTGTGCGTACGAAATCCTTTGAAACGCTGCTTCTTCTGCAGGATGCGCCTGAAGTGCTGCATGCACTGATTCTGGGCTGGATTGACGAACCACACGCTCCCATTCGCGTATGGGCGGTGTCTGCGCTGCGCCTTTTCGGCGATGCCGAGGCTCGCCGCGTGCTGCTTCCGAGAGTCCCGGCGGAGAAAAATCCGCGTGTCCGATCGGTCATGCGGGAGCTATACGGTCTGTGACCGATTCGCCGTTTCACAACAATGCCGTCATATTGAATTGACTTTATAGCCAACCTACCATATATTTGTCTCTCTGAGCCATTTTGAAATTGTTTTTTTTGAGTTGTTCTACATATATCTGACGTTGGAGGTCTGACTGGCCGTGAAGAAATATCTATTCCGGATCACCCTGATTGTCGCTTCTCTGTTGTTCGCAGCATATCTGCTCTATCCGACGTATATGGATTCCGTATACTCGGGAAAACTGGACCAGCTTACCAATGCCGACAGCACGAAATATTTCGATGAAAACGAAGAGTCCATCCGAAGCGCGCGCGATGCGCGGCTGAAGCTGGGTCTCGATCTCCAAGGCGGGATGTATGTAACGCTTGAAGTCGATATCATCGAGCTGCTCACCAAGCTTGCGAAAAACGAGGACGACAACCTCCGCGAGATCATTGATGAAGTACGCAAAGAATCACTTACGAGTGATGAAACTGTCATTGACCTTTTTGTTCGCAAAGTCGATGAGCGAGGCATGCGTCTGAGCCGGTACTACGGAGATATCCGCGATACCAATGGCGAAGTGACTACCAAGCTGAACGATGAAGCTGAAAAAGCTGTTGAGCGCGCGCTCGAGATTATTCGCAACCGTATTGATCAATACGGAGTCGCGGAAGTTTCGATCACCCGCAGCGGCAGCCGCCGAATCATCCTCGAGCTTCCGGGCGTGAGCGATGAGCAGGAAGTCCGCAAGCTCATCCAGGAAACCGCACAGCTTGAATTCAAATTGCTGGCGGATGAGAACACACAGCTGAAGGCCTTCACGAATATCGACAAGGTGCTGCTCGGCAAGCCCATCGAGGAAGCCGTCGACAGTGCTGCGCTCGCAGGAGACACTACTGCAGTCGTTTCCGAGAGCATGGCCGCTGCCGACTCTGCCAAGAGCAAGTCGGATTCGCTTGCTAAGGCGAGCATGACCCAGGAGCAGAAAGCCGCTGAGTGGCAGAAAGAGCATCCCTTCTTCGCATTGTTTGCGGGGAGCCAGGGGCAAGGCGGATTGTATGCTACGGTTGAGCAGCGCGAGCGCATCAATAATATTCTCAAGCGTTCGGATGTTCGGAATGCTATTCCCGAGGATGTTTCCTTCGCATGGAGCGCCAAGCCACGTCTGACAAACGAAGGTGCCGATATTTTTGAATTTTACATTCTCAAGCGCAAGCCCGAGCTGACCGGTGAGGTGATCACGAACGCACGCGCACAGACGGATCAGGCCGGTCTCGGCGGTGCCGTTGTTACCATGCAGATGGACAACGAGGGTTCGCGTGAGTGGGCCCGCATCACCGGAGCCAACGTCAACAAGCAAATCGCGATCGTGCTTGACAACGCGGTGTTCTCTGCTCCCAACGTGCGGCAGAAGATCATCGGCGGCAATTCGCAGATCGAGGGGATGGAGAATATGGAAGAAGCCCGTTTGCTCGAAATCGTGCTCAAGGCCGGTGCACTTCCCGCACCTGTCGAGATCATCGAAGAGCGCACTGTCGGACCGTCCCTCGGTGAGGATTCCATTACCAAGGGTCTCAATTCCTTCCTGATCGGCTTCGCCGTCATCATTATCTTCATGGTGCTTTACTACCAGTTCGGCGGTGTCCCTGCCGACATTGCATTGATTTTCAACGTGACGTTCATTCTTGCCATTCTGGCGGGATTCCACGGAACGCTGACCTTGCCTGGAATCGCGGGTATTTTGCTCACGGTGGGTATGGCCGTCGATGCGAACGTGCTCATCAACGAGCGCATTCGTGAAGAATTCGGTACCGGCAAGACGATGCGCGCGGCGATCGATTCGGGGTATGCCCGTGCGTTCCCGGCCATCATTGACTCGAACCTGACCACGCTGCTCACGACGATCATTCTCTACCAGTTCGGTTCCGGTCCCATCCAGGGCTTCGCGCTGACGCTTATGATCGGTATCTTCTGCTCGCTGTTCACCGCGATCGTGATGACGCGCGTCATTTTCGAAATCACCCTTGACAAGGCACCGGGCGTCGTAAAATTCGGATGACCCGAACTGAATATCAGCAACGAAAGTGATCCAGGAGTAAATACAGAGTCATGAGAATTTTCCAGAATCTGAACGTCGATTTCATGGGCAAGCGGAAGATGTTCTACATCTTCTCCGCGGTCGTTATTGTCGCGGGCCTCGCTTCCGTTTTCTTCAAGGGCATTCAGTTCGGCCTCGATTTCAAGGGCGGAACTGAAGTTGTGGTGCGTCTCCCCCGTGTCGTCGGAATCGGTGAGCTGCGCAGCATCATGCAGAAAGCGAAGATGGGCAGCATAGAAATCAAATCCTTCGGTACTGACACCGATTATATCATCCGCACAGACCAGAAGGGTGTCGGGGCAACGATCTCCGACAATATCAAACTTGCCCTCAATGAGAATTTCAAGCAGGGCGTCGAGATATTGCAGGAAAACCGTGTCGAAGCGAAAATTGGATCGGAGATCCGGCGCGATGCCGTGGTCGCGATTTTCTTCGCGCTTATCGGTATTCTTGTGTATGTCGGCTTCCGCTTCAAATTCATTTTCGCGATCGGCGCCGTCGCGGCGCTCTTTCACGATGTCATCCTCACGCTGGGTCTTGTTTCACTCTTCACTGATATGATTCCCGGGCTGAACCTGGAGTTTGATCAGGCGATGGTGGCTGCATTTCTGACGCTGGTCGGTTACTCGATCAACGACACGGTGGTGGTGTTTGACCGCGTGCGTGAGAATCTTAAACTGTTCAAGTCCTCGGCCTTTGAGCCGCTGCTCAACAAGAGCATCAACACAACAATGAGTCGTACGATCCTGACCGGGTTGACGACAATGCTGACTATGATTGCACTGATGATCTTCGGAGGCGAGCCGACCCGCGGTTTCGCTTTCGTCATGACCATCGGCGTGATCACAGGTACTTATTCGAGCGTGTTCGTGGCCGGTGCCTTGACGCTGGATTGGGTCAAGTACAGGAACGCAAAAATTTCGTTTTAAGAGGCAGCCATGCAGATTCCCTCTTCAGAAAAAAACGGCATCACAATCCTTGCACTGCAGGGAGCCATTCTCGGCGGACCTGAGGCCAATGCGCTGAACGAGGAACTTCATCGTCTCATCGATGAAGGGAAAAAACAGATCGTCATTGACCTTTCCCAGGTCACACTTATGAACAGTTCCGGCCTGGGAATGTTGATCGGCGGGTACACGACAATGAAGAATAATGGCGGCGAACTGAAGCTCGCCTGCCTGACCGAAAATGTCAGGAAGCTTATCGAGATTACGAAGCTGCACACGATCTTCTTGCCCTTTGCCACCGTGGATGAGGCCGTCGCCAGCTTTGCGTCCTGATCGGTTCTTAGAATTAACACATTGATAACGACGGCCTCTCTGGAACATCGGGGAGGCCAGTTCATTTTTCAGATCACAGGAGCATGACCTATGGCCGTGCGAGTAGTAGTGGGCGCCCAGTGGGGAGATGAGGGAAAAGGGAAACTGGTTGATATTCTCAGTGCCGACGTCGATATCGTTGCGCGCTATCAAGGCGGTGCAAATGCCGGTCACACAATTGAGATCGGCGATCAGAAGTACGTCCTGCACCTGATTCCTTCAGGAATATTTCACGAGCATTGCGTTTCCGTCATTGGCAACGGCGTGGTGATCGATCCCGTCGCACTGATCGAGGAAATGCGATTTCTTGAAGGACAGGGCATTTCTCTGAAGGGAAGACTCAAGATCAGCCACAACGCGCATTTGATCATGCCCTATCACAAGCTGCTGGATTCCCTTGTCGAAAAAGGGAGCGCGCCGATCGGAACTACGGGACGCGGTATCGGTCCCGCGTATTACGACAAGGCCGCACGCGTCGGCATTCGTATTGTGGATCTTCTGGATCACGATATCCTCGAATCGCGCATTCGCAAAAACATTGAGGATAAAAATCAGATCATCAGCAAGATCTACGATGCTGAGGAGCTCGACGTCGAAAAAATCATTGAGGAGTACAAGCACTTCGATGAGCTGATCGACGGCTACGTCACAGACACCGCGCATTATCTCAACTACGCGATCCGCGACGGAAAGGACATCCTCTGCGAGGGCGCGCAGGGCGCCTTGCTCGACATCGATCACGGAACATATCCATACGTCACATCGTCGAGCCCAATCAGCGGCGGAGCCACAATAGGACTCGGGATTGCACCCACGGCCATCAGCTCTGTGATCGGTGTAATGAAGGCTTACACGACTCGTGTCGGTCTGGGCCCCTATCCAACCGAACTGACTGATGAGATCGGCGAGCATCTGTTGACAATAGGACATGAATACGGTTCGACCACTGGCCGGGTACGCCGCTGTGGTTGGTTTGATGCCGTGGCAATGCGGTACTCGGTCATGCTTAACGGCATATCATCCTGCGGCATGACGAAGCTCGATGTGCTCAGCGGTCTTGAGGAAATCAAGGTTTGCGTCGGCTACGAGTACGACGGCAAGCGCACAGAGCATTTCCAGACCAATCTTCGCACACTCGAACGCATGCGTCCTGTGTACGAGACCTTCCCCGGATGGGAAGATGATCTCACAGGTATGACCTCATATGAGCAGCTGCCGGCGAATGCAAAATCCTATGTGACGGCGCTGGAAGAAATGATTGGCGCGCGTGTCGCTTGCGTCAGTGTCGGACCCAAGCGGACACAGATCCTGTTTCCGGGAGACGAAGCTGCGTGGTAATGCTGGAGCGCCATAGCGAACGCATGGTGCTGCTGGCCGAGGGCCGTTTAAGCTCGATAGGCCTGCGCATGGTGATCGCCGCGCTGCTGTACATTCCCGACCGCATTGTTGCCGTTATTGACAGCACCAAGGAGCGGGGCACCACCCAGGGAGTAATCGGTTTCGGCGGCGAGACTCCCATAGTGCCGACGCTCGAAGAAGCGATGAAGTTCAAGCCCGATTCGATGCTTATCGGAATCACCCCGATGGGGGGACAACTTCCCGAGAGCTGGAGACATATCATTCGCAACGCTCTGGATTCAGGACTGCATATTGTCAGCGGGCTCAAACAGTCGCTGAGGAAAGATCCGGAATTCGCTGTCATCGCTGACGAAAAGGGACTCAGAATCCACGACCTGCATCAGGTTTCGAAAAGTCACCTTATCCGTGCGCAGGGAAGCTGGCGCCGCCGAAATATCAACACCATTCTCACAGTCGGAACTGATTCCAATACTGGTAAAATGACTACCGCGCTGATGCTGCATCGCGAGATGCTGCGGAGGGGAATGAACGTTGCGCTTATTGGTACGGGACCGACGGGCATTCTCATCAGCGGACGCGGCGTTTCCATCGAAGATATTCCCGCCGATTTCATCAACGGCGCGATCGAATTCGAGATCGACAAGGCCGCGAACGAAGGATACGAGTACGTGATTGTTGAAGGGCAGGGAGCGCTGTCGAATTGCGGGAATTCACCGATTGCTCTGGGATTGCTGCATGGCGCCATGCCGGACGCGATGATCCTGTGTCATCAGCCCTCGCGCGAAACCGACGGCTACGGACTTCCCATGCCCGATCTCGCCGATACGATTTCTCTCCATGAGCGCATGATTCGGGTGTTCAAGAAAGCGGATGTGATCGGTGTCGGACTCAATTCGATGGACCTCAACAAAGAAGACTATCGGTTGACCATCGCTGAGATAGAGCGAGCGACCGGATTGATGGCTGTCGACTCGCTGCGTGAATCAGCCGCTCCGCTGGTCGATGCGCTGTTGGATTATTTCTCCAAATACAATAAGGTTGTGCTTCCGCACGAAGTGAGTGAGATCCGGGACAGGGTGTAAGGGACGCGTTGGGGGGACCCAACACAATTGGTGAATAAGAATCGGGACAGGTTGTGAGGGACGCGTAGGGGTGAGCTGCGCAATGAGCGTGTGGAATTCGGGATACGGTGCGTAGGGGCGAGCCAACGTGGGATACACTCGGGGAGAGATTCGCCGCCACGAACATTAAAATCAGGCTTACATAACTTTCGGCATTGTATACGCTCCGCCCGGGTTGGACGACTTCCGTCACGCTCTACGCTCCGCCCGGGTTGGACGATTCCCGTTGCGCTATAGCTCCGCCCGGGTTGGACGATTGCCGTTGCGCTGCACCGCAAGGCAGCGGTGGGACGCGGGTGGGAGAGTTGAATTTTCGTTTTCGAAGGGAAAAACAGCCAACCCATCGGCATCCGGCAAAAAAATCGTGTCGGTAACCTCAATAAAACCATCGATTCCAGCGTGTTTTCCGCGCTTCAAAAATATTTTTTTCTGTGGGAGAAAAGTGCTTGACTCTGAGTTTCAAATGCGTAATTTTGGGTGAAAGTGGGTAGAAGTGGGAGGAAATGGAATAACGTGGCGGCTGAGTAAATGGCAGGTTTTAAAGGCAAATACGATCATTCTGTGGACGACAAAGGGCGAGTAAGTCTCCCTTCCAAGATCCGCAAGGCCCTCACCCCGGAGGCGAAGGATTCTTTTGTCATTACCCGCGGCTACGAAAACAGTCTTGTTCTCTATCCGCTTGATGCGTGGAACCGCTACGAAGCCCAGATGACCGCGGAACTGAACACGCACAGGGAGGAAGATCGTCTGTTTGTGCGCATGATCATGATGTGGGCGCAGGAAGTCACATTGGACAAACAGTCGCGCATCATGGTACCGCAGGAGCTGATGGAAATCTCCGGGATCACATCCCAGGTAGTGATCATCGGCGCATTGGAAAAAATTGAAATCTGGAGTCCGGAATACTTCCGTGCCTACAACGAGCGTTTTGCTGACACGACCTATGAGGCCGTGGCTGCGCGCGTCATGGGAGGAGTGTGATGCAGCATGAAGATGCGGGCTATCACATACCGGTACTTCTCGAGCGTTCGATCGAGCTTCTCGTCACCGATCCGGCTGGGGTCTATGTAGACGGGACGCTCGGAGGCGGCGGTCATAGCCGTCTTTTGCTGAGTAAACTCGGAGAGAATAGTCGCGTCCTTGGTTTTGACCAGGACGAAGACGCAGTACAACACGCACAGAAGCTGTTCGCCGACGATCGCCGTATGACTGTCGTTCACAGCAATGTGGTCCATCTGAGCAACGTTCTCCAACAAAACGAAATCCCTTTGATCGATGGCATCCTGCTTGACCTGGGCGTGTCGTCGCATCAGATAGATATACCGCAGAGAGGCTTCAGTATCCGATTTGAAGGCCCTCTCGACATGAGAATGGACCGCGAGAATACAGTGACTGCAGCAGACATCATAGCGCAAAGCTCGGAAGAGGAACTGGCGGACATTTTCTTCACCTATGGTGAGGAGAGAAACAGCCGGCGCATCGCCCGTGCAGTCGTTCAGGCGCGAAGAATTCAGCCGCTGAAGGACACTGCGCGGCTGGTTGAAGTTATCAGCGCTGCCACCTCGCCGGTGCATCGGAGCAAGTCGCTTGCCCGCATTTTTCAGTCCCTGCGCATAGCCGTCAATGACGAACTGCAGGTTCTGAAAGACACCCTCGCGCAAGCAATGGAAGTGATGAAGGTCGGTGGCCACATCGTGGTCATTTCCTACCATTCGCTCGAAGACCGCATCGTCAAGCATTTTCTGCGGCACGAGGTTTCTTCATGTGTATGTCCGCCTCAGACGCCGATATGCGTCTGCGGCAAAATCAAACGAATCAAATTGCTTCACAGCAAGCATATAGAGGCAGATGAGAACGAAATACGTCGAAATCAACGAGCCCGCAGTGCCCGCCTTCGCGCAGGTGAAAAGATTCACGCGTAAGCGGATGCAGCCGGTCCTCAGCGGTCTTTCGCAGGGTGCTTCATCTACGGGCATCCCGCTCGACTACGAACAGGCAGCGCCCGTGCGTGCACGCAGGATCAAAGGTCTGACGACCTTCAATATCGTGCTTGTGCTCATAGTGTTCGCGGTGCTGGTGGTTGTCTACATCTCGAACGTTGTAGCTGTTGACGGACTCATGACGGAGCAGATCGGACTGGAACGAGAGGAGCAGCTTCTGCTGCAGGAGCGAGAAACCCTGCGTGCGGAGATTAACATGCTTTCCAGCTACAATCGCATTCAGGCGATCGCCACCGAAAAATTGGGCCTCGTGCATGCAAATCAGCAGCCGTATTCGTTGACCGTGTTCGGAATGTCCCCGAACACCACGAAGTAATCAGAGACAGGTGCCGTTGGAACCCTACGATTATAGACCAGGACGAAATGAGGATCTCCGGATTCTGCAGAGACAGCAGAGTTCGGTGCGCATGTATATGCTCATTACCATTTTTCTGACCGGATTCTTCGCCATTCTGGTCAAGCTTTTTGTTATTCAGGTCCGCGATGCGGAAAAGCTGCAGGAAATGGCGCGCATCCAGTACGAGAGCCGGGAGATCATCAGGCCCGTCCGCGGTCTGATCCTTGATCGCAATCTTTCCATTCTTGCCTCCAACGTGACCGAATACACGCTTTCTGTCGATCCCTCTGTTATTGATTGCCCCGACACCGTCGCACGCTTCATCTCCAGGGCTCTTGGCATACCGTACCAGAGCATGTTGAAGCATTTCCGCGATACCACTGTCCAGTACGACATCATCCAAAAACACATTCCGGAAGAAATCGCCGATAAATTCGACGGTTGGTCCTGCTATGGTGTGCGTATGCGGTCTTTCCCGCGGCGGCGCTACAATTTCAACGCACTCGCGGGTCCGGTGATCGGCTACACGAACATCGACAATAGCGGACAGAGTGGAATGGAACTGGAGATGAACAGCGAGCTATCCGGCAAGGAAGGGTTCATCGTCTATCAGCGCAATGCACGCGGCACGCGCCGGCCTGAGGTAGACTATCCGAAAGTGGAACCGGTGAACGGCCGCAGCGTAGTGCTCACGATCAGTCAGGTGTATCAGTCCATCGCTGAAGAGGAACTCGCCCGCGGCGTCACGCTGCACGAGGCGGAGTCCGGCCGCTGCATCATCCTGCAGCCGAAGACCGGGGAAATTCTCGCCATGGCAAACGTGCCAAGCATCGATCCCAACAAGCTTTCCGAATATACTCCGGAAAAAGCGCGTAACCGCGCAGTGACGGATCTCTACGAGCCGGGCTCCACGTTTAAAATCGTTGCCATGAGCGGTGCACTCAATGAAGGATTGCACAAACCGCAGGACCGCATCAACGCCGAAGGCGGCAAGTGGCTGTACAACGCAAAACTTAAACCGATCGTAGACGATCATCCCTATGCTTCGCTCACCCTGCGCGGCGCCTTCGAGCACAGCTCTAACATCGTTTCTGCGAAACTCGCCAATGAACTGGGCGACGAACGCTTCTACAAATATGCACGGAATTTCGGCTTTGGAGTGAAGACCGGTATCGAGATGCCGGGCGAGCTCAACGGAGACCTTCGCAAGCCTCTTGATTGGGACGGCA
This sequence comes from Bacteroidota bacterium, assembly GCA_049663345.1. Lineage (GTDB taxonomy): Bacteria > Bacteroidota > Ignavibacteria > SZUA-365 > SZUA-365 > SZUA-365. The sequence goes on from JBATDG010000075.1 coordinate 16,806, forward strand.
CGACGCTCAACTACCTGGCATTCGGCTACGGCCTCGCCGTGACGCCGCTGCAGATCGCCTGCGCTTACGCAGCGATCGCGAACGACGGAGTGCTGATGCGGCCGTTCATTCGCAAATGGATGCTTGATGCGGACCGCAACATCGTCGACGAAACCGTGCCGCAGGTCGTCCGCCGCGTCGTCTCCTCCGAGACCTCCCGCATCATGCGCGGCTTCATGCAGGGTGTGGTCGACAGCGGTACCGCGAAACTGGCGAAGATCGAAGGAATGAATATCGGCGGAAAAACCGGTACCTCTCAGCGGCTCGTCAACGGCTCCTACTCCAATAAATCGCATGTGGCGTCGTTTGTTGGATTCTTCCCTGTTGAAGATCCGGAAGTCCTTATCCTCGTGATCCTTGATGCGCCGAAGCGCGGGTATTACGGCGGAACCACAGCCGGACCGATTTTCCGCACGATTGCGATGCGCATCATCAACTCGTCGAGCGATTTTGCGAAAAAGCCGGAACCTCTGTATGCGTCTTTCAAAGGCTCCGACCGGGTGCGCGTACCTAATGTCCGCGGCATGCGGGCCGACATGGCCAGCCAGGTGCTCAAGGCACATGGCTTCAACATGGAAACCGTCGGCAGCGGTGAACTCGTGGCCGAGCAGCTTCCGGCCGAAAACGCATTCTCCGAACGCCGCACTCCCGTCACTGTGCGGCTCATTGGCGCGAATCGGGCAGGGAAGGACGATCTGGTGCGGGTACCCGACGTTGTGGGAATGTCGCTGCGCCAGGCAATGAATTTTATCAAAGGCATGAATCTCGAACCGAGTCCGATAGGCAGCGGTGTCGTCGGCTCCCAATATCCTGCTGCGGGAGAGCTTGTCCCCCGCGGAACGCGCTGCACGCTCGATGGCGAGGCGCGCACGGTCACGGCAAACCTGTACTAGACCGAAATCCTGAATCAGAGTGAAATGATGTTTAACCAGGTCGCAACAAATCTTCTCGCTTTTCCTGCCAGTGCGCGGCTGTCCGAGATCATCAACGATCTCCCGGTTGTCACGCTGATTGGTCCGTGGGATGCCAGCATCGCCGGTATCACTACGGATTCGCGCCAGGTAAAGCAGGGCTGGATGTTTGTAGCCACCCAGGGTGAACATACCGATGGCCACCATTTCGCACAGTCCGCCATGGAACGGGGTGCCAGTTGTGTCGTCGTATCCCTGCTTCATTACCAGACACACCTCCATCACCTGCTCACACCCGCTTTCTGCCAGCATACCGGAACTACCGTCGTTGTTGTGCAAGACACCCGCGCCGCGGTGGCGCTGCTCGCCGACCGGTTCTACCATTCGCCTTCGCGCGACCTCAAGCTGGTCGGCATAACGGGTACCAACGGGAAGACGACGGTTTCGTATCTCATTTCCTCCATTCTCGAGGCCGCTGGCATCCGTTCCGGCCTTCTCGGTACTGTCGCATATCGCATTGGCAATACAGTTCGTCCGGCGCCGTATACCACGCCGCCTGCTGAGGACCTTCATGCGCTATTCGCAGAAATGCGTTCCGCCGGCTGCAGCACCGCCATCATGGAAGTATCGTCGCATGCACTTGTGCTCGACCGTGTTCAGGGCATTGAGTTCGACGTTTCGGTGTTCACCAATCTCACGCAGGACCATCTCGATTTTCATCGCAGCATGGCAGCCTATCGCGACGCGAAAGCATTGCTTTTCGGCAGCCACACCCGGGGCATCGGATTGATCAACAGTGACGATCCGCATGCAGCCGACATGAAAGGACTGCCCGCACGGCGGCGTAAAACTTATGGAATGAAGGGACGTCCTTCATTTCACATGCGCGATCTGCAGCTAAGTTCGAAAGGGAGCAAACTGACCGTCGATTATCGGGGCGAATCCTATGTCATCACCTCGCCCCTGCTGGGCGGATTCAATGCCTACAACCTGACTGCCGCTTTTGCTACGGGAGTCCTGTTGGGAATTGATCCGGCGATTGCGATTAAAGGACTCCGGCGTATGAAAAACGTGCCGGGCCGCTTCGAACGGATCGTTTCCGCAGACGGTGTGACCGCTATCGTGGATTATTCGCATACGCCTGACGCTCTTACCAAAGCGCTGCAGACATCGCGCGACCTGCTTGGCGACGGACGGCTTATCGCTGTGTTCGGCTGCGGCGGAGATCGCGATCAGGTCAAGCGTCCGCTGATGGGAGCCGCAGCGGCAACGCTCAGCGACGTGACCGTCATTACTTCTGACAATCCCCGTACAGAAGATCCGGATGCCATTATCCGCGATATCCTTGCGGGCGTTCCCGAGGGACTGCCGGTGCAGGTAAAGCCGAACCGGAAAACCGCGATTCACCATGCGCTGCGGATGGCTCGTCCCGGAGACATTGTGCTCGTCGCCGGGAAGGGACATGAGAATTACCAGATCATCGGCACGACGCGCCGTCATTTTGATGACCGTGAAGTCGTGCGGGCGTTCTTCGAAAGCAAGCGCGGAGGAGTGAAGGCATGACACTCCGCATTTCAAATCTACTGACCATTTCCCATGTGCGCGCCATCAATCTTGAGGCGGTATCCGATGCCGCAATCGGATCCGTCGCAACCGATTCCCGCACGGCCGGCCGGGGTGATGTGTTCGTCGCATTCCGGGGAAGCCGGGTCGATGCGCATGATTTCGTTGCAGACGTCTGCAAACGCGGCGCGCTATGCTGCGTCGTCGAGCAGCGCTGGTACCGGCGCAACGCCGCCGCGGTGAGCGGGCTGCCTCTGTTCGTGGTTAAGGACAGCATGCTTGCCTACGGCGCAATCGCGCAGCTGCACCGCGCACAATTCAATGTTCCGGTTTTAGCCATCACCGGCAGCAACGGCAAGACCAGCACGAGGGAAATGGTAGCGGCGGTGCTTCGCAGCAAATTCCGCGTGCTCGCCACAGATGGAAATTTCAACAATCATATCGGACTCCCCGCGACGCTGCTGCGTCTGACGCCCGAGCATCAGATTGTCGTCACAGAAATGGGTACCAACCAGCCGGGCGACATTGCGTATCTATGCGGGATTGCGAATCCCACTCACGGATTGATCACCAACATCGGCCGTGCGCATATCGAAAAACTGATTTCCCGCGAAGGCATCGCCGAAGAAAAGGGAGTTTTGTATTCTTCTCTGCCTGCGGACGGAGTCGCCCTGATCAATGCCGATGAGCCGCTGCTGCGAATCAAACTTCCGCGCCGCGTACGCAGCATTCGCTACGGCACCCGCAAAGGCAGCGACGTGCGGATCGCCGATGTAAAGCTTGATCGTTCCGGCCGCGTGCAGCTTCGCATCGAAGCGCCGGAGTTCACTGCGAAGCCCATCACGATTCGTCTGAAGGCGGTCGGCCGTCATTCCGCATACAATGCCGCAGCTGCGGTTGCCGCAGGATTCGCTTTCGGCTGCGGCGTATCGAAAATCAAAGCTGCGCTGGAATCGGTAGAGAGCTTCGACAAACGGCTGCAGATTGGAAGCGCGCGAGAGATTACCGTTATCAACGATACCTACAACGCCAACCCGGATTCGATGCTGGCCGCCATAGATCTTCTGCAGCAGATCAAGATCGACGGAGCACGCTGTGTGGTTCTGGGCGACATGCTCGAACTGGGAAAGGCCACCCGCAGTGAGCATGAAGCACTTGGCGCGGCGCTCGCTGCAACAGGTATTCCCTATGTGTTGACGTATGGCCGTCATGCCCGCGCCATCAGCCGGGCGGTGCTCGGTGTGGCGAAAGTGGCGATGCATTTCACCGACAAAGCAGCACTGTGCGAAACGCTGGATGCATTACTTGCTCCCGGCGACGCAGTGCTCATCAAAGGATCACGCAGCATGCGGATGGAAGACGTCGCTGCACATCTGCTTCAAAGTGATACCATCGAGGAGGCGCACGCATAAGTTATGTTCTACGAACTGTTCGAATACATCAATTCTGTATTCAGCCCTCCGGGCTTCGATGTTTTCCGCTTCATCACGTTCCGTGCCGCGGCGGCTGCGATTACTGCTCTGCTGATCAGCTGGTTTATCGGTCCCCGCATCATCGCGTTTCTCCGCAAACGGCAGATCGGCGAATCAGCCAAGCTGGAAGCCCCCGAAACGCATCTGGTCAAGGCCGGTACGCCGACAATGGGCGGACTCATCGTGCTGACTTCGATCATTGTGCCTGTACTGCTTTGGGGACAGCTGACGAACACCTATGTCTGGCTGATTCTCCTTGCCACCGCAATGCTCGGCGGAGTGGGGTTTGTCGATGATTATCTGAAAGTCGTAAGAAAATTTCCGAAAGGACTGATAGGAGAATACAAGATTGTCGGTCAGATAGTCGTCGGCCTCATCGTCGGCGGCGTGCTGTATTTCTCTCCGCAGTTTGATGCATATAAATCCGTCACCACTGTTCCATTTTTCAAGAACCTCGTTCTCGATTTCTCATTCTTCTACATTCCGATGATCATCTTCGTCATTGTGGCGACATCGAACGCCGTCAATCTCACGGACGGGCTCGACGGCCTGGCCATCGGAACAATCTCCATTGCCTTCATCGCGATCGCCTTCATCAGCTATGCCAGCGGCCGCGTTGATTTCTCGAACTACCTCAACATCATCTATCTCCCGGGCAGCGGAGAATTGACGGTATTCAGCGCGGCGGTGCTTGGGGCGGGCTTGGGCTTCCTCTGGTACAACGCGTATCCCGCCCAGATATTCATGGGCGACACCGGCTCGCTCGCGCTTGGCGGCGCGCTTGGCGTCCTCATGGTGATGATCAAAAAAGAACTTCTTCTGCCGATTCTCGGCGGCATCTTTTTCGCGGAAACGGTTTCCGTCCTCATTCAGAAAGCATACTTCAAATACACCAAAAGAAAATACGGGCAGGGCAAACGCGTCTTTCGCATGGCGCCCATCCACCACCATTTCGAGCTTCTCGGATGGCCCGAGCCGAAGATCGTTACGCGATTCTACATCATAGCGATCATTCTCGCAATCATTAGTCTGGCAACTTTCAAGGTACGATAAGCATGCAGCGCGTTTTTGACATCGCAAGTTTGAATGTCACCGTCATCGGTGCCGCACGCAGCGGCCTCGCGGCGGCGCGCTTGCTCCATAACAAGGGAGTAAGTGTATTTCTGACAGAACTCTCTCCGGCAGCGAAGTATGAGCAGACCGCAGGTTCGCTGCGGGAAGAAAAGATTCCTCACGAATTCGGCCAGCACAGCGCCCGCGTGTTTGCCGCCGATCTTATGGTCGTCAGTCCTGGCGTGCCTTCTGATGCACCGATCATCGTCGAGGCCGAGCGCCGCGGCATCACCGTGATCAGCGAAATCGAGGTCGGGGCAATGTTCCTTGACGGACCGATCATAGCGGTGACCGGCACCAACGGCAAAACCACAACCACAACCCTCACCGGGGAGATCTGCAAGGCCGCCGGACGCAGTACGCTTGTCGCCGGAAATATCGGCAAAGCGTTTACCGACGCACTGTACGAGCACGAAGGCGACATCGACATCGCAGTGCTTGAAATCAGCAGCTTCCAGCTCGACACCTGTGTCACTTTTCATCCCACCACAGCGGTGATAACCACGATTACCCCGGATCACCTGAATCGCTATCACGGGAATTTTCAGGAATACGTCGCTTCGAAACAGCGCGTCTTCATGAATCAGAATGCTCTGGACCATCTCATTTACATCTGCGACGATCCTGTCGTCTCCGGCGCAATCAAGACCGCAAGTGCCGAGTTGTTCCCCGTCAGCTCCATCCAGCGGCTGAACAAAGGCGGCTGGCGCGAAAACGGTTCACTGGTGATGGATGCAGGCTTCGGAAAGGAATTGCTGGCGCGTGTTGACGATCTGCAGGTGTACGGACGCCACAACTACATGAACGTGCTGATGGCCGGGCTCGCTGCGCGGCTTGAGGGTGTGGGTATCGATGTGATCCGCAGTGCAGTCATGCAATTCAAGGGCGTTGAACACCGCCTCGAATTTGTGTGTGAAATGGACGGCGTGCGCTGGATCAATGACTCCAAAGCCACGAACGTAGACAGTGTGGTCATTGCATTGCAGAGTTATCGCCAGCCGGTGGTGCTTATCGCAGGTGGACGCGGAAAGGGTGCTTCCTACGATCCGTTGATCGAACTGATACGCGAGAAAGTGCGCGCAATTGTGCTCATCGGTGAAGCCGCCGAGGAAATGGAGCAGATCTTTGCACCGTTGACAAAAGTATCGCGCGCCCGCGATATGCTCGAAGCAGTGAACATCGCCCGCATGGCGGCGCAGCCCGGCGATGTGGGAATGCTTTCCCCCGCCTGCGCGAGTTTCGATATGTACGACAACTTCGAGCACAGGGGAGAAGTGTTCAAGGAATGCGTGCACACATTCTGCAGGGAGCCGATGGTGGCATGAAGCAGCGCACCGGACATATCGACCTGTATGTGTTCCTGAGCGTGCTCGCGCTGATGCTGTTCAGCGTGGGCGTCGTGTACAGTGCCTCAGTGTCCATTTCCGGTATGCGCCATGATGGCGACATCAACTTCCTGTTCCGCAATCATTCGATCCGCGTCGTCCTCGGCGTTGGCGCTCTCTTTGTCGGCATGTTCGTCGATTATCACATCTACCGGCACTTCAGCAAATATCTTCTGATCATCGGCCTGCTCCTGCTTGCATACACCCTCGTCGGCGGTACGGTAGTAAAGGGTGCGCAGCGCTGGGTGAGCTTCGGCCCCATCAGCTTCCAACCGTCTGAATTTGCGAAGTTCGCGCTCGTGATGCATCTCGCAGTGCTGCTGGCGGCGAAACAGAAATATATAACGGATTTCAAGGACGGGTTCCTTCCGCTCCTGGTATGGATTATCGCAGTAGTCGGACTGGTATTCCTTCAGCCGAATTTCAGCACAGGCAGCATCATTCTGGCTATCAGCTTCATGGTGCTGTTCGTCGGAAGGATCAGCATCAAGCACCTGGTCGGCGTCGCACTGGCTGGTCTTCCCATCATCATGGTGTATGCCGTCTCCGCAACCTATCGGTGGAACCGCATCATGGCGCATTTCACTGATGCAGGAGCCGCCAACGCCGGCAACTATCAGGTCGAACAGGCCGTCATCGGACTTGGTAATGGGGGTTTGTTCGGTGTCGGAATGGGAATGAGCAAGCAGCGAGAACTCTTCCTCCCGGAATCATACACCGATTTCATTTTCGCCATCGTTGGCGAAGAATACGGATTCATCGGCGGCGCGATCATTATCGCACTGTTCGCCGTCATCATGGTGCGTGGAATGAAAATCGCGAAGCGTGCGACCGACGATCTCGGCCGCTACCTCGCTGTCGGAATCACCTGTACTATTTCTGTGTACGCGATCATCAACGCCATGGTCACCACCGGCCTGCTGCCCACGACGGGTTTGCCTATGCCGCTGCTCAGCTATGGCGGCACTACGATTATTTTCACGGCCTATGCCCTCGGGATCCTGATCAACATTTCGATGTACACGCGCATTCGTCCGCGAGAAATCAACCATCAGCACCAGGAAGAACCTGCCGGTATGCGGGTTGGAGAAATGTACGAGTGAGCGAAGCACTGCGCGTCATATTCGCCGGAGGCGGCACCGGGGGACATCTCTTCCCGGGCATCGCCATTGCGGAAGCTCTTCGCGAGCTGCGGCCGGATTGCAGCGTCAGCTTCGTGGGTTCGCGCAATCGCATCGAGGCGCGCATCGTGCCGAAGTACGGCTATCCTTTCGACTCAGTGTGGATCGCCGGACTGCAGCGCAGATTCTCGCTGCGCACCGCGCTGCTGCCGCTCAAGCTCGTGGTTTCGCTGTTCCAGTCATGGAATATCCTCCGTCGGCGGCGGCCGCATGTCGTGATCGGAACAGGCGGATACGTGTCAGGACCGCTTCTGTACGTGGCAGCGCGTACCGGTCGGCGCACACTCATTCACGAGCAGAATGAATATCCCGGCATCACCACGCGTAAGCTCGCGCCGTTGGTCGACGAAGTGCATGTGACCTTCGAATCGAGCGAAAGAATGCTCGGCGATACAAAAAAGCTTGTGTTGAGCGGTAATCCGGTTCGGCTGAGTCTTTCGCGCAGCGATGCCGGCGACGCCCGCATGCATTTCGGACTGCATCCTTCCCGTCCCACGCTGTTCATTTTCGGCGGAAGTCTCGGAGCGCGCTCCATCAATCGTGCTGTGCGTCCCCTCGTGCCGCGGCTCGTGCGGGAAGATTATCAGCTGATCTGGCAGACAGGCACTGCGGACTATGAAGAACTGAAATCCCTCGGCGCGCTGTACCGCGAGCACGTGATCGTTCGGCCGTTCATTGACGAAATGGACCACGCATACTCAGCATCGGATCTGGTGCTTTGCCGAGCAGGAGCCACATCCATCGCAGAACTTACAGCGCTTGGAATTCCCTCGCTGCTGGTGCCGTTCCCGAAAGCGGCAGCGGACCATCAGTACAAGAACGCAGTCGCATTGGCGGAACAGGGTGCCTCGCTGGTGCTGCGCGACGAAGAACTTGGACGTCTGGAGCGTGAATTGTTCGCGCTTCTCGAAGACGGAGCCGCATTGGCGCGCATGTCTGCCGCCGCGAAGAGTGCCGGTCATCCGCGTGCCGCATTCGATATCGCCGAAGCGGTTATACGGCTAGCAGAAAAAGGAGCAGGAGGCTGAAATGATCAAGCAGGAATACAGTTTCAAGCATCGCAACGATCTCTACTATGTCACGCTGCTCGTATACGTGGCGTTTGCGGTGCTCTACATCGTCGTCACCGGAACGATCACCGACGACAGCGTGGAATTCGGATTGAAGGACCCGGTAGTCTACATCATCGCTGCATTCATCTTGCATGCGCTGATCATGCTGCTGACGAGCGTTGTCCGCAACCGGCGGCTGGTCATCACCGAGGATTCGCTGGTGTTCGCTTCACGCTTCCGCGAGCGCTTCGTTCCCTTCAGCAGCATCGAACGCATCACGCTGAAGCACGAACGCCGCCGGCTGAGCAACAGCAAGCTGAGCGATCGAAAATTCGCAGTGATCAAACTGCATGTCGCAGGCCGGCGCCGCGTCGTTCGCCTTCGCGTCGCCGCCTATGAGCGCGAGAAAGAACTCTATCAGATTCTCAAGAAGCTGAAGCATGATTTGAAGCTGTGAAGACGTGAGGACGTGAGGACGTGAAGACGTGAGGACGTGAGTACGTGAGTACGATAGGACGTGAGTACGATAGGACGGAAAGAAAGCCAAGGAATGCAACAATGAAATTCGCGAACATCAATCACCTTTTCTTCGTCGGTATCGGCGGCATCGGAATGAGCGGCATTGCTGAAATCCTGCTCAATCAGGGCTTCCGTGTTTCGGGTTCCGATCTGACGATGACGGAAGTGACGCGGCATCTTGTGGACATGGGCGCCACGGTCTACGAGGGACATGACCCGAGTAATCTGCGTGATGTGGATGTACTGGTGTATTCCTCGGCGGTCGCGCTGGAAAACCCGGAAGTGATTGCGGCGATCGAGCGAAAAATTCCCGTGATCCGCCGTGCCGAAATGCTCGCGGAAGTAATGCGTCTGCATCACGGCATCGCAGTCGCAGGCACACACGGAAAGACTACGACCACGTCGATGCTCGGCATGGTCCTGATCGAGGGCGGCAAGGATCCTACAGTAATCGTGGGAGGCAAGCTTCACGCTTTCGGAGGAACAAACGCGCGCCTCGGCGGCGGCGAATTCATGGTCGTCGAAGCGGATGAATTCGACCGTTCCTTTCTCAAGCTCAATCCTTCCATTGCCATTCTCACAACGCTTGAGGAAGAACACCTCGACATCTACAGCAGTCTCGACGATCTGAAAAATGCTTTCGTCGAATTTGCGAACAAGGTGCCGTTTTATGGATTCGTGACGCTGTGTCTCGACGAGCCCGCGCTGCAGGAAATTCTTCCGTTGATCATGCGCAAGGTCGTGACCTACGGCTTCAGTTCCCAGGCCGATATTCAGGCAGTGGATCTGGTGCAGAAGGAGAATCGCGCAAGCTTCACCGTGCTGCGGCAGGGTGTGGAAGTCGGCGTGATCCATCTGGGCGTGCCCGGTGAGCACAACGTGCAGAATGCCCTGGCAGCCATCGCAGTCAGTCTCGAACTCAACATTCCGTTCGAACACATCAAGACCGCACTCGATTCCTTCGCAGGTGCGTTCCGCCGCTTCGAAGTCAAGGCGGAAGTCGGCGATATCATGGTGGTCGATGATTACGCACATCACCCGACGGAAGTCAAAGTCACGCTTCGCGGAATCAAGTCCGGCTGGCGCCGCCGCGTGGTCTGCGTCTTTCAGCCGCATACCTACACGCGCACGCGTGATTTCTACAAGGATTTCGGTCGGTCGTTCATGAACGCCGATCTCCTGATCGTCACCGACATTTATCCTGCGCGCGAGCGTCCGATACAGGGCGTTACCGGTGAACTCATCGCCGACGCCGCGCGGAGTTTCGGACACAAAAATGTGATGTATGTCCCTGATAAAAAAGACGTGCCCGCACTGCTGAGCGACGTCGTGCTTCCGGGAGATCTCGTGATCACCATGGGCGCCGGCGACATCTACACCTACGGCGCACAATTCATTGCTCAGCTGGAGGCCGCTTCCTGACCATGCTTTCTCTCGAGCACATACGGAGTATCTGCAGCGGCGAGATTCACATCAGTGAACCCCTCGCCCCGCTGACATCCTTCCGCATCGGGGGTCCGGTCGACATTTATATCGAACCGGCATCCTCGGAAGAACTCGCAGCGCTCGTGCGCTACTTCCGCAGTGCGGATACGTCGTATGTTCTGCTCGGCAATGGCAGCAATGTTCTCATCAGCGACGACGGCATCCGCGGCGTGGCGATCAACATCGAAAAGCATTTCTCCGAATTATCGATTGCAGACAGCGTGGTAACCGCCGGAGCAGGTGCGCGGCTCAGCAAATTCGTCGACTTCTGCGTGCGGCATAATCTTGCGGGCAGTGAAATGCTCGCGGGAATTCCCGGAACGCTCGGCGGCGCCGTGATCATGAATGCCGGTGCTTATGGCGGAGAGATTTCCGACCACATGCTTGATGTCACTGTTCTCCGCAACGGCGAAATCAAGACGTTAAGCAAGGAGAAGGCTGGGTTCCGCTACCGCAACTCCGACCTGTGGGGCGATATCGTAATTTCTGCGCGCTTCGAATTTCCGGAAGGCGACGAAGAGCAGCTCAGGGCCCGGCGCAAGGAGCTCCTGCTCAAACGCAATGCCGCGCAGCCGGTCAACTATCCCAATGCCGGAAGCATTTTCAAAAATCCGGAAGGGAAGCACGCCGCCCGTCTCATCGAGGAATGCGGTCTGAAAGGCTACAGCGTCGGCGGCGCACAGGTCGCAGAGCTGCATGCCAACTTCATCATCAACACCGGCGGCGCCACTGCGGCCGACGTACTCTCCGTGATCGGACATGTGCGTCGCAGCGTGCAGCAGCAGACCGGCATCACTCTTGAACTTGAAATTCTGCTCCTCGGATTTTCCGGGGAAGCACTCGCTAATCTCAACTGAGCAGGACGCCCGCAACTCATGAGACGCAAACGCACAGTCAAGCCCACCCGATTCCGCTCCGCCGCGGTCGCCATGTTTTTCGTGGTGAGCGCGATCGCAGCGATCGCAGTACTCGCTGCCGAATGGCGCGAAAGTGCGGTGGGTGTGCTGCTTGATGTACGAGGAATTTCCATCGCGACGAAAGAAAACATCCGCAAGGCGGCGGGCATTTCCGATACCTCTAACCTGGCGTCTCTGGATCTTCTGGCGATCCGCGGTAAAATACTTGAGAATCCTTTTATAAAAGACGTCGAACTGACCCGCGATCCGCCGCAGACGCTGCGGGTGGATGTGACAGAGCGCAAGCCGATCGCCATGCTGCTCAACGTTCAGGCCCGCGACTGGCTGCTTGATGAAGACGGCTTCGTCCTTCCCGCCTCGCACAAACCCGCGGTGCATGACCTTCCTGTGATCACAGGCGTCAACGACGGCGTACATGAGCTGACTCCCGGTGCGAAGGAACTGAAGCCCGGCTTGCGCGTCGTCAACGTGCAGGTTCAGAAAGGACTTCAGGCGTTGAAAGCGATTCACAGCATCGATCCCGGACTGGCGCAGCTGTTCTCCGAGATCAATCTCGACAACAAACGCGATCTCGTGCTTTACACAATGGAAGGCGGAGTGCCTGTCATCCTTGGCTCCCCTGCGCGGCTGCCCGAAAAGATGCGCGCCTTCCGCGCATTCTGGGAAAACGTTGCGATGAAATATGACCCTTCGTCGCTTGAGTACATCGACCTGCGCTGGAAAGAGCAGGTGGTGACACGCTGGCGGGCGTCGGGCAACGTGCCGAAGAGTGCAGAAGCGGACTCGCTTCTATCCGACACGACAAACGTGAGAATAATCGAATAACATTAATACAGTGTTGAAGTACCCACTATGAAGAGCAAATTTCAGAATACCGGAATGGCGGACAACATCGTGGTCGGTCTGGACATCGGAACGACGAAAGTCTGCGCGATGATCGCTGCGAAGGACGCGGATGACCGCATCAATATTCTGGGCATCGGCAAGGCCGAAAACGAGGGCATGGCCCGCGGCACGGTGACGCATATTGAAAAGACCGTTCGTGCGGTGCAGAAGGCTGTCGACGACGCCGAAAGGCAATCCGGCATCAAGGTGCGCGCCGTCAATGTGGGCATCGCAGGCGATCATATACAGAGCTTCCAGAGCCGCGGTGTGATTGCGATAAGCAATCCCGAAAATGAAATTACGCGAAAGGATGTCGAGCGTTTGCTGCAGGACACCAAGCGCGTCGCCCTTCCATCCGACCGCCGCATCATTCATGTCATACCCCAGGAGTTCATCGTCGACGGCCAGGATGGCATCTACGACCCGGTCGGCATGGCGGGTGTGCGCATGGAAGCAAACGTGCATATCATCACCGGCGGCATCACTGCGGTGCAGAACATTTACAAATGCGTCGAGCGCGCGGGACTCGAGGTCAATGATCTCGTGCTCGAACCGCTGGCCTCGGCCAATGCCGTGATCGACGACGAAGAAAAGGAAGTGGGAATCGTGCTCGTCGACATCGGCGGCGGCACTACCGACATCGCGATTTTCGAAGAGCGCACCATTCGGCATTCAGCCGTTCTCGCCATCGCTGGGAAGAAAGTGACAGAGGACATCCGCAAGGGACTCGGCATTCTCAACGAACAGGCCGAGAAACTCAAGCGAGATCATGGATATGCATATCTCGCAGAAATAGTGGACGACGCTTCGATACTGCTGCCGCGTCTAGGCAGCCGCGATGAAATGCAGATCAGCCGCAGTCTCCTTTGCCAGATTATCCAGCCGCGTATGGAAGAAATCCTCGAGATCGTTGCATTAGAGATCAAACGGTCCGGTTATTCAAAGCATCTGCATTCGGGCGTGATACTTACCGGCGGTGGTTCGCTGATCAAGGGCACGGCCGCACTCGCGCGCGAAGTGCTCGGCATGCCTGTGAAAATCGGCATTCCTTCGGGCTTCGCCGGCGGCTTCGTTGCCGAGGTAGAAAACCCGATGTACAGCACCTGCACCGGACTTGTGCTGCACGGCATGAAAAGCATGGGCTCCGCCAGCTTCGACACTGACGTGAGCGACGGCAAGCCGAACTTCGTCAAGAAGATCATTGACTGGTTCAACGAACTGTAGGAGAAGAATTAGGAATTACGAATTACGAATTAGGAATTACGAATTACGACGTAAATAACACGTCCCCGGAAACGGACGATTATATACAGCGAATGCAAAATGAAAAACAGTGAATTACATGCAAACACATCACCCACACACTGAGGAGGGCCTTATGGCTATCGTATACGACAACAGCACAGACAGCCGGGCGAAGATCCGGGTCGTCGGTGTCGGCGGCGGAGGCGGCAACGCGGTGGAAGACATGATCAACCGAGGAATTGATAATGTCGAGTTCATCACAGTCAACACTGACGCACAGGCACTCGATCGAAGCGGTGCCACGTACAAAATCCAGGCAGGGAAGAATTTGACGCGCGGTCTCGGCGCCGGCGCGGATCCATCAGTTGGATACCGTGCGGTCGAGGAAGACAAGGAAGAGCTGGCCACAGTGCTCGCAGGCAGCGACATGGTATTTGTGACCGCCGGCATGGGCGGTGGTACCGGTACGGGCGGTGGACCCGTCGTCGCGAATCTCGCCAAGGGCACCGGAGCGTTGGTCGTCGGCATTGTCACGAAGCCGTTCCATTTCGAAGGCAAGCGCCGCATGGCACAGGCTGAGGAAGGCATCGAAGAACTGCGTAAGCACGTTGACACCCTCATCGTGATTCCCAACCAAAAGCTGTTGTCGTTGGTGGACAAAGGTACGCCTTTGTCCGAGGCCTTCATGCTCGCAAACGAAGTACTATATAACGCCACACGCGGAATTGCGGAGATCATCGCAGTGCCGGGTTTGGTGAACGTCGATTTTGCTGATGTCCGCACGATCATGCGCGACATGGGCGACGCCTTGATGGGCAGCGGTGTAGCCGAAGGCGAAAACCGCTCTGTCGAAGCAGCGCACAACGCGATCTCGAGTCCTCTGCTTGATGGCATCTCGATCGCCGGAGCGCAGGGCGTGCTCGTCAACATCACGGGCGGATCGGATCTCTCGCTAGCCGAAATCGACGAAGCGGTTTCCATCATCACCGAAGCCGCTGGCGAAGACGCCAACGTCATCTTCGGTTCCGTGATCGATCCCACACTCGAAGGCAAGTTGGTGGTCACCGTAATCGCCACGGGCTTCAATCGCGCAAGGGGACGCGGGGCCAACCGTCCTGCCGCACCGCAGCAGCGTCAGCAGGCTCGCGCCTCGCACATCCCGACCGGCATCCACGAAATCCGCGAGCTCGACGAGCCCACCTTCATTCGCAAGGGCCTCACGCTCGCCTCCACTCAGGACATGGACGAAGACACGACCGGTCAGCGCATCGAGAAATCGAATCCCGACCGCCCGGCTTTCCTCCGGAAGATAATGGACTAGCGAGCGGCTTCGCCGCTCGCGATGTAGGACGTTGGATGTAGGACTTCGGAGACGCAATATCCGAGGTATCCAACATCCTACATCCTACATCAGTAGGCAGTAAGCCTTCGCCCTGAAAGGGCGGACCATTGCAGCCCAGGGCGTTAGCCCTGGGTTAGCGGTGCGGCCTTAATAAATCCCCTTCGCCCTGAAAGTCGGAGGTCCAAAGGACCGAAGACTCGCCCGAGGCGAGGGCGAAACACGATTCTCTCCTCCCAATCTCTCCCTTACTCAGCCAACGCACAGCGCCCAGGATCCCCTCCTGGGCGCTGTGATATTTTAGGGGAACGGGAAGACTCGCTTGGAAAACATTCGCTGCTGACATTTCTAATGAGTTTTTACACTGAAATTTTCGCTGAGTCATTCCACCATCGTTTGAAGGATATTCCTCATCGTGAAAAACAATGTCGTCGGTCAGGGTATCCTCCGCAGTGACGGCGGTTTCAAGGCGACCGGCCTTTGCGTACGCAACCTTGGATCAAATACATGGATACGGAATATCATATCCCAAACCCAGTATTGGTTGCGCACCATTGGCGTGGAGCGGCAGGAATTTCAGTTTCCAGTTTGACTATCCCATCGTATCCACGGACTGGAAGTGCGGTGGTATCCCGCCTACGAATAGCTTCCCTCACTCCTTCATCATCAATCCCGCGGCGATGATCTGTTCGTGTTCCGCTACGGTGAAATAATAGATGCCCCGCGGCAGCTGCCCAGTGCGCAGCGTGAAGGTGACGCCGCAAAGATCGCGCTGGTCCATCACGACGCCTCCGCGGAAATTATATAGCAGAAGCGTACCGTGACGCACTGGACTGTGCAGCGTGATTGTCGCCGCAGCGCGGCAGGGATTCGGATGCACAGTGCTTCGGACGGATGGGACGGCGAGGCTACGCACAGCACTGGGACCTGTGTATTCGTACGGACCGATGTCAGGAGCGGCTCCGGAAAACACCGGATTGCCGTCGAGGTCGTGCGTGATGTCGGGAACGCGTATGCCCGCGTCGATGCAGGGAGAAGACGCCAGGAGATGATAATCGCCGCCGATGTAATCGATGAAGAGCGGATCTGATTGCAGGTTGCCGGTAAGCACGTTTCCATGGCGTCCGTCCATGCGATTGAAATCCGTGACGCTCATCGCCGTACCGTAGTATTTCACGGCCGATGATTCCGGAGCGCGCGGACTGAACATGCAATTATTCTGCACTGTATTCCCGAAGACCTCCAGCGTGTCGCGCAGCAGGACGGCGATGCCGGAATCGGCCGCGCGGGCCGTGGCATAGCCCGCGTCGAAGATCAGATTATTCCGCACGAGATTGTTCCGCACTTTGTGCGGGAATCCATGCGACCAGAGGGCCACCGCCGCTTCGGAGGTGCGGAGAAACAGATTATTTTCGATGCGGTTGTCATGGCAGACAAGGTGCAGGCCGTACACTGATAACACAACGCCTTGTCCAGACCCATCGGTGCTGAAATACTTCGCGGGCGACGTGGTCATTCCATCGAAAATGTTGTTGTGCACCCAATTATCATTGCCGTTGATCTGGCTCCGCACCGTATGGTCCTTCATCACGTTGTTACGGAACTCGTTGTGATGACATTTCCCCTCCGCGCCATCGGTAGCGAAGGGTCGCGCGTACGAGATATTCGATCCTGTGAATGTGTTGTCATGGAAGACATTCGCGTACACACCGCTGCGGGTGCTGTCGGGCGCGTAGCAATTGATCGCGACGTGTCCCCATCCGGTGAAGCTGCAGTGCCGCACGATGCAATTGCTGACCGCATCGCCGAAGTGAATTCCGTCTTCGCTTCCCCGTTTGGTCGCGTCGACGGTGCCTGATGGTCCGAGAGAACTCAACCCGTAACGGAAGCGCAATCCTGAATCGAACGTGCAGCGCTCTATGAGCACGTCATGCGCCGAGGCAGACGTATCGGCACTCGTGAGTGTGAGTCCCGAACGCCCGTATCCGATGCAGCAATCGCGGAAGGTGATGAAGGAGCAGGCTCCGCCGTAAATAGTGGACCAACGCCCACCCCGGAAATCGATGCCGTCGAAAATAATATATGCGCTCCTGTACAGGGCCATGACACCCGCGGGACGGTTGCCTTCGACGGATCGGTAGACATGCGCGGGATTCTGCGCGGCATAGAGAAAAAGCAATGAATCCGCAGTGCTGTAATACCACGATTCGAAACTGCCTTCGCTGTTCGTTGTTCCGACGTCCTCCGCGATCGCGGCGCGCAGCACCTCGACGCCATCGAGCCACAGCCTGTTGGGTGTCTCGGGGCATCGCATACTCCAGATGTTCCCGGAGCGGCGAATCCAGTTGAGCGAATCACCCGATCCATCCAATAGTGTGATGTCGCTTATGACAGGCCGGCTGCCCACTCCATAGGCAGCGACGATGATAGGTTGTTCGGCCGTGCCGCTTTCGGTGAAGGAAAGCAGCACACCATCCTTCCAGATGTCGCCGCGCTTGAAGAGCAGCGAATCCCCTGGCACCAGCCCCGCTGCGTTTACCCGCGCGATGGATTTCCATGGCGTGTGGTCGGCAAGGCCGTCGTTCGCGTCACTCCCCATCGAGGAGCTGACGTAGTACGTCGCGGGAAGGACGGGCGCCGCCCCGACGATGAGGAGCAGCAGGCTAAGGGACAAACACGGTGTGAATTTCACGATGACAATTCCTCCATTTTGCAGCAGGGGAAATATGCAAAAAAAATTACTTTCCTGTCTTTTTTGCTCTTGCTAGACCGGAGGGAACTCGCTACTTTGACTGGATTGTGCCCCGAGACGATCACTCGCGATTTTTGGAGAATGTTTTGCGAGGCGTATGATACAACCACGTCGAATAAAGTGTGTACACAGTCCGATCATGTGTATGCTCGTCCTGCTTCCCCTCATTTTGCTGGCATCCTGCGGGGAGAGCAATGATAAGGAGCGCGAAGATTCCCGGCCGGTGCTCGCGGAAGGGTATCTGGTGCAGCCGGAATATCATGTGGTCAGTATACGCGCGACCGGTGATCTGCTCGCCAATGAGGAAGTGGAAATCAAGGCGCCGGTTGCCGGCAATGTGCGGAAAATATACTTCCGTGAAAGTCAGTTTGTGAACAGGGGTGAATTGCTGGTTGACATCGACAACCGCTCCTGGGTTGCACAGAAAAAAGGACTCGAAGCTCGCCTGATTTCTGCGGAGGGTGAACTGCGCAGGAAGACGAAGCTGCTCGAGACCCAGGTAATCAGCGAAGAGGAAGTTGAGCAGTCCGCTGCAGATGTCGGAAGCCTGAAAGCACAGGTGGAAGGACTTGATGTCATGATCGATCTGGCCGCGGTTCGGGCACCGTTCGCGGGACGCCTGGGCATGCGCAATTTCAGTCCCGGTGCCTACCTCTCGCAGGGGAGCGTCATTACGCGTCTGGTTCAAACCGACAAGGTGAAGGTGAATTTCACCGTACCTGCGAAGTATGCCGCTCAGGCAGCCGCCGGACAGGAAGTGAAAGTCATTTCATCGAGCGGCGATACCGCCTCGGCTGAAGTCTATGCCGTCAATGCCAGGATCAGCCAGTCGTCGAGAAGCCTGCAGATCCGCGCGATAATGAATAAGAAGCACCCGTCGTTTATTCCCGGAGACTTTGTGCAGGTGCTTCTCGTGGTCGAGCGAAAAACCGACGCGCTGCTGATCCCGGCGGAATGCATCGTTCCCGAGCTGAAAAAGCAGGTGGTATTTGTCATAAGCGACGGCAAGGCGATGCGGCGGGAGGTTGAGACAGGGTCGCGCACTTCAGACAGGGTTGAGATCCTCAAGGGACTCTCGCCAGGCGATACTGTGCTCACCACCGGATTGATGGAGGTGAAAGACGGTGATCGGATTGAGCTGCAGAAATTGAATGGGTCGGAGGCGCAGTGACCCTCTCCGAATTGAGCATTAAGCGTCCGGTGCTGACAATTGTCCTCGCCATCGCCATAGTCATATTCGGTGTCGTATCGTTCATATCCCTCGGGGTAAGGGAATATCCGAGCGTGGACCCTCCGATCATCACTGTCAGAACTGATTACACGGGAGCCAACGCACAGATCATCGAGGCACAGATCACCGAACCCCTCGAAGTGCAGATCAACAGAATCGACGGCATCAAAACGCTGTCCTCGGTCAGCTCCACCGGACGCAGCACCATCCGTGTGGAGTTCGAACTTGGAATGGATCTGGACAATGCAGCGAATGATGTAAGGGACAGAGTGTCTCAGGCCGTGCGCTATCTTCCTCCGGATACTGATCCGCCGATAGTCTCCAAGGCCGATGCCGATGCCCAGACCATCGTGACCATCACCCTGCAGAGCAGAAAGCGGTCCCTGCTCGCGCTTACCGATATAGCGCAGAACATTTTCGCTGAACGGCTGCAGACCATACCGGGAGTAAGCCAGGTCTCCATCTGGGGCAGCAAGCAATATGCCATGCGGCTGGTGCTGGACGTCGAACGAATGAATGCACTCAGTGTCAATCCCGTCGATGTGCGAAATGCACTTTCCGAGCAGAATATCGAACTCCCATCGGGACAGATTGAAGGCGACAGCCGCTATCTGACGATACAGACCTATGGCCGCCTGAATTCAGAGGAAGAATTCAACAACCTCGTCATTGCAGACAGGAACGGGACCATCATCAGGCTGAAGGATATCGGCCGCGCGGAGCTGGGTGCGTTGAACGAAAAATCCATCATGCGCGGGAACAAGGGCATTCCCATGGTCGGCGTGGCCATACAGCCGCAGCCGGGTTCGAACTACATTGAGATCGTGGATGAAGTCTACCGCCGTGTGGAAATGCTGAAGAAGGAAATTCCACCCGATGTCATTATTGGTACCGGTCTCGATATTACAGGCAGCATCCGTAAATCCATCAAGGACGTGCAGTCTACAATCATTGAGGCGTTCATACTGGTCGTCGGCATTATTTTCCTTTTTCTGCGAAACGTGCGGACAACACTCATCCCGATTATCGCCATCCCGATATCGCTGATCGGCGGCTTCATCTTCCTGTATGCATCCGGATTCTCGATCAATGTCCTTACGCTTCTGGGATTGCTGCTTGCCACCGGCATTGTGGTGGATGACGCCATTGTGATGATGGAGAATATTTATTCCAAGATTGAACAGGGAATGAATCCCATACAGGCGGCATTCAAGGGCTCCCGCCAGGTGTTCTTTGCGATCATTTCCACAACGATCACATTGATCTGCGTATTTCTTCCGATATTTTTCATGTTCGGACTCACTGGAAGGCTGTTCAGAGAATTCGCCATGGTCGTGGCAGGTGCGATCATCATCTCCATGTTCATATCGCTGACGCTGACCGTAACGATGTGTTCCCGCATGCTGAAGCCGAACGACAGGGAATACCCCTGGCTGCGGCAGGTCCACAAGCCCATCGATTACATCATCGCCAGATATCCGGCTTGGCTGACTTCATTCATGAGGGTCCGGCATCTGGCAATCCCGATCGTTATTGCCTCGGCAGTCATCATCGGGGTGCTGATGGTCACGATGCAGACGGAACTGGCTCCCCTCGATGACAAGAGTGCCATACGCCTGATGTCGACCGCGCCCGAGGGAACTTCATTTTCGATGATGGACGAGTATCACAGAAAAATCATTCAGCTTGTCGACTCCTTGCCGGAAAAGGAAAATCTCGTTGCGGTGACTGCGCCGGGCTTCGGCGCCGCCGGTTCTACCAATTCGGGCTTCATACGCATCATGATGAAATCACCCGGGCAGAGAGACAAGACGCAAATGGATCTGGCGGTGGAGCTGAATCAAAGGTTCAAAGTTTACAGCATGGCGCAGACCTACGCTATCCAGGATCCAACCATCGCCGGGTCCGGCGGAGGCAGAGCCGGATTGCCTGTACAGTATGTGCTTCAGGCGACCGATTTGAAAAAGCTGGAACGGTATATACCTGAATTCATGCAGGCGGCGAAAGATAATCCCGCCTTCGATGTTGTCGATATCGATCTTCGCTTTACGAGACCTGAACTGATCATCGACATCGATCGCGACAAGGCCTTCGATCTGGGCATCAGCGTCAAGGACATTGCCGAAATTCTCCAGACCTATTTCAGTGAACAGAGAATCGGCTACTTCATAAAGGATGGGAAGCAGTATTTCGTGCTCGCGCTTGCGGAGGAGGCTCAGCGACGCAAGCCGGAGGATATTACCAACATACAGATCAGATCCTCCTCCGGAGAAATGATCTCACTCGGTAATCTGGTGACTCTCAAGCATGAGAGCCTCCCTCCGCAGCTGCTTCGCTATAACAGATATTCCTCCGCCACGATATCCGCTTCTCCCGCTCCCGGGTATACCCTGGGCGACGGTATTGCCGCCATGGATGAAATAGCGGCCAAGGTTCTGGACGAGACCTTCCTCACATCGCTTGCCGGTACTTCCGCCGATTTCGCTGAAAGTTCATCCAACCTGCTGCTGGTTTTTCTCTTTGCCCTGGTACTCATTTATCTCACCCTGGCTGCACAGTTCGAAAGTTTCCGGGATCCGCTCACCGTCATGATCACCGTACCGCTCGCGCTTGCCGGCGCCCTGCTGTCGCTCTGGCTATTCGGACAGACGCTGAACATCTTCAGCGAAATCGGAATTATTGTGCTGGTGGGCATCGTCACCAAGAACGGAATTCTGATCGTGGAATTTGCCAATCAGAAGCGGCTGGAGGGAGAAGATGTCATGTCCGCGGCGATCAATGCCTCCGTCGACCGCATCCGTCCAATCCTGATGACGAGCCTGGCCACAGTGCTCGGCGCGGTACCGGTCGCGATTTCATTCGACGGTACGGCGAACAGCCGCGTACCCATGGGCATCGTTATCATCGGCGGCCTGTTGTTTTCGCTTGTGCTGACGCTCTTCGTCATTCCCGCATTGTATACATACATCGCGAGAAAGAGTGCACCGGTGACTATTGTTGAAGAGATGTAGATAGCTGGCGGCAATTACTTCGCGGACTTCCACTCCGGCTATGAAGAATCACGTACCAACGCACAGCGCCCCAGACGATATCCGGGGCGCTGTGGTATTCGGGATAGCCGTGCAGTTCTAATGCCGTATAAGCACCTTCCCGGATTTTCGGCCGCTCTTGTTCTCCGCGACCAGGAAATACAGCCCCGACGGTACCTCCGCAATTCTCACCCGCATGCTGTGATTACCTGTTTGCAGCATGAGGTCCTGTGCGATGATCATCACTACGCGTCCGGAAATGTCAAAGAGCCTGAGACTGGTCGCGCTGGCCTCACCAAGCATGAGACGAATCGTGAATGATTCATCAGCCGGAGAGGGGTAGCCCTCCACCGAAAATAAGGGCAGGGGTTGTTCAAGCAGAACCTCTACTTCGGGAGAGTACTCGTGCTTGCCGTCGAGATCGATTTGCTTGAGCCGGTACCGAAGCCGACGACAAGATGCAGCGAGCCCTTCGAGAACGTCGGTGAATGCATAGGATTTCGTCCCTGTCGTGCTGCCGCTGCCCGGTGTGAAACCGAGGGTTGACCAGGTACCGCTTTCCGCCTTCCGCTGTACTTCGAAGCCGTAATTGCGCGTCTCGGTCTCCGTTGTCCACGAGAGGACAACGACGTCATTCTGCAGCGCGGCGGAGAACAACATCAGCTCGACGGGAGTCACCGCTGTTCCAGCACAGATGCCTGCAGGATCGGCGAGCGTGAGTGTGCCGTAGCCGGGATTGTTTGCGAAAATGCGGTCAGCGCATATCTGTGCATTTAAGGGCACGCTTATCGAAGCAGTTGTCGGAATGGCGATGTCGCCCCGCTGCGCGGAAAGCAAAGCGGGGAGGAGCATTCCGATCAGGAGGAAATGAAAACCCGGAAGCATGATGCGCGGTTTCAATGATTTCCCTCCGGCGTTTGCAGCTGTGCCTGACGCAGCTCGGTTGTCGGCGTTTGCTGCAGATCGCGAACAAGCTTCGCGAGATCGGTGTAGCGGCGATCGTTCTCGCGCTGCAACTGAGTGAGACGATCCTCATTTACTGCTTGCTGGGCGGCGAGCTGTGTACGGTACTCGGCGACCTGATCGCGCAGGTCAGTGATTTGTCCTTTCAGATCCGCATTGGATTCGCGTTCGGTCTTCAATTGTACGTTCAATTCCTGCACGGCATTGACCATGGCCACATTGATCGCATGCATGTTGAATTCCAGGTAGCCGTCTGTCCCTTCAGAGACGCATTCCGGGAAGACCGTCTGCACTTCCTGTGCGACGAAGCCGATTTCCTGTGTGGTGTAAGGAAGCCTGCGAGGGTTGTCCTTCTTATAGTGAAAACGGATGCTGCGGAGTTGGATAATATCCGACAATCCCTTCGCGTAGCTGCCATCGACGTTTTTCAGACGGGCGTCCGAGGAGTTGGTCCATGACCCGCCGCCCGGCTTGTAGGCCTGCCCGGTGATCTCCAGATTTCCATTTCGCGCTACGGAAAACACTTCGGTGGTAGAACTGCTGCCGGATGCAGCGGTAATGATCTTGGCTGTCGAGGAAACGCTTGTGTTGTATGCCCGAATTGTCGGGTTCGAACTGCCCGAAGAATTCGCCTCGACGGCATTGCCGTTGTTCGCCGTAACGACCAGGGCGTCGCTGGAATTGCTGATGCTGGAAGTGACGGCACGAATGCAATCCTTGGTAGAGCTGGTATTGTCAATATGGAAATATGCGGCATCATCGCTGCCAACTTCCTGTATCTCCAGTCCTGCAGTGGGGGTGGCAGTACCGATACCGACATTCCCGTTTTTGAGCACCGTCATTGCATTCACTCGAGCGCTACTACTTGTTCCAATGCCGATTTCAAATATCGGCTCAGTGCCCACCCAGCTTCCGGCTGTACCGCCGCCGACATTGTACTGACCGAGTGCGAAGCATGAGTGGGATTCCGCGCGAGCGTGATTTCCGGTGGCGGTTGAACCTACGCCACTGGCGAGCGCAGATAGTCCCATAGCATTAGAACCTGCCCCAGAGGCGACAGAATATTCTCCAACTGCGAACGTGTAGTATCCGCTGGCTTTTGTATCTCTTCCCATCGCGACAGAATTGAGGCCAATGTAGGCATCATCCCATTCCCAATATTCGATGGAGCCAGCTCTAAACGCTGCCTTCCCAGGGTAGAACATCATACGCGTGCCGTTCCCCGAGGCCGGGATGGTAGGGGAACCAGGGAGGCCTCCCTCCACAACAAACCCGCCGTTGCCCTGTACCACAACCGCGCCTGCGTCGGCGGTGATCGTGCGACCGGCTCCCGCGCCTCCCTGATCGTATGCCTGATCAAGGGTCACTCCTCCTGTTGAGGGAGTTGTCCATGTCGCCAGCCCGTTCGCATCGGAAGTAAGCACCTTCCCGAGTCCGGGCGTACCACCGCTCATCTTCAGTTGGCCGTTCACATCCAGCACTGTACTCGGGGTAACTGTTCCTATGCCGACTTTCCCGTCCCCGCGTATGGTGAAGATCGGCGTCCCCGCAGCGGTCTTCACAGTAAAGCCCTGTGCTGCGCTGCTGCCGGAGAGAGTGGATTCAATGTCCTGCGAAAGGGTCTGAACCGTGGTTAACAGACTGAGGATGAAAACGAACAATGTATTTCGCATCATAGCCGATCTCCATGAAATGATGACAAGACGGATAAAGTATGGGGTAATTATGATATAGGATAAAATATTGCGCGGGAGATACTAAGTCAAATCCGGTCAGGTTGTTCAGGGAGCTGCGTAATTGCAGTACAAGGAAGGAAGCACTGGCCACATCGCATTGATTCATACCCCGTCTCAGGATTGCGCTCGCTCGGATGGAAGTGGTCAGTTACGCACACGGGATACTCCACGCCCCGGAGATCTGTGCGCCAGCATCGGTTTCATTTCCCTGATCCTTGCAATCTGGCGTCGTCGAGGCATCACATTACGCACAACGCCCGGTCCCTCACGTGGAGAACGGGCGCTGTGCGTTATGTGCGCAATCGTTTTTGAGAATGCAGCTGCTATTGGTTATCCTGAATACAACGAACGGACAACCCCATCCATTTAGGAAGTTGGTTTTGGTAGGTGTTAGCGTAATAACTGACTACCATTCGCATCCATCCCCTGGTATTGTCGTATTCGGATTCCGTCGAAGCCCACCAGGTGCCAGCGCTGCGGTAGCCATACATATTGCCGTCGGTTCCTATGTAGCCGCCCGGGAGCGCGGTGAACCCGGTTGAATTTGTCGCTCCGAGATTCGGGCTTCCCCAGAGACTTGTCCCCTGCTCTTTCAGTTTTCCACCTTCATCGGTACCGAAGTATGCATAGCCGTATCCGTCTGCAGCGGTCGGCGACATGCCGAGGAAAATAAAGAGCTGTTTCCATTCGGGATTGCTTGCAACATGCCAGCCATCAGGCGCCAATCCTCGCGTATCGTTGACCGCGTACCAGTTGTACAGCTTTCCATAAATGGTGCCCAGAACGGGGTCATTGTTTGGGTACCGCCATGCGCCCGTTGATAAATTTGCCCACGTAGTCGGATCCGTCACCTGCGGAATCTGATCGTTGTTACGGTAATGGTCAACGTTGAGATTGGCGCCAGCCCATACCTGCGTTCCGATCGTCACTGGAGTGCAGGGTGACAGTGTGAAGTTCACCGCGTTGCTGGACTTATTCTTCAGCTTTACGGTCACTGTGCCCGCACCGGCTGCGGCACCTGAAGGCACAAGTACGGTGATCACAGTATTCGACCAGCTGATATATACGGAAGCAGTGATCCCCTTGATGATCACGCTGCTGGTTGAAAGTTTTGAAGTCCCAAACCCTGTACCGGTGATGGTCAGTACATCACCAATTTCTGCCGCCGTAGGAGCAATTGAGGAGATGTCAGCCCGGCTGGCGGCCGCAGCTTTCATCAATCCATCACCCTCAGCGTCAGGTCCGCTCACTTGCTCCTGCTCACTGCAGGAGATGAGTGCCACGGCAAATACTAATGCCATCAGTAGTCGAAAAGAATTCTTCACGATGTCCTCCGGTGTTTGTATAGGATAGGAAGCGTTTGAATCAGACAGTTTGATTGAAGGATTCAATACTTCGGGTGCTGCATGGTGGCGGCGACGTCAAGGAACAACGCAGTGGCATAGTGTGCGTCCGGGGTCGGGGATGAATTCCTGCCAGCTTTTCTGCGTTCACACAGGGGAGGCAGGTGTAAGGGCCTGGAAAGCGTTTGTTGATTGATGCTGACCCTTGTGAGTACCTACGTCAAACATCATCTGCAGAAATAACGGCGTTGTTTAGCCGAATAAATATAAATGCAGGGAATGAGCCAGTGCTCTGCAGCGTGCAGAGAGCCAGAAAGCTCCTTCGAGCTGAATTGCTCAAACGCACAGCGCCCGTTCCCTCACGTGGGGAACGGGCGCTGTCGTGAATTTTATTCAGCATGGCGGCAGGGGAGAATTACTGATTCTGCACACAGCGGACAGACATACCTCTTTCTTTGCCGATAGCCATTCTCAGAATTTGGGAACTGGCGTAGTGAACACCCCGATACCAGGCTGCACCCCCGGAAACATCATCTGTTGAAGTCCACCAGCCAGCATAGCTTCCAACGAAGTCGAAGATAGCACCAACTTTTCGAATCCCTCCTGGGAGCGCTGTAAAACCGGACGAATTCGTTGCACTTGCGTACGCCCATTGCCAGAGGCTCGTCCCCATCTCTTTCAGTTTGCTTCCTTCCGTCGTTCCAAAGTAACCTCCAGACATATCCGCCTCCGCTTGCGACATTCCCAGGTAAATGGAAAGCGCCTTATAGTCATTGTCCGAGGCAACGTGCCAGCCGGTAGGTGCGAGACCACGCCCATCATTGACCGCATACCAGTTATACAATCGCCCGTACAGCGGTTCCGTCGAAGCGTCATTGTTGTAATAACACCACGCGCCTGTAGTAAGACTGCCCCAGACCGTCGGGTCTGTCACTTCGGGAATATCGTCGCCATTGAGGTATTTGGTGACGCTCAGATTCGCGCCCATCCATATTTGTGTCCCGATTGTGACGGGCGTGGATTCGAGCACTGTGAAACTGACGGCATTGCTGGCGCTGGTTCCGGCGTTCACGATCAGCTGGCCGGAAGTGTTCGGGATCCCTCCCGAGGGCACGATCACCTCAATCGCATTTGGTTTCCAACTCGGGTATACGGTTGCCTGAATGCCATTGATCGTGACATAGTAGCTCGATCCTTTTTTTGTGCCAAACGAATTCCCTGTGATGGTGATCAGATCTCCGATTTCTGCGGCGTTCGAGGAGATACTCGTGATGGCAGGACTAGATGCACCCTTTTGCAGTATGGTTGACTGATTGGCGTCCGGATCCGTGGGTGCATTCTGCTCACTGCATGAGATAAGCGCTACGGCAAATACCAATGCCGTCAGTAGTCGAAAATAATTCTTCACGATATCCTCCGTGATTGTATGGAACAGGAGGCAATTGAACCAGGTCGTTGGTCCGCTTGATTCAATGCTGTTGATGGTTCGATGGTAACTCCTGAGAATACCAACGCCGATCATCAACTGCAGAAAAAAAAGTGTTGTGTAGCCGAAAAACCTTAAATAAAGTCAGGTGGGACGCAATTATTGACAATAATTCGGATTTGTAACGCTGATATTACTGCAGATCAGCTCCGGTGGAGGTACTCCTTCAATATGAGTCATCCACATACGTCACGGCTGCCCTGCTGATTTTTGCGGGCGCTGCGGGATTTATGAACACATTCAAGGAGCACCCTATGAAAACGAAGTACCGTGTTCTGCTGATTTTCGCGCTGATAGCAACTGTCAGTCAGGCGCAAGCGCAATGGGAAACATGCAATGAGGGATTGTCAAAAGCGAAAATCGTCTATAAAATCGCTCTTGATGGAACGAATATCTTTGTCAGCTCGCCCGACGGACTCTTCCTCTCCTCCGATCGCGGAGACAACTGGGAGAAGAGGACCTCAGGACTTACCAATGATTCGGTTGTGGCGATGGTCGTCAATGGCGGCACCATGCTGGCAGGGACGAGAAGCGGCGTCTGTTCTTCATCAGACAAAGGTGTAACCTGGACCGAATCGAATTCAGGCCTGGAACCGAATGTTGTCCGCTGCTTTGCCATAGACGGAAATAATATCTTTGCCGGAACACTAAAGGGGGGCTTGTTCGTCTCAACGGATAATGGTGCGAGCTGGACCGCAAAAAACACCGGTCTGACAAACATGAATGTGACGTCAATCGCTTTCATCGGAAATAATATTTACGCGGGTACATCTGCGGGCGTGTTTCTGTCCACGGACAACGGCGAAAATTGGGAAACCCGGAATGAGGGACTGTCGAACTGGAATGTGAACCGCATTCTCGTCGACGGAACAAAACTCTACGTCGGTACCTCCGGGAGCGGAGTGTTTCTCTCTACGGACAATGGCGACCACTGGGTCCAGAAAAAATCGGGTTTTGAGAACCCCACAGTCTATGCTCTCGCCGCCTGTGAAGGCAAGCTGTTTGCCGGGACTCTGCAGGGTGGATTTTTTCTGTCTGATGACAACGCAGAGAACTGGATACCGAAGTCGAAAGGGCTGCTCATCAACGTTGTCAATGATATTGGTATCTGCGGCGGAGATATCTTTGCCTGCACCGACGGTGGTGTGTATCTGTCCACGGACTTCGGTGAGAATTGGGTCAGAAAGAACAATAATCTCCCCGAAATTGTCCCAACCCTCTTTTCACTCACGGCCTGCGGAGATACACTTCTGCTCGGCGCGACAGGCGTGTTTATGTCGACCGACGGCGGGGACAGTTGGATCAACCGCAGTACGGGAATGTCAGGATCACAGTTCAGGGGTATGGCCGTCAGCGGAAATCGTATTTTTGCGGGGGCATGGACGACAGGCATCTTTGTATCAACGAATAGCGGTATAGACTGGGTTCAGAAAAAATCCGGAATGACAAATACGAATATCATGAGCATTGTTGTCGACGGCGATAAAATATATGCAGGCACGTGGGGCGGTGTCTATCTGTCAACTGATAACGGCGAGAGCTGGACGGAAAAGAATTCCGGACTCGCGGAAATACGAATCTATAGATTGCTAGTGGTCGGCAACAGGCTGTTCGCCGCCACCCGTGGTGGTGGAGTGTATGTTTCAACCGATAGCGGAGACACCTGGATTGAAAAAAATACAGGATTGATGAATCCCCTGGTGTATTCTCTGGCCATGAACGGGAACATGCTTCTTGCCGGGACGCTGAGCAGTGGAGTGTTTACATCGACGGACTTCGGCGAAACCTGGAACGAAAGCATGCCCGGAATGACAGGTGTGTATATCAATGGGATGGCGATTCGCGGCAATTATATTTTCGCGGCGACATTCGACGGGGTGCTCCTTTCGGTGGATAACTGCGAAAGCTGGCAGTCGCTGAATACAGGACTAAGGAGTTCCACAGTCGAGTCTATAGCTGCATGCGGCGATAATATTTTCGTCTCCTCGCCGGCGGGCGTTTCCCGCATACGAATCGACGATATTACAGCGGTTGAATCGAATTCAACGCCAGCCGATTTCCAGATCACACTGTCGCCCAATCCCGTTTCCGATGTAGTCACCGTAACATCCCAGGGCCCCGATTTCACGAACCGGAGCATATCAATCTACAATTCCCTCGGAGTGGAGATGATGCGGTATTCAGGAATGGATCTCTCCGGTCGCAGGCAGGTGAGTCTCTCTACCAGCGGGTTTCCTCCGGCAGCGTATTACGTCGTGATCACTTCCGGCAAGCAGATCAGTACAGCTGGATTTGTGATCGTGCGATAAAGTAAAAGTGAGTTCCGAAGCCTGTCGGTGCAGCGAAAAGCATTCGTGCAAATCTGCAGAATCTCAAAGCTGACGAGGTAGCCCGGCTACTATTCGCGTTTTGCGAAGGGAGCGGTCATTGGCCGCTCTCACTTTTTTAAGACCCTGGAAAGCCGCGAAGCAGAGCCAGTGCTCAATAGGGCGATAGCGGATGAAAATACTGATAGGCACTGTGACGCTCTTTTTCGCATATTTAGGAATATCACCTTTTGATGGAATGAGTATGCAATTGTACCCCGGTTTTCTCGTGATAAATTATCCTCAACCTCTCTGCAGTGACCTGCGAAAAAAAGATGCTGCGACGATATCCATGTCCATCGGCCTGGCTTTCGCGCTTCTTCTCCTTCTCAATTCCATGGGCGCGGCCTTCGCCCAAATCCCGGTATCGCCGAATAAGCTCGACAGCAAGGGCGAGCGGGTGGGAACGTGGACGATCCTTTTCGATAAGGACATGAAGACTATTGAGAATCCCGACTCCGCTGCCTTTTATTCCGTCATGACATTCAAGGGCGGGAAGATCGTCGGGACTTCACGGAGCTTTTTCCGCAGCGGGAAGAAGATGTCAGAAATCAGCTACGAGAACGGTCTCGTCGTTGGGACCGTCGTCGGATGGTATGAATCCGGTGGAAAGGAATTCGAGACGCCGTATAAAAACGGCCTCCCGGACGGAAAGGAAACAATCTGGTTCCCTTCCGGCAAGAAGAGGACCGAGGTGAACTACAAGCAAGGCAGGGAAGAGGGCGTGCAGACGGAATGGTACCCGGGCGGGTCAAAGAAATCTGAAATCTCTTACAAAAAGGGAGTAATCGACGGCAAGGCGGTCCGCTGGTACGAATCCGGCGCCCTGCAGACGGAAATGTCGTACAAGGCCGGCAAGCTGCATGGGAAGCGCATCGACTGGCTTGAAAACGGAGAGATAAAATCGGAAACACGCTACGAAAACGGAAAGAAGCTTTGAGGCATCATGAAAACGCATCACCTGCATCTTGTCGCATTGCTGTTATACATGCCTTCACTGATGGCACTCGGTCAAAATGGAGAGGATCCCAATATGTGGCTTGAGGAAGTGAATTCCGGGCGTTCGCTCGAATGGGTGAAGGCGCAGAACAGCGCCACGACCGCGGTGCTCGAACAGCATCCGGAATTCTGGAAGTTGAATAAAAAAATCCTGGACATCCTTGATTCGAAAGAACGCATCGCCTACCCATCGATCAGGGGAAAGTATATATATAATTTCTGGCAGGATGCACAGAACCCCCGGGGCCTCTGGCGGCGCGTTCCGGTTGAAGGATATTTTGAGAAATCGCCCGCATGGGAGACCGTGCTCGATGTCGATGCGCTCTGTGCAGCAGAAGGGGAAATCTGGTCCTTCTCCGGAGCGGAATACCTCCGGCCGGATTTCGATCGCTGTCTGCTCATGCTCTCAAGGGGAGGCAGCGATGCGGTAGTTATCCGTGAATTCGATCTGCAGACAAAGAGCTTCGTGGAGGACGGATTCTACCTGCCCGAAGCGAAAAGCAGCGCGGCGTGGATGGACCGCAACACCGTACTCATCTCAAGCAGTCTCGGCGAAGGAATGGCGACCAGCTCCGGTTATGCCCGGCAGACGAAGCTCTGGAAGCGCGGTACTCCGCCCAGCGCCGCGGCGATATTCTTCGGCGGTGAAGAAACCGATGTTGCCGTGACCGGAGTCGTGGATAACACACCGGAGCGGCAGTATATCATGGCCTACCGCGCCATCACATTTTTTACTTCTTCCGTGCATGTGCTCGAAGGGAAGGATTTCTATAAGCTTGATATTCCGGAGGACGCACAATTCCAGGGCTTCTTCAAAGGCCAGATGCTGGTGGAACTGAAATCAGAGTGGACCGTCGGCGTAATTTCATATCCTCAAGGTGCTCTATTAGGCATCGATTATGAGAAGTTCCGCGCCGGAGACCGCGAATTCACCATGCTGTTCGTTCCGGATGACCGATCAAGCCTCGCATCCGTCTCTACGACGAAGAATCTGCTGCTGCTCGCTGTTCTCAACAACGTCAAGAGCGAACTGTGGCAGGCAAGATTTGAAAACGGAACCTGGAAGTTTGATGGCGTGCAGGTACCGGACAACGGCACGATCACCATCATGGCGCTCGATGAATATTCGGACCAGTACTTCTTCAGTTTCGAAAACTTCCTTCAACCGAGGACACTCTATTACGTCTCGGATACCGATCAGCGGGTATCTGAGGTCCGCAGCATGCCTCGATATTTCAACAGCGATGGCATGAAGGTGTGGCAGTACGAAGCCGTTTCCGCTGATGGCGAGCGCATTCCGTATTTCGTCGTCGGCCGTGAGAATATGCCGCTCGATGGATCGAACCCAACGAAACTCATGGCCTACGGTGGTTTCGAGGTTTCCATGCAGCCGAATTACAGTGCCGTCACCGGTGCGACATGGCTGGATTATGGCGGCGTCTACGTCGTTGCGAATATTCGCGGGGGCGGGGAGTTCGGTCCCCGGTGGCATCAGGCAGCACTGAAGGAAAAGCGGCAGGTTGCCTTTAACGACCTGTTCGCAGTCTCGGAGGATCTGATCCGCCGCGGTATTACCTCCAGCAGGCATCTCGGCATCATTGGCGGCAGCAACGGCGGACTGCTCGTCGGCGTGGCATTCACGCAGCGTCCGGAATTGTATAATGCGGTGGTGTGCGCCGTTCCGCTGCTCGACATGCAGCGATATAATAAACTCCTTGCTGGTGCAAGTTGGATGGCCGAATACGGCGATCCTGACATCCCGGAGCAATGGGATTATATAAAAAAATACTCGCCGTACCATAATCTGCATGCTGAAAAACAATACCCTGCGGTACTGTTCACCACAACCACGCATGATGATCGCGTTCATCCCGCCCATGCCCGCAAGATGGCGGCGAAAATGAAAGAACAGGGCCACCCGTTTTTCTATTTCGAAAACACAGAAGGCGGACATGGCTCCGGCGTCACAAGCGAGCAGCGCGCCTACATGCAAAGCATCGAAGCCGCGTACATGCTGAAAATGC
Source organism: Bacteroidota bacterium (assembly GCA_049663345.1). Classification (GTDB taxonomy): domain Bacteria; phylum Bacteroidota; class Ignavibacteria; order SZUA-365; family SZUA-365; genus SZUA-365. Next base: position 49,841 of record JBATDG010000075.1, read on the forward strand.
TTTTTTGAAAACGTTAGGACGTGAGGACGTGAGGACGTGAGGATCGTTAGGACGTGAGGATCGTTAGGACGTGAGGACGTGAGGATCGTGAGGACGTGAGGATCGTGAGGACGTGAGGATCGTTAGGATCGTTAGGATGTGAGGATCGTTAGGACGGACATTTGATCAGCTCGATATGATGCCGTTATATTCCATGGAACAAAAAATATCGTACACTTTATTTTTATCCGGAGAGTACACCATGACCGCAAAACGCGAGCAATATATAGCATTAATGGATCCGAAAGAACGCATTGAGCGCAATCCAATTCTCATTCCAAGGCAAAAGGAAGCCCTGCGGCATGTAATGAAAAAAGGTGAAATCAGCAGCAAGATATATGCTGAACGCTTCAAGGTATCGGAATCCACTGCGCGGCGTGACCTGCAGGAACTCATCCTCGGCGGCTGGCTGCGCCGCGAGGGAGCCGGACGCAGCATCGAATATCTCCCGGGCGATCTGCTCTATGCGGGCGGCGGCGAGCAGCGGGTCCCTTCTGCCGACGGTTCCGGCGACGGCTGCTTCAATTGCGGATAGTCCTCGGTATGAAGCCCTCGGATACGGAATATTACGATATGATATTCAGAAGTATGGTTTTATATTACGGGAAATATTTCCTGTAAATAAGAGCTCATTATGACAATAATGCTGCGGTGCTCAAGGTGCAAGGTCGTTCTCGTTTCAGCCTTCATGTTCTTCCTCAGTCCCGCAGCAACCTTCGCCTCGATTGCCATCGATGTCGAGGGAATCGAAGGGCTGACGCTCGAGGTGCGAGGGAATGATTACCTCGTCAGCGTCACTGACACTTTTCATCTGCACGGTATGAAAGTCAATCCTTCGGGATTGACTTTGCAGTATACAGCAGCTGACACCTCCTTCCATATCTACGGCGCGGCAGAGTTTATTCTTGGAACGGATACGCTATCGATCTCGCTCGGGGCATCTGCGAATCCGGGAATCATCATCGACGACGGGAAGCTTGTGCTGGTCGAAGTCTCCATTACCGGTGATTTCCGTTTGCGCAAGCTGCACATCATTCCCGTTGATCTTTCCTTCGACTGGATCGCCGGAAGTCATGCCTATTCCATGTACGGCGACATCACGGTAATGATCGAAACGGACAGCCTCTTCGCTACACTGGGTGATGCCGCCCATCCGGGCATCGTAATCACGGATGGCGTCATAGACACGATCGACGTCAGCATCAGCGGCAAATTCTCACTGAAAAGCCTGGCGATCAAACCGGATTCCCTCACCTTTGTCTATGACCGTGCTGCCTCTCAATACAAGATATTCGGCAGCGTGGAGGTCGATATCGAAAAGGATACGATTGACGCGATGCTTGGAACGGCGAAGGACCCCGGGATCACCATCACGAACGGGGCACTCGACCATATTTTCATCCTGGTCTCGAGCAAATTCGAGTTGAAGAAGCTCACCATCAAGACGGATTCGCTGGGGATTGCCTGGCAGAAAGGCCTGGCAGGGAATGTGTTTCATCTATTCGGCAAGGTGAAAATTGAAATCGAATCCGATACCATCGCCTTCGATTTCGGAACTCCGGTAAAACCAGGGCTGGTTTATAAAGACGGGAAAATTGACTCGCTGAAAATCTCGACGACCGACGATCTGCACTTCGCGGGTTTCAAAGCCGGGACGAAAAACCTGACGCTCGAATACAGCGATTCAGTATATCATATATGGGGACAGCTGTTTTTAAAGAAATTCTGGAGTGCGCTTATCGATCTGGGTACCGGACCGGGTTCCGGCGTCACAATCGATGCATCGCAGAAGCCAGCGAAGATTACCATCAATCATGCGAAATTCGATCTGGCGGATATTGATCTGGGGCCGATAACACTGAAAGACATCGATCTCGTGCTGGATAAGAATCGCGTCCAGAGCGCTTCGATTTCACTCGAACTTCCTCCGGGCTGGGAAATCGATGCCGGCGTCGCATTCAAGCTGGTGAACAATGCCCTCGAAGTTGATTCCATCGGCATCACATGGGAAACCGACAAGATCTCCGAAGCAATCGAAATTCCTGGGACCGGCGCATTCATCGTGCGGCTCGACGGCGGTGTCTCCGGGCTTGAAAATCCCCATGATTTCAAACTCAACGGCGGCATCGACATCGTGTTCGGCGGCCCCTTCACTATCAAGGGGGTCGGCGAAGTATCCCTGCTTTATCTCAATGCCGGGGTAATCATCTCACGCTCCGAATTCAAGCTCACTGCCGGCGCAATGATGGGGGCATACAAGAAAAGTGGAACATGGACTCCGGTGCTCGGTGATGGCTTCCTCACATTTGATTTCCTCTGGGGGAATTCCTACTCCATTGTCGGCGACCTGAATATTCCTTCGGATCCGTATACAATGATCGCAGCCGCTCTGTCAGCAAAGCTTTCCAGCACAGGCGCCTTCAATGCAAGTGTCAGCGTGGCGCTGCAGCTGCCGGAAGTTGTGCCGGTGATCGGGGGACATAAGTTCGCGGAGGCCGACGGCCTTGTCCACTACGATAAGAATGATCCGAGCAGCTTCGCGGCGGGCTGGGCCAGTCTTGATCTCGGATTCTACACTGTCAGAGGCGGCATCAAATACATTTTTCAGCAAAAAGATTTCGTTACGATCGGTTCTGACGGCATCGACGACCTGAAGACTGAAAATCAAACGCTACCGGATTCCGATCCCAGATACTGGGATTTTCTTCACATCAATGTCGATAATGCCAATCCGCTCCTCATTCAGGTGAAAGTGAAATTCAAGCAGGTTTTGCCGAAATTCTACTTCGATACCTTCTATCCGATAGCCGTCGGGAAAGTGAATTATTCTCCGATGTACATCGTCTCCGGCGCTGATCTTATCAGCAGTTCGGGCATGAATCTCACAACCATTCCGACCTATACGTGTAAGTGGATTCCTCAATCCGACAGCGTTCTTTTTTATATCATGGCGCCAGGGTATGCATCGAGTTCCAGGGCCACGCTTCCCACAGGACAATACACTATCGAGTTTGCCAACAACGTCGGCGCAGATATGATCGAGAGTTACGCGGTACATAAAATATACGATGCACCGTGGGCGGTGTGGACCTACCTCTATAGCTACTTCACCGATGCTTCCGGACCGCTCGCCAATGCGATGATCACGCCCAAACTTGGGTATCACACGCGTTCCGAAGTCTATGATATTGATTCATCAACCGTGCGCATGTTTTTCACAAAACACAGCACGGATAACGGGACTCTTCTCAAGACCGTGAACTATGCCGATTATTGGGGGACGTATCCCCCCGACGGCGAATATCTCAAGATCGAAGGCGTCGATTTCCCGACGACGCTTGCCCGGGGCGACAGCCTGTTGCTTTACCTGACCATAGACGACGGCATTAATGCGATGTACAAGTCGCCGGTGCAGCTTGCGGCTTTCCGGCCCCCGTTCAATGCGAATGTCAGCATTACCGGATTTCCTGCTTCCGCGGCATCCGGGATTGAGACTATGCTGTATATTCAGAATCCCGCAGATAATGCATGGTACCCTGCGGACACACTGAAGCACTTCACCAATGCGGCAGGGGATGTGTCCTTTCCCTACTGTCTCAAGATCAATACAAACGTCAAGTTCCAGTTTGACATCCCGATGGGATATGAAGTGGACCCGGCATCAACATATCAAAACGGGCAGGCGCTGCCGGTGAGCAATATCAATGCCGACTGCGGAAAATATGTAACGATTCAGCTGCGGAAAACGCAGAAATAGAGGAATTGTCATGATAGCCAAGATTTCACTGTATATAACCTTGTTCCTCTGCGCTTCGCTCCGCCTGGATGCGGGCGGTCACGTTTCGGGCTCCTCCGATGCGGCGCTGCCGCCGCACAGCCTTTTCGGCTGGGCCGTTTCCGTGCAGGGCGAATTCGCTGCCATCTCTGCTCCCGGTGAGCGCGATAACAACCTCACGTCAGCAGGTGCGGTATATATCTATCGCATCCATTCAGGGAACTGGGAATTCATGCAGCGAATTGCTCCCTCCGATCCGTCGATGATGAAGCTCTTCGGCGCTTCGATCAAGATCGAAGGCCACACGCTGATCGTCGGCGCTCCCGGCGACAATGCCAAGACTGGCGCCGTCTATACCTACGCTTACAGCGGCGAATCCTGGGAAGCAGTGCAAAAGCTGGCTCCCCGCACTCCCGTGATGTTCCAGGGCTTCGGTTCGAATGTGGATGCCGCACAGGGTATCGTGCTGATCAGTTCCGTGGCGTCCGGACGCAACGACTCTGCCTCGGGGTCCGTGGCCATATACAATCCTGAATCCATTCCATGGAAAGAAGAGGCCGTTCTGACGGCTCCGATAAAGGACGTTAACGATCTTTTCGGTTCTGCTGCCGCGATTCTCTCATCGGATCATATCCTTATCAGTGCCCCGAGAGCCGATGGGGCGGTGGAGCATAGCGGAGCTGTGTACGCATTCCGGCGCATTGATCAAGATTGGAAGCTGACAGGATCTTTCGCATCTCCTTATGCACGTACAGACGGCCTGTTCGGCTGCGCACTCAGCGCTTCCTCCGGACGGGTGCTGGTCGGCGCGATGCAGGAACATGTAACGGACATGAATTCCGGATCCGCATATATTTATTCGCAGAACAGCGACGGACAGTGGACCGTGGAATCCCGCATCGTACCGGATACGGTGCGCAATCAGGATTATTTCGGGACGGCAGTTTCACTCGACGGCGAAATCGCGATTGTGGGGAGTCCGAAATGGGATATTAATAAACTTCGGCGCAACGGCGACATGGGCCGTGTGGCTGTATATGCACGGTCCGACAGCGGCTGGATGCACACGGGGAGCGTCATTCCCGAGGATGGAAATAGTGACGATCATTTCGGAATGGCGATCGGCATGAGCGGCAACGAACTCATCGTCGGTTCGCGATTGCATGACAATGCCGCCTCCAACGACGGGTCTGCCTACTTCTACCGGCTGGGTGAACTCTTCCCTGCGCTCACAGAAAAAGTGATACCTGCCTCGTTTGAACTGAGCCAGAATTTTCCGAATCCATTCATCTCCTCGACCACGATTCACTACGATCTACCAGAGCGCACTCATGTCACAATCGAAATCTTTGATGCGGATGGCCGGCTGATTCGCCAGCTTGTCGATCAGGATCAGGAGGCCGGTCATCGGCAGGTCACCTGGAACGGACGCAATCGGTGGTTCGGTGTTGCGCAGTCCGGCGTCTACGTCTACCGCATCACCACACCGAATTTCACTGCTTCGCGGAAAATGGTGTTTGTGAAATAGAGGCGCTCAAGCCGTTGGAGAAGCATGCAGTATACCGGCATCTTCGCTTGCATTAAAATCCAGAACCGCCGATATTCCATTTCAACATTTCTGAAATATTCCTTCTTCCGGCGGATCAGATGACGGGATACGTTGACGGCGTGTGCTACAGAACAGCCGCGAGATCCGGTATCCGATGCAGACGGAACAAGCAAGAGGAGAGCAGATCATGAGCAATCGCATTGTGCATTTCGAAATCCATGCGGCCGATATTGAGCGGGCGAAAACGTTTTACGGCGCTGTATTTGGATGGGATTTCCCATTGTGGATGGAGGAGCCACCGTACTGGGGCGTGATGTCCGCTCCCCCCGACAGTGCGGAACCGGGCATTAACGGCGGACTCCTGCAGCGCATGGGCAGCGCTCCGGTCGAGGGGGCGGCGGTGAACGCCTATGTATGCACCGTGCAGGTAGACAGCTACGACGAGACGCATGACAAGATCCTCGCCGCGGGCGGTACGGTCGCACTCCCGAAAATGCCGATTCCCGGTATGGCCTGGCAGGGCTATTACAAGGACCTCGAAGGAAACATCTTCGGGCTGCATCAGGCAGATCCGGAAGCCAAATAACACTGCAGACAGCTCGTGTGAATCAGAAAGACGAAGCGGAGCATGACGTGAAATCGGATACACCGAACATCAACAGCATCGACGAGTATATCGACGGATTTCCTGAAGATATCCGGAACAAGTTGTCGGAAATGCGGGCTGCCATCGGGGAGACCGCACCCGATGCCGTCGAGGTCATCAGCTACCGGATGCCGGCCTTCCACCACAATGGCGTACTGGTGTATTTCGCGGCATATAAAAACCATATCGGATTCTATCCCACCGCAAGCGGAATTGCACATTTCGTAGACGAATTCCAGGGTTATACCTTCTCGAAGGGCGCGGTGCAGTTTCCTCTCGACAAACCGCTGCCTCTCGCTCTTATTCGCAAAATCGTCCGTTTCCGCCTGGAGGAGAACAAAAGCGCGAAAGCAACGCCGAAAGTCTGATATTCCGAATATTGAGCATCCGTCATTCCGGATTGCTGAACAGAAAGTAGGGCAATATGTGTTTCCATACGTTTGCGATGGGGTCTTCATTCGCGCGATATGAGAGCGGCGTGATTGTGCACGACTGCGTTGTGCCATCGGCACGGCCTGTCGTGGGCACGACAAATTCCTTGTATGAAATTGACGTACGTGAATTTCTCACCAGCGAGAAAAATGCCGTAGTGAAGCAGGTACTTCGGCGTGACATGCGGCGAATGCTGGATGACGCCTCGCGCATCCCTGCGGAGGCTCCGCTTTTCGGTGTATACAGGAGCGCGTGGGAATTCTTCCAATCCAGTGATCAGGGGTCGTTTGATTTCCGGGCCCGCGCGGTGCAGCAATTTGTCGCTCAAGCGGTCCGCTACCGCCGCGACCCCCGGCGTGATACCTGGCAATTCCCGGACGAGACTCTGAGACTTGGCCGCGGCGACTGCGAAGACATTGCCTTTCTCGTGGCGTCTCTATTGCTCGGCAGCGGCATCAGCGGTTACAATATTCGTGTCTGCCTGGGGACCGTCGAGATGAGCACGCCCCGCAGCAGGAAATCGTTCGATCACATGTGGGTGATGTACAAGGATGAGCAGGGGCAATGGAATGTCATAGAACCGCTTTCCTTAAGCGCCACCGGGGAAGCGTCTCAAAAGACGAAAGCACCAGGAAAGGGTGCAGCCGCTGCTCCCATACTTTCATATATCCCCGAGTTCGGATTCAATGTCGATCATCTCTGGCAGTACGGGACGGCGCAGAAAGCCTCCTTTCAGGAGCGGGCGGAGCTGCGGAAGGAGTGGGTGCGTTTCGAGCCGCGCTTTGCCGGCTTCGTCCATCAAAGCCTCATTCACGACGCCCTCGCAGCGCGAGCGGCTGCGCATCCGCTCCTGCTGAACTTGCTGAACCAGGAATTCACTGTATTCCTCGGTGATCCGGCGAACACCGTCGCTGAGATCGATCTGCCTTGGAAATACCATCCGTTCGATCATTTCGATAATGGATACATCTCCGAAAGCTGGTCCCGGGCGCGTCAGCGTTTGGAGAGATGCATGGACCCGGCGAATCGCGAGATGGTGCGGGACTTCTCCCGCGCTGCGCACGCCATCGCCGATTACTATGCGCACACCTCCTATGCGCATTTCGCACAACGGGATGCACAGGGTGCGCTCCTGCTTGCGAAGGACGATCTCTGGAGCGACACGGCGCTCGCCCGCTGGCCGGATTACAGCAACGGATCCGATTTCCCGATCAATGATTTCCGTCCCGCAACTCCATGGCAGGGACGGGACTCGCAGCGGGTAGCGGTGTGGAATGGCGCCTTGCTCAGCGGGCGCTGGCGGCTTCCCGGAGATTTCGGCACCCCGCCCGAGGCTTCGCTCTGGGCTACAGAGCAGCGTGACAGGAGAATGCGCTACAGGATGGCTCTCCCGCATCACGATGAAATCGCAGTGGACAAACCGTCTGCCAATGGCGGCAGCAACGGACTTTACGATTCAGCGACCTTTGACGCGCAATACACTCTCCGCTACGATGCCGCCGTTCGCCACGTCCGCTGGGCCTTCGCACATTACGGAAGCGAACTGGAGAAGCTGGGGTAGTGGAGCTGCGGCTTTCCGGTATCGCCGGCAGGACGGCCTTTCCCATTTCACGCATTCAATTGTTCGAGGGATATATGCAGATAAAATTCGTCAGCGTCATGGTCGAGGATCAGGCGCATGCACTGGAGTTCTATACAACCATTCTTGGTTTCGAGAAGATGGCGGATATCCCGATGGGCGAGTATCGCTGGCTGACGGTCATGTCTCCCGACGGAGTCGCCGGCGTGGAACTGGCGCTCGAACCCGTGGCCTTCCCTCCGGCTCGAATATTTCAGAAAGAACTGTACGAAGCGGGTATTCCTGCCACTGCCCTCATCACAACGGATATCAGCGCGGAAGTTGCACTGCTCAAATCCCGCGGCGTCGTTTTTCGCGGCGAGCCGGTGAACATGGGACCAATAATCGCCGTGATGTTCGAAGATACCTGCGGCAACCTCATACATCTGGTTCAGTCGCTGATGTGATGTACTAAACTCGCAGCTTGCCTGCTGCAGCAGCAATGATATGAGAAATCTTGGCCGCATTGTGAAGCTGAAGATCTCAGCACATTTTCGATGGGAAAATTGTTCTGCAAATCGCATTTTCGTGTATGGCACGGAAGCTTCCATTCGCACTCATTATTGTCCTTGGATTCGCATGCGCATCCCTGCATGCTCAGGTGAAAAGCGTCGCTGCAGAATGGCTGCAGACGGAGAATGCGTCGGTAGAGAGTGCGCAAATTGGCAGTGCTCAAAACGACCGCGTGCAGCCAGGCAGTACACCAAAGGAAGGTACCCAAACGTACAGTGCACAGGGGAGCGTGCGCACAGCTTCGATCGGATTGGATAGCACGTCCGTCGATTCCAGCGCAATCAGTTCCACCATGCTGTACACGGCGATAGGACTCGAGGCCGGGTATTATCTCACCGCGATGACAGTGCTGCGGAATACCTGGTACCGCGGCCGGAACGTTGTTCCGTTTCATTTCTACGACGATACTAAGGGCTATCTGCAGGTCGACAAGTTCGGCCATGCCTTCGGCGCCTACATCGAAAGCTACATAGGATACCATCTGCTGCGTGATGCAGGGCTTTCCAAAAGCAATGCGCTGATTTTCGGCGGCTCGCTCGGACTCATCATGCAGACGCCGATAGAAATCATGGACGGCATTCACGAAGGCTGGGGATTTTCCTGGGGAGACATGGCCGCCAACACTCTCGGATCGGCGATAGTCGTCGGACAGGAACTGCTCTTCGATCAGCAGCTGATGAAGTGCAAATTCAGCTATTGGGAATCGAGCTATTCGCGCCAAGCTAACGGTTATCTCGGACAAACATCCCTCAACAGAATTCTCAAGGATTACAATGCACACACGTATTGGCTTTCTGTTCCGGTGAAAAGTCTGCTGCCGACAAGTGCGCTCCCGCCCTGGCTCTGTGTTTCTGTCGGCTACGGCGCGAATGGGATGTTCGGGGAATACGAGAATCTGCGGGAGTATGAAGGCGTCACCATTCCCGAAACCAGGCGCTACCGGCAGTACCTGTTTTCGCTTGATATCGACTGGACGCAGATCCAAACGGATTCGCCCGTCCTGAAAGCGATACTGACTGGTCTGACTTTCATCAAACTGCCGTTCCCTACCGTCGAATTTACTTCGACGGGCGATGCGCGGGGACACTGGATATATTATTAAATTCCTGCAGTGTTATTGTACCACCCTCGTATGAAAATCCGCGAAAGCCGCCGTGGCAGTTGCCCTGAAAGGAAATAATGCAATCTTCCATAGAGAAACCAGCCTCGGCCGGGACCAGCCAGACGACAAAAATCATTCTGGCTTTCGCGGCAGTGTATATAATCTGGGGATCGACTTATCTCGGCATCCGCTTCGCCGTCGAAACCATCCCGCCCTTTCTCATGGCGGGCACACGCTTCTTTATTGCGGGAGCAGGACTCTATCTCTGGCTGCGGATGCGCGGCGTCGCGGGTCCCACCCGGCCTCAATTGAAGTCCGCCGCCATCATCGGCTTTCTTCTCATAGGCGGCGGTAACGGCGCAGTGTCATGGGCCGAACAGACGCTTCCGTCCGGACTCACCGCGCTGCTCATCGCGCTTATCCCGCTCTGGTTCGTGGCCATCGAGTGGGTGCAGGACGGGATTCGTCCTTCACTCAAAGTCGTGCTTGGACTTGCCCTAGGACTCACCGGCATGATCGTGCTCATCGATCCCGCGCGGATCACCGGCAGCGGACATGTCGATCTGATCGGAGCGGCCGCCGTTGTGGGCGGGACCATCGCCTGGGCCATCGGTTCGATGTATTCACGCGGAGCCGAGCATCCTTCGCGTCCTTTGCTCGGCACGGCCATGCAGATGATGATCGGCGGTGCTCTGCTGCTCGTCACATCGGTTGTCACCGGGGAAACCGCCTCCTTCGACTTCCATCAGGTAAGCGCCATCTCACTCGCGTCGCTGGCCTACCTGATTGTGTTCGGTTCCCTGATCGCATTCACGTCCTACATTTGGCTGCTGCAGGCTGTTGCTCCCGCACGGGTAGCAACCTACGCCTACGTCAATCCGGTCATCGCCGTGTTCCTCGGCTGGCTGCTTGCCGATGAACTTATCAACGGTCGGATTTTTATCGCCGCCGGCATTATCGTTGCCGGCGTTGCACTGATCACTTCCGTAAGAATACGGCAGGCGGCGAAGTGAAATGGACCTGATACAGGACCGGTATCTCCGATATTATCACAGGAGAATGGACGAATGAACGATGTCACAGCATGGCTGCTAAAAGGGGATATCTCAATTCGGTATCAGACGAAGCGCGATCTTCTTGGCGAGGACGACGAACGGCTGCGCCGGCGGATTCTGAAGGAAGGGTGGGGGAAACAGTATATGGATTGCCGGAATGAGGATGGAAGCTGGGGACAAGGATATTATCGTCCGAAATGGACATCCTCGCATTACACGCTGCTTGAGCTGAAGAATCTGTGTGCGCCGCAGGACTCACGGCTTCTGCGTGAGAGCGTTGCGAAAATCCTGCGAGAGAACAAAGGTGCCGACGGAGGGATAAATCCGTCGATTACCCGTCCACAAAGCGATGTCTGTGTGAACGGCATGCTGCTCAACTTCGGAAGCTATTTCGGAGCGGAAGAAAGCGCGTTGAGAAGCATTATTGATTTTCTGATCGACAGCCGCTTGCCGGACGGCGGCTTCAACTGCGAATCCAACCGGAGTGAGGGGGTCCGCCACAGCTCCCTCCACACCACGCTCTCCGTGCTGGAGGGCTTCCATGAATACCGGATGAACGGCTATGCGTACCGGCTCGGCGAGATCGCAGAAATTGAGCAGCAGGCGATCGAATTCATACTGCTGCATCAATTGTTCATTTCCGATCGCAGCGGCGAGATCATCGACCGGAAGCTTCTTCGCTTCACATACCCCTTCCGCTGGAAATACACCATCCTCCGTGCGATGGATTTCTTCCGCAACATCGATCATCCTTACGATGCGCGCATGGAGAGGGCAGTAGATGCGATCATCCGTAAGCGCGGGGCCGACGGCCGCTGGAAGCTGCAATCGAAATTCACGGGTGCCGAGTATTTTGCGATGGAGCCAGTCGGTGAACCGAGCCGCTGGATTACGCTTCTGGCATTGCGGGTGCTCGGCTGCGCAAACAGCTGAGCTTCGGGGTATACGCCTGCTCGTTGAGATCAAGACGACGACGTGAGCGGAGGGCCTGCCAGTAATCGGGTTCTTATCAGGGCTCTCCAAATAGGTCCAAACTGAATCCTGGAACGACAAGTACATTGCGCTGCATGGCCGAGTAGGATAGATCTTCACTCGTTACTGTTTTCGTACCGACCGTCTTTGGGGAGAAAGCGATGCAACTCATAATTGCAATGCAGCAAGGTATTTTTCAAGCTCGTTTCCAGCTTGCGGAAATATATAAAAACTTGTATGTTTCTCCATGAGATCGCTCATATTTGTTGGATCCAGTCTAGCGGATCTCAGAGCGTTCCCTGAAGCCGTCCGGAGAGAGGCAGGATTCCAGTTGCACGCTGTGCAATGTGGTGACGAGCCATCCGATTGGAAGACGTTGCCTTCGATTGCCCATGGTGTGACTGAAATTCGCATACACTCAGCAGGCGAGTGGCGAATTATTTACGTGGCAAAGTTCAATGATACGCTCTATGTGCTTCATTGCTTCAGGAAGAGGACGAGAAAAATTCCTAAGGTCGATGCAGCAATCGTAAGATCGCGTTACAAGGAAATTGGAGACCGAAAATGGCAACAAAACAAAACATAACGGCCTCAAGCGGCAACGTGTTTCTTGATCTCGGGTTCGATTCCAGCGAGGCTGCAGTGCTGCAGATGCGTGCGCGCTTGATGAGTGACTTACGTCAATACATCGAGACGAACAGTCTGACGCAGACACAGGCCGCTGAGCTTCTGGGCATCACACAGTCAAGAGTGTCCGACCTGGTGCGGGGCAAATGGCAGAAATTCAATCTGGAGATGTTGATCACGCTTGAGGCGCGAATCGGACGAACAGTGAAGATGGATTTTGCCGCCTGAAATCTGCAGAGGTCGCGGATGGGCGGAGAGCGCTGACGAGTAACGAAAATGTTTTTCATACAGAGGTTTCCTATCATGAAGACACTCAACTTTTCAATAAGCATCGATGCGCCGCGTGCAGCGGTTTGGGAGGCGATGCTTTCGCCGGAGACCTACAAGATCTGGGCAGAGTACTTTGCGAAGGGGTCTTACTACGAAGGCTCGTGGGAGAAAGGCGCGCGCATACGTTTTCTCATCCCCGACGGCAGCGGGATGATCGCTGAGATCGCAGAGTGCTTGCCGCACTCCTACACTTCCATCAAGCATCTTGGGTGGATCAGCAACGGCGTCGAAGATACTGAGAGCGAGGAGGTACGCTTCTGGGCGCCTGCCTATGAGAATTATACTCTCTCGGAGGCAGGGACGTCCACCGAACTTAGTATAGCCGTTGATATTCTCCCGGAATTCGAAGAATATATGATCGCGTCCTGGCCCCGCGCCCTCGCACGTCTGAAATCGCTGTGTGAAGAAGGAAAATAGTTGGTTACCCCCGAAACCCGAACAATCCCCCAGTTTTCTCAAAAGCCCCCTGGCTTTCCTGTTCGCAGGCTCCTACCAGATCTTCCATTGTAAGCTTGTCGCCGCGGGAGGCAGCGGTGCGGAGGGCGTTTGCGGCGGCGATGGCGATCTGTCCTCCGGTGAACGTAAAGCGCTCGGAAAGACGCTCAAAATCGACCTCCGGGGTGCGGGGAACGCTCACGGGAATATGCCCTTTCCACAACGCAACGCGGGCTGCCATGTCGGGCGCGGCGAAAGAGATCTTGTAATCAAAGCGGCGGCTAAAGGCGTCGTCGAGGGATTCCATGAGATTGGTAGTGGCGATCAGGATTCCCGGGAAGCGCTCGAGCTGTTCGAGCAGGATGTTCTGCAGCCTGTGCTCGGTCTGGTCGGTAGAACGTCCGCCGCCGCCGCTGGACTCCCGTCTCCCCATTAGCTGGTCGCATTCGTTGAGCAGAAGCACAGGCGGCTTTTCACTGACGCGCATGAGCCGCGCATAGGAAGAGAACATCCGCTGAAGCTGGCTTTCGCTGCCGCCGTACCATTTCGAAAGGATTTTCGTGGCATCGGTTATAAGCAGATCGCGTCCGAGAGAGGCGGCGAAGGCCTCGGCGGTGTAAGTCTTACCGGTTCCTGGAGGACCGTGGAACAGCAGCAGCACCGAGCCGCTGGGACGCGTTGCCGTGACGTGCTCAATTCCCCAGGCACGCAGGCGTTCGAGCTGTTCGCCGTGAACTGATCCCATTGCGACGTCGAGACTCTTCCGCAGCTCAACGGGGAGCACGGCGCTGTCGAGGTTGTGTCCCGGTTGCCGGCGTTCGAATAGCTGCGATCCGTCGAAATCCGCGGCCTCCTTACTCTCAAGGGAATTTTCTTCCAGAATACGTTGAAGAATGGAGTCGGGGATTGTATAGTCGCTGCTGCCCATGAAGCCCTCCTCGACGTCGATGAGTCCATGTTTGCGCAGCGGCGAACCATCGCGGAAATAGCGCTGGCAGCGGAAGCCCTTAAAGTAGTCAGTTCCCCCAAGCGCCTCGGTAGCGTTCTGTATACCAACTCCGCCGCCTTTGAGGCCGGCGTAGAGGGCGAGTCCGAGTATGATGCGCTCGTTGACGTCGAGTTCCATGTCCCGCGCGATCTGCTCGAAGGGATAGACGGTTCCGCTTTCGCCTATGCGCCGCAGCAGCGACTGCACTTCCGGCAGCTTTTCGGCCGCTTCGCCTTTTCTCGGTCTTCGGCGTCTCCTCCGGAATTGGGGCGGAAGGTGGGAATTCTCCTCATCGTTCATCAGGAACTTTGCTACGTCGCACCAGGCAGAAAGAAACGCTTCATTGTTTTCGAATGCGCTTTCCGCCGGCTCCGCTTCGCTGTGCCGGAAATTCCGCGGAGAATCGCCTCCATTGACAAGCCAACTGCTGAGGGATTCGTCAATCACGACATCCTGCCGCATGAGAGGACCCACTCCATCAAGTTCAATAATTCCGTTTGCGATAAGAGTGCCGTCGCCCTCGAAATAGCCGCGATAGGTATAGCGGTCGAAGAGATCTCCGCTGCCGGCGATTTCAATCAGGTCATGCACCTCAGGCAAATCCCCTTCAAGTTCGCCGCGCAATACAAGCAGCAGCATCGTCCAGTCGCTGCGGTCGAGATTGAGTTCCTGCGCGAGAGCCTCGAGCGGAGGCAGCGGATCAGTGAGAGAGCCCTTTCGACGCAGATAGGCATACTTGCTCTCGGCTGTGTTTCCTTCATCTGTTTTCTCCGTCGAGGCGCCCAGCTTTTTGCGGGAACGCCCACCTTTCTGAAGATCGCGGTTCTCAAGGAGGAGATCCAAGTAGGAGAAGCAGTCCTGCAGGTACGATTTATTGGAAGCATAGCCCATTTGTTCGAGCGCTGGATCGAAGTCGGGGTCCTGCAGCCGCAGAGCGATCCGCAGCTGCCGCTTCTCGCTGCCCCGCAGCGCGGCGAGCGTATGGACGTCGGAAGGACCTTCATTTCCGCTGCCGTCGAGCACGGCGATATACTCCCTTTCAGCCAATGAAGCAAGCACAACATCCCAACGCAGGCGGAGGTGATAATCCTTCGCGGCGGCCTGCAGATGGCCGATATCGGTCAGCAGGTTGCCTCGCTGTGTTTCGCGGGAAAGCACGGCCAGCGCCGCCAGCTCCTCTTCCGAACAGGGGTGCGGCAGCAGTTCCGCACAGTTTCCCATTCCGCCGCGGATCTGCTTCCTGTCGTTGTCTGACAGGGCCTCAGCCAGCGAATCCAGCGCTTCGAGAATTTCTATTTCTGAACACATAACGCCTCACTTGTGATTACAGTCTGTAATACAAGTTAAGGTCCAGAATGTCAGATGGTGACAAACAGATGAACTACATCCGTACAGGCGGTACATTTTTTTTGGTGCTGCGAAAAAAAAGCTGCAGACGGATGCTCTCGCGCTATTTGTCTGCAGCAATTGGATAAGGGGAAGAACTTGTTCAACGGATCTGCAACTGCTCCCTGAAGTACTTATCGACTAAGGATAGCAGATCATTCTTTTTAATGGGCTTGGAGATATAGTCGTTGCAGCCTGATTCAAGCGCTTTTTCTCTGTCACCGGTTAATCCGTAAGCTGTTTGTGCAATTATGACAACATCAGGATTAAACTTCCGGATTTGCCGCGTCGCTTCATATCCGTTCATCTCGGGCATTTGAATGTCCATCAATATCAGGTCGAGATCGGGGTTGTTGCGGCAGGCTTCAACTGTTCCAACTCCTGTCCTGGCCTTCAAGATATTTTTGCTGAACCTGCTTACCATTATTGATAAATATTTTTCCGATGTTTCATCGTCCTCGGCAATGAGTACTTTCAACCCTAAATCTGCAGCTGGGGCGATACTATCTTCAACAGAGCCCGAAGCCGTAATTTCGATACCGGCCCTCTCTTCCTTCTTGACATGATAAGGCAAGGTGAAATAAAACGTTGAACCCACGCCGGGTTCGCTTTCCACCCAGATCCTGCCGCCAAGCATTTCTATGTATGATCTGGTAATCGCCAATCCCAGGCCCGCACCTTGTCTTGCCATTTTATCTTCGATATCGGCCTGAACGAAGCGCTCAAAAATGGCCTCCTGTCTGTCCTTTGGAATTCCAATCCCAGTGTCTTTCACGAAGAACTGCAGCGACGGAACAGCTTCCGCGGCTGCAAAGCCATATCCGAATTCTATGGAACCTTCGTCGGTATATTTAACTGCATTCTTGATGAGATTGGTAAGAATGGCAAATAATTTTTCCCTGTCGGTAATAATAGCTGCTTCCTTCGCAGACAATTTGCTGCCAAGGGAAAGTTGTAATCCTTTGGCTTCCGCCTCGGGTTTGAAAAAGGTGCAAATGTAATCAAGCTGCTCATTTACATTCGATTCGTCCAGATCCAATTTCATCAGGCCGGATTCTATTGTTGAGATGCTGATTATATCGTTGATGATATTGAGCATTCGTACGCTGGCATTTTCTATAATACCGATATACTCCTGCTGCTGCTCGCCGGTAAGATCAGCCGCTTTCAGCAATCCTGCAAAGCCGACGACGCCATTCATGGGAGTTCTGATTTCGTGGCTCATGTTCGCCAAAAAGGCTGACTTAAGGCGGTCGCTTTCTTCGGCCCTTTCCTTGGCCATTTGCAGCTCGTTGGTCCGCGCTTCTACTGTCTTTTCGAGGTCATTATTAATCGCTTCAACACGTGATTTTTCTCTGTCAAGTTCGTAATTCAGGAAAAAGTTGTGACGCGCGTAATATTCAATATTGTAGGAAGCGAGCATCCCGATGATATTCGCACTGATAAAGAAGAAGTTGGTGTTAATGAGCACAATATGCGAGGCATGTGAGTAGAATATCGCGCCAAGATTAAAAATCAACAGTGTAGTCCATCCCGCAATCGATGCAAGGAAAAACCGGAGTTTAATAAAGAAGTATCCTGCCGCGAAGATCAGCATCATGCCGGCATAGTAAGCATAATTTTCGGGCACAAACATAGTCATTACAATAACGCCCGATCCGGCTACAATAAAACTTATGAACAATAGCCCTTGCCAAATCTTTTGAAATACTCTGGTAAAAGACAGAAGAAATACTATGGTTAGTGTTGGAATGACGAAGACAAATCGGATTATGTGGAAATGGACGGCATAATCCGGGAACATTATTGAATCCAGATACCCAAATATTCCGTAAAGCAATACAACTAATACAAAGGAGACTCTGAATTGATTGACAGAGTCAAGGTAGTATTGTTTCTGGAAGGCCTCTTCCTCCTTTCCGGGAAAGGCCAGGGTCATTTTATTATATTGCATCGTTTTTGGGCAATCGTGTTTCGTTAAGGTACTAAGAGCGAAGCTCGCATCCCCGCAAGCTGCAGGCAGAGATGAAACTCTGTGTGTAGTGATGCTGGATAATCCACCGACGCCCCTGTTCGAATAGCTCCGCCATATCAGTACCAGTAAGAACTAGAAAATGATTTTATTGTAGGAATAGCGGGAAAAATATTGAAATCGATCATCATTAGCAAGAACGCGGTTCTGTTCATGACGCATGATTGCTGTTCGGGCGGTAGAAATCACTATACGTGAGGTGCCCGATATAAGATGTTGACAACCAGATGAACTGTATCAGTACAGACTGCTCATTCTATTTATGGCGCTGCGCATCGAGTCGCGGAGGGAGACGGGTTCGAGCACCTCGGCATATTCGCCCCAGCGGAGAATCCAGGCGATGAGCTCATTCGACGGACCCAGACGCATGCGGAGTATGAGGTCGCCGTTTTCGTCGTCGGACATTTTCTGGCTCGGGTGCCACTGGCGGGACTCGATCGACCCGCGCACAGTTTTCGCGAAGCGGATCACCACATCCTCGGGAGTCTCATACCAGATGCCGAAACTGTCCTTCAGAACTTCGCTGAGCGAATATGCGGGATCGCGTTCGAAAGTGTCGTCTGTCAGCTCCACCGTTCGGAAGCGCGGGAGGGCGAAATAGATCGAATTGTTATAGGGAGGAACTCGTCCGATAATATAGAGAGCGCCGTTGTGCAGGAGGAGGGAATAGGGATGCAGCTTGTATTGCTTGCTGCGGTAGCGCACCTTCGCCACGCGGCGGTGCACGATGGCCTCGAAAAGGTCGCGCAGCATATCCGATCGCTCGCTGAGATCCGCCAGGCCGGGCTGGTGGACGTGAAGGAGCCCGCCCGAAAAGGCGTCCGGCACAGCTATGGCATCGTCGGGCAGCAGCTGAGTGAGTTTGTCGAACACACTGAGCATATCAGTCTCCAAGCGGGTGCCGGCAAACACTTCGCGGAACTGAAGCAGCAGCACGGCGGCCAGCACCTCCTCAGGCGTCAGCAGCTGGGGAATGAACTGGAAGCTGCGATCGAGGGAGTAATATTTTTCATTGTGTGGGCCCGTCCGCAATCGCAGCGGAATCGACGCGCCTTCTATATGCCTGATCGTGCGCTGAATCGTCTGCTTCGATTCCTCCTCTCCGAAATAATCATGAAGTTCCTTCACCGTCACGTCGTCGTGCGTACTGAGTCTCTGCAGAATACGGAGCGCACGGATGAGCATCGTCATTTCGGCCATGGGGTCCTCACGGTTGCGGTTTAAAACCAGCTCGGAAGGTACGGGTGCAGTCTGTCATCCACTGACATTCTAACCTAGGATATTTATAACAGAAAACGAACTCCCCTGCCGGTTTCTTTCCCCTCAAGACAATACCCGAGCGATTCACGCACTGCCTGACCGGGCGCCAGCTTCATCTCGATCGCAGCATCACTGCCTGGATGCGTGCGATGGTGAATGAATAGCGGCTCGTTTAGATTGCGTTGCACAAAACCCCATTCGGTGATAGATTATCCCGATCTCATCTCCCGGAAATTGTCAGGAATTGCGAATGAGCAAAAATAGACTCGAGGCCTTCAGCGACGGAGTGCTCGCGATCATCATCACGATCATGGTACTGGAATTGAAGGTACCGGAGGGAGACACGCTGACGGTTTTGAAACCGATGATGCCGCTGGTGCTCAGCTACATCGTCAGCTTCATTTATATCGGCATCTACTGGAACAACCATCACCACATGCTGCATACCGTCCATCATGTCAACGGCGGCGTGTTGTGGGCGAATCTCCATCTGATGTTCTGGCTTTCGCTCGTCCCGATCACCACGGCGTGGATAGGTGAGAATCACATGGACCCGACGCCGGTTGCGATGTACGGCATCGTACTGCTTATGGCGGCCATCGCGTACTTCATTCTGCAGCAGGTGATTATACGATCGCAGGGAGCGGACTCCGTTCTCAAGAAAGCCATTGGGACTGATTTGAAAGGCAAGGCTTCGCCGATTCTCTACGCAGCTGCAATCGTGGCGGTGTATTTTTCGGTGTGGATTGCCATCGCACTTTATGTGGTCGTCGCGCTGATGTGGCTGATTCCCGACCGCCGCATCGAACGGAATCTGTAGACTTCCAAAATGTACCCCATTTTTCAGGACAACCCTCATGAACGCGCGCAAGGATCTCATACGCGAATACAAGGAACGAAAAAAGACGGCCGGGGTTTTTCAGGTGAAAAACACGGAGAATGGAAAAGTGCTCATAGGCGGCAGCCTGAATCTCGAAGGTGTGCTCAACGGACAGAAGTTCCGTCTCGATACCGGAACCCACCGCAACGCTGCGCTGCAGGCGGAGTGGAAGTCCTTCGGTGCGGCGGCCTTCACGCTTGAAATTCTCGAGGAGGTGAAGGAGACGGACGATCCGCATTTCAATGTGGAGGACGAACTCACTCTGCTTGAAGATATCTGGCTCGAGAAACTCGAACCGTACGGGGAGCTGGGTTATAATACGCGTGGGACGAAATTTCGTCAGGTGTAAAACCCTGAATAATTAGGAATTACGAATTACGAATTAGGAATTGCGCGGGAGTTAGAAATGCAGTCCGAGGACAAGGCCCCAGCTGGTGCTGGTGAAGTCGATGGTTGAGGAGGAGGTGTTGATGCCGTCGAGGGGACCGAGAGTGAGGGGCGCGACGTAGACGTATTCTGCAGTCACTCCGATGGAGAGGGTGCGGTAGAGGTCGGTGCGGAGTTCGGTGAAAATTGTTGCGCCGAAGAGCTCCTTCGAGAGGGATTCCGTGTCGGAGATGTTAAATGTGGTCGCGCCTGTGCGGTCCACCGTGGTGGCGTTGGCTTCGCCGCTGCTGAACACCACGCCTGCTCCCGCTCCCAGCAGCCAGGAATACGGCGAGGTATGCAGCGCTCGCAGAGGTTCGACGGTGACGACCGCAAATCCTGCATCGAGCGCATTCTTCATTACCAGACGGTGCTCGAGATTGCCGGCATGGGCGGATCCCGTCTGGTATTCCGCCGATTCTGAAAGACTCATATACGCAGCGCCGATTGCGACGGAGGGAAGAATGTCGCAGGTCAGCTGGACTTTTCTGAGGAGATTGACGGGCGTGCGCTTATGGTCGTTGCCGCCAAAGGGGGAGGGAATTTCCGCAGCGAAACCCGCTGCAGTCAGGATAGAGTAAGCGCGGTCCTTCAGCAGCGGATGTACGTCGGACATCTGCAGCGTTAGATGCAGACGGGTAGGGGAATGGGTACCGCGGACCAGCGTGAGAAAACGATGCTCCTCTTCACGACGGAACCCGGGGTCCGCCGCAAAAAGGAAGTTCTCTTCCTCTGCGGTTGTCGACCTCGCGATGACATAGGTGATTCCACCCACTACGGCTGCGACGGCAAGGTTGGAAAGTATGAAGCCCGAATAGTCGCCATGCACATCCGCGAAAAATCCCGGTCGGCTGCGCAGCGGCCATAACAAAACGTCCGATACATAAGCGCTGACAAACATTGCATGCACGGCGGCCACGGACGCCAGCTGCTGCCGCGGCAGCTGCAGCTTCAGGATGTCGGTGAACGGTACGGGGGTGGTTTTTCCTTCGGATTGCAGGTACACGGAGTCATTCCTGACTTCCCGGAGAAATCCCGATATCGGAATGTCGGTGGTCCGGTAGACGACCGTGGGCGACATGAACATGGCAGGTGTGAGTGTGGTTTCATACCAGGCAGCTGCACCTTCTTCACCAACGTCGCTACTGTCTCCGACTGCAGCGGCGCTGATTGCAGAAGCGCTGACTGCAGCAGCGCTGACTGCGGTACCGCTTGTATCCTGCTGCGCTGCAAGCGGCAGCGTGGACGGCAGCGCAAGTAAAAGGCAGACCGACAGACGATAAATGATAGTACGGAAATGCATCACACTCATGCAGGCCATCGACAGAATGCGGAGAAGCGCGGTGTTTCGGATGAATTCCATTAAGCAGATAAGAATGTCCGTAAATATGTTGCCAAGATTGCATTAATCATGGAGAATAACAAGGGGCCCGTCTTCGTCCCGCTGCGCGGGACTACGGCGCGTTAGAGGGCGGGGCATTGGGTAATTCGGAGGACACTGGGTGTCGCGCGTGATTCTATGCGTATCTTGAGGGATTGCGAAAAAACAGGAGGTGCCCCATGCTCGACCAGCTGCTGAAGCCGGAAATCGAAGAGCTGATTCTCTCGAAAGATTTTGATGAGCTGCAGGATGTGCTTGAAGTGTTTGAGCCGGCGGAAATCGCCGCCCTGATCGTTGAGCTGGATGAAGCGGATGCAGCGGTCCTTTTTGCGGCTTTGCCAGGAACGAAATCGCCGCAGGTGTTCGAGTATTTGCCGCACAAGGATCAGGCTGCACTGGTTGAAGAGCTGTCCGGCGATACCGGGCTTTTGTCGGAACTTCTCAACGATCTTTCCCCTGATGACCGCACCGCATTTCTTGAGGAACTCCCGCCGTCGGCAGTGCAGAGACTGCTGGGGCTGCTGGATCCGCAGGAGCGGGCCGTCGCAGTGCGCCTTCTCGGTTACGCAGAGGACAGCGTCGGCCGCCTGGTCACGACGGACTTTGTCGCCCTGCGGCCTGAGTGGACGGTTGAGGACGCGTTCCGCCAGATCCGGCGCTACGGCAGGGACAGCGAAACGATCAACGTCATCTACGTCGTGGATGACGCCGGAAAGCTGATTGACGACATCCGCATCCGCGATCTTATTCTCGCCGATCCGCAGACTCCCGTGCGGGAACTGATGGACAACCGCTTCATCGCCCTGCAGGCTACTGATGATCAGGAAGTTGCCGTGCAGACTTTCCGTACGTATGATCGGGTTGCACTGCCTGTGGTGGATGCCGGAGGATTGCTGATCGGCATCGTTACGCATGATGACATGCTTGACGTCGCCGATGAAGAGGCGACGGAAGACATTCACAAGCTGGGAGGCAGCGAGGCGCTCGACGAGCCGTATATGAGCACGCCGTTGTTCACTCTCGTCAAGAAGCGTGCCCGCTGGCTTGTCGTCCTTTTCCTCGGAGAAATGCTGACCGCCACCGCGATGGGGTATTTCGAAGCTGAAATCGCCCGCGCTGTTGTGCTGGCCATGTTTGTGCCGCTGATCATTTCATCCGGGGGCAACTCCGGCAGCCAGGCGGCCAGTCTTATCATTCGCGCTCTCGCGATCGGCGAGGTCAACCTTCGGGACTGGTGGCGAGTGATGCGGCGCGAGCTGATGTCGGGACTCTCGCTGGGAATCATCCTTGGAGCGGTAGGATTTCTGCGAATAACCATCTGGGCGCAGGCTTTCGGGATGTATGGTCCCCACTGGATGCTGGTCGCGCTCGTGGTGTCGCTATCCCTCCTCGGCGTTGTGCTCTGGGGCACGCTTTCCGGCTCAATGCTTCCGCTGCTGCTGAAAAAATTAGGCGCCGATCCCGCAGTGTCATCGGCACCCTTCGTAGCCACACTCGTGGACGTGACCGGACTCGTAATATATTTCTCCGTCGCCTCAGCCGTCCTTTCCGGAACCCTGTTGTAGTATTTCGATTCTCATCAGCCATCAGCCATCAGCCATACAGAATGGGTACTCCCACCCATTGACAATAGCACCGCGAATGCGTTACTTACTGTGTCTCTCGCCTTGAATGAACTTATGCATAGGTGCGTCCAATGAAGATTATGGTCGTGGACGACAACGAAGATTTGCGTACGCTGCTTCGCATTCAGCTATCTGCGCTCGGTGCGAGCACGGTTATTTGTCCGGACGGAAGGGAGGCAGTTGAAATCTACAGCCGTGAGTCTCCGGACGCAGTGTTGATGGATATTGCGATGCCGGATATGAACGGTCTCGACGCGACGCAGCGCATTTGCTCCCTTGACGAGCGCGCGTGCGTTTATATAGTGAGCGCTTACAGCGACGAGATGCTGCGCCGTGCTGCGCGTGTGGCTGGCGCGACAGGATATTATTTGAAGGACAATCTGGAGCCGCTGTTTTCTCGTTTGCGACGAGGAATCGCCCACTGAAATAACCGTCCTGGAAAGGGAGGGATCGTTCTGACTACTGCAGCAGCAGCCAGCGCGCGGCGGCATTCCGCCCATCCGAAACGCGGCATATATACCAGCCGCGGGGGATATGGCTCAACCACAGATTCACGGCATGAACCCCTGACTGCATTTCAACCGTCCCGATGCCATGCATCAGCTTTCCGTTGATATCGTAGAGCTCAACGCGAAGAACTGCACTTTGCGAGATCTCCAGGCTCAGCGTCACAGCATCCGTGGCGGGATTGGGCCAAATTCCGGCGAGCGAGAAGTTTGCTGGCGGGGTGGTCGCTGAAACAGATACCGGGGGCAGGAATTCCAAGGCACCAATGTCTGGTAGAAGGGCGAGCGTACGGCTGCGTGAACCGGCGGGGTGGGCGTATTCCATTACGGGGAGAAGGGGCGTTCCCTCCAGCGACCCGGCATCCACCGCGCGATCAATCGCAGGAGAATCGAATAGCGGACGGTAATCAAAGGCTGCAGGATCGCTCAGCCGAAAGGTTGCGATGTCGGTGGAGTAAAGGTTCGCCGCAGTGTCCAGCATAACCGCACTTCCTCCGAGCATACTCGCTCTTCCTGCGAACAGATTATTTTTCACCACTACCGTGTCGATGCCGCTGCCGCTGAACGAAACAAAGGTGCCAGCCGAACGTGCAGTGGAGAATGTGTTATGCACGACGTAGAGATTGTGAACAGGATTCGTCAGCCCTTCCTGTCCGTAGCCGATCAGGTTGGAGTTCTGCGTATTCACACCGTGCACGATCACATTGCCCGCGATGACTGCGAGTCCGCCGTTCGGCAGATCGATTTCCCGGCTGGGGTTGCCGTCATCGCCGCTGGTGATGCCGTTGCAGAGAATGAATGTCCGCAGCGCGCGGCTTTTGATGTTATGGCCGACTTTCGCATGATGGATATAGGAATAGCGGATGGTGAATTCCGCTATATGGTTGATATACATGTTGTGGGAGAAACCGTCGCCGTATCCGCAGCGCGCGAATTCGGAGTACTCGATGAGAATGCGGCTCTGAGAATTGTCGCCCGCGAGAATGCCGTCTTCATTGTCATGGAAGAAGCAGCGGCGGATGGTGAGCGTAGTTCCTTCCTGGCGAATGCCAGCGCCGTTCTTGTCAGGCACCGTTGCGCCGGAAAACTCGATCCATTCCACGGTCGTGTTATTTCCCTGAATCACCCATATCGCTTTCCCTCCATAGCATTTGTCGCGTACATGCGCATAGCCGCCGATTCCGCGGATGAGGAGGTTGTGCGCGGACCACCGGCAGGCATCCACATATTCACCGGCGTCGATGGAAATTGTGTCGCCGTCCTGCGCCGCCGCCGCGGCCTGACTCGGGAGCGTCATTGTGCGTCCTGCTCCGACCTCAAGCACACGGGCCGGAAGGAGGAAGGGGATGAGGACAAGGAAAAGGAAAAGCGGCAGTATTCGAATGGTCATGGGTATATCCGGGTTAGGGCGTAAAGAGGTAATGAGGTAAAGAGGTGAAGGGGTAAAGAGGTAAAGAGGTAAAGACGTAAAGGCGTTAGGGCGAAAGAACGGCCCGTAGGGGCGAACCACCTTCCAGACCTGTTCAGCTTTCCGCAACGAACGGCCGTTCAAATCGCGATGAACGCTCGAATTTCACGTCGGTTCGCCCGCGTATCAGGGCACCGCAACGTTCGAATTTCGCGTCGGTTCGCCCGCGTAACGGGTCACCGCAACGTTCGAATTTCACGTCGGTTCGCCCGCGTATCAGGGCACCGCAACGTTCGAATTTCGCGTCGTTTCGCCCGCGTATCAGGGCACCGCAACGTTCGAATTTCGCGTCGGTTCGCCCGGGAGCGCAATTTGTCATCAATATGCACGAATTGTGGAAAAAATACACCTCGCCGTTTTCTCATCAACGCTGACATCGGGGCGTCAGAATATATGAGGGTGGATAATTTGGAATGATCGAGATTAATCTCGATCTTCAACTTATCATCCCTCACATACATATCGCTTCGGCGGAGAGTCACTAAACGGAGAATCTCATGAGAGCATTCTGGATCGTCGTCATCATACTGTTATATACCGCCCCGATTTCTGCACAAACATTGGAGGACTGTCTCGACTGTCACTCGAAGAAAACCCCGGGGATCGTATCGGACTGGAAACTCAGCAAGCACAGTGAAAACGGTGTGGGCTGCAACGTCTGTCACGGAACCGGGCATTCTGGTATGAAGGATATTGACAAGGTGCGCATCCCCACTCCCGAAGTATGCGCCAAATGTCACCCAACCCAGGTGTCGCAATTCACGTTGGGCAAGCATTCCATGGCATGGGCGGCATCCAGCGCCATGCCGACCGCGCACGCGCAGCCCGTTGCGATGATGTCGGGTATGAAGGGCTGCAACGGCTGCCACAAGATCGGACTGAAGACAGAAGCCGATATCAGGAAGCTCAAGGAAGAGGGACAGGACTACGGGCTTGCCAGCTGCGACGCCTGCCACACGCGGCATACATTCTCAAAGAAAGAAGCTCAGCAGCCGCAGGCCTGTCAGACCTGTCACATGGGCTACGACCATCCGCAGTGGGAGATGTATTCTTCATCCAAGCATGGTGTGCGCGCATTGCTGCGGCAGAACGGAACCCTGTCGTCAGAGATATCCGGTCCGACGTGTCAGGACTGTCACATGTCCAAGGGAAACCATGAAGTACGCACCGCATGGGGATTTTACGGTATCCGGCTGCCTCTTCCCGAGAACGAGCAGTGGGCCTCCGACCGAACCACGATACTCCGCGCGCTTGGCGTGATTGATCAGGAAGGCAAGGGCACGCCGCGTCTCGACGTCCTCCGCACTGCCGACGTCATGCGTCTGACCCAGGATGCGTGGCAGATTGAACGTGATCGAATGGTCCGGGCCTGCTCGAATTGCCATTCCACAAAATTCGCCGAAGGCGAACTCAAAAAAGGCGATGATATGATCCGTGAGGCCGACCGCATGATGGCGAAGGCAATCCTCATCGTCGCGTCGTTATACGGGGACGGCCTGCTACCGAAGCCAATGAACTACGCCTATGATTTTCCTGATCTCCTCACCTTTCACGATGCCCCGACTGCAATCGAGACCCGCCTCTCTTCGATGTTCTTCAAGCACCGCGGGCGCACATTCCAGGGCACCTTCCACATGAATCCCGACCACGCACTCTGGCAAGGATGGAGCGAAATGGTCGAAGACCTCACGGCCATCAAGACCATGTCCGACGACTACCGCTACAAATCGAAGAAGTAAGCGAGGCACAGAGGCACAC
>JBATDG010000076.1:0-35382 GCA_049663345.1 Bacteroidota bacterium
TGAGGGGAATGAAGGGAATGAGGGGAATGAAGGGAATGAGGGGAATGAAGGGAATGAAGGGAATGAAGGGAATGAGGGGAATGAGGGGAATGAGGGAAATGAGGGGAATGAGGGGAATGAGGGGAATGCATGGAGCCGGGAGAAATTTGCACCGCGAGCCGGAGAAACGCCGGGGCAGTACGTTCGGTGGCAGGCGGGGTTGTGGACCGGAACGGAGCCGGAATTCTGGCCGGAGGATGATAAAGAGTTTGCGGTCCGGCTTTCCGCTGCATTGCGTACGGTGCCGTTCTTTCGTGCATTGCTGCGGGCGCTGGGAGGGATGCCGCGGAGTCTGGACGAGCTGTATTCGGCGATCATCCCGGGCGGAGCAGGCGCTCCGCCGTCCCTTGCCGGAGCAGGCGCTCCGCCGTCCCTTGCCGGAGCAGGCGCTCCGCCGTCCCTTGCCGGAGCTGGCGCTCCGCCGTCCCTTGCCGGAGCTGGCGCTCCGCCGTCCCTTGAGCGAAGCTGGACGCGGGAATATTTCACGGCGGCGGTGGAGAGTATGGTGGCCTGTGTGTCGGCCGCGCGGGTGCGGGAAAACGGCGTGGATCGTCCTTTTCTCCATGCACGGCTGCAGCTGTGGTTTCGCGAATTGCGCCGCATGGTCTGCACGGTGGGAGAGGAGCCGCGTCTGTATTTTTCCGATGAACTCCCCGCCGAACAGCTGCAGCGTTCCCTGCCGATGCTCCATTGCCGGGAATGCGGGGCGACGGCCTGGGGCGGAGTGCTGCCCGCAGCCGAGCAGCGTGTGCGCTCGGGTCTGCAGCAATTCTACACCCGCTTCTTCAGCGCTGCGACGGATGTGGTCTTTCTCTTTCCTGAAGCGGATGCGCATGCCATGGGCGCCCCGCAGCATCATTTCTGTCCCTCCTGCCTGACGCTGCATTCGCAGGAACAGGGGAGCAGCTGCTCGTACTGCGGTTCGGAAGAGGCAATCATTCCGGTGCTCGTCTGGAGCAAGATTACCACCACCACTGAACGCAGCTACAGCCGGCATGACTGTCCCTACTGCGAAGGACGCGACAGCCTGACGATTTTCGGTTCCCGTGCCGCGAGTCTGATCGCGGTGGTCAATGCCCAGCTGTTCGCTTCGCCGTTCAATGACGACAAGAAACTGCTCGCCTTTTCCGACTCGGTGCAGGACGCCTCGCATCGCGCCGGCTTCTTCACCGCACGTACCTACCGCTTCAATTTCCGCACGGCGCTGCTGCAGTTCATTCGCCACTCCGATACGGCGCTGACTCTCGAGGCGCTGCCGGCGGAATTCGTGCGGCATTATCGCGAAGAGTGGCCGATCGCGAAATTCATCGGCACGTTTATTCCGCCGGATATGGAATGGCTCGAGGATTACGAGCAATTCAAGGTCGAAGGGACGCTGCCGGACGACAGCGGTCTCCCTGCTTTGCTCGAGCGCCGCATCGCCTGGGAAATCAGCAGTGAGTTCGGTTTCAACGCACGCATCGGCCGCACGCTGGAAAAGAGCGGCACCGGAGTGGCAGGACTCCGCGACGACATCCTCTCCTCGGTTTCCACGGCGCTGCTGAAGCGGTTGCACGAAGAGGTCGGCATTCTGCACGGAATGGATGAGCGCATGCTCCACCGTTTCATTCTCGGAATGCTGACGCAATTGAAGAACAAGGGCGCGGTGGATCTCGCGGATCTCCGTCCCTACGTCGAAGCCTGGGGCAATACGTATTTGCTCA
Organism: Bacteroidota bacterium; assembly: GCA_049663345.1. Lineage (GTDB taxonomy): Bacteria > Bacteroidota > Ignavibacteria > SZUA-365 > SZUA-365 > SZUA-365. The sequence continues at coordinate 1,743 of JBATDG010000076.1, forward strand.
ACCGCACGGTGCATCTTCCCGGCTTCGGATCGAAATCGCGCACGCCTGCTTTTCTCACCGACGGACGCAACGACCGCTTCGACCGGCTGCTGGCTTCGGGCGACCGCCGCAGCTGGTATCAGTCATGGCTGGTGAAATGCCTGGCACCGCTGAATGAACTCGTCGAATCGTATGTCGAAGACATCTACCGCTCGACGCTCGAAGTGCTGGAAGCGCATGATGTGTTGCATAAGACCGTCTGCAAGCAGGGCAATGTGTGGGGTATCCGTCCTTCAGCGCTCGTGGTCACCCGGGAAGTGCTGCAGCTGCGCTGCCGTGCCTGCGGACATGCGGCCTCCGTTCCCGCCTCGCAGAGTGAGATCTGGATCGCCTCGCCATGCCTGCGCTTCGGCTGTGCCGGCAACTATGGTGAAGAGCTGCAGCGGGACGATTACTACGCGTCGCTGTATTCCTCGGGCGACATCGTACGGCTGGTCTCGCAGGAACACACGGGACTTCTCACCAGCGGCGTCCGCAAGGATGTCGAAGAGCGCTTCATGCATGGCACGCAGTCATGGGATCCGAATCTTCTCAGCTGCACGCCCACGCTGGAAATGGGAGTGGATATCGGAGATCTTTCTTCTGTTATCCTTTGTTCGGTTCCCCCCTCGCAGGCGAATTATGTGCAGCGCATCGGCCGCGCAGGACGCCGCGATGGCAACGCGCTGAATGTGACTGTGGCTGAGGCGCGTCCCCACGACCAGTATTTCTTCGCAGAACCGCAGAGCATGATCAGCGGAGCCGTGACGCCTCCGGGCTGTTTCCTGAATGCTCCCGCCGTGCTCGAACGGCAGTTCGTCGGCTACTGCTTCGACCGCTGGGTGCAGTCCGGGGCGCAGGAAAAAGATCTGCCCACGAAGCTCGGCATGGTGCTCAAGGCCATGAAGCAGGGGGGAGCTGTCAGTGCGGTGACCATCGCTGCTGCAGATGCAGAGGGTCCCACTACTTCGGAATCACCCGCACCAGCAGTCTTTCCCTACAACCTGCTTTCTTTTATCGGAGCGCATCGCGATGAGCTGTTTGCGAGCTTCAGAGGATTGTTCTCAGCCGAACTTGACGAGCACACCCATGCGTATCTCCGGAGGTATGTGTACGGTGAGGACGGTGAAGGGGATCTGGGCTACCGCATCATCGAGCGTCTGAATCTGCAGCGGAGCGAAGTCAGCGATCTGGAGCTGCGCACGAAAACGCTGGCGAAGCTGATCAAGGAGTTGAAAGTCGATCCCGCGGCCGGTGCGTCCCGCGAGGAACGCCTGCACGATCTCGAGGCAGAGCGCTTCGGTCTGCAGGCAATTCTCCGCGAACTTAATGCGAAGCATGTGCTGCAATTTTTCACCGATGAAGGTTTCCTTCCGAACTACGCCTTTCCGGAAAGCGGCATCATGCTGAGGTCGATCATTTACCGGCGGTCGGTGAAGCCCGGCGAAGCGGACGGTGCGCTGAAAAGCTGGTACTACGAATACGAGCGTCCCGCAGCCACGGCGCTGAAGGAACTGGCGCCGTCGAGCAATTTCTACGCGGGGGGACGCAAGGTCACGGTCGATCAGGTGAACATGCGCCTGTCCGAGCCGGAGGACTGGAGGTTTTGTCCCGTCTGTTCGCACGCGCAGCTCGAAAGCAGTGAAGGGAAGCAGGCGGGCTGTCCCCACTGCAGTGCTCCCGGCTGGAGCGATGCGAGCCAGCGCCGCCGCCTGCTGCGGCTGCGGCAGGTGATGGCCACCACTTCCGACCGGAACAGCCGGTCGTGGGATGAAAGCGACGAACGTGCGCCTTCGTTCTTCGTCCGCGACACGCTGGTGCATCCCGATCCGTCGAGCATCAGCAGCGCCTGGGCGCTGGATAATGAGGATGTCCCCTTCGGCTTCGAATTCGTCGGCCGTGCGCATTTCGTCGACATCAATTTCGGCGAAGAAAACGGAGACGGTGATCTGGTGAATATCGCGGGCAAGGAAATGCGTCGTCCAGGTTTTCCGATCTGCCGCGAATGCGGTCGCGTACAAAGCGAACGCAACCGGCGCAAGCACACCAGTACCTGCAAATTCCGCGACAAGGATGATCCCACGCTGTTCACCGAGACGCTGTACCTTTACCGGGAATTCACCACCGAGGCGATTCGCATGCTGCTGCCAGCGACTTCGCTCGTCAATCCCGGACGCATGCTGCACACGTTCGTCGCAGCCCTTCTGCTCGGATTGCGTGAGAAATTCGCCGGCAATATTGACCATCTCCAGACGACGGTCATGCAGGAGCCCATACCAGGGAGCGGGATTTCTAAACACTACCTTGTCCTCTATGATGTGGTCCCTGGCGGCACCGGGTATCTCAAAGAGCTGCTGCAATCCACCGACGTCTTGCGCGAAGTATTCGCTTTCGCGCTGCAGCGGGTTCGCAGCTGCGAATGCCATGAAGACCCGGCGCGCGATGGCTGCTACCGCTGCCTGTATGCCTATCGGCTGAGCAACGCGATGGCCGATATTTCGAGTGCCTTGGCCGAGGAGGTGCTGACCTCGCTCCTCCGTGCCTGGGACGGCCTGCACGCAGTCAAGAGCATCGACGAGATCACCATTATTCCTCTGATCGAAAGTGAGCTTGAGCGGCTGTTCCTCACCACGCTCCACGCCGCGCGACCACAGGATCATGCCGTGCAGATGAAGAAGGAGTTCTTTGGCTTCGAAAGCGGCTATCGTCTTCGGATGGCTGGCAGGGAATTCGCGCTGATTCTTCAGAAGTATCTCGGCGGGGCTGACGGCGTTACCATACCCTCGCGCGCGGACTTCATCATCTATCCGCTCGATTCGGACAACCACGCAAAGCCTGTCGCTGTCTTCACCGATGGATTCGAATATCATGCTGCGCAGTGGCATGGCGCGGGCCGCGTCGGGTACGATCTCAATCAGCGCATGGCCATTCTTCGCAGCGGAGGATTCCGTGTGTGGTCGCTGACCTGGGACGATCTTCTCGCATACGAAAAAGCGACGCAGACCTCTGATAATCCGTTCACTGCCGTGCGTCCCGCCACACTCCATACCCTGCTCGCCCAACCATCCGTGCCGGCAGGGGTTCGGGCGCTGGACGGCGTGCACGCGAAAAATCCTTTTGCGCAGCTGCTCGCGTATCTCCTCACCGGCGACGATGAAGCGTGGGAGCAATACGCCACACGGCACGGCCTGAGCGGCATTGAAAACCGGAGCACTGTGTCTGAAACCGAGGCCGATGCGCGGCGCCAGCTGCTTTGGAATGCTTCGGGCGCGGAGTTCATCGCACCGTTCCTTTCGACCGATTCTGGAAAGGTGCTGTATGACGAGCGCATTATTCCTGCAGTCGAAGCCGGATCGGATGAATCCGTAGTGGGCATCGTATCACGCATGCTTCCGCTTCTGTCGGCGGCGGACAATTCGCAGTACCGTGATCTGCGCGTGCTGCTGCGCTTCTTCGACGGCGCGAAGCAGGCGGCGAATGAACAATACCGCGAGTGGTGGAATGCCATGCTGTCGGCCTTGAATTTCTATCAATTCATTCCGGGCTTTGCCATCATTGCCGACAGTGGTGTACTCGATGCTGCGGATGAGTGGCTGGACGGAGAGTCCTCAGCAGCTTCACCGAGCGGCCCTCCTTTCGCCGCACATAACACGCATTCCGGATATGGCGCGAATGCCATTACTGGGAGCGGCGATACTGGAAGCGGGGAAGTCGGGCATTCAACCGCCGAATGGCCGCTGCCTCTCGAGGAACTGCTTTCTCCCGACGCCATTGCAGCTGTTCATTCACTACAGGCAATGGGACTCCGCAGTGGCGATCTCATGTACGAACTGCTGATCGGTGGACGCGTCGCCGCACAGAGTCTGATGGCGTGGCAAGCGGAACGCATCGTTCTTTTGGAGAATGCCGATCCTGCCGCGGGACAGTGGGAGTCCGCCGGCTGGCTTGTCGTTATGCCGTCCACAGCCGAAGCAATGGCCGCTCAGATTCAGTTGAAAACCGCCATCCCCGGATTATCAGGAGAAACCGCGCATGCATGACGTAGTACTGAGTCTCGGAAAGGATTTTCTGAAGGCGTTTAGCGCGCTTCCAAAGGCACAGCAGAAGAAGACGCAGGAGTTCATCGAGAAATTCAATGAGAACCCTGATTCACCGGGAATCAATCTCGAGAAGTTCATGAGCGTCGATGAGAATATGCGTTCAGTGCGGATTGACCGGGAGTATAGGGGAATCGTGCTGAAAGCGCCGCAGGGCAATCTGTTCATTTTGCTCTGGGTCGATCTTCATGATGATGCCTATGCCTGGGGAGCGAAAAAACGGGTGACTGTCAATGTCCACACCGGCGCCCTGCAGCTGTGGGATGAGGAAATCGTGGGCGGACGGCTGCTGTCGGATGAACCTGCCGCGGTTGAAGAGTCCGTCGGCCTCTTCAAGGAATGCAAAGACAAGCAGCTGATCACGCTCGGCGTGCCGGAACCGCTGCTGTCGCTTGTGCGGAAGCTCAGAACGGAAGAGGATCTCGACGGCGTTGCAGAATATTTCCCGGAGGAGGCAGCCGAGGCGCTTTACGGCCTGGCCTCGGGCATGAGCTACGAAGAGACCTGGGCCGAGATCGAGGCGGGACGCGTCAGCAAAGCCGAGGAAGTTGATGCCGATGATTTCGCGGCCGCGATGCAGCACCCGGATTCCCAGCGCCGCTTTACCGTGGTCAGCGATGCTGCAGAGCTGCAGGAAATGCTCGATGCCCCCCTGGAACACTGGCGTGTTTTTCTCCATCCCTCGCAGCAGCAGGTGGTGAGGATGCAGGCCAACGGTCCAATGCGCGTGCTCGGCGGTGCGGGTACCGGCAAGACCGTCGCCGCGATGCATCGGGTGAAATGGCTGCTTGAGAATGTCGCTACCGATGATGCGCATCGCATTCTCGTCACGACATTCACCCGCAACCTCGCGATAGATATTCGCGAAAATCTGCGGCTGCTCTGCGGAGAGGAGCTTCTCCGGAAAGTGGAGGTCGTGAATATTGACGCCTGGGCGGACACTTTTCTCCGCAGTCAGGGCTGGGAATACGACATGCATTTTCAGAATGATAATCGGCAGCTATGGGAGGATGCGCTCGATCAGCGTCCCGCCGCTCCTGCGCTGCCCGATTCATTCTACCGCGAGGAATGGGATTTCGTTATACAGGAGCAAGCCATCCGAAATCTGGCGGAGTACCTCAAGGCCGCGCGTGTGGGACGCGGACGGCGTCTGACTCCCGCCGACCGGAAGCGCATCTGGCCCGTTTTCGAAGCTTATCGCGAAGCCCTCGAAGAGCATGGAAAGCTTGAGCCCGATGACGTTCTCCGCGAGAGCCGGCTGCTGCTAGAGCGTCTGGGTGCCGTGCTCCCGTATCGCGCTGTGGTGATTGACGAAGCACAGGATATGAAGGCCGAGGTGTTTCGTCTTGTGCGGGCTATGCTGCCACCGCAGCCGAACGACATCTTCATTACCGGCGATCCGCATCAGAGAATTTACGGCAGACCGGTTGTGCTCGGCCAATGTGGAATGGAGATACGCGGCCGCTCACGCAATCTGCGCGTCAATTATCGCACGACGGAGGAAACCCGCCGCTGGGCGGTGGCTCTGCTGCACGGTGAACCGTTCGACGATCTCGATGGCGGAAGCGGTACTCAGGACGGCTATCGTTCGCTCATGCATGGCGATCCCCCGGTCTACCAGCACTGCGCCTCATTCAAGGAAGAAATCGAATTTCTCCGCGACATCCTTCAGGAGTTGAAGGCTGAGCAGGGAAATTACGGCAACGCCTGCATGGTGCTCAGGACAAACAAAATGACGGAGCGATACATCGGGGCGCTGGAGATGGTGGATATCACCATTCACCCGCTCGGCCGGGATGGTATTGATGACCGCGAACACAAAGGATTGCGTGTGGCCACAATGCATCGTGTGAAGGGACTCGAGTTCGACTATATGATAATCGCGGGAATCAACGCGCAGAGCATGCCTCTGAAATGGGCTGTCGACGGCGCGAGCGATGATGTCGGCCGCCATCAGGTCGAGCTTATGGAGCGTTCCCTTCTCTACGTTGCCGCTACCCGCGCGAAAAAGCAGGTTTACATATCCGGTTCAGGCAAGGAGTCAGGTATGCTCGCTGCGCTTGTTTAGGGTGAATCCCGCACGACAATCGGTCCCGTCGAGTTCATTCTCCGCGCACCTTCGAATTACGAACGGGTGCTGATAATGCGGCTGGTGGCTAGCGCTCGCGTCCCTCGCGAATAGCGTCCACGATCTCTGCTGCTGTAAGGTTGAGGTCGACGCCTTCGACATCAAACGGGGAGCTTTTCAATGTTTCAGGCATGAGCAGGAACACCTGTCCATCGCGGCGGCGGATGCGCACCTGTCCATCCCGACGCGCGCGGTCGAGTACCTCAGCGAATTTTTGTCGCGCTTCCGAGTATGTGTATGTCGTCATGCTTCTACCTCCAGGATGGGGATGCCAAGGTTGATTGCCGCTTGTTTCAGGGTTGTATCGAGCGTGAGCAGCGGAGCCCGGTGTGCGCGCGCGCATTCGAGAACGTAGGCGTCATACGCGCAAAGGCCAGTGGCCTCCGCAATACCGAGGGACGCCCCCAGATCCACTTCAGTCAGACGCAAGGGTATGCGCAGATACGCGTTCACCGCATGCACCGCGGAAGATCGATGAATGCGTCCCCGGCGCATCATCGCGGAGAATGCATTCCCCACTTCCCAGTGCAATGAGGCAGGAGCCAGCAGCTCAGCCCCCTGCGTTGCCCGCAGTATCGCAGTCCTGTGCGGCTCGTTCGTGATAACCGAAATCACAGCTGATGTGTCAATGACGATGCGCATGAGAAATCCTATTGTACAATTGTACAATAAATATATCATGATGAACACATTGAGTCAATCCCTAAATCGTCCCGTATCGATTTCACATCTTTTCTTCCCCGGACGCGTACACCGCCGTTGATTCTCCTCGAACTTCCGGGTCTCGGTTGCGAAATCCTGTCGCGCGATGGCGGGATCGAATCCAATCCATCGCTTCGTGCCAAGCGCCTTGCGGCAAAGGGCGCGCTGGAGCGCGCCGCTCCGAACGGCCTCCGAAGCTCCAATTCTCGACATCTCGAATCCTCGAATTTTCGAATGCTCCAATGCTCCAATGCTCCAATGCTCCAATGCTCGAATGCTCCAATGCTCGAATGCTCCAATGCTCGAATGCTCCAATGCTCGAATGCTCCAATGCTCCAATGCTCTAATGCTCTAATGCTCCAATGCTCCAATCTCGATTTATCAGAAGGGGCGCGCTGGTGCGCGCCGTCCCCAGCTGCTCCAATTCTCCTCTTGCTATGAATCCATTTTCTCCCTATTATCGGAAACAGACATTTGACTCTGATAGTATTCCTTTCGGGGGTTCCCCATGAAGCACGGTGCGATCCAAACCCTCCTTTGTCTCCTCACCGCCATGTTCGCTTTCTCCGGCTGCATGACTTTTCCGCTGACCGAGGCCTGGCGTCCGACGGTGCGGGTAGTGGGAAACAGCGACGATCTTCGTCCTGCGCCGTACACGCTGCGGGTGGAGATGGAGGATTCAACCACCGCAGGCGAGGGCGCCGCGATCAAGCGGCAGCTGGGCACGATACTGGAGGACATGCTGCTCCGGCGCGGCTTCACGCGCGTACGTGAGTCGGCAGTCTATGCCATGACGTTCCGCTATCGCATGGGCACGCGCCGCTTCCTCGACTGGCGGACTGAAGTGAACAACGAGTCATCGACCACGACTACGTGGAAGGCCAAGGCAGCAAAAACGCAGGACTCTACCGGGAAGAAGCAGGACTCTCGAAGCAAAGCACGGAAGAGCGACGTCGATACCGTGATCATCGGGAAGACGAAAAGCACCGAGAGCAGTTCAGCGGTCACATCCAGCACGGAACAAACCCGCTACGGTTTTGTCGTCACGCTCGAGGCGGCGAATGCGGACAGCGCAACGCAATGGCAGGCGGATGTGGTCTGGGAGTCTGAATCCTACGACGTTCTCAAGCAGATATTCATTCCACTCAAATACATGGTGCACGAACTTCCCTCCGTTCCGCATCCGACTGCAGTGGAGCGGGTCCGGGAAGATCGGGCTGCGATGTTCTACGACCAGTTCTGTGCCGGACGCGCCTTCAGTTCACCCGCGGTGCCATACGTCATAACGTTCCGAAAGTGGGATACCTACGGTGATAAGATTCGCGACGTTTACGCCATGCAGGCGTACGTCGATCTGCTCGAATATGCGGATGCCGCGCTGCCGATACAGGAAAACGGGATGGAATACTCCGAATTAGATAAGGTGGACATCCGCCGCCGCCTCATGCTTGGCGGCGAATACCGCATCGGCGATGCCGCCGGTCCTGTGCCCGTATTCCTCACCCTCGAAGACAACGATATGGGCAGCTACGAAGTTATCGAAGCCCACGTCGGTACTCCCGGAGAGTACATCTACTTCCTCGCCCGCCTCGAACGCTGGCAGGCCGCCGAACGCGAACGCTACGAGGTGTTTGAGTGAACCGCACGATGCTGCTCGCCGTGTGCGCCTTGCTGCTGCTGAATGCCTGCAGTGACGATTCCACGGATACCGGGGACCCGGGTCCGAAATCACGTGTGCTGCTGACGGGACCCAGCACAAGCGTGCTATTTTTTCCAGCTGGAAAAGTGTGGGTTTCATGGAAAGTGCGGGAAGGGGCAGGGGAGCCGGATTCGGTGTGTCTGCAGTACCGTGGGCTGGATCCGGAAACCGCCTGGCGCATTATCGCCACGTTTCCGACGAGAAAATACACACACACGTTCACCCTCCCGGATTCCCTCACCGGCCGCTTTGAAATTCGGATCCAAGGAAACGGAGATGAGGCTTGGGATGTTGTATCTCCGCTCTTCGCTTCCGTGATACTCGTGCGTCTCACTGCTCCGGTCGGCGGACAGCATTTGCAGTCGGAATCATCCGTTTCGATACGGTGGGATCTGGATTTTCCGGACTTCCCCTCCGGTTTTTCACTCACCGACACCGGGACTGTGGAAATTCAATTCACGCCGCTGGGCGGAAAAGAAAACTGGCAGAGGATCGCTACGCCGCGTGCGGGAACGCGTACTTTCGATTGGAAGCTTCCGTCGTCGCTCGGCGTGGATTTTGCCCTCCGGGCGCGCTCGATGTATACGAACATCTGGAGTACCGTTTCTCCCCTACATGTTTCTCCCGTCCCGATCGAGCTTCCCCGCCTTCAGCTGATTTCACCCAAAGCTGGCAGCATCTTCAGGCTGGGCAGCACAATTCCGATCCGGTGGGAGAGTTCGGATCCTCTTGGTGCCGGCGATTTCATAGAGGTCGAATATGCCTTCGATAGCCGTTGGTTCAAGATTGGAACCTTCCCCTTTCTGGACCATGGACTGGACTGGACACCGAAGGAAGTTATAGACCATAAATATTCGCTTCGCATCCGGCAAGTGAAATCACCGGACTGGAGCCTGCGGGATTCGATCTGGACAGCGGAAATACGCATCCTCAATTATCCGCCGGGGACAGTCCTCCGGCGGGGAACGGGCTTCCAGCTCGAGGTCAAGATCTACGTTCCCTGGAATAAGCCCATGACCACCCTTTGCCTGCTGAGCTCCGACGGCGGAGCGACCTGGCCGATTACCATGCCCGAACGGGGATCGCTTCTCGACTATCCCCCGGCAGCGAACTGCCGTCTGCGGCTTCATCGTGACGATCTGCCGTTCGAGGATACGACAGCGACGTTCGCCATCACAGAGAATCTCACCGACTATCCGATGCTCATGGTGGGGCAGCACTACGTGTACCAGTACAAACAGATAAAATGGGAACTCTTCACCGGCATGCCCATCCGTCGCGAAATAGCCATGCCGGATGCTCACATAGTTGTTCATGGAAAAACAATACTGAGTGACCGTACGGTCTACGATGTGTCGTACTGGAGCGACGGCAGAGGCGATACGCTGCGGACGACGGCCGTCGAGTCGCACGAAGGTCTGCATCGCATCACCGCCGACTTCCTTCCCTTCTCCATCGACAGGATATTCGCGCGCCTTGATGCTGACTCGGAAACCGTCACGTACGACTGGGGCATCAACTCCAGATTTGTACTCCACCGGAATAGAGGTCTGCTCTTCGCTGTCGAACGGCATGGCAGTGTCATCGGTACCATCGATTACGAATTCACACTACGGTAGTGCATCGAGCTGTGTTCGACGCTCGGATGTCCCTTGCCTCGAATGCTCGAAGAGGCGCGCTGGAGCGCGCCGCTCCGGATGTAACCCGTTGCTTCGTGCCAAGCGCCTTGCGTTAAAGGGCGCGCTGGAGCGCGCCGCTCCGAACGCTCTCCGAAGCTCCAATTCTCGACATCTCCAATGTTCCAATCCTCGAATGCTCGATTGCTCCAATGCTCCAATGCTCGAATGCTCTAATGTTCCATTGCCTCGCTCCGCAAAGCTATTCGTGAAACTATTGACAAATACAATTGAATTTCGGAGATTGGGGTAATCATAACATGTACTATCCGATCCCCGCCTGCGCGGCTGAGCTTTTATCAACAGGGGAGAGCGTGTGGAAGTGGTTTAGTGTGTGTGAGCCTGAAATTTGTGAGCACTTAAAGCGAGGTTAGTATGGGTACGATGAGCCGGTGTATTCTTCTCGCAACGATTATCATTGCATGTTTTCTTCCAGCCTCAGTCTCTGCGCAGTGGACGCAATCAGCGGGTCCGGAAGGCGGGAGCGTCCTTGCCCTCGCCTCTGAAGAATCGACGATTTTCGCAGGGACCCTGAACGGCGTGTACCGCTCCACTGATGCCGGGGAGCATTGGACCACTGCGAGCAACGGCCTCACCGATCTTTTCATCTATTCGCTTGCGGCAGCTGAGGGCCGGCTCTTCGCCGGTTCGGAAGCTGGCGTTGTGCATTTCTCATCCGACAACGGGGCGCATTGGAGCCGCGTGCTTGAGGGCATCGACAACGGCACCGTCGAAGCGCTCGCATTGCACGGCGGTTTCGTTTTCGCCGGAACGGCCATGAAGGGGATTTTCCGCTCGAACGACAATGGCGCAAATTGGGAAGAGGTGAACACGGGGTTGGGCAGTCTGGTGGTTCATGCACTTGCCTCCGTTGGCGGCACGCTGTATGCCGGCACACGCGGCGGCATCTTTGCATCCACCGACAACGGCGCAAGCTGGAGCATTCAGGGCACGCTGCCTGAGATCTATTCCCTGCTGATTTCGGGTTCCGCCGTTTGGGCAGGCGGCTACCAGGCAGTGCACGTCAGCACTGATAATGGTGCGACATGGGTCTCGAAAGGAACTGGTGTCTTTCCTCACCGCATACAGAGTATGGCGAAAAGCCCAGCTTACCTCTATGCTGGTGGACTTACCGGTGGCGTGTTCCGCTCCGCGGACGATGGTGCGACGTGGACTTCAGTAAAAACCGGCATGTCCGAGCTGCGTATTACGTCACTGCTGGTGCAAGGAGCGGTGGTGTTCTGCGCGACGGACGGTGACGGCGTGTTCCGAACCACGGATCAACTCGATTCCTGGACCGCTATGCATACCGGAATGCGCGCCACAGCAGTGCAGCGATTGCTTGTTTCGGGTTCCACTCTCGTCGCCGGCTGCTATGGATCGGGAGCTGTGATATCCGATGACAACGGCTCGAACTGGAGTGCCAGAAATTCCGGCATGACGAAACAGTTGATCTACGCTCTCGCAGGGTCCGGTACCGCGCTCTATGCCGGTACCTACGGAGGCGGACTATTCCGTTCTTCAGATGCTGGAGCGAATTGGCAGCTGCTGGGAAACGGACTGACAAGCCTCAATATTTTCTCGCTCCTTCAGCACGGAAGCAAGCTCTACGCCGGCACGAATGGCAACGGAATCTTCGTCTCTGACGACGGCGGCGACAGCTGGACAGCACTGACCGGGGGCTGGGGGGCGCAGGCTATCTACGACATGGCAGCTCATGGCACGAAGGTGTTTGCCTGCGTAAGCAACACTGGAATATTCATGAGCAATGACGACGGGGCCACCTGGACCCTTATCAACGAAGGACTGAGCAGTCTCCGGGTTCGTTGCGTGCACGAGCACGGATCGATGCTCTTCGTCGGCACGAGCAACGGCGGAGCCTTCCGTTCCACAGACGAAGGCGTATCGTGGACGCTCATGAATAACGGGATGAATGCCACCGATATCCGTGCATTCTGCTCGATCAATGGCGGCATCTTTGCGGCTTCCTATGACGGACGCGTGTTTCTGAGCACGGACGATGGCGAAAATTGGAGCGAGGTCTCGGACGGCATTTCGGCTCGTTATTTGTACAGCCTGGCTGCGAAGGATGGTATGCTCTTTGCCGGTTCTTGGGGTAATGGACTCTGGCAGCGGCCGCTGTCGCAAATGATTGTTTCCGTCGACGATCCCGCTGTCGCTTTGTCAGACTTCCGTCTACTGCCGAATTCCCCGAATCCCTTCACGGCCGCGACCCAACTCCGTTTCTCGATTCCCACGGAGGCCCAAGTCACCCTCACCATTCACGATCTCCTTGGCCGCCGCATCGCCACCGCTGCCGACAGCCGTTTCGGCGCAGGCACGCACACCATCCCCTTCGACGGCAGCGTCCTTCCCGCCGGCATCTACCTCGTCCGCCTCACCTCCGGCAGCCGGCAGCAAACCGCGCAAATTCAAATTCTCCACTGAACCACCAGCCCGATTGATAACGGAAATCATAGAGCATTCGAGGGCCCATTAAGGGTCCTCGAATGCTCGAATGCTCCACGGTAGGTTTTCCGACCCGCGGTTCGTAATTTATTCCCCATGATGCTGTCTTTCATCTCATCCCGTCTCGTCCCTTCCCTCGGCCGCCTGCTGATCCTGCTGCTGTCGCTGTCCTTGTGGTGCGGGCATGCACCGGATGCACCAGCGCCAACCGAAGCGCAGTGCGTCACGGTAGCAGCATCTTCGCTGCCGACCGATAGCGGCTGCCCCTGCAGCGACGACGATCATCATGATTCAAATTGCATGTGCGTGTGCCACACTCCCACGATTCCCGGCATGACTTTCGATGCGCAGTCCCTTCTGACGGCGCATAACATCTTCACCGATCTTCCTGATTTTCGCTACCCTTCTCCCACCGCAGCAATTTACCACCCTCCCAAGGCGTAACCCTTTCGCCGGTTGATCCCGTCGCAACGGGATGATGGTCATTCCTTTTATTATTTATCCTTCGAGGTTCGGTGTGGTGAAACGCTATTCACTCGCGGGAATCCTTTTTCTGCTTTGCCAGACCCTGGCATTCTCACAGACGCAGGAACGGCTTTCCCTTCAAGAGGCACTATCGATCGCGCTTCAGAATAATCCGGAAATTATCGCAGCGGGACGCACGATCGACGCGTCCCGGGGACGCTATTGGCAGGCGATCTCGCTTCCTGCTCCGGAACTCTCCGTCAACTATGATTATATCCCGCCCGGCAGCGGTTTTTCGAAATTCGGCGAACGGTTCATCGGAGTCACGCAGGCATTCGATTTCCCGACGACCATCATGCTGCGCGGCTCCGCTTCTTCATCCGAGACTGATGCCGCGGAAGCGGCGTCGCAGTCAGTCTCGAACGCTGTTGCTCTCCAAGTAAAACAGGCCTACTACGGCGTCCTGGCGAAGGAAAGAAAACTCCGCCTGGCGGAAGAGAATCTGGGTATCGCAGAGGATTTCGCGGGCAAAGCCATCATTCGCTATAACGTAGGCGAAGGTACTTACCTCGAACAGCTCACCGCAACGATGAAGCGGACACAGGCCCAAAACGCTGTTGAGGTTTCCCGGAACGATCTCCGACTGGCTGAAGGTGAACTCCATTACGCTCTGGGACGCGGGTCGGCGCAGCGCGAGAACGAACTCGAGCTGACCGACAGCCTCTCCTATCAGCACTATGCTCTGAAGCTCGATTCCCTCGTGGAACTGGCGTATGAATGGAACCCGCAGATCCGCTCAGCAGCGTTCAGACTCGAGGCCGGAAAGGTCCGCCGTACCATCGCCTGGTCAAGCATCCTCCCCAGTTTTTCGGTCTCCTATTCCCGGCAGCTGGCTGCGGGTGGACCCGATTATTACGGAGTCGCTTTCGGTATGTCGCTGCCTCTGTGGTCCGCGTTCGATCAGCGCGGACAAATCGAGGAGGCCTCCGCAACAGCCGCGGTCATGGAATCCGAGTTGTTGAATGAAAGAAACCGGGTGTATCTGAATGTGAAGAACACTTTTCTCGACTTCACGAATGAAGAGCGCCAGATGAAATTTTATCAGACGGCGATGCTGCCGCAGGCGGACGAGGTCTACCGGTCGGCAGCGATGAGTTATCAATCCGGTGAAATCACGTATCTGGAATTTCTCGAAGCCAGACAGACGTTGATTTCTGTCCGCGATGCGCACATCGACGCACTCTTCAATTACAATTGCGCTCTCGCCCGGCTCGAAAACGCAGTGGGGAGATCAATCAATGAATGACAACGATTATCAGATCCAGAGGTCGAATAGTATGAAATCAGCGACAGGAATATTCATCGCCATTCTGGCATTGACGGTTTCAGTATTGACCGGATGCAGCCGTGATGCGGACGAATCCGGAGAAGCAGAAGCTCCCAAAAATGCGTCGCAGGTCGTTTCCCTGACCGCCGAATCGATTCGGGAAATGGGACTCACGATGGCGGTGGCAGAGATCGCGCCACTCACCGGAGAAATGTCCCTCCCCGCGACCCTTCTCCCCAATCAGGATCTCGAAGCGCACGTGGGTTCGATGGTGCAGGGACGCGTGCGAAAGGTGTTTGCGAATGTCGGCGACCGTGTTGCCGAAGGACGGGTGCTCATGCAGATCGAAGGACTCGAGGTCGGACAGATTCAGTCCAGCTTCATTCAGGCGAAGGCCCATCTTTCGTATACCGAGGCGAATTATCAGCGGCAGAAAACGCTGCTGGAGCAGAAGGTCGGTTCGCAGAAAGCACTCCTCGAAAGCCAGGCCGAGTACGAAAAAGCCCGCGCGGAATTCAATGGCGAAGATAAACGCATTCATTCCATCGGACTTACGGATTCCGATATCCTGAATCTTGTGGATCCCGAATCAAAAGAGTCGAATGGCCATATCGGCGGAATGCTTCCGGTCAAGGCGCCCATCACCGGAACTATCGTGGAAAGGAACGTCGTCATCGGACAGTTGGTGGATGCGTCCACCCTGGCCTTCCGTATCATCAACTCGTCCACCCTCTGGGCGGAAGGGCAGGTGTCCGAAAGCGCGCTCGCGTTGCTCACGGGGAACCCCGATGTGACATTCTCCGTCACCGCCTATCCGGGTGAAGTGTTCAACGGCAAGGTCGTCTACATCTCTCCGATCGTCGATGAACGCAGCCGCACCATCACGCTGCGTGCGTCCATTCCGAATCCCAAAGGACGGTTGAAGCCGCAGATGTTCGGCGAACTGCATGTCCCGATCGGCGGCACGGCGACCGGTATGCTGATCGATCTTGAATCTGTGCAGAAAGACGGCGAGGATACGTATGTGTTCGCCGCAACCAGCGATACCACCTTCGAGCGGCGGGATGTCACGCTCGGAGCCACCTTCGATCACAAGGTCGAAATTACGAGCGGTATCAATCCCGGCGATCGCATCGTTATCAAGGGAGCGTTCCAGCTGAGATCCGAATTGCTGAAAAACGACTTCGCGGAAGGAGATTAATATGCTTGAGAGAATTATCGCGGGTACTCTGGAGCATAAAAGCGCTGTCATGCTGATCGTGGGCTGCCTTGTGGCCTTCGGTGTGTATTCGGTAGCAACCATTCCGATAGACGCATTTCCTGATGTCTCCAACACGCAGGTGGAAATACTGAGCGATGCTCCCGGACTCTCCGCCCTGGAAATTGAACGCTTTGTGACCTTCCCGATCGAGATGTCCATGCGCGGGCTTCCCGATGTCGTGCAGATGCGCTCCATCACAAAGTTTGGACTTTCCGTCGTGACTCTCGTGTTCGAAGACGATGTCGACATCTATTTCGCCCGACAACTCGTCTTCGAACGGTTAGAGGAGGCGCGGTCTAAGGTCCCGCAGGGAGTCGATGTCACCATGGGACCGATCGCTACCCCGATGGGTGAAATTTATCAGTACACGCTTGAAGCCGACATCCCTTCCGATCCTGAACAGCAGGCGCTCGCGCTTTCGGATCTCCGCACGCTGCAGGAATGGGTGATTACTCCGCTGCTGAAAAGCGTTCCGGGTATTAATGAAATCAACTCCTTCGGCGGATTCTTCAAACAGTATCAGATCATCGTCCTGCCGGAGAAGCTGCTCGCCTACAATGTCACACTCGAAGAAATCTACAACGCGATTGAGAAAAACAATCAGAATGTCGGTGGAAACATTCTCGACCGCTATTCGGAACAGTACATCGTGCGCGGCGTGGGTCTGGTGAAATCCGAGGATGATCTCCGAAATATCGTGCTGCGATCCGATGCCGGCACTCCGGTTTATGTCCGCGACGTGGCCGATGTCGTGGTGGGACAGGCCGTACGCCAGGGCGCTTCCTTCATCGACGGGAAGCATGAAGCGGTCGGCGGCATCGTGATGATGCTTCTCGGAGAAAACAGCCGCGAGGTCGTCGAACGGGTAAAGGAAAAAGTCGCCGAAATCAACCAGAATAATATCCTCCCCAACGGAGTGAAAATCGTTCCGTATTACGACCGCTCCGAGATTGTGCAGAGCAGCATCTGGACGGTCACCCGCGCGCTGATCGAGGGTGCGATTCTGGTGATCTTCGTCCTGTATCTGCTGCTCCGCAGTTTCCGCGGCGCGTTTGTGGTTATCGTGGCTTTGCCGCTGTCGCTGCTGCTGACATTCATCGTCATGAAGCTTACGGGACTGGACGCAAACCTGATGTCGCTGGGCGGACTGGCAATATCCATCGGAATGATCATAGACGCCACGATCATTCAGGTGGAGAATGTGCAGAAGCGGCTGAGTGAAATCAGCGCCTCCTCGAACACGCTTCCTGCTGTGCTGCGTGCGGTGCTGGAAGTGCGCAAGCCCAGTATCTTCGGCGAGATCATCATCGCAACGACATTTATTCCCATTCTCTCTCTTGAAGGATTGGAAGGAAAGATGTTTGCTCCGCTGGCGCTGACAGTGGCCACTGCGCTGCTTTCTTCGCTTGCTCTGTCCATCTTTGTCATACCGGTAATCTGCGGCATGGTACTGAAGCCGGGTCCGGAAAAGGAAAGCGTTGTCATGCGATGGGCGCGCATGGCCTACACGCCGCTTCTCGACTGGGCGATGGAGAAAAAACGCCTCGTCATTTCCATCGCAACGGTTCTTCTCATCGCCGCATTGGCCGTGTTTCCATTTCTCGGCACCGAGTTCATGCCCATCATGGACGAAGGCGCCTTCGATATGGATGTGCAGCTGATGCCGGGCATCTCCCTTGCGAAGTCGATCGAAATCACCACCCTCGCTGAGAAGAAGCTGATGCGCTTTCCCGAGCTGACGTCGATCGTGTCGCGTACCGGACAAACCGGCGTCGCGCTGGAAGCCAGGGGAGTGGACAAAACCGGATTTACAGGCGTGTTCAAGCCGCGGTCGGAATGGACGACAGTTCAGGACCGCGATGAAATGATCGACACCATGCGCCAGGTGATCGCGGGCATCCCCGGCATGGCCTTCAGCTTCAGCCAGCCCATCCAGTGCCGCATCGACGAACTGGTGGCGGGTACGAAAGCGCAGCTCATCATCAAGCTGTTCGGCGAAAACATGGACATCCTGAAAGCGAAGGCCGATGAAATCGGCGCAGCGGTGGGACGAATAGAAGGCACCGCAGACCTTGTTATCGAGCGCATCGCCGGGCAGCCCTATCTTTCTATCACCATCGACAGGAGTAAAATCGCCAGATACGGTTTGAATGTGAGCGACGTGCAGAACGTCATCGAGATTGCGGTGGGCGGGAAGTCAGCCACGCAGCTCTATGAGGAAAACCGCTTCTTCGATGTGACGGTGCGCTATCCGATCGAACATCGGAACTCCGTCGAAACCATCAGCAGCACGCTCGTCGCTACGCCGCAGGGATACAATGTCCCGCTCAGCCAGCTTGCAGATATCGCCGTCATCAACGGTCCCATGCAGGTGAGCCGCGAAGACGGCCTGAGAAGAATCGGGATTGAAATAAATATTCAGGACCGTGATATCGGAAGTTATGTCGCGGAGGCGAAGCGGGCGATCCGCGAAAAGGTCGCACTGCCCCCGGGCTACTACACGACCTGGGGCGGACAGTTTGAAAATCAGCAGCGGGCGATGAACAGGCTGATGATTATCGGTCCGCTTGCTATCGGACTCATCCTGCTGCTGCTGTTCGTCACGTTCAGATCACTCCGCCTGGCGCTTCTCGTGCTCATGAATCTGCCTTTCGCCCTGATCGGTGGAGTCTTCGCGCTTTACATCACCGGACTCTACGTTTCCGTTCCGGCCTCCATCGGGTTTATCGTCCTCTTTGGAGTGGCGGTGCTGAACGGCGTAGTGCTTGTCTCGCACATCTCTCAGCTGCGCGAGCAAGGCTGTTCGCTGCAGGAGGCGATTGTGCGCGGAAGTCACGACCGGCTGCGTCCCGTACTGATGACGACCTCCATTGCCATCTTCAGCCTCATCCCCATGCTGTACGCTTCCGGACCCGGCTCGGAGGTCCAGCTGCCCCTTGCGACGGTAGTCGTCGGCGGACTGCTCACATCGACCTTCCTGACGTTGGTCGTTCTTCCAACTCTGTACGGATGGTTTGAGAGAAAGCCAGTGAATGTGGCAGCTGAAAGAATGCCAACAGCTGAGTGAATCCACCGGTTGAACGAGCGCATCAGCAGTTGAGAAACACAGAAGGTCCCGCGATTGCCGGGACCTTCTGTGTTTCATCGATACGGGTCACTGTTATTGAATACGCAATCCCGTTACGACGCTTCCTCCCGGCGTGACGGCATGGATGAAATAGAATCCGGGTGCCGCTCCGTACAGCGGCAGCGGCACTGTGTGTTCCCCAGCGGTGAGGGACTTCTCCTCAACTTTGCTGATGTCTCGGCCAAGGAGGTCAGTAACAACAACCACAAGCGGGGAGGGTGAAGGTAAGGACACACGGACGGTAGCCATCCCGCGCGCAGGATTCGGATACACGCTGCGAATCGTCAGTTGTCCAGCGGCGGCCAGCGGTGCGGGACGGATACCCACGACCTGTGCGCCGGCATTGTACCAGAAACCGAAAAATCCTGCATGCACCGGACAGCGCCCCGTACCGATGATCGGCTGTCCGATCGTTCCTCGGATAGCGTAATTTCCTGCGGTCATCGTTGTGGCGCCGCTGGCCACAACCTCGCGTGCTATTTTATTCTGACTGAGCAGTGGCTCCGCCGAGCATAATAGAAGAAAAGCGGCTCCGCAGAGGAACAAGAGCAGGTAGCTTGGTTTGCTATTTCTGTTCATGCTGCACGCTCCCGGCAGAACTCTTCGCCTGCTGCGCGGTTTTCGCCTGCAGCATATCCTGCCGATATTGTTCCGTCTCTCTGGAATTGCGCTCATATTCCTCATACCCGATGCCGCGTGAAAGTGGTTGATCGAAGGCTTCGGGATGGAGGTAGAATCCACGCTCATTCGCTGTTTTCTCCTGTTCGGGTTCAACGCGATTCTTCCGGGCCCACGGATCGTCGCGTACGCCGATCAGCATCCACGAAACCTCGAGTCCCGGCGTTCCGCCTGCGATGCGGAAGCGGTTATTCGCCGCCTTCTCTGCGATGTAGACATTCGCGAAGCCGCCTACGCAGGTGAGCTGGTAGCGGACATCCTTGTTCAGCGCGTCGAAATACGAAGGGAGGGGCACGGTACATTCGCCGTTCGCATCCATCACCGCAATTCCGGAGTACATCGTCGTCATTTCCTGGCTCTCAACGGAAACATGGACGAGATACTTGTTTTCTGGCTCGAGCGGATGATCGATGCGGAAGGACTTACTGCCGCCGCTGATCGTGCCGGAGACTGCCAGGTTGCCCGCTATACGGACCGGGCCGGTGAAATCTCCAGCATAGGAGTCGGTTCCCAGTTTCCCGTAGAAGCCGGAATTGAGGTTGGTTCCATAGACCGCACCGGTGGTATGACCGAGCACGCCGTACCAGTTGCCGTAGTCGCCGAAGGCGCCGTATTTCCCGCCGACGTAACCACGAACGACGCCGTTACTGCTTTCGCCATAGACTCCAGCATACAGCGCCATATCGGATTTCCCGAATACTCCATGAGAATTTTTCGAGTAGCCGTAGACACCGTTGCCGCTGGTCGTTCTTCCGGCGACGCCATAATCCTCTCCTTCACCAAGTACGCCGACGCCGGTCATAGGGGTAAAGGAGACCGCTCCTTCCCGGCCGTATACAGCAACGCCTGCACCGCTGGTAGCTACAGCGCCGTAGAGCTTTGTGCCCAGCGAAGCGGAATTCGAGTACGCAGTATTCACGCCCTGGACGCCCGCTGCATTGTCGGAGCTGACGAACCCGTAAACACCGGCCTTCGCGTTACCGCTGGTCGTGCCCTTGACGCCGTAGCTTTGCGCGCTGTTGCCGCTGATGCCCGCGCCGGCAGTGGAGTTGCCATAAATTGCATCCACGTTGGTTGCCTGTCCGAAGACTGCCTGGCTCCGGTCGGAGTAGGATGTGATTCCGGTAGAGACGCCCTGCACGTTGACGATGAGTCCATCTTCTTCCATCGCCATTTTTACCGAGGCGTGGCTGGCGGAGTTGGTGACCTCCATGGTTGTGCCGACCTGAGTATTTGTGATTCCGAAGACGCTGCCCGGACCGACATCGACGCCGGCCGAGCCGGAGAAGGGGAGGGTGAGTCCGCCGCCCGGTGTTGACCACAGCATGTTGCTTCCATTCCAGGTCAGTACCTGTCCGGCTGAGCCGCCCGAGGCTGCGAGTTTGGGTTTGGTGATCTGGCCATCCTTGATCATCGGTGTACCGATTCCTTCATCGGCGATTTTGATTTGTACCTCGCTGGTGGTGCCGCCGCCGGAGAGTCCGTCTGCCGCAACCACGCTCACGATGCCCCCGTTCTGCCAGCGCATGCCGCTGCCGTCGTAGCCGAGCACCAAACCGGGTCCGGGCGCATTACTCGTCGCAAATTTCGTCGGTCCTATGCCTCTGTCCGAAAGCGCGAGTGACACATCGCCGCTTTCGCCGCCGCCGGTGAGACCGTCCCCGGCCTGTACTGCGGTGATGTCGCCTCCTCCGCCTCCCGGGGTAGCCGAAATGGTGATGGTGTTTCCGTTGACGGCCAGATTGGTATTGCTGCCTGCGGCGAGGGTCACCGCATCACGCAAGCCGTTAACGCTTTTCACGACTTCACCCGGCTTGATTTTATCGCCGGTGATCGTGTTCGCCTTGAGATCCGGATTCGGATAGGTCCCGGCGAGATCTCCGCCTGCGCTTATGCCTCGGATGCTCGATGCATGAATCGCATACGGGACCATGTTCAGTGGTGATCGCGGTGTCAGTTCCGCGCCGGTTTCCACGCGGATTCCGAGCCAGTACTGCCTGTCAAACGGAAGGGTGAGTGCTGTGGCTCGTCCGAGCTGCACGTTGAAGACACCGTTGGTTGTGGTCGCATTCTGGACCTCGCTCCACAGCGCCGCGCCGCCCGTTTGCGCGTCGTACAGTGCGAAGGTCAGCGAGTGGCTGCCGTTTGCTACAGGCTGACCGCTGATGTCGGTCAGTACGCCCTGATAGCTGATGACCTGATCCTGTGCTCTGCTTGTTGCGGTAATCACTGTCAGCAGGATCAATGCCTGAAGGAATGGAACGGAAAGCTTGAACAATTTTCCCATGATTCAATTCTCCTCAAAGGTGCTGCAAATGTTGTTGTCGCTAATAAATACCACCGCGATCACATCTTTGCAGATTTACCGGAGCATCGCAGCCGAAAATTTTATGCTGCCACAAGGTCCCGCGATTGCCGGGTGTACGGACTTTGGAGTGCAAGTCCCCTACGAACACGACAGTGGGAATCGTCAGCTTGACGGCAAGGGTGTCCACCACGAGCTGTAATCTGCAGAACCTGCTGAAGGCATGTCCCGTGCCGCAGCGCATTGACAACTGCGGTTCCCGACAATTGCATTGCGAGTGAACAGACTTCCACGCATATTTTGTGATTCGTTCCAAATCCATGAGTCCTTCCATGCGCAGCTTCCGAGTTCTGCTATATTCCTCCGTTGTGCTGATTGCCGCGGTTGCGTCGGCATTCGCGCAGATCCATCCTGTCGGCTTGCAGGACAAGACGATACTCGCTTTGACAGCAGAGCAGGGGGATCCGGCCGAACAATGGTTTCCATACACCGCGAATAATCTTTTCGCCGCTACGACGGACGGGGCAGTGTTTCAGGGGCGTACATGGGATGACGGAAAGCAATGGCTGCCGATCGGCCCGTTTGCGGACCCACCTTTCGAAGTAGTTGCGATGACGGTGCAGCATTGGGGTGCGGGTCCCCGCGACGGACTGCATCTGTTTGCGTCGCTGCGTCCCCGCGCCTCGATGACGGACTCTCCGGTGCTGCTTCGCCACGAAGTGACGATGTTCGATCCTCCCGATTCGACCTGGGAGCGGGCGGACAGCGGAATGGTGCGCGGGGACACCGCCAGCATTATTTACTCTCTCGCGGCATTCTATTATACCGGACACACGATGCCCCAGCCGGTGCTGGCCTGGACCGGTACGACACCGCAGCGCGGCTATCCCGCCGGCTTCTTCTGGGAAACTCCTGCGAAAGAGCAGGGTTACGTTGTATCCATGGACGTTACTCCGAAATGGTTCGGCCTGGATGCGTGGGCCGCTGGCTCTACCAATCAGACATTCGGTGACGCAGTAGTATTCCGATCGAAGGACGCCGGACTTACGTGGACGCCGTTCACTTTTCCGCGTGCATTGCAGTCTATGGCCTATGCCGTGGCTGTGGCCGCAGGGCATCCCGACACGGCCTTTGCCAGCATTGACGGATCGGTGCGCCGGACAGTCGATGGGGGAGAGAACTGGGAAGTGGTGCTTTCGCCCGCAGCGGGCAAGGTTGTCGCACTTGCCTGCGATCCGCAGAATCCCGCACAGGTTTTTGCCGGAACCGACGACCCGGAATTTCTGCTGTACCGCAGCAGCGATCTGGGTGGAACCTGGCAGCGCATTCTTCCTTCGCCGGGGCAGCAGCCCGCCGCGATCACCTGCATGACGATCGCGCTTATCGATACCTTGCCGATGGGTCGTCCCGCGCGCAGCGGCCTTTTCTTCGGAACAACAGGAACAGGCGTATGGCGATGCGATCTGGATGCCAGCCCGACTGGGATTGAGAATCCCTCCGCGGTCGAACAACTGCAGCTGAGCCTGTATCCTAACCCCTCTCGCGAAAACGCCACCGCTGAAGTTCACTTGTCCGCCTCGAGCGCCGTTTCGCTTGAAATCCGCGATCTGCTGGGACGTGTGCTGCGCCGCATGGAATTCGGTGAGCGTTCCTCCGGTGTGCACGCATTTTCACTTCCCGTACGGGACCTCCTGCCCGGCACCTACATCGTTCGCGTTGGGGATGCCGTGCGCTTGCTCTCAATACAACGTTAACCATCCCCGATTCCCCGATCCCGATCCACGGATCCCCGATTCCCCGATTCCGGATCTCCGATCACCCACGATTTCCGGTTTCCGATCCCCGATCCCCCGGGCTTGCGCCCGGGCTCTGCGAATGTCGCCCTTTCAGGGCTCTCTATTTCTTCCGCATCACCCATTGCATTTATCGTTTGGGGAATGCAAATTGTCGCATACAGATATTCAGAGTCGGAAATCTCTATGTCCGCCTGCATGACGCAATTTGTGCTGCCATGGGAACCTTCGGCAGCGCTTTCCGCATCCATTCTACTGCATAATGCGGCGGGGTTGGCTGTTGCCGGCCGCGCCTTCAATACGAAGCACATTTTCAGGAGTCACGCGATGGAAAATCGAAACAGGATTTTTGGAGGATCAGTGTGTCCCGTTCTCTGCGCACTCGTGTTGTTGCTGCTCACGGCGACGGCAGGCGCCCAGAATTTTCGTGAAGTCGACGACTATGGATGGTCAAGAGGGGTTGACTGGGCCGCGCCTGCAATTGCTGACATCGACGGGAACGGGCTGCTGGATATGATTATCGGCACGAACCAGGATGGCATTATGCGATGGGAGCAGGTGCAGCCCAATTCCAAGAGCTTCCGACGGGTCACAAGGAGATTTCTCACACCGGACGGTGTCGATAAATGTGCTCCGTTTTTCATTGATCTTGACGGCAACGGAAAGCTGGATATGCTCATTGCAGGGAGCAGCAGCATCTACCGCTACGAGCAGACTGTTGCCGGCAGTTCGGAATTCACGTACTCCGTTGCGCAGATAGCGGGAGTCAGTTTTGGTGCAATACCCCGGCTCTGGGCAGGTGATCTCGACGATGATGGAATTCTGGATCTGCTGGTTGGAGAGTCGCTCCAAATCATGGGGCACTTGACGCAAAAAAGCCCGAATTCGAATGAGTTCATTAAAAAACGCGACATCGTATTTTCCCATCCAGTGCCTTACTACAATCAGCCTCTGGTGATGGATATTGATGGCGACAGCAGGAAGGAAATGCTGGTAGGTGGTCAGGAGAAAAAAATCCTCCTGTACCGACAGGATGCGGCAGTGAAGGACTCATTTGTACTCCTCAACGCGAACTGGAGCGGTATCTCAGATGCGGAGAACGGTTCGCCAACAATCGTTGATGTTGATGGCGATGGATTATGGGATTTGTATGTCGGAATCAAATCCGGGCTGGTGAGACATTACCGGCAGCCGTCCCCGGGCGCAATTGACGGCTGGGAATTGCAGCAGGGGAATATCCTCAACACTTGGGATTTCGGCATTATCTCTGCGAGTCTGGTGTGCGATTTGGATAGGGACGGACGGCTTGACATCCTTCGCAGCGAGGTCCCGATTGAGGTCGGCGGGCTGCCGCGCGCGATACAGCATTTTCGTCAACGTTCCGTCGGCAGTCTGGAAGTGGAATTCCTCGGAACATTCAACGGCATTCAGGCCGGCATTTACGATCGCCTGGCCATCACAGATATCGGTGGCGACGGATTGCTTGATTTCTTCATCACACGGGTAAACCAGGGTATGGAGTGGTATCGTCAAAAGCCCGCCGAGCCTTTCGTTTTTGAACGTATCACCGAAAATCTTCTTCCTTCAGTCACCTGGCCGCAACCATACTCACCTTCCTTCGTGGATCTCGATCTCAATGGAAAAATGGATCTCCTGCTTGCAAAGACGTATAAATCGAGGGAAATCGATCGGTATGAAGAAGACGCACCAGGAAGCGGGACCTTTCAGCTGATCACGGCGAAGTGGCTGGATCAAGTTGTATCGTACCCTTCGTTGTTTTTCATCGATTATGATAAAGATGGTTTGCTCGATCTGCTGCTTGGGGCTTTCGACGGCACGATCCGACATCTTGAACAAGATGCGCCTGCCTCTGCCTTGTTCAGCGAAGCAGGGGCTGCGTTTGCCAAAGTAGTTGTGGGGAGTCAGGCACAACCCATGATCTTTGATGTCAACAACGACGGGCGGCTCGATGTGATCGTCGGCGACGGGGCGGGCGGACTTTCTCTCTTTCTCGACATGGGACCGGATGCGGTCGAAACACAATTTGTCCTTCCCTCCGGAATTCGCATCCTCGGTGCCTCCCCGCAGCCGTTCACTGATGCTGCGACACTTCGCGTCGAACTCGCCGTTCCTGCCGCTATCACCCTGCGTGTTCTTGACCTCCTTGGCAGGGAAGTGGCGCGTCCGCTGCAAGCCGCGGAATACTCAGCCGGTGTGCACGCTTTTCAGGTTAACCTCGGAGGACTCGCTTCGGGAATTTATCAGGCGGTCGTTTGCACACCTCAAACGCAGGCGGTCACAATGCTGATCAAGCGGTAATGAGTCAAAAGGTCAAAGAGTCAAAGGGTCAAAGGGTCAATCTGACTTTTTGACCCTTTTTTCGTCATCACCTGTCTGCTCATAAACCGCAGCTGCTTTCGGGGATTGAGTTTCGTGCGAAAATTCGCTAGTGTTGCCGTAACGATGGAAGTGTGCATCGTTACGGCTTTCGAGCTGATCCTCCCTACCGGCCCCCATCCTGCTTTCTTTTGACCGGCATACGCACAGCTTTGAAATCTTGTGGAGGTGTTATCAATGAACGCGATTCCTCACGAAGGAGATAGGTTATGCTTTCGCATTGGTTCGATGGCGACCGCAAACTTGCGGTGTGGATTTTGGTATTCAACTCCGGTTTGCTTGTTCTAGATACCATAACAGCGAGAGGGTATGCTGAGTGGATTCTATACATACTTCCTGTGCTGCTGCTCACGCGCGCGTCGAAGCCGGGTGTAATTTACTCTCTAGGTGGAGTGTCGGTCCTCTTTCTTTTAACAGGATTTCTTCTCTCACCTATGGGAGTCGATGACTCGATCACTGTAGTGAATCGCAGCATTTGCGGACTGCTTTTGCTTGCCGTCATCGCAGCGATTTCCAAACAGAAACAAAGGGAGTGGAAACTCGAATCCTTCGATCTCTACAAGCAGGCGGTGATCGATGCCGCACCCCTCGGCGCCCATATGTACGAGGTTAATACCGACGGCATCCTGCAATTCAAAACAAAGAATCGTTATGCCATCGAAACGTTAAACGGGACCCTGAATCCTGGCGGCCACACGGCGCCGGGAGAATTATACCCGAGCACTCTCCGTCTCGTGGGAAAGGAAATTGTCGAACGCATTGCGCGCAACGGCGGTGAATGGTCGGAATTTGTTGCCGTGCATGAAGGGGCGAACGAGCGCTTTTTTGAGGTTCATGTCGTGATGATACGCCCCGGCGACCTCGGCGTTTTCTTTCGGGACGTTTCGGAAATTCGAAGAGCGGAGCTTGCCGAGCGAAAGGCACGGGAACTCTCGGAGCAGACCATAAAACTGAAGGATCATTTCATAGCGACAATATCCCACGAGATCAGAACGCCGCTGAACATCATCCTCGGTTATATTTCGCTCCTCCGGGAACAGGAACTCGCAGGGCAGGAATTCACAAATGACTGTTTCGAAAGCATCCTTGCAGCCAGTACCCGGCTGACGCGGACAGTTGATCTGATTCTGAGCAATGCGCGGCTGAGAGCAGGTGAATTGAAGCCGCAGTGGGAGTACGTGGATTTGAACCGGTACTTAAAAATGAGTGTGGAGAAAATGGCGACAGTCGCTGCAAAGAAGCAGCTCGATCTCAGGTACCAGACGTTTGAGCCGCCGGTGTCGGTACGACTAGATGAGTATCTGTTCGGCCAGGCTCTTCACAACTTTCTCGACAATGCTATCAAGTTCACTCCACGGGGTGTTATCGATGTATTCGTTACTCCGGAAACCCACGGAGACGGGGTCGTGGTCACGATACAGGATGAGGGTATCGGAATATCGCAGGATTTTCTTCCCATGCTGTATAATGCATATTCTCAGGAGTCTATAGGCTATAGTCGGAATTATGAGGGTTTAGGCCTCGGAATGTCGATCGCCAGGGAGTATCTCGAACTTATGGGGATGCGCATAGCAGTCGAGAGTGCGCCCGGTGCCGGTACGAAAGTGTACGTTCAAATCCCGGAACGACTGATCCGGATGGAGGTGGACAATTCACCTGTCTGATCTTCTCCTCGCGACTTAGCGTGCTTGCCGCTCCGGAGTCCCGTGCAGCGGGACGAAGGATAGTGCCTCTGCGATAAAATGGTTCTTCGCCGCATCCGGGAATGTCGGGTCACTTTGACTTTTTGACCCTTTGACATTTTGACTCTTTCCTACTCATGCACCGCAAACTTCAGCACGGTGGGTGTTACCAGACGTGCATACTCGGCGTATGGCAGCCGGATCAATTCACGATGCGTGCCGGCGTTGAATGCGATGGCATCGTCCTCGCTCAGTTTTTGTGCTACGTACACAGGCATTCCATAGAGGTTGCCGAATGGCGGCATTGCGCCAAGCTCGCATTGTGGAAAAAGCGCTGAGAAATCCCGTTCGTGTGCGAGGGTGACATGGTCGGCACCGATGGCCTCCCTGAGGAGACCGAAATCCACCTGACAGGAGGCGGGCAGCACGGCCATCGCCATTTTTCCGTCGATGCTGATCATGACGCATTTCGCCATTTCATCGCCGGAAATATGCGCTGTCTGGGCAATTTCCTGTGACGTGTACGCAGTAGAATGCAGTATCGACACATAGCGCACACCCTCACGATCGAGGAACTCCTTGAGTCGCTGAACTGGCATGGGAACCTCCGTTTTCCCGCACGCAAGTATGCGTCGGGAGTGACAGGATGTGAAAAGAAAATGAGTGTATGCAGCGATGCTAATCAGAATTTGCGGGAAAGTCAAGGCACAAAGGCACCCGTCTTCGTCCCGCAGAGCGGGACTACGCCGCGGCAGGCTCCGGCGTAGAAAAGGCGTAGGGGCGAGCCATCTTCCAAATCGACGGGGGCGTTAGCAGCAGAAAAAGGTTGTTGAATGAAATGCAGGTTCATAATCGACATCGGCTCGCCCGATGGAGCCGCAACATCCCGCTCGAAACCGGACATGTGCAGAAGTTGCTCTCAGTTGCGTAGCGGATGTATTTTATGGAGTCGATCATACAGGAACTTACCAATGAAATCCACTTCCTCTCTTTCGCGTACCTCCGGTCAGTTTCCCATCCAGCTGGTGGTGGTAGTGTTGCTCGCCTGGACAACCCTTACCATCCTGCCCGGCTGCACCAGCGACGACGACGGTCCAATACAGCCGACCTCGTTCGCGCTGCTGCTGACTAACAAAACTCCGAGGGACTATAACGTATATCAAAGGCCATCTTCCGCTGGCGATGTGTTTGGCAAGGTGGGCGTGGCTCCCTCAGGATCGACCTATCGCATCAATCCTCTCACCCCCGGTACGAACTATGTTTTCCGACTCCTGAGAGATGGAAATACCGTTGACCAGTTCGACTTCGAGAATAACGTAAACTCCACTGGCAGCGATGTTGCCTGGGAAGTGAAGTGAGCGCTGCGACGAACAGGAAGGCTCGTATTTCAAAAGTCCAATTTGTGTAATCCGTGAAATCTGTGGTTACTCTTCGATGGGCGTGCCTGCCACAGCGGAGTCCCGTATGGCGTGAATGAGAAGGGAAAGCTCTTTCTCCTGCTTAGCTCAGCCTTTCGTATATTATCTTTTTACATCACCTCAAGGCAGCAATACAATGTCACGCTTCTTTATGCATTTCTGGTCGGACGAACTGTGCGACATGCATTACAGTGAAGGATTCAGCGGAACCATGCTGGAGTTCACCGCTGGCGAGGGATTCTCTCGCGCGGAATTGCAGCCGGGAGACATTCTCTACATTATCAGCGTGTATGACGGGCAGCTGATGCTGATCGGAAAAATGACCGTTGGCCGCATTCTCACATCCTACAGCGAGGCAGTGTCGCTCATCGCTCCGGAGGTTGAGGAAGCCCCGGAATATGTGCTCTGCGCCGAGGGACTGGCATCCGAGCAGTACTTCACGCGTCAGCTGATGATGGAGGAAGCCGGTGATCTTCGCTTTCTCACAATAGACGGAAGCACGAAGCCGCTGAAATTTGCCGATGGGGAAGAGGTGGATGAGCATGCGCTGGAAGGCGTTCATGAAATCACACCCGCCTCGGCAATGATTCTCGACCAGGTGCTTTCTCAACCCTTTCATGATCAGCTTCCCGATCTGGAAGAGGATGCCGACGAGGAAGACGAAATTGATGATGAGGATCTCGCCGCCATTGCACGCAGCTTTGCTGACGAAGAAACCAACCGGCGCGTGCAGGATGCCGCTACGGATTTTGTTGTTGGAGCCTTTGAGGAAAAAGGATGGACGATCATTCCCATGGATGATCCGGAAGAAGGGTATGATCTGCAATGCACCGTGGGCGATGACCACCTGCATGTAGTGGTGAGAGGGAATGCAAACGATGCCCTCGAATTCATGCTTACGGAACTCGAATACGCACGGGCCGAACGTGATGGCCACTTCGCACTCTGCATCGTCAGCGGCGCACTGTCAGGGAATCCGTCGCTCACCACGTTCAGCGGCGACGATCTCTACGATCTCTTCGATGCACGTCCCCTGAAGTGGGCCTTCCGCTTCCGCGAGGAAGACGAACTGCCGACGGAGGATTTTTAGGATAATGAGAACAAACCTTCCCGAAGTAACTCTCAAATACGGCCGTGAGGACTCGCTTCTCCGCCGCCACCCCTGGATATTTTCCGGCGCCATTCACAGCGTGGATCGTGAGCCCGCATCGGGCGCTACCGTGCTCATCCGCGACTCGAAAGGGATTCCGCTGGCCGTCGCTGCCTGGTCTCCGGTCTCGCAAATCCGTGCCCGGGTGTGGACTTTCGATGCCGACACACGCATCGATGCGGATTTCTTTCGTCAGCGCATAGAAAGCGCGGCGGTGCTGCGTGCGTCGCTTTTCGATGAATCCCGGACCAATGCCTACCGTCTGCTCGCCTCCGAGGCGGACCTGCTGCCCGGCGTGATTGTGGATCGCTACGCCGACGTCCTCGTCTGTCAGTTCCTTTCCGCCGGCGCTGAAAAATGGCGGGAGACCATTCTGCAGATTCTTTCCGAACGATTTCCGGACTTCCGATTGTTCGAGCGATCCGATGGAGATTCTCGCGAGAAAGAGGGTCTTGCGGAGCGCATCGGGAGTATGGGAAAACAGGAGCCGGAATTCCCCTGCACTGTGCTTGAGCATAGTATCCCGATTTTGGTGGATCCGATGAAGGGGCACAAAACCGGCTTCTACCTCGATCAGAGAGAGAATCGCGCCCTGCTCGGACGCCATGCACGCGGTGCCGAAGTGTTGAACTGCTTTTCCTACACCGGCGGCTTTGCGCTGCACGCCCTGGCTGGCGGTGCGGCGATGGTGACCGATGTCGACGTTTCGGCAGATGCGCTCAGTCTCGCACGCCGCAACATCGAGCTCAATTCTTTCGACGATTCGCGCTACGCCCAGGTCGAAGCGGATGTCTTCAACTACCTCCGAAGCTGCCGGGATGAGCGGCGGCAGTTCGATATGATCGTGCTTGATCCACCCAAATTCGCTGCTTCGAAAGCACAGGTTGACCGCGCTGCACGTGGATACAAAGACATCAACCTGCTGGCGATGAAGCTGCTTCGTCCCGGAGGATTGCTTTTCACTTTCTCCTGCAGCGGACACATTCCCTTGCCGCTTTTTCAGAAAATAGTGGCCGACGCAGCTGTCGACGCGAAGCGGGATGGACGGGCGCTGCATGTGATGACGCAGGATTCCGATCACCCCATCGCGCTGGCTATTCCCGAGTCCTGGTATCTGAAAGGCCTGCTTTGCCGGGTGGAGTGATAAATTCAGGGCTTTGTCGGGAGAAGACAGGGCTCTATTTTATAACGATATGCGAATTCGGTTAATCTTACCCATTCTTGCGCTCTGCGCGTTTGCAGCTCCTGCTGCAGGACAGTATCTCGAAGCCCCGGCATGGGCTCGAGGGGTTGTCTGGTATCTTGTGATGCCGGATCGTTTCTGCAATGCCGATACGCTCAACGATCCCCAGGTGGAGTACATTTTCGATGATGCCAAGCTTCCCTGGAAAGTCTCGTCCTGGACAGCCAACTGGTACGCGAGCACCTCGGAAGAGCGCATGCTGCACGACAATTTCTATCCTGCCGCACTGCTTCGGCAGTACGGAGGGGATATAGACGGAATCCTCTCACGTCTCGATTACCTGCAGGATCTGGGAGTGCAGGGACTGATTCTCGCTCCGATGTTTGAATCGCGATCATCACACAAATTCGACGTCAATTCGTTTCACCACATCGATCGGTATTTCGGTCCGCTCTCACCGGTGGACTCAACGTTTCTGAACAGGGAAGTCCCGCATGACCCTCTGACCTGGTATCAGACAGCAGCCGATCGCAAATTCGTTGAGCTCGTTGCTGAAGCTCATCGTCGGGGAATGCGGGTGCTGATGATGACGCAGTTCGCACACGTGGGAGTGCATTTCTGGGCGTTTCAGGACTTGCTGAAAAAGCAGGAGCAGTCGATTTACGGGAGCTGGTTTACAGTGAAGCAGTGGGATCGCCCCGAGACTCCGTACGATTCCGAATTTCAATACGAAAAAATGTGGGATGTTGAAGCCTTCCCGAAACTGCGTCAGGATACGCTTGGCCTCGTTGCAGGGCCGAGAGACTACATCCTGGCCTCGACAAAGCGGTGGATGGATCCCAACGGCGATGGTAATCCGGCGGATGGCATCGACGGTTGGTGCGTCGATCTGACTCATGAGATTCCCGAAGCATTCTGGAAGCAGTGGGCTTCGGTTTGCCGCACGATCAACCCGGAGGTGCTGCTGGTCAATCTCGGCAACGGCTGGGGTAAAACGTCCACTCCATTCGATATCGATCAACCGAGACAATTCGGCAAGGCAATCAGTGATTTCGTGCTCAGCAGACTCTGCACCAGCACGGGCTTCGACAGCCGGATGATGCAGCAGCGGAGCCGGACCACTCTGCTCGGGAGCGACGTTCTGTGGAATATGATCGATTGTCACGAAACCGACCGTCTGGCTTCGATGTGCGTCAATGACACGCTTCAATTCGATCGGGAAAACACGCTGCGCGTGAATCCCCGGTATGTCGTGCGTCCGCCCGACGATGCGGAGCGCGAGCTTGAGCGCGTGCTGCTGCTGCTGCAATTCACGCTTCCGGGTTCACCCGTCATTTATTATGGCGACGAGGCCGGAATGTGGGGGGGCGACGATCCGGACAACCGTAAACCGATGCTCTGGCCTGAGAAGTCCTTTGACCATGAACTCGCTTTCGAAGTGAACGGCGATCCGATCGGATATCCCGTGAGCTTTGACAGCAGCCTTTTCTCATACTATAAAGAGCTGATCCGTCTGCGGAGCACCTGGACGGCCTTGCGAAGCGGAGCCACGCAGACGCTGCTCCTCGACGATGTCACCTCCGTCTACGCATATATGCGCTCAGCGGGTGCTGAAAAGGTGTTTATTGTCGTGAACGCCAGTGATAATGCACAGCCCTGTGTCCTTCCCTACCTCGGATTGCCCGAAGGAAGCCGGCTGGATGATCCATTTCTTGGGGTTTCCTTTTTCACCCGCCGGGACGCCGTTTCCTTCGTAATTCCGGCCAGAACGGCTACTATTTTATTTCCAGCGCAGTAAGTTGGCACGTGACGCGTACCCGGGATGAGGGCATGTTGTTGTGCCTCAGTTGGATTTATTGCGTTCAGATACTATTTTAGACTCTATTTCATAATCATATTTATCCATCAGCTAAGATCACAGGAATGAATAAGGGCAAAATAGTACAGGTCATCGGACCCGTCGTGGACGTTGACTTTTCCGGAGCCCAGCTCCCGGCTATCTATACCGCGTTGAACATTCCGCGGAAGGATGTTGAAGAAAACGAGGATATACTCGTCGTAGAGG
>JBATDG010000077.1:0-6513 GCA_049663345.1 Bacteroidota bacterium
CGTCCCCGAATCTTAATGTTCTGCATTAGCCTGTCGACGGACGATTGCAGATACACGACGAGATCCGGCTTAGCCAGATTTTTTTCCATGTTGGCGGCAAGCTGGTCGTAGAGATGCAGTTCATCATCCTGCAGATTCAGGTGCGCGAAGATTTTATCTTTTTCGAACACGTAGTCGGTGATGAGGAATTCGTCGAACAGCTCCTGCTGCGAGAGTGCCTGCAGCTGCTTGTATCGCGTGAGGAGAAAAAACAGCTGGGTCTGGAATGCGAAGCGCTCGGGATTTTGATAAAAGCGTTCGAGGAAGGGGTTCTCCTCGAATTTCTCCAGCACGAGCTGGCCGCCGAGGCGTTCATGAAGAAGCCGTGTCAGGCTGGTTTTGCCTGCACCGATTACGCCTTCTATGGCTATATAATGGACGTCGCGTTGCATTCATCGTCTCCAATCAGCGCCCTTTCAGGGCGATGAGGGGGGTGTGTTAGGGTCGTGCGCGGGTGAGGCGCAGTCCGGTGTCGGTCACGTGACCGGTGTCGCTGCAGCTCTGCGCTATTTCCCTGATCGTTCTTTTTTCGATCGGGTGGATGACGCTGGCTGCTATCTCGCTCAGGGGAATCAGGACAAACATTCTATCGGCGATCGCGCCATGGGGAATGGAAAGTCCTTCCTCCTTCAGTACTCTATCTCCGAATAGAAGGATGTCGATATCGATAATGCGCGGCCCGTTGCGCTCTGTGCGCTCGCGGCCCATGTCCTGTTCGATTCCTTTTATTGCCGCAAGGAGTTCTGCGGGCTGGAGTCCGCTTCGAATTTCCACGGCGCAATTGTAAAAGGGTCCCTGGGGAACGTCGCCCCAAGGAGCGGTTTCATAGATGCCTGAGCAGCGAACGACTTCCGTCTGCGGGAGGGCCGCTACGGCATCGAGCGCCTTCTGCAGCATGGCCTTGCGGTCGCCGACATTTGAGCCCATGCCGAGAAAGATGGTCTGTCGTTCCATGACGGTGATCGGTGCCTCCGTCAGTTCCTTCCACGACGCGAGGAACGCGGCGGAAGATTCCGGCTGCAGATTAACGATGCTCACGGACCTCAACCTCAACATAATCGATGACGCCCTTGAGCGGCACTCCCGGCTTTCTCACCTTGACGGCGACAGCCAGGACAGTTTCGAATTCCGCAAGCAGATTCACTGCGATGCGGCGGCCGAGCGCCTCGATGAGTTTGAAGGATTCGTTGGTGACGAGATTCTGAATCAGATTGTACACCGCTTCATAGTTCACGGTGAGATGCAGGTCGTCGTGCTCCGCCGCTTCGGTAAAATCCGTCTCCATTTCCACATCAATGTGGAAGCGGCCTCCGAGGAAACGCTCCTCGTGATGATTGCCGTGATAGCCGTAAAAAACCGCGTTCTGAAGCCGGATAAAATGCTTCTTTTCCATCCTTCCAAACTACACGAAACAAGGGTTTCGAACAAGCCCGAAGCAGGGCAGGGACCGGAATCTGCACGCCAGCCGCTACCAGTTCGACCGGAGCACACTGGCCGTCAGGAAACCGGAGCGGGAAGCTGGTCCAATGCTCGTCGGAGGCGGCGCAGGCAGGTTTCCTGGCCAAGAGTCACCATCATGTCGAACAGACTGGGAGAGGTTGAACCCCCGGTGAGTGCCAGGCGAATCGGGTGAATCACCTTTCCGGCACCCATGCCGCTTTGCTCGGCTGTCTGACGAATAAGTGCTTCAAGCGCTTCGGGGGTGAATTCGACAGCTTCGAGCAGCGGGAGCAGTTTTGTGAGCAGTTCTGGAATACCCGCCTTCCAGCGTTTTGCGATAGTGTCCGCATCATATTCTTCAGGATCACGCCAGAAATAACGGCCGTTTTCGAAGAAATCCGGCAGCAGCACCATCCGCTCTTTCATCAGAGGAATCACCGCCCGCAGCTGCGCTTCGTCGATGTCATCAAGATCTGCGGGTCTGTACGGATGCACCCGGGTAAATAGTTCATCATCGTCCATCAGTCGGATATGCTGACCGTTCATCCACCGGAGCTTTTCTTCGTCGAAGACAGAGCTTTTTTTCAGCACACGGCGAATGTCGAAGCTTTCTACCAACTCCTGACGTGTGAGAATTTCCCGATCCTCGCCGGGCGACCATCCCAGCAGTGCGAGGAAGTTGAACATCGCTTCAGGCAGATATCCCCGCTGCTGAAATTCTCCTACGGAAGTGGCGCCGTGGCGCTTCGAGAGCCGCTTCTTGTCCTCGCCAAGTATCAGAGGGAGGTGTCCGAATTGCGGAGCCTCGTAGCGGAGTCCGTGATACAGCATTACCTGCTTGGGAGTATTCGAGAGATGATCGTCTCCGCGCAGGACGTGCGTGACGCCCATGTCGTGATCGTCGACGACCACCGCAACCATATAAGTTGGTGAACCGTCCGTGCGGAGAAGCACAAAATCATCGATCTCTTCGTTGCTGAATGAGGTCTCGTCATGAACGATGTCGTTGAAGACGGTTCGTCCTTCAGGAACCCGAAAACGCAGCACTCGAGTCATGCCCGCGGCATCGTTCGCGGCGCGCTGCTCATCGCTCAGATTGCGGCAGGTGCCAGGATAAAGGAAGGCGCCGCCAGCGGCTTCGGCCGTTGCGCGTTTCGCATCGAGGTCCTGGCTCGTGCAGTAGCACCAGTACGCGTTGCCCTCGGAGAGCATCCGGTGACATTCTTCGGTGTGCCGTCTGGATCGCTCAGACTGAATCAACGGTTCGCCGACCCACTCGATGCCGAGCCAGCGAAGACCGCCCAGGATTTCGCGCGTCATTTCGTCGCTGGATCGCTCACGGTCGGTGTCCTCGATGCGCAGGAGGAAGCGTCCCCCGGAGCTGCGGCCGTAAAGCCAGTTGAAGATTGCGGTGCGGGCGCCGCCGACGTGCAGGTAGCCGGTGGGAGAGGGAGCGAAGCGTACGATCATGAGGGAATTCGTTTTTCGTTGTGGGATTGTTGTTCTGCCGCGGTCGCCCGGCGCAGCGCTTCGCGCATAATGAGAATGAACACACCGAGCGAAAGCATGCTCCACAGCACTCCCCAGACGATTGCCGGGATGCCGGTCATACCGGCGAGAATGCTGGCGTCGGTGACGCGGTCCTGCAATGTAAGCAGATCCTCCTTCACATCGACGAGGGCGTAGAGGCAGCTCGTCGCGCCGAGGTACTGCACAAGCAGCGCCAGCCATTGCGCGGGAAGCCAGCGTGCGGCGGCGAGCAGCGCAGCGCCGAAGATCAGTCCGAAAATAAGTCCGAAGGGATTGCGCACAAAAACGATGGTGACGATCAGCACCATCACGCCCGTGGCGACCGCCACGACTGGCACAGCGCGGTCGCGCAGACTCAGCAGAAGGATCGCGCCGCCCAGCAGCATGCTGCCGGTGTAGCCGGCGGAAACGATGACCCACGACCATCCGCCCTGCGTGAGGGCGAGTCCGCCGATACGGCTGTCGATCTGAATCTCCACGACGCTTCCGCCGGTGAGCAGGGCCGCGGCGGCATGGCTGAGTTCATGCAGCAGAACGACGAACAGCTTTATAGGATACAGGACAATCGAATCCCAAAAGAAAATCGATGCGAGCAGCAGGCCGATGAGAATCAGCAGACGGGTTTTCGGCTGCATGTCAATGCGCCTCCAGCCAGTTGTCTCCGGTACCGGCTTCAACTTCGATGCGCACGCGCAGATCCATCGCGCGGATCATCCGGTCGACGACCATGGCGCGCAAATCCTCGAGTTCGTCGCGATGCGCTTCGAACACGAGTTCATCGTGCACTTGCATGATCATGCGTGATTTGGCGAAGCCGCGGCTCATCTCGTCGTGGATGCGAATCATCGCGATCTTGATCATGTCCGCCGCGCTTCCCTGTATCGGCGCATTCACCGCCGTGCGTTCAGCGAAGCTGCGGATGTTCCGGTTTTTCGCGTTGATGTCGGGAATGTAGCGCCGCCGGCCGAGCAGGGTTTCGACGAAGCCGTTTTCATTCGCGAAGCCGATCGTGCGTGCCATGTACTCATTGATGCGCGGATACTTCTCGAAATAGAGATCGATCAGATCCTTGGCGTCGCCGTTGTCTATGCCCAGACGCTGGGCGAGTCCAAACGCGCTGATGCCGTACAGGATGCCGAAGTTCGTGGTCTTCGCCCGCCGCCGCTGCTCGCTGGTGACCTGGTCAGCCGCGAGATCGAAGAGGCGCATGGCGGTGGAAGTGTGAATATCCTCGCCCTGTTCGAACGCTTCGAGCAGTCCTTCATCACCTGAAATCTCGGCCGCCAGCCGCAGTTCGATCTGCGAATAATCCGCCGAGAGCATGACGTACTCCTCGTTTTCCGGCACGAACGCGCGGCGGATTTCCTTACCGGCTTCGGTGCGGATGGGGATGTTCTGCAGGTTGGGATTGTTGCTGCTCAGCCGTCCCGTGGCCGCCACGGCCTGGTTGTACGAGGTGTGCACGCGTCCGGTATGCGGATTGATCAGGCGCGGGAGTGAATCGACATAGGTGCCCTTGAGCTTGGTCAGCTGACGGTAGAGCAGGATTTCCTCGATGATCGGGTGCATGCCCTGCAGGGATTCCAGCACCGACACATCCGTCGAATACCCGGTTTTGGTTTTCTTGCGTGCGGGCAGTTTGAGCTTTTCAAACAGCACTTCGCCAAGCTGTTTGGGAGAACTGATGTTGAAGCGGTCACCTGCCATGAGGTGGATTTCCGTCGTTGCGCGATCGACCTGGAATTCCATTTCCTTCGAAATCTCGCTCAGCGTATCGGTGTCGATTTTCACGCCGTGATATTCCATCGTCGTCAGTACATGTACGAGCGGAAATTCCATGTCGGCGAGCAGTTTGTCCTGTCCCGTCTTCGCAATTTCCCCGCGCAGCGCATGGGCAAGCCGCAGCGTGATGTCGGCGTCCTCGGCCGCGTATTCGGCGACCTCCTCAACCGGAATATCGGACATCGAGAGCTGATTTTTTCCCTTGCCGATCAGCGAGGAAATCGAAATCGGCTGGTATTGCAGATGCTGCATTGCGAGGCCGTCCATCGTGTGGTCGCCTTCGGGACGCAGGATGTAGGCGGCGAGCATCGTGTCGTAAATCGGCTGCGTCGTCGCGATGCCCCAGCGGCGGAGCACCAGCAGATCGAACTTCAGATTCTGTCCTATGACGATAGCGCCGTTTTCGGTGGCGCCGTTTTCAAAGAGGGGACGAATTGCAGCAATGATTTCATCCACCGGGAGATCGCCGTTGGCGGGCACATACCAGGCGTGCGCCGGGCGGATGGCGAAGGAGAGTCCGACCAGATCGGACTGCAGGGGATCGAGTCCGCCGGTCTCGGTATCGAAGCAGAATTCCTTCGCGCCGCTGATTTCCGCGACCATTGCGGCAAGCTCGTCGCGGGTACGCACAAGTACGTACTCATGCGCGGTGTTCGCCGCAGTGTCCATGTTGGCGGCGGCATCGGCGAACATCGAACCCTGCTGCTCCGCTTCCAGTTTCTGGAGAAAGCGTGTGAGTTCGAGTTCCATGAACAGTTCGCGCAGCAGCGGGACATTTTTCGGAGAAATCCGCAGGTCATGCGGATCCACATCTACAGGAGCGTTGATATCGATGGTGACGAGTTCGAGCGACATGGCGGCTTCCGCACGCTGTTCGTCCAGTTTCGCCCGGACACCCTTTTTCGGAATGTCGTCCAGATGTTCGTAGATCCCGGCGATGGAACCGAATTCCTGCACGAGGGGAATGGCGGTTTTCTCGCCAATGCCTTTGACGCCGGGGATATTGTCGCTTTGGTCGCCCATGAGTCCCAGCACATCGATCACCTGATCCGGACGCACGCCGAACTTCTCGCGCACGCCTTCGATATCGATGATGTCCCAGCTGTCCGCCATTTTTCCCGGACGGTACAGCTTCACCGTCTCACTAACCAGCTGCATGAAATCCTTGTCCGGCGTCACGAGGAAGCATTCGATATCCTCCCGTTCCGCGCGCTTTGCCAGCGTTCCGATGACATCGTCCGCTTCCCAGCCCGGAATTTCCAGCACCGGAATATTGTAAGCCTGGACGATGGTTTTCAGGTAGGGGAGCTGTTCGACCATATCCTCCGGCATCTTCTCGCGCGTGGCCTTATACGCATCGTAGCGCTTGTGGCGGAACGTGGGATGCGGCGTATCGAAGGCCACGGCGATATGGTCGGGCTTTTCCTCGTTGAGAATTTTCTCCA
Organism: Bacteroidota bacterium; assembly: GCA_049663345.1. Lineage (GTDB taxonomy): Bacteria > Bacteroidota > Ignavibacteria > SZUA-365 > SZUA-365 > SZUA-365. Next base: position 6,237 of record JBATDG010000077.1, read on the forward strand.
GCGTATTGACGAAACCGAAAATCGCGCTGGTGTTCATTCCCTTCGAATTGATGAGCGGACGATTGATAAAAGCAAAGTAGGCCCGATAGGCGATGGCCATGCCGTCTATAATGAAAAAGCGTTCCATGAGAGTTCGTTTGACGTGATTGGAAAAAGGAATAATAGGAAGAAAGGGAGAGAGGCACAAAGGCACAGAGGCACAAAGAAGGGACCGTGGAGCGCCAGCTCCGCGCAACACAGGACCGTGGAGCGCCAGCTCCACGCAGCACAGGACCGT
>JBATDG010000078.1:0-3771 GCA_049663345.1 Bacteroidota bacterium
TGACGCACGCCGCGAAGCTGCATCTTGTCGGTGATCATCGCTGCTTCAGCATCCGCATACGGGAACGTCACGTTTGCTGTCCAGCCGGTGCCGGTGTGTGTAATCTGCCAGTAGCGCTTGACGAACAGCTTGCGGGACAGATTCTGCGGCAGTGCGTTCGGATATGCACGGATGGTCATCATGTCGATCTGTCCGCTCGTCACTTCCACCGTTGCGATCGGATCGCCGGTGGTCGGGTCAATGAAGTTGTAAGGTGAGCCCGGCACCGTCAGCGGCGTCGAGATGGTCTGCTGGATGTAGGGCGCGCCTGTCTTCGAACCGGAATTGGTGATGATCAGATCGACCTGGATATTCAGCGGTTCATTGGTAGCCTGCAGACCGTTTGCAGGAGGCGGAAAATCGTTATTGAAGAGAATACCGTAGAACGTGATTTCTCCAACATGCGTACCCGGGGCAAGACCCGATGGATTCACGGTCAACGTAAAATTCTGCATCTGACGGGGACGCGGCGGATTCAGGTTGTAGTTCTGCAGCGTTGGGTCAGGAGTTTCCTTTGTCAATGTGATCCACGGCGTCGAAGTCTCGACATCCCAGAGGAAGTCGCCCATGGCTCCATAAATATTTGTCTTGGACTGCACTTCATAGGTGCGGTTGATGATCGCGGGCTGTTTGTAATTCGCCATTACCGTAATTTTGTAGGCAGGATTGTCGATAAAGGTCGACAGAGGCGCACCCGGGAGACCGAAGGCAATTTTTGGCGGCGGTGAGGGATTGTCGTCCAGCTTGACCTTGTCGAAGGAGAAGTAGGAATCCGTTCCACTTGTAGTGAAATGGAATGCGAGATAAAATGTGCCATTGAACAGCGGCGTGTTGAAGTACGGGTCGAGTCCGCCTGCCAGCTGCTTCGCTGTCAGGAAGCCACCCGGTGCGATGTTCGCGAACGTGGCGAATACAGTCATCTGCGACGGATCCGGCGTTTCGCCGAAAGCCGCTTCGACGGTCACGGGAGATCCGCCCCAGTTGCGGAATTCAAAATCGAGTCGGTAGCTCGAACCGGCATCAAGATCTGCCCCTGGCGTAACGATCCATTCGTCGGCCGCTTCGGTATGGGCCGACATCGCAAGGGCCTGATTTGAGCCATTGAACAAACCGTTCCAGATATCAAGTGAAAAGCCGCCGTTATTGTCGATACGCGTCCACGGCAGATCAAGGTATCCTGGATCGCGTGTGAAAGGATAGAGCATCGCATCCATCTTCTCGAAATTCTCGATGCCATGAACCTTCACGGTTTCGACAAAGGCATTATCCATGCCCCCGTCGTTCGTGTTGTCTTCATCCAGAGCCCAGAAGACTTTCGCGTAGACATTGGCCGTTGTGCCGGCTGCAAGACCGGTTATGCGCTGCGTGAATTCCACCGTCGCCTTGTGATTCACCCAACCCGGACTGAAAGTCTCCTGCACACCGTCGTTGACATCTGCAGGCATTCCACCGACTTTGTAAGTCACGGTCACTGAGGCGAGGTCATTTCCCAAGCCGGTGTTCTCAAGAACCACCTTCACAGCATGCTCGGCAGGGTCTTCACGATGCGCCCATGCGCCTTCGGCGTTGTCGAACATGACGTCATCAATTGCAAGATCGTTCTCGGGAGGCGGTGCGGGGTATTCATCTGCACCAATGCAGGGGTTGAGTCCGCGGGCGTCGCCATCGAAATCATCGGTTACGACTGAAACGGGAATACCGGCCTGGTAGCCCACATGCGAGCGGCTGTGCAGATCCGTTTTGCTCACCCAATACGGGCTTCCCCAGAGCGAATTCTGGTGGTAACCGGATACGGATGCCTTCATTGAGGCGAAGGAGCCATAGCTGGTCCCGTTCCAATACCAGTACTCGCCACCTGCGCCAGTCCGCCAGAATGCGTTGTAGTCGAACTGTGTAAATGCTGATGAGTAGTAGTTGTAAATCCCGTAAAAGGTCCCGTTACCGTTGTAGTTGATGAAATTGTTGGCAAATTTAACGTCGTAGCTGCCACTTTCACCGTACTGGTAGATTCCGTAACAGGTGCTGGTCGTATTATTCAAATTGACTGAATTATAGACAACATCGGCGTAACGTGGATAATATACGTAGAGACCGTACATCGATGAGGTCCCGTCGCCCACGATCATGTTGTTTGCGATGAGTGCACGAGCAGAGATGGACGAGGTATAATAATTGACGCGATAGCAGTAAAATGGCTGGTAGCGTCCATAGCTGTAATTGCCGATGATCTGGGGACCATCACCCGGATAATAGATGTACATGGAGTACCCGCCGGAAGTGGTGAACGTCCCGGTTGTCCGCTGGCGCACGGTGTTGTTCTTCACTTCGAGGCTGTTGCAGTAGTACAGGTACATTCCGTAGTAGTAAAAATCCTGAACGGTGTTTCCGATGAACTTATTGCCCTTCGCGTAGGAAACGCTGCCAGAGTACCCGTTCCACCTGATGCAGTAGTACCCACTGTTGATAATATTGTCCTGTATCAAATTGAAATCGCCCCAGTTGCCGGTGCTGCTGTAGCTTGATGTGCTGCTGGCACAGATAGGGATGTGATACGAACTCGTTGTGTTAGCAGGGACACTGATAACGCAATCACTGATTTCGTTGTAACTTGCCTGGTTCGTAAAAAGAAAGCAGTAGCCGTAAGATGCGTTTGTCGAAGTCACGGTTAGATTTTTGAACTTGATGTAATCTCCCCCATTGAAAGTGACAACTGAGCCATAAGCGCTTGAGACGCTGTATTGAAGTATGCGAGTGCTAGCGTCTATACCGTCAAACGTGATAGTGTTGACGGCACTGGCACCTGCGATCGAGTAAATCGCGATCTGCTCAGTATAAGTTCCAGCGATCACAGTGAAGGTCACGGGCCCACTTACTCCGGAACTGGAGAGGGCGCTGACCGCCGCAGTGAATGAAGCGTAGTTACCCCCACTACCGATGGTATAGGTTCCGTTGAGCTGCGCGTGGGCAGAGGAGGTTGTAAGGCCAATTCCTACGCCTGCCAGCAGCAGAAGCAAGAGTGCCATCCTCTTTGAGTGGGTAGAGATTGACGTCATTGCGTTACTCCTGTATATTGAAATTCTGTGGATGAGCCATGATCAAATGCGGTTGCAGTGTGTCATCAGTCGCATTCAAGCCGGGACGCTTACCTGCAAAAAGAAGAACACAAATCCTGAATCTGCCAAACGAAGATAATCCCCATTTTTTAAAAAGACAACACAGAAACAAGACTTATTTTCACCTGTGCCATTTTTTCACGTTCAATGCCTTCTGTTGCGCATATTTATATAATAGAAGGCATGTTAGCCAATTTATGCTCATTGAGATGTAACTTCTAAGCTCATTTTTCTTCACGGTTTGAAAAAAATTTCTACGCCAGTCGATATTTCGGAAAATGCTTGCATAAAAAACGCGGCCGTGAATATTATCCACAGCCGCGTTTCATTCAGGAATCCCGCATGCACAGGATCCTATATCTTGGGTTTACTTCGAGAGCGTCATCCGCTGTGTGCCGATGAAGTCACCCGACAGCATGCGGTAGAGATACGTTCCGCTCGGCAGTGCCGAGGCGTCAAACGTCATTTCATAACGCCCTGCGGGAAGCACTTCGTTGACCAGCTCGGCCACTTCGGCGCCGAGGTTGTTGTACACTGCGATGCGGACCTGACGCTCTTCCGACACGTTGAACACAATGTTCGTCGTCGGATTGAACGGGTTCGGATAGTTCTGCTCAAG
>JBATDG010000079.1:0-12098 GCA_049663345.1 Bacteroidota bacterium
CGGCCGCCCAGGAGTACCGGGGCGTTACACTTGAAATGACTGTTGATAACGGGACAGGGCGCTCGCAGGTGCTCGCCCTTGGGTTGCGCGAAGGTGCAACCCCGGGTATAGACCCGACGCTGGACGAAGCCGAGCTCCCTCCGCAGCCGCCCAATGAAATTTTCGATACACGCGTAGTGAGCACACCGGGTAAATCCCAGCTCGGATTGGGCTCACTTGCGGACTACCGGAATTTCGGAACCGGAACATCCGATGTCAAGGAAATCTATACCATCGCCTATCAGGCGGGCATCAATGCGAGCGGCGTCACTATCAGCTGGGGACCCGAGATCCCCGGCCGCGTGCGTGCCATCGTCATTGATGGAGAAGATCAAAGCGGAAAGACCAGCTACTCGGCTCAGTTTGCCTCTGGCCAGATGACGATTGAATTGACATTCAATCCGAGTCCGCTCAGCTACGAAGCGAATCCAAACCCTGTGCTTTTCGATGTGAGCAACAAGGATCCGCTCCCCACACAAACTCTGACGATTACTCCGCGCGGAGATGACAAAGCCACATGGACTCTGGCGACCGATGTCGAATGGATCGATATCGAACCGTCCAGCGGTGAAGGCCAGGGGGCTGTGGAAGTCAGGGTCAATACCCGTTTGCTCCCCGCAGGACAGTACGACGGCATCATCACCATACGTTCGCTGGTGTATACTGCGCAGCTTGATGTTCCTGTCCGCATGACGATGGTGGTGGGCGTTGATGAGACCCCGGTGCCCGGACAGCTGTATCTCGGACAGAATTACCCGAATCCCTTCGGCGCAGCCGCGCAGTCGGGCAGCGTATCCACCCGCATCGATGTCGATCTGGGGACGCTGTCCGCATCCGCAGCCCCGAGTCTGAAGGTGTATGACCTGCTCGGCAGGGAAGTGATGGATCTGTCTGCCGGCCTTCAGCTGCGTGACGGGCAGCAGTCGGTCCGCTTTGATGCAGCATCGCTGCCTGGCGGCGTCTACACCTACTCTCTGCGGTACGCGGGCGTCGTCCGCACGCGGAGCATGATCCTTTCTAAATAAACTCCTGTTTCGAATCTGCACGCTCCGGGTTTGGTTCAACCATTCGATGGTTCCAGACCCGGAGTGTGCTTCAAATATTTTTGGAAGCATAACGAACGGTTGCACCATGAAACACCTTCTGTCTTTGTTTATCATGCTTTGCCTCGTCCCATTTTCGGCAGGCAATGCGCAGTACAATGCGGTCAATTCTGTTTTGTCCCTCAATGGCGCCAGCTACATTTCCGTTCCGTTCAGCCTTGCGTTGAACCATGATCTGGCCAGTGCGGGAACGGTGAGCATCAGCGCCTGGGTGCGGCCGACGACGAGCGGATCAGTGATGACTATCGTGGGCAATGATTTCACACAGGGCTACTGGTTCGGAGTGAACGCCCAGGGGAAGCTGCGCTATTACCCGAATCCCTCGGGCTTTTTCGAAGGCAGCGCCAGCATCCCGGTCAACACCTGGACGCATGTGGCCGTGAGTTTCGATGCATTCAAAAACGATATGCGATTCTATATCAACGGTGCGCTCGATCGGCAGATTAATACCGGGCAGACCTATCTCGCGTACAACTACTTCGATCTCCGCATCGGCGCAGACCGGCAATCGGGGAGTCCCAACTACTACTGGACGGGCTCAATCGATGAAGTCCGCATCTGGAACCTGAACATGGATTTTTCAACCGCCGAAGGTTTGTTGTACCGTATTCCGCTTGCGATGGTGGGAGGCCGCTACGGGCGCTTCATCAAAGGAGGCTGGCGATTTAACGGGAACGCGCTTTCCATCGATGGCACAGTCAATGGCAGCGGTGTTGGTTCCGTGCTTTATTCTGCGACGCCGGATCCGGGTCACTACGACCGCATCGGCCTGCAGTGCACCAATGGTCCGGATTATGGAGATCATATCACGGTCAATCACAGCAGTTCACTATCTCTGACGCAAAATTTCTCACTGGAATGCTGGGTACGCCCCGCTTCCTCCGGCGGACATACCCAATATCAGACCTTTATCACCAAGGGCAACTATTCTCAGAATATCTGGAATTACTGGTTGGGATTGAATAAAAGCAACGGCAAGGTCCGCTTTATTCCAACCGGCAATTGGAGCTTGACGCTGGAGAGCACTTCGGCAATTCCGCTGAACGCGTGGACGCATGTGGCCGCGCGCTTCGAACAGACTGGCGGCATCTACCGGGCGACGATCTTTCTCAACGGTCTCCCCGCAGGTACCAGCACCTTCTCGCAGCCCGGCAGCGGCAATACATCGGAACTTCTTCTCGGCTGTGCCGACACAAGGAGCACCGGTACTACCGCCTACGGGTATTCGGGCATACTCGATGAGGTGCGCCTCTGGAATATCGCCCGCAGCGATGATCAAATCGCTGATCATCACCGCATGGAATTCAACGGGCCGGTGACCGGACTGGTCGCCTGCTACCGCCTCGACGGCGATGACCTCGATATGTCCGGGTACGGAAACGACGGTGTAGGATATTTCCGCACAAGTTCGTACGCCTTTTTCGTAAATACGACCTCGCTGCCTTCCGAACCGACGCTTACGCTGACGCGTCCCGTTGGCGGTGAGCGCTGGGCGATCGGAGACAAGCAGGAAATTCGCTGGTCCGCCTCCGGACTGATCAACGTACGCATCGAACTTTCGCGCGACGGAGGCCAGACCTTCGGCGAAGTGCTTGCCCCCTCCGTTCCGGCATCACCGGGCTTGCAATCCTGGGCTGTTACGGGTCCCCCGACGACGGATGCCGTTGTGCGGGTTCGGCCGCCATCCACAACTTCATTGAGAGATGAAAGCAAACCTTTCGAGATAGAAGATCCGGTGCCCGTGCTCTACGTGCAGCCGCGGCAGCTCATCTTCACCGCTTCTGAGAACGGTCCGCTACCGGATGCGCAATCCGTGCAGTTGTCCAACACCGGCGGTTCCACGCTTTCTTGGACGGCTCAACGCAGCAGTGCGCAATGGTACGACCTTTCAGCCAACAGCGGAACGGGAAATCAGGATTCCGTTCAGGTTCAAATCAATACAACGAATCTCCCCGTCGGCACCTACACCGATAACATTATCGTTGGAGGGAACGCGGTCAACGCTCCAATTTCCGTGAACGTAAGGCTGAATATTGTTCCGCTCGTGTCGTATTCCATTTCCGGCTCCGTGCGCATGGCCACCGGCGCGCCTGTCGAGGGCGTCAAGGTCATCGCTTCAGGTGTCGGCGAGCGCAGCACACTCACGGATGAGCTTGGTGCATACGAAGTCAGCGGCCTGCTTGGCGGCAACTATAGCGTCACACCAGTGAGTCCTTATTTCACTTTCACTCCAACTTTCCAGGCGGTGTCCGGACTCGCATCAAACACCACCGGCATCGACTTCATGGCGCAGCAAAAATCCGGCAGCGTGGTTATTCGCTACGATGCCGGATGGAATCTGATCTCGCTGCCTCTGCTGCCTGCACAAAACAGTGTGAGCAGCATCTTCCCCAGCACCGATGGCAAGGCCTATGAGTACATTCCATCGCAGGGGTATATCGAAGTTTCTGCACTAGATTTCGGAAAGGCGTACTGGGTGAAATTCCCGACGCGCGACTCCATTGTGGTCACAGGACCCATGCTCAACACACTGAATTATTCTGCACAGGATCAATTCGGCGGATGGAATATGATGGGAGTGCCCAGCGGCTCCGTCTCCATCGCAGGCATCGTGCAGGATCCCGATGGCGCGCTGCTGGTGATCTATGGATACGATCCGGCAGTCGGATACTACACTCCACTCGACGGACTGCTGCATCCGGGCCGTGGATATTTCGCCAAGGTCAGCACTGCGAGCATTCTCCACATGGTGGCTCTCACCTTCGCCCCTTCACCGGGCGGAGCCGGCAGCATGCTGCGCGGCATCGGATTGCGATCGAATGATTTCGTGCGCGACAACGGGCTCCCGGGCGCGGATCTGCTTCCGCCTCCTCCTCCGGGAGAATAAGACACAGGAAAGATGGAAGAATGGAAGTCGGACGGATTAGAGTAAGGTAGTTGAACGGCCGGTCGGCGGACAGTGATTGAACTGCTTCCATCCTGCGATTTGTTAAAATGAGCATGGAGTCCGATATTCTCTTTTTTGAATATCGGATTTCCATGCTTCGTTTTATTCTCTCTCCGCTATTGTTCATCGTGTTGTTCCAGTCCACGCTGGCACAGCCAACTCTTACGTTTGACGCATCACATCGGGCACGGTTTGTCGGCTGGGACAAGGGCCTCGGCGGGAGTCTTGGCGCTCCGATGCAATTCACCACAAATCGTACGCGGGCGGGACTGACATGGCGGCCCGCGGCCTCGCTCGAACTGCGCGCAGCGCTGCTCAATGAATTTGTGGGCTGGATCGAGACGCCGGTCGAACGTCCCTTCAAGATGGATGAAGTGGTGTTCGAGCATCTTTACCTGCGCTGGCACGATACGCTGGGCATTCCCGTGAGCGCCACGGTGGGGAGGCAGGATATCCGTTTCGGAGAAGGGTTTATTCTATTCGAAGGCGCCCCGCTCGATGGTTCCCGTTCCATCTATGTCAACGGCGCACGCGCCGATTTCGAACCCGCTGAGGGACACCGCATCACGCTGCTGTATCTGCATCAGCCGATGACCGATGATATACTTCCGATCATCAACGATCAATCGCGTCCCCTCGCCGAATACACCCGCGATATCGGCGGCTTATACTACACGGGGCTGGCGTCGGGATTCGGGCTGGAGGCGTATGTGCTGCGCTCGGGAGGTGAAAGCGATCCATGGCTGGCGAATGCCGGGGAACGGGATGCGCATATTACTTCGACGACCATGGGTGTCCGAGCCGAACGCAGTTTCCCGAGCGGATTGAGAATGCAGGCAGAGGCAGCCTATCAGCGATCCGAAGTCCGCGCTTTCAATAGCTATTTTCGTACGTCGGACGCCGGCGGGGAAGGATACTCGGCCTTTCCCTTCGACGGGGTTGCCCTCAACGGAGATATCGGATGGACCTCGCCGGATCCGGACCTTTGCGGACTTTCAGCCCGCATCGGCATGTTCCGCTATTCCAGTCAATGGGATCCGCTGCTTGGCCGCTGGCCGAAGTGGAATGAATCGATTGTCTATTCGAAGGGAATCCTTATCGCGTCGGGGTATTGGTCCAACACCCGGGCGGCTTTTCTGGAAGTGTCCGCGCGTCCGCATTCCACACTGCGCGTCGTGGGCAAGCTGCAGCTGCTTTCGCACGAGAGCGGGGCTCGCTCGTTTCCGGGCGGGGCGTCGCCTGACATTGGAAGGCTTGCCGCATTGTACTGTTTCTGGAAACCCGATCTGCCGATCTCCGCGAGTTTGTGGATTGAGCGTATGTGGTTCGACAACAGGTTCATTTCCGCCTCACAGAGCGGGCTTGCCGCCGGCTACACCTGGGGACGCATAGAGCTTCTATACACGCTTCCGAACGTGCCGCTGCTGGACTAGCATTGCAATAAAAGTGTCGTCCGCCGATATTGTCTTTGTCGGTATTTTGCGGTATCATTCACAATCGGTTTCATTTTTCCCATCATCCGGATTCCTTCCGGTCATTCTGTTCCACATCCACAGACGCGATAGAACATTGCTCACGAAAATCGGCATTTTCCTGCTATCGTGCTTTGCATCAGGCGCGATGTTGTATGCGCAGCCAGTCGGCGCGTGGAAAGAACAGCCCATCGAGATTCCCGTGCGCGGGTTGATGGGAATTTCGATGTCGGATACCGGCACTGGCTATGCAGTTGGCGATGTCGATGTGATCCGTCAACAGACGGGCATCCTCGTCAAGAAACCGGGGGACCCGACCTGGCACCCCGTACCCGCAAACGTGTTTTCTCCGCCCATCACTATCGCCTTGTCATCCTGGGCACAGGATGTTCATGCAGTGCCCAATTCCGGAACCGCATTCATATCATGGCGTGATGATTACCGCAGTCTGGTCTACAAGACCGCTGACGGCGGAGCTACATGGTATTCCGTTTCGCCTCTGAATCCCATTCTTTACGGCATTCGATACGCTATTAATTTCATCAATGCCAGGGAGGGAATGATCGTTGGCGAGGGACCGGGCCGTGTTCATCGCACGCTCGATGGAGGAGTTTCCTGGACCAGCTATTCTATTCCTGCGAATCCCCCTTTGACAGATGTCAAGTTTACCGGGTCCTATTGGGTAGTGGCTGCCGGCCAAAACACCTTTTTTCGATTCAACCCGGCAAACCAGCGTTGGTTCGATTTATCGTTCATTCATTCGGCCGAATATTTTCCGACGCATCTGAAAACCCATTTCGTCAACGATAATTACGGATATCTCACCGGGTACAATCAGAACAATCCGCTGCATGTGATGAAAACCACAAACGGCGGGAATGACTGGGACCCGGTTGTGGCACAGCCGCCGTTTAATTCGAATCCCGAAGGGCACAAGGGCGTGTTCTTTTTTGACTCGCTGAAAGGGTGGGTGTCAAGCGCCTACGATGAGTTTGCCTATACCGAGGATGGGGGCCACAGCTGGTCCACGTACCCGCCGCAGGTATTCGGAGGCAAGCCGTATATGCCCGTCAATAAGATGATTTTTCTGAACGAAGCATTCGGCTGGGCTGTCGGCGGCGTGCAGCGCACGGATGGTTATCCGAGCGTCTCGTACGGCTGGATCATGAAATGGACAGGCACGCAGAAACCAGACATTTCGACGACGCCTGTATACGCAAACTTCGATACAATGGCATGCCAGACATCGAAGGATATAATCGTTCCGGTACACAATACCGGGACTGGCGGTCTGACGATTCTCGCGGGCGGGGTAACCTTCAGCCAGCCCGAGTTCTCCCTGCGCAACGTGACATGGCCGGTCATTATAGCTTCCGGTGATACGCATGAATTCGAGGTCCGTTGGGAGCCGGCCCCCAATGATTACGGACCGCCGCCTGCAAACAGCCAGATGATTATCCAGAGCAGCGACAACGAGCATACACCCTGGAATATCAGTCTGTACGGGGACAGAAAAATATCGCGGCTCGTGCCGCTGGGAAGTACTCTGTTGTTTCCGCGCGTGTGCCAGGGAGAACGCTCCATCGCGACATTCCCGGTCGGCGTATTCGGCAATATCTCTCCGAAAATTATTAAGGTTGAAATTTTCAGCGACCGCGGGACTCTTGAACTGCTGTCGCATAACATCGGCGATGTGATCACCGGTCCCGATTCCCTCAGCTTTGCGCTCAGCAGCAGCCGTGCCGGAAGCATCACCGGCAATGTGCTGATCACTGCCGGCAATCCTGATTGTCCTGATCTGATCACGATTCCCTTCCAGGGGATGATTCAGAGCAACACGATGGAAGTAACGCCTACGCTTGTGCAGTTCAAGGATGTCTGTGTCGGTGATGATGTTGTGCAATACGTTCAGGTCAAGAACGTCGGGACGGTGCGCGGGAGGATTCAGGAATTCGTTCAGTATGGCGGGGATTCGCTCTTTGTTCTTGAGGTGGACACATCGCTTACTATAGAGCAGGGGCAGTATGTGCTGCTTGCCCTGCGATTCAATCCGAAAAAAGCGGATTCTCTCAGCAGCGGTGCACAATTCCGTTTGATATTCTCGCCCTGTCCCGATACACTGCTGCTCGCATGCACTGGTCGGGGTGTTGCGGCATTCATGGAGCTCAAAGCGGACAGCATTCTTGTGGTTGGTCCCGCTCCGCTGGATAGATCCATCTCGACCACAGTACCTCTGAGCAACATCGGCTTTCTCCCCACGATAATCGAGGAAGTATTTTTTGATCCTCCTGTTCCAGGATTGCAGCTCACAGCACCACTAGGGCTGCCGAAGGAGATCAAGCCGAAGGAAGTGCTGGACGTGAGCTTCACCTATCAAGCGTCGAGCAGGGACAGCATCTGGACGACGCTGCGGTATCGCTGGTCGGATCCTTGCGCCGGCGATGGCGAGCAGCTCGTGCTCCTCATCAGCGATGAAATGCCGATCGCCGAAGTGACCGATGTCCTCGTCTTCAAGACGGAAACCTGCGAAGAGGATGTGCCTGACAGCGTACAGGTGAGCAATACAGGGCAGAAGCCGCTGACAATTTTCACTGCAACGGTAATCGGCAGCAACAGCACGCATTTCCGAGTCACCGGTCCGAAATTACCTCTGACGATCGATCCCGGGAAGTCCGCCTGGCTCTATCTTGCTTATAATTCCCCGGTCAACGGCGGCAGTACCGCTACGCTTGTGATCAATCACAACGACCTGACGGTGCGCGGCGAGAGCCGTGTGCAGTTGAGCGGGAGAAAGAAAGTCAACGCGTTGACTGTGGTCGGCGATACCCTCGGTATGCTGAAGCTCTGCCGAGGCATTCAGGGAACCCGCCAATTCCTTCTGCGGAATGATAACGCCGAAGTTCTGTTCCTCTCGAGCATCACTTTGATGTCAGGCAATCCGTATGTCACTACCCGTTCCGCCCAGGTGCCGACCAGCGTGCAGCCGGGCGGGACCTTCGACCTCTGGGTGGATGTCACCCTTCCGAAGGATACCGTGATCACGGTGCAGCTGCGCGTGATGACCGATCCCTGCAATGCGGAGTATACGCTGCGCTTCAAAGCCGGCGTGATCATTCCGAATCTCACTGTACTGCCCGATCCGCTTGCTCTTGGAACACTGCCGGTCAGCGACACCAGCACGGTCGCGGTGCGCATATTCAACAGCGATTCCATCGATGTGGTTGTGGATTCCCTCATCGTCAGCGGAGCCACATCCGCCTTGTACCTGGCTCAGCAGCTCACTGCCCCGCGCAGGCTGCTCCCGGGAGAATCGCTGGGTGCAGATCTGAAGCTGCGTTTGGTCAAGGATACCGGAAGCATCAGCGGCACCTTGTGCGCCGTGGTGTCTTCGCCCTGTCCCGACACAATCTGCTTCGATATCACGGGACATTTCGTCGGAACGCCATTCGCTTTTTCTGCGGACACGCTTCGCTACACATTTGCATTCTGCGACACACTGCTCTGCGACACGGTTCGCATCACAAACGCTTTGACCGTTCCACAGCTGCTTCAGCCCGCGATCGGCAATAATGCGATCTTCTCAGTCGAACCCGACACAGCCGTGCTTCTGGAAGCGGGCGAGGGAGTGACGTTCAGGATATGTGCTCGAAAACCGGTTCTGAGCATTACGCGCGGCGAATTGCTGCTGCAGTCGAATGCCGCGCCGCTCACTGCCGTAGCCCTGGTCGCTGTGCGTCAGGATCAGGGGCTGATCTTGCCCGACACGGTGTATGCAGGCAATATCCCGGTGTGTGAAAGCGAGCGCGTGTTCTCTATTCCCATCGATAATAGCAGCGGACTCGCTGAAATAGTTTTGGATGCCAGCAGCAGCGACGCCGCATTTTCCATGATCACACCGCTTCCGCTGAGCATCAATGGGAACAGTTCGGATACGCTGAAGCTTCGTTTTCGTCCTGCGGGTCCCGGCATTTACACGGCGGACCTGACAATTCACAGCCGCAGCGCGAAATGCGACCGCACGACAATCGTGCGTTTGACCGGGAAATCCGGTGAAAGCTTTATCGCTGCCACGCCCTCGACGCTGCTTTTCGCCAATGTTGTTGCGGGTTCCGCACAATCGAAGACGCTCAATATTCTCAACCTCGACATGGAAGGTCTTCGTCTCGCTGCCATAGCCGTACAGCCCTCCGCACAATTCTCTGCTGCGGCAGCGACTCCGGTTGCCATTCCGCCGGGATCGTCGGTGGATATTTCAGTTCTGTTCCTCGCCGACAACCCGGGGAATTATTTCGGGTCCTTGTGTCTGATATTCGACCGTCCCTGCCCCGACACGATCTGCGTTTCCCTTGAGGGCATTGCGATCGATGGAGATCTCGTATTCACACTGCCGCGGCTGCAGTTCGATTCCCTTGCCTATTGCGAAGAAGAAATCGACACCGTTCTTCTGCGGAACAGCGGCAACGCGAATATTCTGCTGAAGGCCGCAAATATCAACGGTTCCGGTGCAGCGGGATATACGCTGTTGAATCCGATTACTGCCGACGAACCGCTCAGCGCCGGCACTACGCGGCCGTTCTATCTGCGCTTCCGCTCTGCAGACGTCCCCGACGGCAGCGCCACCGCATCGTTGTTCGTGACTACCGATGCTCCGGCTCAGCCTACGCTGGAGCTTCCGCTGTTCGGCACGAGAGTGCGCTATGCAATTCCGCCGGAGATCGTTCTTACGCTGGGACAGGTGCTTCTGGGCAGTACAATTAATCTGCAGCCCTCATTTACCAACACAGGCGATTCCCGTCTGGAGATGCTCAGCATTGTGCTGCCAGGTGATTATCAGTATCTCGGAGTCGGCCTTCCCTATACCGTAGGGCCTGGTTGGCAGGAGGTAATCCCGCTGGTCTTCAATCCGTCGCGTGAAGGCACGATAGAGGATACGATTTTGGTTCCGCTTGGTCCTTGCGGCGGAGAGATTCGCGTCATCGTACGCTGCAACGTGCTGCGGCAGTTCGTCCAGACAAATCTCGATTTCGGAGATGTTCCGTTCTGCGAAACCCGCAGCGGACTGGTTACCATGCTCAACAACGGCACGACTCCCATACAGATTGAGAAAATCTGGACTGCTGGCGCCGGCACGGGCACATGCAGCATTCTCAATCCTCCCGCCTTGCCGTACATGCTGAATCCCAGCGCACAGCTGGTGTTGACAGTCGAATTCACTCCGACCCCCGGGATGGTCGGCCCCACGAACATGTGGCTGATGTCGGAAGTACGGATTGACGGACAGCTCGTCCGCTTCCAGTCCGATCTTACGGCGATGGTCCGCGACGGTGGGCTTGAATTCTCCGGTACGACCTTCCTCGGAAGCGGGGAACTGGGTACCGAATACACTGGCGCTTCCCTTGTCGGACGGAACACATCCTCCTTCCCTGTGAGCGTCGCGGAGATTCTCATGCCGTCACCCCAGCTGCGGCTGCTTTCGGCGACTCCGGCTCCGCCGGTGGAAATCGCGCCCGGCGACAGCATGGTTATCGAGCTGGCATTCATTCCCGCCACTCTTGGAATTACGCCGGACAGCATCCAACTCCGCTACAGCGCCCCGTGTGCGGCGACGCTGTCGGTACCCGTTTCCTACGAGGGCTACGGTGATCGCATTCCGCTGACTGTGATCGCAGGCAGCCTGACCGGTGTTCCCGACGCTACGGTCGATATCCCGATTCTTCTCAGCCGAGATATCACAGGTTTCAATATCACTGCGTGGCAATCCTCATTACGATTCAATGCGAGTATGCTGTATCCGCTCGCCGTAATTTCGGATGGGACCTTGTCCCAAAACATGCAGCTTACAAGCGACTACAATCAGATTGACGGCGTCATTTCCATCACCGCATCGAACGGCCGGCTGTCGGGAAGCGGCGATGTGCTTGCTTTCGTCCGCTGTCTGGTTCTCGTCGGAAACGATAGCAGCACGGTGCTGCAGCCGGAAGCCGCGACATTCTCGCATCCTGCGCTGCTGATCGACAGCTATCAGACTGGCCGCTTCGATCTGGAGGGCTATTGCCTCGCTCACGGACGCCGACTTCTCGGAAGCGGTGAGGGACTCCTTCTCGGTCCTGCAGCTCCGAATCCCGCAATCACGCAGAGCCGCATGCGCGTCACGCTTCCGGTTGATGGTGAATATACGCTCTCGCTGCACGATGCCGGCGGCCGCTGCATCGCAGTTATCAGCAAGGAATACGGCCTCGCCGGTGCGCATGACATCACTTTCGATTGCACGGAGCTGCCCTCCGGCAACTATCTCGTCGTTCTGCGTTCCGGAAACGGCATCGCCACGCAGAAGATGACCGTCCTGCGGTAGGCGCCGGCACCCGGGGCTGACCCGTCTTCGCTACGCTACGCCGCGGCAAGTCTTCGACCTCCGGGTCGCGCTTTCAGCGCGAAGAGAGAAGGGAGGCGCGCGCGCGCCTCCGTCCGTGACCCAGGGCTGACCCGTCTTCGCTACGCTACGCCGCGGCAAGCGCCTTGGGCTATGATCGAGCGCCC
>JBATDG010000080.1:0-11240 GCA_049663345.1 Bacteroidota bacterium
ACACTGTGGTCTACAATTATCTTTTTTACGACGAGTCTGATCTGGTTAAGGAACTCCGGGCACTCCCCTACATCGAGATTCTTGTGGCGTCGATGTTCATTCTCATCGGCTACATCGGCTTCAGCTATATCAAACGCAGCGAACAGGCGAATATCTGGGTGGGGATGTCCAAGGAAACCGCACATCAGCTGGGCACGCCGCTCTCGAGCCTTCTCGGCTGGCTGGAGCTGCTGCGGGTGCATCGAAATGAACCCGTGGAGATGGATCAGACTATCGACGAGATGGAGAAGGATGTCAATCGTCTCAACCGAATCGCGCTGCGCTTCTCGAAAATCGGGTCAAAGCCGCAGCTGGAGGAGCAAAACATCATGGACACGATTCGGAAAAGCGCCGATTATTATCGCCGCCGAACTCCGCAGCTCGGTAAAAAAGTGGAAATCATCGTTCCTGAACTCGCGTCGGTGACCGCGAAATTCAACGGCGAACTTATGGAATGGGTATTTGAGAATCTGATCAAGAATGCCCTCGATGCGATGGAGCAAAACGAGGGCAGGATCGAATTCACGGTTTCAGATGGAAGCCGCAATATAACCATCGATGTCCGCGACACCGGCAAGGGCATGGATCAGCGGATGAAGAAGGACATCTTCCGGCCCGGCTTCTCCACCAAAAAACGCGGTTGGGGATTGGGCCTGAGTCTCGCCCGGCGCATTGTGCAGGACTATCACAGCGGCAAGCTCTTCGTTCACGAAACCTCGCAGGGCAAAGGCACGACGTTCAGAATTCAGCTCCCGGCTTGATTTCCTCGGATAATAATACTACATAGTCCTGTACATAACAGGAGGAGTGAAGATGGATAACATTCGGCAGAAACTTTCGGTCGCACGAGGCGACGAACAGGGCGACATTGTATTCCGCAATGCCCGTATCGTCAACGTGCTCAGCGGCGAGATCCACGAAGGCGACGTTGTCGTATCGAACGGCATGATCGCCGGTATCGGGTCCTATACCGGAAAAACCGTCATCGACTGCGGGGGACGCTATCTCGCTCCTTCATTCATCGACTCGCATATTCATATCGAAAGTTCCATGCTTACTGTAGCGGAATTCGCACGCGCGGTCGTGCCGCACGGTACGGCGGCTACGATAGTCGATCCGCATGAATATGCAAACGTGCTCGGACTCGACGGCATCGACTACGTCCTCGAGGCCTCACGGGAACTGCCGCTGGATCTGTTCGTCATGATGTCCTCATGCGTGCCCGCTACGCCGCTAGAAAATTCGGGCGCAAGATTAAATGCTGTGGATATTGTGATGTACACCGGCAAGGAAAACGTGCTGGGCGTTGCGGAAATGATGAATTTCCCGGGCGTTTTCAATGGCATGGATTCCGAACTGGCGAAAATTGACGCCGCACGCGGTAAACGCGTCGACGGGCATGCGCCGGGACTCACCGGAAAGAATCTCGACGCCTACATTCTCGCAGGCGTAAGCAGCGATCACGAATGCACCTCCCTCGAGGAAGCGCGGGAGAAGCTGCGCCGCGGCATGCAGATCCTCATGCGCGAAGGTACAGCTGAACGCAATCTGCACGACCTTCTGCCGCTGGTCACTCTGCAGAACGCCGCGCAATTTTCTTTCGCTACGGATGACAAGCATCCGGCGGGACTCGAGGACGAAGGACACATCGACCATCATGTGCGGGAGGCCATCCGCTTCGGACTCGATCCGATGACCGCTCTGCAGATCGCGTCGATCAACACTGCCAGGCACTATAACCTTCGGCAATACGGCGCCATCGCTCCCGGACGCTGGGCAAACATGATACTTTTCTCCGACCTCAATGACATCCGTGTAGAGGAAGTGTATTACAAGGGCGAACTCGTGGCGCGCAACGGCAAGTATACCGCTGCCCGGGTTCCAGCGCCGGACATGTCGCATATGAAAGACACCATGCGTGTCGGGGAATTCTGGAAGGACAGTTTTCTTGTCCCTGCCGTCCCGCACAGCAAGCTGAAAGTCATTGAACTCGTGCCGAAGCAGATATACACGAACGCAATTATCGTGGATCCCCGCGTTGAGGATGACTACGTCGAAGCCGATCCCGCACGCGACATTCTCAAACTCGCCGTCATCGAACGGCACATCGCCACCGGCAACATAGGTCTCGGCTTCGTGCGCGGCTTCGGGCTCAAGAAAGGAGCGCTCGCTTCGACCGTGGCTCATGACGCACACAACATAATCGTCGTAGGCACCAACGATGTCGATATGTATGCTGCTGCGCTGCAGCTCATCCGTATGGGTGGCGGACTGTGCGTTGTCAGCGACGCCCGTGTGATCGAGGAACTGGCGCTGCCCATCGCTGGTCTCGTCTCCGATCAGCCGCTCGAATTTGTGCGAAAGCGAGTCGACGCCCTTATCGCCGCAGCACACGACCTTGGCTGCGTGCTGCCCGATCCGTTCATGACACTCTCCTTCCTCGCCCTCTCCCCCATCCCCGCCCTGAAAGTAACCGACATGGGCCTGGTAGACTCCTCGCGGTTTGAGCTGACGTCGATGTTCGTGTAGGGGTCCGCAGGTGTCACGCGACACCAAGACACGAAGACACAAAGACACAAAAATATTTTGGGAGAAATGAAATGAAGCAATTCGTCAAGCTACCGCTTGAGACCGAGATCATCGCTCGCCAGATAGTTGACGCGGCTTATATCGTACACAAGACACTTGGACCGGGACTTCTGGAATCGACCTACGACCGAAGTCTGGCACATGAATTGAGAATTCGTGGCATTAACGTCAATACACAGATCCATATTCCCGTGCGATACAAGGATCTGTACATTCCCTATGGATATCGCCTCGATCTGATGGTTCAGGATCAGATAATTGTTGAAATAAAATCTGTAGAGCAGGAGCTTCCCGTTCACAGAGCCCAACTACTGACCTACCTAAGACTGACAGAAAAGCGCCTCGGCTTTCTGATCAATTTCAATGTCCCTATAATCAAGAATGGCATCAAACGCGTTATTTTATGATATTGATTTTCGTGTCTTTGCGCCTTCGTGTCCTTGTGTCAACAAGCATATCCTGAAATGTCTACACCCCTGATGCGGCAGTACCAGCAGATAAAATCGGAGTATCCGGATGCGATACTGCTGTTTCGTATGGGCGATTTCTATGAGACGTTTCAGGAGGATGCGGTTACGGCTGCGAAGGTGCTGGGGATTACGCTGACGAAGCGGTCCAACGGGGCTGCGAATGATGTGCCGCTGGCAGGTTTTCCATATCATGCGCTGGATACGTATCTGCCGAAACTGATCCGCGCAGGATTGCGCGTGGCTGTGTGCGAGCAGATGGAGGATCCGAAGAAGGCGAAGGGTATCGTCAAACGCGATGTGGTGGAAATCGTCACGCCGGGAGTGGTGTTCACCGACAAGCTGCTGGATCACAAGCATTACAATTTTCTCGCATCCGTCGCGTTTCGCGAAGGCATTGCGGGCGTTTCGTTCGTCGATGCCTCCACCGGTGATTTCTTCACGAGTGAGATTCCGGAGCATCAGCTTCGCGATCAGCTGGATACCATCGGTCCGTCTGAAGTACTGCTGGCGAAAAAGGACGTCGATCATTTCCACGACCTCTTCGGACGCAATCCCCTGCGCGTTCCCATAACCAAACTCGACGACTGGGTATATGCACGCGACACGAGCTACGAACTGCTGGTCATGCATTTCAAGACGCAGTCGCTCAAGGGATTCGGCATAGAGTCGCTGCATGCCGGAGTGATCGCAGCAGGCGCCGCGCTGCATTATCTGAAGGAAACGCAGAAAGCGAATCTCCCGCATATCCAGAATATCCGGCATTATCTCGCCGACGACTATATCACGCTCGATGCATCTACGCGCCGCAATCTCGAGATCGTCGCGTCCATCGGCGAGGGCAGCAAGGACGGCACGCTGATTTCCATTCTCGATAAAACGGCGACCTCCATGGGCGGCCGGCTTTTCAAATACTGGGTTACGCATCCGCTGAAAAAGCTCGACGCCATCCAGCAGCGGCTGGCTGCGGTGAAGGAACTCACCACCGCGCATGAGCGGCGCGAACGCATCAGCGATATGCTGGGGGAGATGGTGGATTTCGATCGCCTGACGGGACGCATCTGCACGGGACGCGCACTTCCGCGCGAGCTCACCGCCCTGCGCGCATCCCTCCGCCGCATTCCCCTGCTGCGCGAAGCAATGCAGGATTGCGATGCTCCATATTTACGCTCGTTGCATACACAGATCGAACCGCTTGACGACGTCGCGCGATTGATCGATGAGACCCTGGTGGACGATCCCCCGATGTCGTTCAACGACGGCGGAGCCATTCGTCCGGGCTTTCATCCGGAACTCGATGAGATCCGCGACATCGCCACTCACGGCAAGGAATGGATCCGCAATTACCAGGAACGGCTGCGCCGCGAAACTGGAATCGGATCGCTGCGTCTCGAATACAACAAGGCCTTCGGGTATTTCATCAACGTATCGAACGCCAATCTCGACAAAGTGCCCGAAAGCTTTATCCGGCGGCAGACGCTGACGAATGCCGAGCGCTACGTCACACCCGAGCTGAAGGAGTACGAGGACAAAGTTCTCAACGCGCGTGAGCAGATCGTGCTGCTGGAGACTGAGCTGTTCAACGAACTCCGCATCGCCGTGGCTGCCACTGCGGATCGTATCCAGCTGCTCTCGCGGGCGCTTGCCGTGCTTGACTGCATTAACGCGCTCGCCATCGCTGCGCTGGAATACGGGTATGTCTGTCCCGCCGTCAACGACAGCACGGAAATTGTGATTCATGAAGGACGCCACCCCGTGGTCGAGCGGCTGCTGCCGCCGGGCGAACGCTTCGTCGCCAACGACGCGCTGCTCAACGCAGACGAGCAGATCATGATTATCACGGGTCCCAACATGAGCGGCAAGAGTACGTATCTTCGGCAGACGGGACTCATAGTACTGCTCGCGCAGATCGGCAGCTTCGTGCCGGCAAAGGAAGCCTCGATCGGCGTAGTCGACCGCATCTTCACACGCGTGGGCGCCTCCGATAATATTGCGGCGGGAGAAAGCACGTTTCTCGTGGAGATGCATGAGGCGGCGAACATTCTCAACAACGCCACACCCAAGAGTCTTGTGCTGCTCGATGAAATCGGGCGCGGGACGTCCACCTTCGACGGCATTTCCATCGCCTGGGCCATCACCGAATACCTGCACGATCACCCGGAATGCCGGGCGAAGACAATGTTCGCCACGCATTATCACGAACTCAACGAAATGGCCGACAGCTTCCCGCGCATCCGCAACTACAAAGTCGAGGTGCGGGAATATCAGGACAAGGTGATCTTTTTACGAAACGTCTCCCGCGGCACCGCCGATCACAGCTATGGCATCCAGGTTGCGCAGATGGCCGGACTGCCCGATACCGTCATCGACCGGGCGCGGCAGGTGCTGCACTCACTCGAGGGACAGGATCTGACTGTCCTCGCCGCACGCAGCGAGGAAGAAGCCCGCGTGAAGCTTGCCGCACGTGCACGTCAATTTCAGATCAGCCTTTTCGAAGCCAGCGACATGGAGCTCAAAGACCGCCTCCGTTCGATTGACATCAATACGCTGTCGCCGCTGGATGCGTGGAAGTTATTGGATGATTTGAAAAAAATGGCCGACGGGAATAGATAGCTAATGGCTGATGACTAATGACTAATGACTGATGGCTAATGACTGATGGCTAATGACTAATGGCTAATGGCTGATCTATTAGCTATCAGCTATTAGCTATTAGCTATTAGCTATTAGCTATCAGCTATCAGCCATCAGCCATTCACCAAACGTGAAGCGATGGGATATTCCGCGCAACGCCGTACGCAAGCACGATGATGACTGCCGCTACAATGACCCACTGCGGAGGGTCGAAGCGCCAGATGGTGATGCCGAAGAGCGTGTCGGCTCCCCAGGATATCACGAGAATAAAAAAGAGCGGGAGAAGGACAGGGCTGAGGAGGTTCGCCATGAAGACGTACTTCCATTTCAGACTGAAGAGATTTGTGAGGGAACTCTGGAGTCCGCAGCCGGGGCAGTCGTAGCCCGTAAGCGCTTCGAAAGGACAGGGAATGGGAACCACAGGCGTGTAGGGGACGAGGATTTTCAGCCAGATGAAACCGAAGAGAAGCATCCCTGCTGCAAGTGCAATGACCACCCCGGTTTTTCCGAGCCGTTCTCCCAGCGCGGCGAAGGGCGCTGCACGGCGGGGACGAACTCCCTTGTTTCGGCTGCCAGCAGCGGGGCCGTCATCCACGATTTGAGATGGGTTCACTGCTGAATCAACAGATGTGGAAGACGGGACGCCCGGGCGTTCGGCGTCCCGTCTTTCCACGAGTGGATCAACCGACGTACTCGGCATCTCCAAAAGCGAGAATTGGAATGAATATCACGCTGAGGAGGATGAGGCCGATAGCAAAACCGGTACTCTTCCCGAATACTCGAGCGAGATCGAGATAGAGTAAAATCATCACAACGATGTTGACGCAAGGAATAAGCATGAGGATAATCCACCATCCCGGACGACCGACGATCTGTAGCATTACGTACAGATTGTAAAACGGAACAATCGCGGCCCAGCCCGGCTGTCCAGCCTTCGTAAAGATTTTCCAGTAGCAGGCAATAAAGAACGCCCCAATGAGCAGCATAAAAACGAGGTATCCAACGCCCAGTGCTGCGAAAACACCCGGATCAGTGTTGCCGTATTCGTACATAATTCCTCCGTCTCGTAATGGGAAAAGTACCGCAACCACGAAGCTGCGTCGGAAGCGGTTTTTGAATTGGATTCGGCTCAATAACACAGCAATGATAACACTCAATGATTTAGAACGCAACCCCTTAATCGCAAGGATTTTTGATGATTGCATTTACGACAGGATTCATCTATTTTTTGGTGTTCCACCCTTTTCGATGCTTGTTTTTCTTCGAAACACGCTGATTTCAATCCTTCCAACAGCATTCATGGAGGGAATTTTTTTCGCCTTCTGAAGGTTGTCCTATAATTGAGTCTTTCCGTTTCCTGAACCCGGAGTACATACATGTCCAAATCGACACCGAGCTCGGCGAAAGATATGCCCGCGGCGGAGGTTGCCGTGAGTTCCGAAGCTGCTGCGATTAGTCCCTTCGCAATGACCATCCCAAAGCAAAATCCTTTTTCTGCCGAGGAGCTGCGAGCAATCTTGCGAACGATGATGTCTGCAAGGCGGCTGGATCAGAAAATGCTCACGCTGCTCAAGCAGGGCAAGAGCTTTTTCCATATTGGCGGGTCGGGACATGAAGCCGCGCAGATTGCGGCCGCGAAGGCCATTGTGCCGGGTAAGGATTGGTCCTACCCTTACTACCGCGACCTCTCCTACATGATGGGCATGGGCATGGATCCCGTAGGAATCATGACCAATTTTCTCGCGCGCGAAGACGATGTGAATTCCGGCGGACGGCAGATGCCGCAGCATTACGGCATGAAATCCGCCCGCGTTGTTTCGCAGTCCTCCCCCACCGGCACGCAGTATCTGCAGGCGGTTGGCACCGCCAAAGGCGCGAAGCTTGAAGGCACTGATGAAGTCGTTTATGTATCATCCGGCGAAGGCACGACCAGCCAGGGAGATTTTCACGAAGCAATTAACTGGGCCAGCCGGGCCAAGCTCCCGGTGATTTTCTGCGTGCAGGATAATAAGTACGCGATCTCCGTACACATTTCGCAGCAGACAGGCGGTTCAGTGTACGACATGGTGGCCGGGTATGTCAACCTCGACCGCGTAGAAGTCGACGGCACGAATTTCTTTGAAACCTATGAAGCCTTCCGCAAGGCAGTCGCCCGGGCGCGGCGGGGCGAGGGTCCCACAGTTGTCGTCACCGATGTTGTGCGCCTGCTGGCGCATTCTTCCTCCGACGATCAGACGAAGTACCGCAGCAAGGAAGAGCTTGAGCGCGATCGTCAGCGCGATCCGATCCTCCGGATGAAGAATTGCCTGGTCGATGCGGGGTTGCTTACGCTTGATGAATTTGAACAGATGGAGAAGGACGTCCTCGACGAAGCGAACGACGCGACCGATATCGCCACGGCAAAGCCGCTTCCCGATCCTTCCACGGCGATGGACTATCTCTATTCTCCGAAACAACTCGATCTACGGTACGAGCATAACACTCCGGCGGGGAACAAGGCAGTGATCGTCGATGCGATCAACCATGCGCTGCATGAAGAAATGGAGCGCAACGAGAAGATCATCGTTTACGGACAGGATGTGCAGGACGGCAAAGGCGGCGTATTCACGGCAACCAAAGGGCTGTCCACAAAATTCGGTCTCAACCGCTGCTTCAATTCCCCGCTCGCCGAATCGAGTATTGTGGGTACCGCGGTTGGACTGGCGGTACGCGGCTTCAAGCCGGTGGTGGAAATCCAGTTCGGCGATTATATCTGGACCGCAATGATGCATATCCGCAATGAAGTGTCCACCATGCGGTACCGGTCGAACAACGACTTTTCCGCTCCGATCGTGCTGCGCGTGCCGGTCGGCGGATATATTCACGGCGGCCTTTGCCACAGCCAGAACATCGAGGGCTTTTTCACGCACATTCCCGGGATGTACGTTGCGTATCCTTCCACCGCAGCGGATATGAAAGGCCTGTTGAAAACCGCCTGCCGGATGGATGACCCTGTGATGTTCCTCGAACACAAAGGCATGTACCGGCAGGGCTACGCGGCGTCGCTGGAGCCGGATGAAGAGTACCTGATCCCATTCGGCAAGGCCTCCGTTCGCCGCGAAGGCAGCGACCTGACCATCGTCGCCTGGGGCGCCATGGTTCAGAAATCCCTTGAAACAGCGCGCGTGCTGGACAAGGAAGGAATTTCACTTGAGGTGATTGACCTCCGCACGCTTGTACCACTGGATATGGACACAGTGCTGCGGTCCATCGCGAAGACGAGCAAAGTATTGATTGCGCATGAAGACACACTGACAGGCGGCTACGGCGGCGAGGTTGCCGCACGCATCGCGGCGGATGGCTTCGAACTGCTGGACGCCCCCGTGCGGCGGATTGCCGCGAAGGACTGCCACATTCCCTACGCCTGGTCGCTCGAAGGCGAGATTCTCCCGCAGGACAAAGACATCATCGCGGCAGTTCGCGACCTGATGGCATACTGAAATTGAACACAAATTTTTCCTATTACGAGGTTGCACTGATATGAAAGTAGAAGTCCAGATGCCCAAGATGGGCGAGAGCATCACGGAAGGCCGGATTCTCAAATGGTTGAAAAAGCCGGGCGACGCCGTTGATCGCGACGAGACGATACTTGAAATCGCGACGGATAAGGTCGACACGGAAGTGCCGGCCCCGAATGCCGGGATCCTTGTGAAAATCATGGCCGAAGAAGGCGACACCGTTGATGTCGGTACTGCGATCGCTCTGATCGAGACCGATGCTGCGAATGCTGTCGTAGAAGAAAGCAGCGCCGCCGCAGCTCCCGCCCCTGCCGAAGCTCCGGCTCCTGTTCAACCTGTTGCTGCTCCCGCACCTGCTGCTGCTCCCGCACCTGCTGCGGCTCCCGCTGCTGCTGCGGCTCCGATCCCGGAAACAGCTCCGCTTCCCGCGGCAGCGCCTGCGCCTGCTGCCGGCGAGCTCAGATTCTATTCTCCCGTGGTCATGCGCATTGCAGCAAGCGAAGGTGTGAGCATGCAGGAACTCGAACGCATTCCCGGCGCCGGTGCCGGTGGACGCGTGAGCAAGAGCGACATTCTCGCATATCTTGAGCAGCGGAAAGCCGGCGTTGTCTTCGCCGCTCCCGCAGCTGCCGCTTCCGCCTCTTCGGGTACCTCCGCTTCCGCCTCTTCGGGTCCTTCCCTCGCTGCGATGTCTGCTCCGTCACCGAAGGCGGGACAGGGCGGCGAGGTAGTTCCGATGAGCAACATGCAGAGACTCATGGCTGAGCACATGGTGAAGAGCATGCAGATTTCACCGCATGTGGCAGTGGTTTCGGAAGTTGACATGACGAAAATTGTGCGCTTCCGCGACAGGCACGCAGCGGCGTTCAAGGCGCGTGAAGGATTCTCCCTCACTTACATGCCATTTATCGCCGAAGCGACCATTCGCGCTCTGAAAGATTTTCCTCTCGTAAACAGCTCGGTTGAAGGCACCAACATTCATTACAAGCGGATGATTAATCTCGGCATCGCTGTCGCTATGGAAGATGGCGGATTGATCGTACCTGTCGTGAAGAATGCCGACACGCTGAATGTCATTGGTCTTGGACGTTCGATTACGGATGTGGCCTCTCGTGCACGGTACAGAAAACTGCAGCCGGAGGAAATTCAGGATGGGACATTCACCATCACCAACTTCGGCGTCTTTGGCAATATCTTCGGAACGCCGATAATCAATCAGCCGCAGGTGGCGATTCTCGGTGTTGGTGCAGTAAAGAAACAGCCGGTGGTTGTCGAACGCGATGGAGAAGACACGATCGCGATTCGCTCCATGATGTTTCTTTCAATGTCCTTCGATCACCGCATCGTGGATGGTGCGCTGGGAGGACTTTTTCTTGAAAGAGTCCGGCAGTATCTCGAAGATTTCAGTCTCGAGACGATTTAGTCTTTTTGAACAGCCTTCCCGGCGAAGCCCTTTTGTAGATCTCCTGATCTTCAAGCAAAAAATATATCTCCTCCGGCACCTGTTCGGAGGAGATTTTTTAGTTTCAAGTGCCTATATTCTGCAGTATATCTTTTTGTTCGGCTATTGTGCCTGACGGCACCTCTCGGACATACATTTCCCGAGCACCCTTTTACGAGGTTTCCGATGTCTCTCTCACCACTCCGGAAACTGCTCCAGGGGCTACTCTCAATGGTCGGCGTCCTTTGCGCGCTAATCGGCATTATATTCTTCCTCTCAGGAATAAATGCGTACCTCAGCGTAGAGACCGCCGATCCGCAGCCGTTTGAGCAAATTCTTCTTGCCGTCGGTTTTCTTGGTCTTCCTGCGTCCGGCCTGCTTTTCTACAAAGCCCGCAAAAGCTTCCAGCGAGGCATGAACCGATACGGCCTGCCCGACTCCCCTGGACGAACTTTCACTCTTGCAACGCTGACCGTGGCAGCTGTGACCCTCACCTGCGGCGCCTTCGCCATCGTGATGACCGTGTTCTGAGCCCTCCCCCTTTCGGAACACATACCCATCCTCCCCTACCAC
>JBATDG010000081.1:0-16025 GCA_049663345.1 Bacteroidota bacterium
GTCATAGGCCAGCTCCCAGCGCCAGAGTCCGTACGCTGTCAGCGCCAGCACCTTGCTCCTGCCCAGCTTTCGCGACAGCAGCAGCGGTTCGTTGAACGCAATGTTGTTGAGCTTCATCGTGCCTAGAATCTCCGCTCCCGCTCGCGTGCGGAAACTCGATTCGGTCTTGAACAACGGCGGCAGCTTGGTCCAGGATTCGGGGGGAATGCCGGTGGCGAGTATGGGATTGAGACGCGCGGCTTCGCTGCGGACAAAGAAGACTTCGGTTTCGTTGGGACGCGACTGCACGATGTCATACGGGAGCATCGCGTCAAGCCCCTGCTTCAGCGTGGCATAATCGGTCGTTCGCCCGGGCAGAAGAAAAAGCGGCACGGCCTTTTTATCCGCAGCTTCGGCGATCAGGCGAAGAACGCCAACGTCAGTACGCGCGGTGGGAAAGCCCGCGAGCATCACGACGTCTGCTTCGAGGAAGGACTTCGCCGTCGGCTCGCGCTCGTACCAGCCGCCCCCCCCGCGCTGCACGTAAAGCGTCGTACCAATGTTTTTGTCTTTCGTCAGTTCGCGCTGCAGCAGCGAAACGTCGGGACTCGGAGCCGAAGCCACGATCACAACATTCATCTTGCTCTTCAGCACCTTCACGAAAAATGCCCGGGTATTATTCCGCGTGGTCAGTTCGCCTTCAAGCGGCTCGACGCGCACGGTTAGCTTGCGCACACCTTCCTCTTTCGGGGAATAGCTGAAGCTGAGAGGATATTCATTCACTCCGGGACGCAAATCCAGCTCTGCGCTTCCCAGTTGATTTTTACCCTCGAGCAGCGTGACGCGTGTGCGTCCCCCGTCGAAGCCGGCGCTGCGGACGGTAACATCCACCGGCAGCGTGCTTTCAAGATAGGCGATGGAGTTGGCCAGCACCCGGCTGATGAGGACGTCCTTTTTCTCCGTAGAATCTCCCACGGCCACCACGTGCACGGGCACGCCGAGGGCCTGGGCGGCATAGAGCGGGTTCTTCCCGGCTGTGAAAACACCGTCGGTGACCAGCACCACAGCCCGCAAATTGTGCTGTGCTTCAGCGTCATACACCTGCTGCAGCGCCCGGCCAATGTCGGTTTCGACGCCGGTGAAAGAAAGCGAGTCCGCGGTCACGTCCTGCATCGGATAGGCCTTGGCACTGAACAGCCATGCCGATTTTTCTCCGCTGCCTTCAATGCCGGTGTAGGAAGAACTCATGACGAATTCCTTCATCCGCGCACTGCGGGCGGTGCCGCCGTCTTCCACGGTCAGACTTTTCGAGTTGTCGAGAAGCACGGCAACGGTGGGAGCGACTTCCTCGCTGCGCTGGAGATTCAGCACGGGTTCGAATAAAAGGAAGAGCAGCACGGCGAGGGCAGCGGCGCGCAGGCCGATCAGCGTGTAGCGGCGGGCGCGGGTGACTTCCGGCACGGTGCGGCGGTACACCCACATGCTGAACAGCAATGCCGCCAGGACAAGCAGCAGCAGGAAAAAAACGCTCTCGGCGAACGAAAGCGCGAATGTGGTAAGTGCCGGAATAAAGGACATGAACTGCTTTTTCTATTTCACGATGACCATACGGCGCATGATCTGATGATCGCCGGATGAGAGGCTGTAAAAGTAAACTCCGGCGGAAAGGTTCGCATCGCCGACAGAGGCGGTGTGAATTCCGGGACCCTGGTAGCCGTCCACCAGCGTGCGGATTACGCGGCCCAGCGCGTCATGCAGCTGCAGACGCACGCTCGCGCCCGGCATCGGCACCGCGAACTGAATGGTGGTTGAGTTCGCGTCCCCGGAAATAAGCGGGTTGGGATAATTCTGTTCCAGGGTGAAGTCCACGGACATGATGCGTTCGGTTCCGTACATGCGGCTTTCACCGGCAATAAAATGATGGGCGATATCCGGAGCGCCGTAGGGGGACGTCCGCGTTTCCTGACTGTCGCCGCCACGGATGTAGAAACGCACTTCGGTGCCTTCCGGCACACCGGTGATATCGGCGGAATAGAGTCCGGAGCCGCCGCCGAGTCCGGGGTAATCCTGCAGCTTCTGCATCGCTACGGTCTGAAAATTTCCGCCGGAGCTGTATCCAAGCGTCACACCCCCCGCATCGACGGTGTTTTTCGACACTATCCAGGTGAGGACGGTAGTCATGCTCCCGTTCCAGAAGAATCTCGGATTGGTGCTGATCACCATGCCGTTGTACAGCACGGCTTCCCACGCGTCGATCATGCCATAGCCGCGGAAGTTGTCGGGTTCAAGCGCCTGATCCGCAGTGGCGCGCAAAGCGTCGCGTACTTCCACCGCGGTGAGTTCGGGACGCACGGAACGCACGAGCGCTGCCACTCCCGCAGTGATCGGCGTCGCCAGCGAAGTGCCGCTGGCATATTCGTAGGTGTCGAAACCGGTTTTATTCGCACAATAAATGGAGACGCCCGGCGCACACACATCAGGTTTGATGCGCTGGTCGCTGGTCGGTCCCCGCGAACTGAATCCTGCAATCGTACTGTCGTAGTTCACCGCACCCACGGAAATGATGCTGTCGGCATCGGCAGGTGCGATGAGCGAGCCGGGTGCACTGCCTTCATTGCCCATGGCAGTGACCACAACCACCCCGCGGCGCATGGCTTCAACAGCGGCGCGCGTGGTGACTGCTATTCTGCCGTTGAGATCGCCGTTGGCCCAGATATAGCCGGTGCCATCGTCCCAGTCAAGATAGCCGAGAGAAGCGCTGACGATGGAGACGCCGCGCGCCTCCAGCCACTCGATTCCCTGCACCCAGTAGTCTTCCTCAATCTGCGTTTCGGATCCGTTTTTCTCCGTCTTGCCGAGATAGTAGTCGGCGTTGAAAGCGGGGCCGATCAGCTCGCCCTGACGGAATCCCGCAAGCGCGGAAAAGGTGGAGGTGCCGTGCGCGTCCTGTCCGTAAGGATCGCCGTCTTCGTTTTCGGTCAGCGTGTCCTTGAAGATGAAATCATACTCGCCGAGAACCTTCACATAGGCAAAGGCTTCGTGGGGACGCCAGCGAAATCCATTGTCGAGCATGCCCACCGTGATGCCGGTTCCGTCGATCCAGATGTCATGCACTTTCGGAACGTTTATCATTTCCAGCTGCTGAAGAGAATTGCCGTAATCGAAGCCGTAGGACGTAAGCAGCCTCTCGGTCTTTCCCATCGCCGTGGGAATCGGCGTCTCCGCGCGATACCGGTGCACGGGTTCGATGCGCGCTATGAAAGGCAGGGCGCTGATGCGTTCAAGCTGCGCTCTGTCCGCCGTGACGCTCACTGCGTTGAGCCAGCGGGACTGCACCTCAATCACCGCACCCGTCTTCTCCACCTGCTGCAGGTAGGACAGCGCCGGCGGAAGATCCTCAATCCGGAGTTGGGACGTTGCACTCCGAGTGGCAGACCCGGCTCGTCGCGCGAGCGCTTGATTGCTCACGCCGAGATCGTCGGGCGTCGCGGAGGCAAGCCGCTGCAGAACATCAGCGCCGCGGTCGGTGAAATAAACCCAATGGCGCTGCTGCGCATGCAGTACCGGCGTAAGCAGCAGCAGGAACAATGCGGCGGAGATTAAGCTTCGCATGGCGAATTCCGTTATTCGTTGAGCAGGCGATCGATGATTTGCACGGCCGAAACTCCGTCGGCCTCGGCGCTGAAATTGGTTACGAGTCGATGGCGCAGCACGGGACGAGCCATCGCCTTCACGTCGTCGATGTCGGGCATGGGACGGCCATTGAGAATGGCGCGCGTCTTTGCGCCGAGAATCAGATACTGCGAAGCGCGCGGACCCGCACCCCAGCGCAGCCAGTCTTTGATGAACTGCGGGGAAGTGGCTTCGGTCGGACGCGTACGCGTCACGAGATCCACTGCGAAGGAAATCACATTGTCGGCGACAGGGACCCGCCTCACCAGCTCCTGGTAGAAGACCACGTCTTCGCCGGAAAGTACTTTCTGTACGTTGGCACTGAGCGGGCTCGTCGTATTCTTCACGATCAATTCCTCTTCAGCACGCGTAGGATAATCGAGCCAGAGATTGAACATGAAGCGATCGAGCTGGGCTTCTGGCAGCGGATACGTGCCTTCCTGCTCAATGGGGTTTTGCGTAGCGAGGACGAAAAACGGCTCCTCCAGCGGATACTTCACGCCGGCTGCGGTGACGCTGTGCTCCTGCATCGCCTCGAGCAATGCGGCCTGCGTTTTCGGCGGCGTGCGGTTGATTTCATCAGCGAGCACGATGTTCGCGAACACCGGTCCGTGAATGAAGCGAAAAGCCTTCTGCCCGGTGCTGTGATCTTCCTCGATGATTTCCGTGCCGGTGATGTCGCTCGGCATTAGATCGGGAGTGAACTGCACGCGGCTGAACTTCAGGTCGATGGCTTCCGACAGCGTCTTGATGAGCAGCGTCTTTGCGAGACCGGGAACACCGACGAGCAGGCAATGTCCCTGCGCGATCAGTGCGGTGAAAAGCTGCTCGACGATATCGTGCTGGCCGATGATGACCTTGCCGATTTCGCTGCGCAGCGCCTGGTAGCTTTTATTCAGTGCAGCGACTGCCTGCACATCGTTAGTGGGATGTTGATCTGTTGTCATGTGTCCTGTGCCTGGGATTCGACATTGGGAATACGCTGTCCGTCCGCATCAAACAACTCGACGGAGCCGAAGCGTTCCAGCGTATTGCGCAGCAGAGTGCCGCGCCCGGCGGCCACGATGGCCGTACGGTCGGGGTGCAGCCATTTCTGCGCGGTGCGCTGGATGTCATCCGGCGTCAGCGCAAGAATGCTGCTGTTGAATTTATTGTAGTATAACTTGTCCAGTCCGTAAATCTCGATGTTGATCATGCGCTGCGCCACCTGCGAGGGTGTTTCGATCTGCAGGGGAAAACTGCCCACCACATAATTCTTCACATTCATAAGTTCTTCCGCGCCGACGGGCTCCTCGCGCATGCGCTGCATCTCGCGCAGGATTTCTTCGATGGCGCCATCGGTGACCTCGTTGCGCACTTCCGCGCCGGCGGAAAAAGGACCCGGCTGCCGCCGCGCGTCGTAGCGCGAGTGGGCGCCGTAGGTGTAGCCCTTGTCCTCACGCAGATTCAGATTGAGGCGCGAACCGAAATATCCGCCGAACAGCATGTTCAGCAGATACACAGCGATATAGTCGTCATGGTTGCGGGGAATGCCGATGTGCCCGACGAGTATGGACGACTGCACGGCGGAAGGGCGATCCACCACCTGCACCAGCCGGCCGCTGCCGAGCGTCGAAGGAAAAGCGGCTTCCTGGAATTTAGCCCCGGGCTTCATGTCTCCGTAGGCCTCTTCACAAAGCCGGACAAAGGCATCCGGATTGATGTCTCCCACGCCGATCACAAACATATTGTCCGGCACGAACAAACGGCGGTGAAGCATCTGCATCTCCGCTTTCTGCAGGGCAGTGACCGAGGTCTCGGTGCCGTCCAGCGGCTGCGCGTAGGCATGCGTGCCGTAGAGCGAGGCGCAAAAGCGGTCATACGCGAGCGAGGAGGGGTTGGCTTTGCTCTGGAGAATGTCTGTCATACGCTGTTCGCGGACGCGCTCGATTTCCTCATCAGGGAAAGCGGGATTGCGCACCACGTCGGCGAGCACGTTGAAGGCCTGTGGCAGATGCCGTGAAAGGATGCTCAGTCCTGCGGAACTGCTGTCCCACCCCGCGCCGCTCCCGATGCTGCCCCCGAGAAATTCGATCTCTTCGACGATTTCCGTCGCACCCTTCGCGGCCGTGCCTTTCGTGAGAAGTTCGGCGGCCATCGCGGCGAGTCCGGGCTGTGCGCCGTCAGCCGATCCGCCGCCGTGAGCGACAACGCTCAGCGCGGCCAGAGGCAGCGTATGCTCTTCGAACAAAATCACTTTCATGCCATTCGAAAGCATGTGCTCGAAATAATCCGGGAAGTGCATGTCCTTAGGCGTGCCGGGAAGCGGAACCTGCCTGCGGTCGAGTAAGATGCTGCTGCCGTCGCTCATAAAGACTTCTCTGATGAATTTTGGGAATACGGCAGATAATAAAGACAGGTCGTATTGTTTTCCGTCAGATATGTTGCAGCCACGCGCTGAACATCCTCGAGCGATACGGCCTGGATTTTCCCTAGATGCGTGTTCAATTGAGCGGTGTCGCCAGCGAGCACGCGGAACGAATTCAGCAGATCCGCCCGCGATTGCAGGGACGTCACCGCGCGAACGAACATCGTCTCAATCCGGTTTTTCGCTTTCTGCAATTCCTGCGCGGTTACGCCGTTCCGGCGAATGTCATCGAGTTCCTGCCAGAGCATCGTCTCGAGCATCTCGGGCGGTTTGCCCTGCTGCGCGATCATGCGGAAAAGGAACAGTCCGGGGAGCTCCAGATCGTAGGCGTAGGAAACGATGGACTGCGCGATCCGCGCTTCATACACGAAGCTGTGGTAGAAGCGCGAGCTCTCTCCCGAAGTCAGGATATAGGAAAGCATGTCCAGAGGAATGAAATCCGGGGCGTTCTGATCCGGAATATGCATGCCCAGCATCAAGCCGGGCAGCGGGATATTGTCAAAGACATAGTCGCGCACCTGCGTGGTCTGCACCGGTTCATGCACGAAGGGCCGAAAGATCTCGCCCTCGCCGTTTTCGATATCTCCGAAATATTTTTCGATCAGTCCGCGCGCTTCAGCAATATCAAAATCGCCCGCTAAACAGAGCGAAGCGTTTTGCGGACGGTAATACATGCTGTGGAATGCCTGCACGCGTTCGAGCGTAGCCGCCTGGATATCCGCCATACTGCCGATCGTGGGCCAGCGGTACGGCTGCATTTTATAGGCGCGGGCGAACAGCTCCATCGTCATCGTGCCATAGGGCTGGTTGTCGTAGCGCGAGCGGCGTTCTTCAGCAACCACGTTGCGCTGCGTCTCCAGATTCTGCTCGGTGACCGCGAGACTCTTCATGCGGTCCGATTCCAGCCAGAGTCCAAGCTCCAGCTGATGTGCAGGAAGGGTTTCGTAGTAATTCGTGCGATCGAAGGTGGTGGAGCCGTTGAGCGTTCCCCCTGCGCTTTGCACATGGTGGAAATGCATATTCGCGGCCACATTGTCCGATCCCTGAAACATCATGTGCTCGAACAGATGCGCGAAGCCGGTCTCGCCTTCGTGCTCATTCTTCGAGCCCACATGATACCACAGATTGACCGCCACAATCGGCAGCGCGCGATCCTGATGCAGAATCACATGCAGCCCATTTTCCAGATCGTATTCTTCGAATGTCAGATTGATAATCTCACTCCTTAGTAAAAGTCTGCTCAGTTTGACGAGAGCTCAGAATCCAATATATCCGTAACCTCGATATGAGCATGTGCGCCGCGCGCAAGTCGCAAACACTGGTGACAACCCGTCATGCCGAGTAGTGCCGTCTTGAGCTTGCGAAAGGCGGCACGTATCGAGGCACGGGTAAACCTCGCACGATCCCTCGATACGCGTCGCCCTTCCCCCGTCTCCGTCCCGCAGTGCGGGACTTCGCCGAGGTAGGCAGGGCTCCGCTACTCGGGATGACGTTCCAGCCTGCTGCCTCGCCCTACGTCCAAATTCGTAAATCGTAATTCGTAATTACTAATTATTCCGCGACTTTCCAGTACACATTTTCCTTGATCTTCTCGATCCACTCGGCGTACATGCGATTCTGTTTGAAGATCTTTGCGAAGTTGGCGACGCGCGAATAGTCGGAATCGAGCGTGGCGGGATGCTGGGCGATGCGCTTCTCGAGCTGAACGATGGCGTAGCCGTAATCACGGGCGATTGTGAGCTTGACGGGTTCGCTGATTTCGCTGACCTTCAAGTCCTGCTGCACTTTCTTCATCTCGTCGCTGAGTTCACCGACCTCAATGGCTCCGAGGCTGCCGCCGAATTTCCGTGTGTCCTCATCCTCGGAGTATTGCATCGCAATATCCTCGAAGCTTGCTCCGTCAAGAATGCGCTGACGCAGGGCGTTCAGCGTGTCGATGACGCTCTGATCGCTTTCGCCGGTCTTTGCGACCTTGATGAGAATATGCAGGGGACGCACAGCCTCGCCTTTCTTTTCAATCAGCTTGATGATATGGAAACCGAATTGAGTCTCGACGAGCTCGGAGACCTGTCCCGGCTCAAGCGCAAACGCCGCTTCCTCGAATTGCTTCACGAAAACGCCGCGACGGGCTAATCCGAGATTCCCGCCATTACGGGCGGAACCCAAATCGTCACTGTATTTCTTCGCCATTTCCTCGAAGTCAGCTCCGGCTCGAATGGAATCGAGAATGTTCTGCGCCTTTTGCCTTGCGGCCTCCTTGAAGGCTTCGGTCACGCGCGGGAACATCACGATCTGCCGCAGCTCGACCTGCTCCGGCACGGGAGGCAGACTGTCGCCGTAGGTGCGGTAGAACTCCTCCACCTCGCGATGTGTGATTTCGATGTCGCCGAGCTTCTGCTGCTGAATCATCTCTATCATGATGCGCTTGCGGATGTCGTCGCGGTACTCGCGCTTCATCTGCGCGACAGTCATGCCGACGGCCTCCACAAATCGCTCTTCGGAACCGTAGTAGCGCGTGAGGCGCTGCACCTGCTCGTCGAGCCGACGGGAAATCTCCTCAGGCGGAACCTGGAGGCTGTCGATTTCGGCCTGGGCCAACACGAGCTTGTCATTCATCATCGCATCCAGCACGCGCGTGCGCAGCGAGGGATCCTGGCCTGTGGGATTCGTGCGTGTAGCCTGCAGCATCTGCAGCTGCAGTTCCGACTCGGTGATGATTTCGCTGCCGACCACTGCGACGACGCGGTCGAGCACGGCCGCATCCTGTGCCCGCAGATGCAGGACAGGGATCAGCAGCATAAGGAATAGAGGGGCGATGAACTGTTTCATGAATCCGTTCTTGAATGGATACTATCTTTCAACAATACGAGGGCTGGAAATGCCCGACAAGGGGAAAATCACTTCTTACTTTCTGCTTCCTTCGGTGAGAAGGTTTTGGCCACATGGTCGTTCCAGATTTCAACACCAAATTTTTCACGCAAGCCGCGCAGCCATTCGGCGCGCAGATCTTCCGCCTGCTTCTCTTTGAACTCGGGTACGATCTCGGCCCGCGCCTCCTCCCAGGTCTTCAGCCGGGCTGGCTGACGATCAAGCAGCTTTATCAGACTGAATCCTTCTTCGTAGCCGAACGGTCCGCGTATTTCACCGATTTTCATTCTCTCGGTCTTGCCTGCCAGAGAGTTGCCATCGGTGGGAATGTAGTCCCATACACCCTTTCGCGAAAAATATCCGGCTCGCTGCGTGCGTCGGGAAGCCAGATCCAGAAAGTCGGTGCCGGCCGCGAGTGAATCGAGATATTCATCGGCGTACGGCTTGGAGTAGGTGAATATTTCAGCGATCTGCACGCGTTCCGGATAGCGGAAAAGGTCGCGGTTCTGCTCGAACCAGGCCTTCATAGCCGGTTCGTCATTCTCCAACTTGCCCCAGACCACCTGATCTTCAAGCGTGGTGATCATCGAACTCTCACGATATTCTTTCAAAAGCCGATGGAACTCGGGGATTTTTTCGTCAAAACCCTTCGTCTCATTCAGCGCGACGATCCGGTTCGCGGCCATGACGCTCAGCGTATCGAGCAGTCCGGCAGTTATCCGGCGCATCTGGATAGACACTTCGGGCTTGGAGAACTGAATGACTTCGCCTACCGTAACCGATCCGAGCGAGAGCTGGAATAAATTGGCGTCGAGATCCTGCGACAACAGCTTCCGTTCCCATGCGGGCGTTGAAGTAGTCACCGTGGAATCCAACCTCGAGAGCAGAAGATTGACGACGTTCCGATTGACAGTGAAATCATATTTTTTTCGAAGCCAAGCCAGATAGTTTGTCAGATCCGTCTGGAAGCGCTCGTTGTTGTAGACGCTGCGCAGGTGATCTTTCTGTTCTTCGAAAGGCAGTGCCGGCTCTTCATCCAGGACTTTGATGATATGCATACCGAAGGCAGTGCGAACAACACCGGATACCTCACCAACCTTCAGACCGAACAGCGCCTCTTCGAAACGCGGTTCGATAGTCGTTCCGCGATTCAGCCAGCCGAGATCTCCGCCCTGAGCGCCTGAAAGAGAGTCCTGCGAATAGCGGCGGGCGAGTTCTTCAAATGTAGCCACACCCATGCGAAGCGAATCGAGCAGGCTGGATTGTGCTGCGAAAGCGGCCGCTGTATCATTGGGGTTATCGAGATCGAGGCGGCAAAGGATATGCGCGGCGTGCAGGCGCTGGCGCGCGGGCTTGCGGTTAAGCAAGCGGAATATATGATACCCGAAAACTGTCTTCAGCAGCTGAGGAGCGATATCGCCCGGAGCTGCGGCATACATCATGTCATCGAGTTCGGGATACGTGGTACCGGCGATAAACCAGCCGAGCACGCCTCTTGTCCGTTCCTTGCTTCCGTCGTCACTGTAGCGTGCAACGAGAGAGTCAAAAGGCGCGTCGCTCTTTCTCACCTTGGCAAGAATCTCTTCCGCTTTCGCGCGAGTCGCCGTCGTGTCGTTTTCCCCGTCCTCATATTTGAGATACTTGACGACAATTTGCTGCAGCTCCACTTCTTCGAGCCGGCGGTCGTACAGTATGTGCATACCGGGAGTGACGATTTCCTGCTGATAGAGGAAAGTCAGCGCAAGCTGGTCGCGGTATCGCTGGAAGTCCGCAATGAATTCCGGCCTGGCGTCAATGCCTTCGGTCTCGGCTTCCTGCAGCTTCAGTTTGTAGTTGAGGTAGGTGTCAAGAAATGCCTCTCGTTCCTCAAGCGTCGTCGGAGGCGTGAACCGCGTCCGAAGGAACATAGCTTCATAATCAGGAGCCCGCAGCGTGTCGTTTCCAACACGTGCGAGAACGGAATCCGGAACCGATGAACAGGAGGTGATAAACTGCGCCGCGATGAGAATCGCGGCGCCAAGGGAGAATAAATGTTTCACAATACTCGATCAAGCTGTTTCTGATTCATGGACAATTCGAGGGAAC
This sequence comes from Bacteroidota bacterium, assembly GCA_049663345.1. Classification (GTDB taxonomy): domain Bacteria; phylum Bacteroidota; class Ignavibacteria; order SZUA-365; family SZUA-365; genus SZUA-365. Next base: position 11,012 of record JBATDG010000081.1, read on the forward strand.
GACACCCCCGAGGGACTTCTGTTACTATTTCCGCTCCTTCAGATCGGTGAAGGCTTTCTTCAGAACATCTTCATGAATCTTTACGCCGTACTTGTCCTTGAGGGATTGAATCCACTCGCGCTCCAGGCGTTTGCTTTCGTACTCCTGGAATTTGCTGGAAACCTCGGACTGCGCTTCTTCAAATGTCTTTTCGCGGGACTTGTCCTTTTCAGTGACCTTGATGATGGAAAATCCGTACTGATACTTCATCGGACCTTCGATCCAGCCGGGAATGCCCTTCGATGCTGCGACCGCAAGCTCATTGGCGTCCAGTGTCTGGAAGCCCCAGTCGCCCTGCTTCTTCTGATAGCCGGTGCGTTGAGTATGGCGCGATGCCAGTTCTCCGAAGTCCATACCGGTGTTCAAGCTGTCGCGAAGCACGTTGGCAAGACTGTCGCTGGTTACAAAGATTTCACTGAAGCGCACGCGGTTAGGCCAGGTGTATTCGGATTTATGCTGTTCCCAGAAGTCCTTCAACTTGGGCTCTTCCACTTTCACGGAATTCCATACGGCATCCTGTTCCGCGCGGAATAGCAGCACGCCTTCGCGATATTCCTGCATGAGAGCGCCGAACTCGGGATAGCGCGTTTCAAGATTTTCCGTTTCGAGACGCATTGCTTCCTTGCGGCCAAGCATGTCTGCGACATTGGCGAGGGATTCGCGGTTAAGCGCTTTCGACTGCAGATCCTGATTGCGTTCGATGATCTTGATTGCCTCGCCTACGGTCACGCTCGCGCCGCTCATTGTGATCCAGACCCTGGCTTTCAATGCGTCAGTGAGACGGTTGTACCATCCCGGGGCGGAAGTCGTCGCCGTGGTGTCGACGCTGGAGATGATCATTGCCGTGACATCCGCATTGGCCTTGACGCTGTACTTGGCGACGATGGCATCTAAAAATACCTGATTGTCCTGATCATAGCTGTAGCGGCGGTAGAGATCCTTGAGTTCCTGACGGGAATCTTCGAAGGACTTCGGATCCCGTTCGCCCATCACCTTGATAATATGGTAGCCGAATTGCGAGCGCACGACACCGCTGATTTCGGATGGCTTCAGTGCGAAAGCTGCAGCTTCAAATTCCGGGACGAATTTGCGTCTGCCCACCCAGCCAAGATCGCCGCCGAGGGCGCCGCTGCCAGGATCCTCCGAATTGCGACTCGCCAGAGCAGCGAAGTCCTCGCCCTTCTTCAGCGAATCGAGAATGCTGTTGATTTTTGCGAACGCAGCTGAGGTGTCCGACGGATTATCCTGCGGAATACGCGCGAGGATGTGACTTACCTGAATTTCGCCGCGAGCGGGCTTGCGGTCAAAAAGCTTCACTACATGGTAGCCGAACATGGTGCGGACCGGGAACTTACACACCTGCCCCACCTTCAGGTTGTAGACAGCCTGATCAAAGACAGGAACCGTCATTCCGGCACTGAACCACTGTAGATCACCGCCGTTTTCAGCGGTACCCTTGTCCTCGGAATTCTGCCGGGCCAGACTGTCGAAGGGTACGCCGGCATTGGCCTGACGAATTACATCCATTGCTTTCTTGTAGGCCGTCAGTGTGTCGGACACGCCCAGACTGTCCACAGGGATGCGAATGAGAATGTGCGATGCACGCAATTCCTCAAGACGCTGTTTGTAGAGGTCCGCGATCTTGGGGTCGATCAGCGCGCGCTCTGTCAAATACGGAACGGCGAGAGAATTGCGGTATTCGCCGAGTTCGCGCAGGATATCGGGGTCCTTATCGTACCCTTTTTGATGCGCCTCAAGAACCTTCAGTCGGTACTTTATGAGGAGATCCAGAAACTCCTGTCGAGTGTCCTCACCGGAGCGATAGGCTGCGGTCTCACCGCCATTATTGCGGATGTATTGACGCTCGTATTCCCCGAGAGTCAGCTTGTAATCGCCGATCTCTGCAACGACGCTTTCCTTTTGCTGCGCCTGCGACATCGGCCCGGCAAATGCCGCGACGACGAGAATAAGACCAATGATGATGACTCGATTTGAACGCATAAATAGCTTCATGTCTCTACGCTTATTATTGCTGGTAAATAGGAACAAGCCCAATATTAGCGATATCCGATCATACCGCGCAAGGAAAATGCGGGGAACTACGTTCCGGATGGAAAAATGGAACTATGATAGAAGGAATTGCGCAGCGCTGCATTGCCGCCGACAGAATTCACTTAACGCAGAACGGATCCGGCTGCATGATTGACATCGCAGTGATTTCCTGACGGACCCGGGCGTACGTGCGGTCGAGGGGGATGTCGCCGCGAAGCACGCGGAATACCGCGGCCGAACCTTCTGCCAACACCAGTCCCTGCGGCTGCGTGAAGTAAAAATCCGCCGTCTCGTTGAGACGAATGGGATTGAGAAAATCCGTGGGATTCTGGGGATTCGGGAACTGGGCTTCAATTATCAACTGCACATGCGCGCAGCTGCGGAAGGTACGCAGTTCGGTAACCGCGTCGCTGCTGCCGAGATTGCGACCTTTCACCCGGAAATAGATAACGATCAGCGGAATCTGAGTGAATTCGATGTTGAGAATGTCCCAGGTGCCCAGGAAGGTCGTGTAGGGCACGACGAGAAAATCGCGGGGGATTTCACCGATCGAAAGTCCCGGGAGGTTGGGAAGTCCGCTGAGCGTCTGCATGCCGGGACTCGACAAGCGCACGCCTTCGGCTGCCTTGCGAACATATGCCGTATCATATTCGACAGTGGCGCCGCCGTTGCTGGTGACCTGATTGACCTGCACGCGGTATTCCACCGAGTCGTTTGCGACGGTGCCTGCCGTCGTCGCCCGCACCATTGCCACGCCTTTCTGCGTCACGCTGCCTCGGATGCTGTCCACCCGATAATCCCACGTACATCCCGGGAGCGTCGGATAGTAGCCGGCGTCGGCGAGAAGCTTCACGCCATCATTATTGATCGTGGGCGCATCCTCGGCACAAGAGGCGAGGAGCAGGACAGCGGCAAAAAGCGGGAGTAGCAGGGAGCTGCGCATGGCGGCCTCTTTTCAGGATTTAAGAAATGAAATGAATGCGGAGATCGCGCGCGCGCGATGGCTGATGCTGTTTTTCTGGTCGGAAGTGAGTTCAGCGTAGCTTTGAGTAAAGCCTTCGGGACGAAATATCGGGTCGTAGCCGAAGCCATTCGTCCCCTGCGAAGCATAAAGTATATCGCCCTCCACCTTGCCTTCGAAGAGCTCTTCCTTTCCTTTTGAGATGAGGGCTACCACGCAGCGGAAGCGCGCCTGGCGCCGGCGTGCCGGCACTTGCGTCATTGCGTGGATCAGCTTTCGGTTGTTGTCCGCGTAGGTCGCAGCCTCTCCGGCGTAGCGCGCCGAATATACTCCGGGTGCTCCAAGGAGATAATACACCTCGAGACCGGTATCGTCGGCGATGACGGGGAGTCCTGTGCACTGATGCGCGACTCTCGCTTTCTTCAATGCATTCTCTTCAAGAGTCTCGCCGTCCTCATCAACTTCAGGACAATCCGGAAAATCACGGAGATCCTTTACAGTAACCGGAAGACCGGCGAGCATGGCCCGGATTTCCTCAACCTTATGCGCATTACGTGTGGCGACGACGATTGTATCGAATTTCATGGAGGGAGCTGTTTTTCAATTGTAAAGCAACAAGGAAATTTACGGTGTTTTCTGTCATACGGCAAGGGATTCCGAAGTCACCATCTCGAGCCCTGCACCCGCGGTGTTCATGATTTCGCGGGAGATGCGTCGTCCCTCGGTTGATGCGAACGCCAGATTCATTTGTGCTTCGTCGTCAAAGAGCAGATCGATAATGATTTTTGCGCGCACTGCCCCTGCCGCAGTGGCGATCACAGTTGCGGCTTCCAGCCGGCGCAGACCGGGCAGTTCCCGCAGCATCGGGAGAAAGGTTTGCTCTGCATAGGCTCCGCTTTCTTCACCGCGGTCAATAAAAAACGTGACTCGAATCATGGCTTCGCCTTTTTGTGCACGAAAAAACGTTTTTATGAAAGTTATAAAAGATGGTGGATTACCCCTTCATTTCCAATCGGGGTTTCGTATATTTGAGAGATGCATTCTTTCGGGCAGTTAGCTCAGTTGGTTCAGAGCGTCTGGTTTACACCCAGAAGGTCGGGGGTTCGACCCCCTCACTGCCCACAAGATCCCGATTTCAACTTGACTCACACAGAGGAATCTATGCCCACTCGGTTATCCATTCTGACTCTCCTTTCATTCGCACTTGTTCTGGGCGCCTGCTCGAACCAGGGCGGCGACGGACTCAGCACTACCCCCCCGGCAATCAAGCTTTATAATGTAGCCAGTGCACGCGTTGTGTACGAATACGGCGGCGCGGCCTCCGGAAAGAAAACGCATCTCATCGCCAACTACGGCATGTATCAGAGCCAGCTCGACGAAATGAGCTTCAGCATGAGCGGAATGAAGCAGGATGTTCATCAGCTCGATATCATCAACGACACGACGCAGTACACGATCAATCTGGCGACAAAGGAAGGCACACGCAGCCTGCATGACACTTCCCGTCTCGCAGCAATGGTGCGTGACTTCACTGCGGACGAGAAAAAGAACTTCCAGGAAGCCTTCATTCTCCGCAGCCAGGGCGAAAAGATCGGTAAAGACACAGTGCTCGGAAAAATCTGCGATGTGTATTCATTGCCGATGATGGGCATGAAGATCTCCATGTGGGAAGGTCTGACCCTCCGCTCCAGCATTTCGATGGGCGAGCAGGAACTCACGATGACCGCAGTTGAAATTGAAACCGACATCTCGACTTCTGCCGACATGTTCCTTCCGCCGAAAGATGTCAAGCTGACCGAACCCAAGCCAATGGGCGGCATGCCCTCGGGACATCCCCCCGTCGGCGGCGGCGATGCAGCTCCCGAAGCCGATTCCGGCATGGGCTCTCCCCACTAAACCTCCGACAGGACCGCAGAGCACCTGCTCCGCGACAGAACTTGATCACAGGACCGCGGAGCGCCT
>JBATDG010000082.1:0-7729 GCA_049663345.1 Bacteroidota bacterium
GCCTTCGAGCACTGAGTGCGGATCGCTTTCCAGCACCGACCGATCCATGAATGCGCCGGGATCGCCTTCGTCGGCATTGCAGATAATGTATTTCTTGTCGCCTTTCGATCCGCGGGTGAATTCCCATTTCTTGCCGGTGGGGAAACCGCCGCCGCCGCGTCCGCGCAGACCGGAGTCGAGCACATCGCGGATAATGTCTTCGGGCGTCATTTCCGTCAGGGCCTTGCGCAGCGCCTTGTAGCCATCGCGGGCGATGTATTCTTCAATCGAACCGGGATCGATAATGCCGCTGTTGCGCAGCACGATTCGGACCTGATTGTCGAAAAACCCCGCTTCCCTGCCGTTGCCGAGAGCGAGCCATTCCTCGATGCTTGTGTCGCCGAGGACATCCTCTTCGATAATGCGGCCGACGCGCTCGGGTGTCACCTCTGCGTAGAGGTGGGCTTCGCCGTTGCCGTCCTGGATTTCGACCAGAGGTTCACGGTAGCACATGCCGATGCAGCCGGTCTCTTTGAGCACGAATGCGCCCGGATGCTCCTTGAGTTCTTCCTGGAGCGCCCGGTAAACTTTCTCTCCACCTGCGGAGATGCCACAGGTTCCGAGTCCTACGAGTACTGTTTTCATGTATGCACCTATCCGCGTTACTGTTCGGTTGCCTTGACGCGACTTTTGAAGTCGCGGAAGATCTTCCGTGTCTTTGCCGCCGTCAGCCGGCCAAACACTTCGCCGTTGATCGTGAGCACCGGCGCGAGCGAGCAGCAGCCGATACAGGCGACCGAGACGAGAGAGAAAAGCCCGTCCTCGGTGGTTTCTTCGTAGTTAATGCTCAGTTCTTCCTGCAGCGTACTGTACAGCATTTTCACGCCGTTGACGTGGCAGGCGGTCCCGTTGCAAACACGAATGATGTTTTTGCCCAGCGGCCGCGTGCGGAACTGAGCATAGAATGTCACAACGCCGTATATCTCCGCTGCGGGAATCCCCGTCACGTTGCTGATATACTGCATGGCTTTCTCCGGTACGTAACCGTAGGTGTCCTGCGCCGACTGCAGCAATGGGATGAGCGCACCCTCATGGCCGTCGAATTTCCAGAGGTCGACGTTAAACTGCTTGAATTCTTCAGAGTGTTGTTCTACCATGTGTCTGCCTCTAAAGTTGGATGAGGTCGATGATCCGGTCCCTTTTCACGCGCAGCACGCCATCGAGGGGACGAATTCGCTGATCAACGATCTTGTCGATTTGTTCAAAGGAATCGCCGCTTACCGCAGCCACGCAGCCGAAGCTGCCAAAAGCCAGCGCACCAAAGGGAGCGCCTTCGAGATGCTGCATCTGATTTTCAAGGTCCTCGCGCTTTGCGGCGTCGATTTCCATTGTCAGCCAGGCATGGCAGCGTTCTTTATCGGGCGTGAAGCCGCCGATGATTTCATTTTCCACCGGACAGAAGAGAAGATCCTGCGCTCCCGGCAGCGCCAACAGCTCCGCACGCAGACTTTCATCTGCGGAGGAGAGGACAAGTGCGAGATGATAATGGCCATCGACAGCGTACCAGCCCGTCACGGCAGGAAATTTTCTCACTGTCTCAATGCCGGGAACCATATGCTCTGAATCTCCAAACAGGAGGAACGCGTAAGCACCCGTGCTCATGATACCTTCCTTTGTATTGTTGCATGGAAAAGAAAAGGCGAGGGGTCGGAAAGGGAGAATGTATTGGTAAGATTATGGGATGGCATGCCTTGGGTCACATTCGACGGGTTACTTCGATACAAATGTGTTATCGGTCCATCACCAAAAATGGGAAAAAAATAAACAGATACCAAGACCGTTAATAATTTTTCCCATGTAAAATAAAATCAACGACTTGGAGAAGCGTCACATGACTGCACAAGCCCGTCCGGGTGAGACCCGGGGGAGATTCGGAAAAAAACCGCTGCGGGCTTCGCCAGCTGATACTGTGGAATGAAGGCCTTACTGCGAAATAAAGGCCTTGATGTCTGCGATATCCTGATCTGTGAGTTTGTCGCGGGAGAAGAACGGCATTGTTTCGTCGCCGGTACGCACATTCTGCGGCAGGTATTCAACCTTGCGTTTGACTATGCGCATGGCGGGTCCCAATCCGTTTTCATGGCAGAACGCGCAGGCCATGCCGAACACTTCCTCACCCCGCCCCGCGTCGCCGCGCAGACTCTCGATGGTCTCCATTTCTGTCTTCAAGGCATCTACGCTGAAATCCGGGTCACCGGGATAAGTCACCGCGCTCCAGTTGAGCATGGGCGGTTCGTCGGAAGTGGATACATATTGATAGAACGCCATGAGCGCCGCGGCTTCCTGTTCGCTCAGCGCCGTTTCGATGCTTTCCCCGCGGGCCTGGAACTGATAGGCGCATTTCGCGGCGCCCGCGGCGGTGCGGCGAAGAGCGTTGCCGCTGAATTCTCCGTTCCAGGTTTGAGTGCGCTTGTGTGCGCCGAGAATGCTGTGACCTGCCCTGATGCGGCCGTCGTTTTTACCGTTTTCATCGTAGTCGGTGTGGCAGTCCATGCACGCCACGCCGGACTCTCCCAGATGCCGGTCGCGGAAAATCTCCTGTCCCTTCTGTGCGAGCTGCTCGATCGCTGCCGTATCCATACCTTCCGTGTTTCCATCCTTTTTCTCACCGCCTCCACATGCCGCGAAGAGGAAGATCACTGTCATTGCGAGTATTGTTTGGGCTTTCATTCTCGTTATCCTGTCGTGTGGTGTTTCTGTCCCGGGGCTCGCGCCCCGGGTTCTGCGAATGCCGTCCCTGCGGGACTCCTGCTTCCATATCTTCCATCAGCCATCAGCCATCAGCTATCAGCCATCAGCTATCAGCTATCAGCCATCAGCTATCAGCTATCAGCCATCAGCCATCAGCTATCAGCTATCAGCTATCAGCCATCTACTTCGGTTCCCACAGCTCGCCTTCGCAGGGAATAACATCCTCGGTCACATGCTCATCAAGTTTCGAGCAGAGAACGCCCGTGGGTTCGAAGTACTTGCAGGATGAGCAGAGCGAGCCTTCCATTACAGTGCGGGTCTCATCTGTGTAGATCCGGTATTGAACCTGCATGGGATGAATCACCGCTGCATATATCATGATAAGCGTCATGAGCACCCAGGTGGTGTAATCGAGCCAATGCACGTATTCGATAACGAAGAGCGAGACTGCGATGACGATAGCCGCACGGAGAAGCGCCCAGCTGACGATGCTGCCAACGGTGTTTCGATATTTTCCTTCAGCGTTCTCCGTCATTGCATTCGCCACTCCCGGCCGGTGTTTCTTGCGTTATGTTTGTATAAATTACAGTTTGTGATGCTACGAATCAGTAAAATGTCCCCAGAAAGGCGGAAATCAAAACCGATGAAGCTGTTCCGACGCCCCCCTTCCTATCCCTGGCAGCCCGCTTGGCGGCTCGACACCGGTGCGACGCTCTGGACCCTGAAATTTTCGGGCAGCGGACGCATCCTCGGCGAAGCCAGGGATCTGGCGGCGAAAACCTCCTGGTTCTTCTGCTGCGATGAAGCGGACGGCAATATCCGATGGAACAATCTGCGGCTGGACGAGCCCTGGTGGATCGGACTGGAGGACATTGACGGCGGGCGATTTTTCCTGCACGGCTTCCGAAAACCTGATATGCCGCAGCATCTCGGAATCTTCGCCTACGATCTTGACAGCGCTGCGCCGCTCTGGAAAAATACCGAACTCGCCTATCTCCTCTCCTTCGACGGCAGCGTTTATGCTTCCGAGCAGCGCTTCGACGGATTGCATGTCATGCGCCTTTCGAACGAGGACGGTTCGGTTACCGATGAACTCGGAATCCAGAACGAGAGCGTCAATACCATGCGGGCGATTCTCAACGCACAGGATATTTTTGCGGGATATCGCTATCCGGAGAATTTTGATGAAGCGCATCCCGCGTACAGCTCGATGCGCGAAAAGGTTTACGCGGTAGTGGACCCGTCAACCGTCACAGGCAATCTTGACGTTCTTCATGAAGATTCATTACTGCTGATTTCCTGGCATGACGCCCTACCCGGGAAGCAGCGCAGCCTCAAGCAGGAGTTCGCTGCGGTGAATTCGGAGAGCGGAGCGATACTATTCCGCGATACTATCGTCGATGAGTCTACCGCGCCTGGCGTCGATTCGTTTTTCGTAAAGGACAATCTGCTTTTCTATATCAAAAATTATCGTACACTGACAGCTCACGACCTCGCTAAAGTACCCGTATGACTATCATCAACGATTCCCTCAGTATCGACACTCGCGGCGACAGCGACATGATCGATCTCACAGACCGCCTTTCACTGCTGCTGCAAAAGCATAAACTGAAGACCGGACAAATCGTTGTGTTCGTCCCGGGCTCCACTGCCGGACTCACAACCATCGAGTATGAACCAGGGCTGAAAAAGGATTTTTCGCTGCTGATGGAGCGGTTGATTCCGCGCAACGCGCGCTATTTCCACGAAGAGACCTGGAATGACGGCAACGGACATTCGCATGTCCGCGCCTCTCTCATAGGTCCCAACATCACTATCCCTTTCGGTCAGGGCAAGCTCCTGCTCGGCACATGGCAGCAGGTGGTGCTGATCGATTATGACAACCGTCCCCGCTCCCGTGAACTGGTAGTCCAATTTCTCGGAGAATAAGGCAGCACAATGACAGATACCCGCATCATCGAAAACGGCCGTGAAGTCATACGCATAGAAGCCGAAGCACTGGCCGCAATGGTCGATCGTATCGGAGAGGAATTCGCGGCTGCAGTAGAGCTGATCTACCAGAGCAACGGACGCGTGATCGTCGCCGGCATTGGTAAAAGCGGTCTTATCGCGCGGAAAATCGTCGCGACGATGAACAGCACCGGCACCCCCGCAATCTATCTGCATCCGGGAGACGCGATACACGGGGACCTTGGCATGGTGCGAAAAGAGGATGTTGTGCTCCTTATCTCGAAAAGCGGGGTCACCGAAGAATTAAAGCTGATTCTGCCTATTTTCCTCCGCATCGGCGTAAAGATTATATCAATTCTCGGGAACACAGGGCCATCCTCGCTTTCCGACAATTCGGATGTTGTTCTCGATGCCAGCGTGCACGAGGAGGCTTGTCCGCATAACCTCGCTCCCACCGCTTCCAGTACCGCAGCGCTCGCGGTCGGCGACGCGCTGGCTGTCGCTTTGCTGAAGAAACGGGACTTTACCGTTGAGGATTTCGCCCTCTTCCACCCAGGCGGCCGACTCGGAAAACGGCTGCTGCTGCGCATCAACGAAATCATGAACAAAGGTGATCAGATGCCCTGCGTTCATCAGGCGGTGCCGCTCAAGGACGCAATTCTGGAAATCACCTCGAAGCGTCTGGGCGCCACCTGCGTCGTCGACGATGCCGGGAAATTGGCTGGCATGATTACCGATGGCGATCTCCGCCGCCTGCTCGAACGCGACACGGATATGAAAAATCTGCTCGCCGTGGACGTCATGAACAGCAAGCCCAAGACCATTCTCTCCAACACCCTCGCTGCAAGTGCTCTCGAGTTGATGGAAGAGCATAAGATCACGCAGCTGATCGTCACCGACGAGGCCCGGGTCCCGATCGGCATTGTGCATATGCATGATTTGGTACAGCTGGGACTGGGATAATGACTGATGGCTGATGGCTAATGACTGATGGCTGATGGCGGATGGCGGCGCCTTGCGGATGCAGTAGGCAGGAATAAGGACCAAGCCCCGGAGGGGCGAAAGATCATAGCCCAGGGCTTTAGCCCTGGGTTCGAAGCATGGCGCCATCCCCACCCCCGTCCTCAAAGGACGGCAGCCGAAAGCACAGAATCGACAGCACAAGGAAGAAAGGAATAAACAACATGCGTGAAGCGTTTCTGGATCGTCTGGCCCGGGGGGTTGTACTTTTTGATGGAGGCATCGGCACGGAATTTTACCGGCGGGGCGTGTTCATCAATAAATGCTATGACGAACTGAATCTGAGCAACGCCACGCTGGTCGAGCAGGTGCATCGGGATTACGTGCAGGCTGGGTCGGACGTCATTGAGACCAATACTTTCGGTGCGAATCCAGTCAAACTCGCGGCGCATGGTTTGCTCGACAAGCTTGAGGAGATCAATCGACGCGGTGCAGAAATCGCAAGAGCCGCCGCCGGAGAGGATGTGTATGTTGCCGGATCGATGGGTCCGCTGGGCACGCAGATGGAGCCGCTCGGCCCTCTTTCGCGCGAGGAAGCGCAGGAGCTGTTTGCCCGGCAGGTCCGTGCATTATGCTCAGGCGGAGTCGATCTCTTCGTGCTCGAAACCTTCATTTATCCGGAGGAACTCGAGCAGGCGATTCTCGCAGTTCGCAACTGCTGCGACAAACCTGTGATCGCCCATATCACCATCAATGATGATACGAGTTCGCTGACCGGTGCGAGTCCGGAAGTGCTCGTGCGGCAGCTTGTCGAAATGCATCCGGATGTGATCGGAGTTAACTGCACGGTGGGTCCGAGCGGCATGCTCAACTGGCTCGAGCAGGTACGGGACCTGACCGACCAACCGATTTCCATCATGCCGAATGCGGGAAAGCCGAAAAACGTCGACGGCCGCAACATCTACATGACCTCGCCGGAGTATCTCGGCACTTACGCAAAGCGGTACATTCAGGCGGGAGCGAATGTCATCGGCGGCTGCTGCGGAACGGGTCCCGAGCACATCAAGCTGATGCGAAACGCCATCAGCGCCTACGGCTTCAAGAGCCAGGTGCCGGTAGTTCAGACCAGAACATTCGAAACTCCGACGGACATCAGCATTCTTCCTCGTGATGAGAAATCACGGCTGGCGCGCAGACTGTCAGATGGACATTTTGTCAGCATGGTGGAATTGGTCGCGCCCCGCGGCGTGTCTCCCCAGAGCGAAATAGAGAAAGCACGGCGGTTGTTTTATTACGGGGTGGATGTCATCAACATTCCCGACGGTCCGCGTGCCAGCGCGCGAATGTCCGCCATGGCCATGGCTGCTCTGATACAGCGCGAGGTCGGTATAGAAACCGTTCTGCATTACGCCTGCCGCGACCGCAACGTTATCGGCATTCAATCCGACCTTCTCGGCGCCTGGGCGCTAGGCGTTCGCAACATTCTCGCCGTAACGGGCGATCCGCCCAAACTCGGAAATTATCCTGACGCGACTGCTGTGTTCGATGTAGATGCGATCGGACTTGTCAACATCATCAACCGTCTCAATCACGGTCTCGACATCGCGGGCAATCCTATTGGTCCGCCCGCCGGCATGCATATCGGCGTCGCCGCGAATCCCGGAGCCGTGAACATGGATCAGGAACTCCGCCGCCTCGACTGGAAGGTTGAAGCCGGTGCGGAATACATTGTCACGCAGCCCGTCTTCGATCTCGATCTCTTCCATAATTTCATGCGTCGCATCGAACATGTGCGTATCCCTGTGATCGCCGGACTCTGGCCGCTCGCTTCCCTTCGCAACGCGGAATTCATGAACAATGAAGTGCCGGGCTGTCACGTGCCCGATCCGATCATGGAGCGTCTGCGCCGCCATGCCGAATCCAAGGAAGCGGGATATGCCGAAGGCATCGCCATCGCACATGAGACGCTGGAAGAAATCAAGGAATCCATCGCCGGCGTCCAGATCTCCGCGCCCTTCGGCCGAATCGATACGGTATTCGAAGTATTCGACGGCGTGCGCCTGCGGTGAGCGCCTGCGGCGCGGATGAG